>JBAWEZ010000021.1:0-55109 GCA_049591475.1 Candidatus Acidiferrales bacterium
TCCTGGGGCTGTAGAAGGTCCCAAGGGTTAGGCTGTTCGCCTATTAAAGCGGTACGTGAGCTGGGTTCAGAACGTCGCGAGACAGTTCGGTCCCTATCTGGTGTGGGCGCAGGAAACTTGAGAGGAGTTGTCCCTAGTACGAGAGGACCGGGATGAACAGACCTCTTGTGATCGAGTTGTCACGCCCGTGGCATAGCTCGGTAGCGAAGTCTGGAAGAGATAATCGCTGAAAGCATCTAAGCGAGAAGCTCGCCTCAAGATAAGGTTTCCCAAGGGGGCTGCGGTCCCCTAAGAAGGCCAGTCGAAGACTACGACTTTGATAGGCGGGAGGTGGAAGCGCAGCAATGCGTGTAGCTAACCCGTACTAATCGGCCGTTCGGCTTGACCATAAACTTACCCAACGCGTTTTCGCTTCCAAGCGATTGCGTGTGGAGTGAGTCGCTTTCCCATCGCGCTATTCTCAAGCAAAATTAGCGGTTTACGCCACTTCCTTCAGTTGCTCATCGAAACTCACAAGCGATGCATCGATTCATCGATACGATGATCGAACGGATCGCGAGAGTTTCGATTTCCAGTTTCCTGGTGGTCTTACCGCGAGGGTCACACCCGTTCCCATCCCGAACACGGAAGTTAAGCCTCGCCGGGCCGATGATACTGCGTTGGAAACGACGCGGGAACGTAGGTCGCCGCCAGGATTAAAGTTCAAAGGCCGCATTCGCCATTCGCGAGTGCGGCCTTTTTGTTTGCGACGTTCTTATTGGTCTTGTGAAGCTTCACAATGGCCTTATTCGGCCGCAGCTTCCAGGAGCGCCATAGACTGAAGGCCGACGCGGCCGGGGCCTCTGAAGCGATTCCAAACGATTTGGCCGCCGCTGGCAAACATGCCGGTGGCGAGCTTTTGGAACTGCGTTTCCATCTGCACGCTGCGATCTTTGTACACCCATCCACCGGGCTCAATATCAATTTGCTCGCCGACGTTCAAGAAAACTTCGAATACGTTTCCGTAGCCGTGAAGCCACAGGACGCCATCGCTTTTATGCGCGGTAAACGTGTCGACGAAAAATCCGGTGCCGCCGAGCAGCATGTTGGCGACGCCTTTCACGCGTGCGAAGGTATAGTCGAGTTGGTCCGTGGCAGCGAGAAACTGGTGCTCGCGGACGTCGAGCGATTGTCCCTGATTCAGATGCATGGCAAATACGTGTCCAACGCCATCGCGGCTGAACGCGATGCGGCCGGGCCCGTGCGCTTCGGTCATGAAGACAGGCATGCCGGAAAGCACGCGTTTGAAGGCTCCAGCAAGCTGCTTGATGCCAATTCCCGTACGCGTGTCTTTCCAGAGCAGCACATGGTGCTCGAAATAGATGGGGACGGCGGTGAGTTCGACGGTGAGAACGGGCACGAGTTCGCCATCGAGGTGGTACGTGACGCCCGCGAATGTCTCAGCCTGCGCGGATGTGGCCTTCAGAACCGGCGCGGGACCAGTGGTCATTTCTTTTCTCCTCAGGGATGCCTTACAAATGGAATCGCGATGAATGTATCCACGATACAGCGCGATTGTCGGGAGCCATTAGCGGCAAGGTCCAGTCGTGCCCTAACTTATAACCTCCAGCGTTTCATCCCGGAGTCGGCGTGGTGGCCATTGAGCGCATTTCCAAAATCTTCAGACGAAGGCGGCGCAGCGGTACTCCGATGGCGGCCATGATGATCACCCCAGCGATAATCGCAATCGCATCCCGGCGCGTTTGCATTAGACCCAGTGCGACAAGCAGCGTGGTGGCTAAGGCTGCGGGTTGGGCGGCACGGAGCATCAGAGTGACCACGGTGGTCAGCGCGGCTGCCACCGCCACCACCCACAGACGATTCGTGGTCAAAACTCCTGCCGACGACACCGCCGGCGAGTTCCACGCGTTGAACAGGTATATCGAAAGGAAGCCGGAGCCTAATCCGGCTAAGTGCCCAACAATGATGTTGTAGGTTCTGGCGCTCCGCAGTTGTGGCTGTTCGACCAACTCGTAAGCAGTGGGACCGAGGCTGGCGAAGATGAGCGGCTGCCTCGTCGCCCAACTGATTGCAGCCATCGCTAGCATCAGACTCCCTTCCGCCAGAGCCCAGATCAAATCGGCACGTCGCTTCACAATCGGCCTCCCCGGAATACTGTTTTCATCAGTGTGTCGCCTATTTGAAGTTAATATATTTCTGCCAGCGTAGGCTTATCTAATCACACTGTCCGCGCGTCTTGTGCCCCATCGTTTCCTAGCCACGATTTACAAAATTTGGATGATGAGGCACGTTGACGTGCCGAAAGATATATCCGCGGCCCCGATGAGAGAATTGGCGAAGGCGCGCAAGAGCAAAGCGCGGCGAAGAAATGGAAACGGCACTACGAAGCGCAGGGCGGAGAAGCCGAAATATATTCCGGTAGTGGCGATCATCAATGAAAGGAGTGCGCGCGTGACGCTGGTTCCCGCTGGCGGCGGGCGATTTCGCATCCAGATAAACACGGCGCTGCGAAAAGTGGCGAAGGCAGACGCGGGCGACTTGGTGAGCGTCGAACTGCGGCTGGACCTAACTTCACGCGATTTGCCTGTGCCGCCCGATTTTCGGAAAGGGCTAAAGGCGTTTCCAAAAGCGCGCAAAGCATTCGACGCGCTCACGCCCGCGCACCGCCGGCACATCATCGAATATTTCGATTCGGCAAAATCTCTCGATGCGCGGCAGCGGCGACTTGGGCGTGTGATCGACCTTTTGCTTGAACGGGCTTTTCTCAGCCCGCGTTGCGGTGCCGCATCTCGCCGCCGCGGCCGACGCGCTACTTGACTAGCGCGGTCCTCCTGACGACAATCGGCCCACCTAAAAGGAGGTACCCCATGTTTCTAAACGTTCGAGTAGCGGTTTTGGTTTTTGCAGTCGCGTTTGCAGTATCGTCGCCTGCAGCGAATCAGAGTTCTTCGCATCCAAATCCCGCACCGGAATCCAACACCGTGCAATGCCGCGTGGTGGAAGCGCACGCCAGCGCGAAGCCAGCCGCCCTGTTGGTGATTTTCCGTCAGCAGCAGAAGCAGGATCAGCCCCGCCTGGCGGCGTTGGTGAAAGAAAATTCGGGATCCGACGCGGAAGTGCAGATCGGCGGTGCGTGGAGCAAGGTGGAACTCTTCAGGCTGCGGACTTGCTTCGGGCGCGGAATGTTGGTCTTCCCGTCTGCCGCGTTGCTGCTGAAGGACGGAGATACGTTTCGCATCCGGTTTGCGAAGCGAGTTCCAAAGTAAGCGCAGTTTTCAAGGAGACGTGTCATGCCATTCCAAATCGCCCGACTCCAAATCGCGATTCTGATGTTTTTACTTATTGGGTTGCCTGCTGCGGCACAAGCGCAGGGCGGCGGCCCGGCGGACGTGCAAGCGATTCGGGGCATCGAGGCGCAATGGGAGGCGGCGTGGAATCACCACAATATCGCGGCGATGGTGCGGCTGGGCTTGCCGGACGCGGATTGGGTGAATCTGGCGGGGCAGTGGTTCGCGGGCGGCGAGGCGTTTAGTAAGAGCCTGGAATCACTGCATTCCGGGAAGGTGAAAGAGAGCGTGTGGCATACCGAGCAGGTGCAGGTCCGCTTTCTTTCGCCCTCCATCGCTGTTGTGCACGTATATTTCAGCACCAGCGGCGAGCGGAATCCGGACGGGTCGACGCGGCCGCCAAGGCGCGGAATATTTACTCGCGTGGAAGAGAAGCGCAGAGGGAAATGGCTGATCGTCGCGTCGCAGGCAACCAGTATCGTTCCGCCGGCGACGGCGGTCGCGCCGCGACTATCGAATTCACGTGCCGGCGATTAAACTCTGGCGCGCAGCGCGTCAGCGGTCCCGCGCGGACGGATGGTCTTTCAAACGGTAATTGGAAAATGATTCTTGTTCCTGGCCATTGTGAGAGAAGAGGAACAGAATCTTGGCGCGCGAATGCATGGAGAAGTATTTTCGCTCCCAGACGCCATTGCCAACCGGAGCTTTTTCGAGTTCGAAGCGGGTGCCGGGCTCGACGCGCGCCAAAAATCCCTCGATGGTGACCGGTTGGATGACGTGCGCTTCAACCTTCACCCATTGAAACGTCTGCTCGTCGATCCATAGCTCGCCTTCCATCCCGGTCAAGACCTCCGCCTCGCGATTGGGAGGGATGTATCCCGGACGGATTTTCGCTCTCAGAACATAAACTTTGTAAGGACCGAGCTTCTGCTCTCCGAGAAGCTTGAAGTTGAACGCGATCGTCAACTGAGTCATTAGCAGGTGATCCCGTGCTCGACCCTGCTGGTAACTTTCAACGCGTTTCGAGCGCTGCTCTGTGGATTCGTTTCGTCGTATTTCGATCGCCAGTTGAAGTTTTTTTTCTTCAACAGAGTCTTGCAATGGCGAGAGCGCCTTTCCGTCCACGCGGATCAAGCGTTGGTAGGGCGAGCCGAAGATCATCGTGGTGTGATAGGTACGGCTGTGGCCACCGGGCGAGTAATCGGTCTCGTCGAATTCGTATTTTGGGAACGCGTCCCAATCGATTCGGTTGGCCTGGACCGAGCGCTGAATGATGGTCTGCGCGTCGGGCGGTTTCTGGGAATGCCAGCCGAACGCCAGAAGAAAAAGTGCGGCCCATGAGATCAAGCTTGGTGCTCGCTTTCGTCCAACGCGCCTTTGTTCAAAAAGGGCGCGCCGGATCGTAACACGAGATTTACGCTTGCGTGGAGCTGACTTCGTGCTGCGGCGGTACGTCCGCTTGCTGTTGATGTGCTGTCGCTAATAATTTCTGAATTTCTCCCGCTTCCAGAGTTTCTTGCCGCATCAGCGCCGAAGAGATGACGTCCAAGTCGGCGCGGCGTTGCTTGAGAATCTTTTTGACGCGATCGTAAAGCCCGTCGATCCTCTCGCGAACCTCGGCGTCGATGGCTTCGGCGGTTCGTTCGCTGTAGTTTTTTTCCTCCATCGCATACGGCATTTTGAGGAATTGCGATTGATGAGATATGCCGTACGTAACGCTTCCGAGGTGCTTGCCCATGCCGTAATGGGTGGACATTTCGCGGGAGAGCATGGTGGCGCGCTCAAGATCGTCGTTTGCGCCCGTGGAAACGATCCCGTTGTAGATGATGTCTTCCGCGACGCGTCCGCCGAGGAGAACCGAGATACGGTCTTCGAGTTCTGGCTCGGTAAGCAAGTAGCGATCATGTTCGGGCAGTTGCAATGTGTGTCCCAATGAACCGATCGAGCGCGGCACGATAGAGACGCGGCGCACGGGGTCGGCATTCGGCACGGTCAGCGCAACCAGGGTGTGACCAACCTCGTGGTAGGCAACACGCTCTTTTTCGTCCGGGCTGATGAGCCGGCCTTTTTTCTCAAAACCCATCGTCACTCGATCGACGGCTTGTTCGAAATCGCGATTTTCGATCTGCTCGGCGTCGCGACGCGCGGCATTGAGCGCTGCTTCGTTGACTATGTTCGCCAAGTCCGCGCCGACCATTCCTGGAGTTTCAGCTGCTACGAACTTCAAGTCAACATCCGCGCCGATTTTTAATTTCCGAGCGTGAACGCGAAGGATGGCCTCGCGCTCCTTCAGATCGGGCCGGTCCAAGACCACCTGGCGGTCGAAGCGTCCCGGGCGGAGCAATGCGCGGTCCAGCACCTCGGGCCGGTTGGTCGCAGCCATGATGATCACGGCCTTCGCGGTATCGAACCCGTCCATTTCCACGAGGAGTTGATTCAGTGTTTGCTCGCGCTCCTCGTTGGTCGGAACGGACTGCGGTCCTCCACGGCTTTTTCCAATGGCATCCAGTTCGTCAATAAATATGATGCTTGGAGCGCGCCTTTTGGCCTCTTGAAAGAGATCGCGAACGCGAGAGGCTCCGACGCCCACGAACATTTCGACGAACTCCGATCCTGAGATGGAGAAAAATGGCACGGCCGCTTCGCCGGCTACGGCTTTTGCCAGAAGAGTTTTGCCGGTGCCGGGCGGACCGACGAGAAGGACACCTTTCGGGGTGCGGCCGCCTAGTCTCTGATACTTTTCGGGGTGGCTGAGAAAATCGACCACCTCGCGCAGCTCCATTTTTGCTTCTTCGGCGCCGGCCACATCGGAGTACCTGGTTTGCATGCGGTCGGTGCTGTCGTACATTCTCGCGCGGGTTTTGCCGAAGCTCATCGGACCACCGCGACCCTTCTGCATGCGCCACACAAATGCGCCGATCAGTACAAAAATCAACAGCATCGGCCCCCAAAACACCAGCAGGTCCATCCATTGCGAAGAGGACGGCATGTTTCCGGAGTATTTGATGTTTTTCGTTTGCAGCTCCTGGACCAGCGGAGCGACGTCGAGTCCCGGAACGCGGCTGGCTTCGATCTTCTTGGGCGTCTCCGCCGCACTGGCTTTTTCTGAGACGTTCTTGTCCTTCTCGTTTTTCGACTTATTTTTCGGCTCGGGCTTGAGCAACCCTACAACGTTGCGTTCTCCGATGCTTACCTGCTGGATTTTTCCGGCGTTCACTTCGGATAAAAAGTCGCTGTAGGAGACCTGCCGCGCCTGGGGCGGCGCGTACATCGAGCGAATCAGCCAAACGGTCAATGCAATCCAGATGACGTATACGATCGCCGATTTCCAGAAGCGGCTATTCGGAGTCGGTTTAGTGGCCATGGAGGGGTCCTTCTCCTGTGACGGCATGCGTTTCGCAGCGCTTGCGCACTGCTTCACTTCTGCTTCTACAACTTATTCGATCACTTATCGGCGAAATCGGTTCGCGGCCGGACGTTTGAATCGTCGCGTGAATGTGGAACGTCAATACCGAGGCCGAAAAACGTGCGCGTTCGTGTGCACGGACTGATTGAATTATCGTGTGTTCGCCGGGTGGAGCGTAGCCCCGGGGGCGGGCTGAAGGGCTGAATCAGAAGAGCTGCCGCAAGACCGCTGCGCGGGGGCACAGCACGACCAAGGCACCACAGGCCGAGTACGTTTTTTACGACTCCGCTTTACCTGTACCTCAAGCGCGACTGCCCACACCAATTATACTCGCTTCCCAATCGCGCGACATTTGGGCTGAAACGGAACATGAATCACCGAATCCGGAGCGACTCCGATTCGATCGCGTCTGTGGGGCGGGCTGAACAGAGCTTTGAAACCGGGGGGGCGTATAGCAGCTAACCCACAGCGGTCCGGTCCGCGGGCAAAAGGCGCGAGATCAGCCTTTGCAGGCGCGCCGAATCCTGCTGTCGCAATTCAACGAATTCGACGCCCATACCAGTGGGTGATAGGTTGCGGACAGCGGCGCGGCCTCGAATCTCGCCTTCGGGAACGGAAAGCAAGATGGAAACGACCGTCCCAAGCGCGGAGGCGTTTTGGGTAGTGATAAAGAGCCCGCCGATGTTTAGGTCCAGCACTCGAGAGACTTCTTGACGCGCGCCGTCCTGCCACGCCACCCAGACGCCCTTTGGCGTCGCGATGCGCGAGTAACGGCGATCCCTTTGGGTCGGTACAGCGGGCATAGCCATCCTTGAATTTGAGGGTATGGACAGTGAAATTAGTCCGGCGAGTCTGCCCCTGATAAAGGCATTTTGCCAGTGAAGTTCCTAGGTATGCATCCACGATTCTAACGTAGGTTGCGTGACGGTTATCCATAGTTTGCTTACGGTACCGCAGCCTAAACTGCGGGGCCGTACTGCGCATTTTGCGTTCCGGGAGGGGATCTCTTTTTTTGGGTCGAGTTTTTCACGCTCGCGGCAGGCGATATTATCGGCAGCCGTAAGTGGCAAGCTCCTGGAGTTTTTCCGCAGCGCCCGGCACGTTGGCGGCTTGCGCCGCGTTCAGCAAAGCTTCCGCCTGCGCGCAATTTTTCGCCACACCGCCCTGTCCTCGCAGATACAGGTCACCCAGAATAAGCTCGGCCTGCGTGCTGCCATCCTGAATCGCGGACCAGAGCAGATCCGTGGCGATTGCACTGTCCGCGGGATTGGAATCCTGGAGATATTTGCGTGCTTGTGCCACTTCGACTGCAGCCGCGTCAGTTGAAGCGCCAGCGCCCGAAGCACCTGGAGCAGAATTTCCCGCAGGCGACGCACGCGAGCCTTTAGATTGTGAGGGCGTTGACGACGCATTTGAGCGCGGTGCGTTCGCCGGTGGAACGGCCGCGACAGTATTGGGCGCGGGCGGCGGCGCGGAAGAAGACGGGCTTGTGGCGCCGGAAGGCTGCTTCGATGGCATCGCCGAATTCGCCCCAGGCCCGTTAGAGAGTTCGGGCGCAGCCAGTTCGGCTGCATTTCCGGCCGGGCTCGGCACAGCCGAACTACTTGACAGCGGCGCCGAGGGCGCAGTGCCCGTCGTTGCCGGGGGCGCTGGATTCTGGGCCGCCGCGTTTGTAGTTTGCGAAGGCGCGGGCTGCTGGGCGTTCTCGCCACTAATGGCTTGACCCAGGCGGACTAAAAGCTCGCCAATTTGCCGCCTTCCGCCGAGGTAATACGAGCCGGCAAACACGAGCGCCAGCGCGATAATGACGCAGACCACGAGGACGTTGCGGCCAGTGTGCGATCGTTCGGGTGGCGCTTCCCATTCGGACACGAAAATTGGACCGCGCCCGCCCAAGATTGGGCCGCGCTGCTGATTAGAAGCCGCTGGAGGCGGTGCGCTCGGACGCTCCGGTTCGCTTTGCGGAGGTGCTGCCGAGACGGTCGGCTGAGGAATGGGAACCGGAGCGGCGGCTGGCGCAGGGGTCGAAGATGGAAGTACATCCACTTCCGAGAGCGACTCGGAATACTTACGCTGCCACTCTCGGAGCATCGGCAGTACTGAGGCGGGAACAATGAGGCGGAGTCCGCCCCGTCTGCGAGTGGCATCGAGCCATACGATCTTTCCGGACAAATCGATATCGGGGGAGGCAGGGACGGAGATCCGGAAGGAAAGCGACTCGTCCGGCTCCAGCGGGTCGGCCGCCTGGAAGCCCAGCCCTTCCGCCGAAACATCGAGAACTATTGCACCGTTTCCCGACTGGAAATTGAGATAGACGATCTCGTTGGATGCGATTTTGGCCCGCGGGGTCTTTCGCCTAGTTTCCGTCTTCACGCCGTTCACGAAGTTCAGCCCTTCTGCGAGGAGCGTCTGAGATTCCGGGGGTTCGCCATAGCAACAGAGACTCCGCGCTTGAAATCATAATCGCCCGCACCATTACGAAAGGCCGGGGGGAACTCCAGCCTACTGCAATCGCATTGCCCGCGCAAATGAACGCTGTCACCGAGCATTAAGTTGGATGCCCGCAGCGCAGTGGGCGTCAATTTAAAAAATGGGCCCTTCACGCCGAGCGAAGTGCTTTGATCAGTTGAATTTGCCCGGCGTGATACGCGGCGTGGCACGTAATGCCGAGAATGCGGTCGAAGCGATCGGATTCCGACAGAGGAGAAGAAATCCGCCCGGCGGCCAAACCCGCTCCGAGGGCGACAAGGAGTGATTGCTCCGATTGGAGCGCGGCGACGACATCCGGCCAGCTCTTCACCGAAGCATCGGCCAGCGCGAACCAGTCTTCGCCTGGCATGACGAATGGCTCGGACGAGCCGGCGATTTGTTCGCGGATTCTATGAATCCAGAAGGCGTGATGCAGAGTAATTTCCGCGATATTGTGGCGGCCGGGAGCAGGACGCCAAAACGCACGCTCGGGCGTAACGTCCGAGATAGCGGCCTTCATTTCGGGGCCGTGCCAGGCTTGGCGTCCGAAACCTTCGTCGATGATGCGAGGGAACGCGCGGGCATCGGGAAGGTTTGTAGCAGGAGCCGTCGATCCGGTTGCGTCCATCGGAATCTCCTTCTAAGTTAGTGTAACGTAGAAGATTCGTGGCGCGGAAGTTTCGGGCCGCGATGGGCTTGGTTCGCGCAATACGAACTCCGGCGCGGACTTCGATTTTGGATCTGGCCTCGACCGCGAAGCGAAACGAGTTCGCGCGCGCCGGGATTTCTCGATTGGACGGTGATGGCGTCTTCTATTCCCATGGATGCGCCGATAGCGGGCTCCAACATGGAGCGCTGGCTGGTGGCGATCGCGGTTATGGCCAGCGCCATGATGGAACTGATTGACACGGCGGCGGTGAACGTCAGTTTGCCGTATATCGGTGGGAGCCTTGCTGCAACGGCGCGCGAAGCAACTTGGGTGCTGACGTCGTATTTGATCGCCAACGCGGTGGTACTGCCGCTGGCCGGATGGCTAGCGAATTATTTTGGACGCAAGCGGCTACTGATGATGGCGGTAACGGGGTTTACGGGAGCGAGCGTGCTGTGTGGACTGGCCCCCACGCTTCCGCTGCTGATCGTGTTTCGCGTAATCCAGGGAGCGGCGGGAGGTTCGCTGCAGCCGGCCACCCGCGCGATTTTGCTGGAGACTTTTCCGCGGGAACAGCGCGGCCACGCCATGGCGTTTTTTGGCGTGGGCATCGTAGTGGCGCCAATTCTCGCGCCGGTGCTGGGCGGATGGCTGACGACAGATTACTCGTGGCGATGGATTTTTTTCATCAACGTGCCGGTGTGCATCGTCGGACTGATCCTGTTGCAAATATTCATTCATGACCCGGCTTACATCCGGCGCGGAACGCTGCGAATGGATTATTGGGGACTGGGAATGCTTGTGACCGGCATCGGATCGCTGCAGATCCTACTGGACAAGGGACAGGAAGACGATTGGTTCAGCTCGCGTTTCATCGTGACGCTCGCTGTGATCGCGACGGTGTGCCTGACGACGTTCGTGATCCAGGAGCTGCGCGCGGCGCAGCCGCTGGTGCATTTTCGGCTCCTGAAGTACCGGACTTTCGCGACCGGGACGCTGATTTCCGCGATTCTGGGCTTCGTGCTGTATGGAAGCATCGTGCTGATTCCCCTGTTTATGCAGGAACTGCTGGGATTCCCGGCGATCACCGCGGGATTCTGGAATTCGCCGCGCGGAATCGCGACGCTGATTCTGATGCCGGTGGTGGGTTTCCTGATCGACCGAGGGTGGGACATGCGCGGGATGATTTTCACAGGGATGCTCGTGGCGGTCGCAGGAGTCTGGGGATTTTCGCTGCTGAATTTGAACGCCGGGCCGTGGACTTTCGTATTGCCAGAGGTGCTGATGGGCGCAGGACTTTCGATCGTGTTTCCGCCGCTGGCCACGATCAGTGTGGACCCGATTCCGACAGAAGAGATGGGTTACGCCACGAGCGTGATTTCGTCTCTGAGAAATATCGGCGCGAGCATCGGGATTTCCATTATGACCGCGGAGTTGGCGCGGAGCCAACAGAAGGACCAGAGCGTACTCGCGGCGCACGTTACTTCCGGCCAGCCGGTGGTGGAGAATTTTCTCAATGGCATGAAGGCGTATTTCATGCGGCACGGATCGGGTCCAGTGGAAGCGACGCACCAGGCGCTTACACTCGTCTATCAAAACATGCTGCAGGAAACGGCGGTGCTGAGCTATCTGCACGGATTCCGGCTGCTCGCGATCGTGTTCGCGGTGGCGGCGCCGCTCGCGTGGATGATGAGGCCGGGACCCGCGAAGCACTGATTTGGAGGGGTTCGCAGGCGTCAGAGAGACTCCACTCGCCGCTGTAGATCGGCCGCAATTTCCTGCGGATCGCGATCGGGCGCGTAGTGGACTGGTTCGCCGATGGTGACGCGCACCTCGCCGGGCGCCGCATAGCGCCGGTGGCGCTGTCTTGGACCGTACGCTCCGTCCAACCGCATCGGAATAACCGGCACGTTGAGGCGGGTCGCCAGCAGGCCAATTCCGGCGCGGAATGGCGCGACGTGGCCGTCCTTGGTGGTGGCTCCCTCCGGGAAGATCAAAATATTCCAGCCGCGATCGGCGACATCGCCAGCGAAAGAAAAGCTGCGCAGAAATGCAGAGTGGCGAGGAAGCGGAAAGACGTTGAAGAGCGCGACAACGAGCCCGTAGCTGAGGCGCTGGCCGAGGGCTGAGAGCCAGCCGAGAGTTTGCTGCGGATGGCGCATCTGCGCGAGACGTTCACCTCCCATGGCGGTAGCCAGCCTGTGACGAAATCGCGGCGGAAGAGCGACGAGAATCCAGCCGATGTCGATATCCGTGACGTGATTGCAAACGACTAAGGCTGGGCCGCTGAGATTGCGCAGATGTTCGCGACCTCTGACGCGCGGGGCAGCGAGGATGTACGTGGCAGGCCAAACGAGCAGGTAATAAACGGCGAGTCGGACGGCGGTAACGAATCGATTTTGCGGCCAGCGCGGAAACACGTAATCGGACGAAGCGGCCTGCGGCTCGCGGACGAGTTTTTCGAGCTGCTCGATGCTGGCGGCCTGCGTGAAATTTACCTCGCTGAGATCGACCTGGTAACGATCCTCCATGGCGCTCATCAATTCTACGCGGTCGAGCGAGCTCATTTGGACGAGAGCATCGCGCGCGGCGTCCGGAGAATTGGCATCGAAGGCGTGACCAGTGATACGCGAGACCAGATCGGCGATGGGGCTGGCGGTCTTTTGCGATGGCGGAGCGGGTGCGCCCGCGCCAGATCCGAAGCGCTCTGCGGCGGCTTCGCGTATGCGCGCGAGAATGGGTTTTTGAGTGGGCGTGCGCGGAAAATCCGGATCGGGCCATTCGAACCAATGGCGGATGCGCTGATATTCGGCGAGCGATTGGTTGGCGCGGTCGACGATCGCTGCGGCGTTCGCACCGGGGCCATCGAGCAAGAGCGCGGCGCAGGGCTCTTCGTTGCCATTTCGCGGAAGGCCGATGACAACGCAATCGCGCACGTTTTTTTGGCGGCGAAGCGCGTCTTGTAAATCGTCCGGATAGACCTTCATCCCAGCCGGAGTAACGATCACGTTTTTCTGGCGGCCTTTGAAATAGAGATGGCCATCTTTGCCGAGTTCGGCGAGGTCTCCGGTGTGGAACCAGCCGTCTTCGCCGACAACTGGCTGGAGATGTTCGCCTTTCCGATAGGACTTAGCGATGTTTTCGCCGCGCACGAGAATTTCGCCAATATCGGAGATTTTGAGTTCCGTTCCTGGAAAAGCTTTGCCGATGGAGCCTTTGCCGAGGCGGAACGGGTGATTGAGCGTAATCAACGAGGCGGTTTCCGTCATGCCATAGCCCTGAATGACGGCGTAACCGAGTCGGTTCCAGAATGTCTCCACGTAGGACGGCAGCGTGGCGCCGCCGGAAATAATGGCCCAAAATTTCCAGCCGAAGTGGCGGCGGATGGAGCGGAAAATCCACCAGCGGCGAAGGAAGTGCTTTCCGTCGGAAGATTTGAATCGCCGGCGGAAGCTTTCGGTTTCGCCGTGGCGTTCCAGATCGCGCTCGATTTCGCGTTGTAGAGATTCAACCACGCGCGGCACGGAGACGAGGACGGAGACGCGCTCGCGGCGAATTACGTCGATGAGTTCGGCGGGCTTTAGCGTTTCGACAAAAATTACCGTGCCACCCAGAAGCGGCGGAATGAAGATGCTCATCATCTGGCCGAAGATGTGGCTGAGCGGAAGCAGATTGAGAAATCGCAAGGGATGTACGAATCGTTCGTAGCGGAGGTATTTGCGGATTTCGCGTTCCAGTGGTTCGATATTTGCCAGGATATTGCCGTGGGAGATAACGACGCCGCGAGGTTCGGCGGTGGTGCCGGAAGTGAAGATGATTTCGAGAGTGTCGTCGCGGGTGAGAGTGGGCGAAGGGTAAGGCGTTGAGGAATGATGGGCGATGGTCTCTAGGAGCAATTCCATTTGGAGCGATGGAATCGAGGACTGGGGCGCGGCTGCACTGCCGGAGCGCACGATCAGCTTGGCGCTGACTTCGCGGGCCACGCGCAAGACGAAATCCGGCGTGGAGATTTGGTCAACAGGGACAGCGACGGCGCCGCGAAGCACGCAGCCGAAGAATGCAGCGATCCAAGCGAGGGAAGGTTCACCCCAAAGTAGAACGGTGTCTGATTTAGCGACGCCGCGCGATTCGAGTTCGCGGGCGAAGCGGCGAGCTTCGTCGAGGATTTCGCCGTAAGTGGAGCGCTCAAAGCGGTAGCCGCGGCGATGGGCGATGGCGGATTCGTGGCGACGCGAATCGAATTCGCGGGCGAAATCGGCGAGAGATTGGCGAGAGTTGGTGTGCGGCGCGTCGGTCATTGTGGATGAAAGGCTGTTTTGGCGCGCCCAGGAGAGAAAAGCAAGCGAAAGTGTGGGTGATCGGAGCCGCGACGGGCAGGAACCGGTAAAGGCTGGGGATGGATGAGTGGGATTGCGCCTTTTTCCGAGCCGTGATGGCTGGTTGCCATCGTGGCTTCGCCCGCTTTCATCTGAACCTTTTGCCCCCCGACCAGAGACACACCCCCAAGCATGCGGCCGAGGACTTATCAAAAGCATCTTGCCTGCCCTCGGGAGCTTCCGGGAGGGCAGGGAAAAAAACCACGGTAGAATGTATCTGACTGGAAGTCAATCAGATTCGCGGCCTGTTTTGGCCGCGCGAGGCGAAGCTATTCGATTTGGCCGCGGATTTCGCCGGCGGGGTGCGCGACGGTGTGGACGTTGACGTACGCGTCGCCGTTTTTAATTTCCTGCACCAAGTCTGAGATTGTTTTGCCCTTCATCGGTCCCTGAAGCCTTGCGGCGGTGATGACGCCGCTCGCCAAGTTGCCGGTGAATTTCCCCTTCTTCACTCGTGCGGGCGGGCGCGAGGGATAGAGCCAAACGGCAACGGGGCCCTCTTTACCGGCCTCGCCTATGTGGATGTGCGCCATGGAGACATTTTCGATGTCCGCGACGTAGAGGCGAAAGCTGAGGCTCTTGCCGGATTTGCTCAGCGTGAACGTGGCGGTACCGTGCGCGGGCGTATCAATGGCCGGAGACTGATTATTGCCTGAAAGAGTGGCGTGAAACGTGGTGGCCGCATTGGCAGCCATGAGCGGAATGAAGAGGACCAGGAACGCGACGAGAAAGGCGAGCTTGCGGACGATATTCATGGGGTAATTCCCTCCATTTCGGTTAGATACGCGGAGGGTCCGGAAGGATACAGGATGCTTCCGAGAATGCGGCTGGTTATACGATCATTCTCGCAATCGATGGGGCGCGAGTGCGGGAATCAAGACGGGCGGCATTCTTCTAGTAGCGGATGCGGACGAAAATGCGTTCGCTATGGAAAATTCTGGGCGGACGCGCTTGCAGCGGAAAACATCCAAAGCGCGACCAAGCCGCGCACCGCGCGGAAGGATTCAGACTAATCGGCGCGAGCCGATTCTACATCCTTGCCGCTGCCGCTGCCGCTGGGACCAGCCGCAGCGGGACGCTTCATGAACGGCACGAGCATGGGCGTGCGCCGGCGGTATTGCCGATAGGTGTCGCCGAAGAACGAGATCAGATCGCGCTCTTCGAGTTGAATGGCGACAAGGATATAGCCCGTGGTGGCGATGGCGAAGACGAGATGGCCGATCGTCATGGTTGGCGCGGACCAAAAGGCGATGAGGAAACCTAGATATATCGGGTGGCGGACGTGTTTGTAGAGCACAGGATCTTTGAAACCAATCGATTGGTAAGCTTTGCCAGAGGCGAATGAACCGACCTGGCGCAACCCCATAAGATCAGCATGGCTAACGAGGAAAGTGGAGACGAGAACCGTCAGCCAACCGATGGCGAAGAGAACTTCCAGAACGATCCGACCAGCGGGATTTTGCACGCTCCAGACGATTTCGTCGATGGACCGCCATTGCCAGTAGAGCAGCAGTAGGCAGAGGCTGGCGAAGAGAACATAGGTGGAGCGCTCGACGGGGCGAGGGACAAGTTTGGTCCAGATACGCTTGAAGCCCTGGCGTGCCATGACGCTGTGCTGGATGGCGAAAAGCGCGAGCAAGAGCGCGTCGATGATGAGCGAAGGGATGGAGAAAACCCCCGCACCGAAATCAATTGACTTGGGCACAACCAGATTGCCGACGAAACCGATTGCGTACAGGAACGTCCCGAAGAAAATCACGTACACGACGAAGCCGTAAATCACTGCGGCTGCCTTGGCCATTTGCCCAACCTCCTTGACAGGAATATTCCGACGACTATTAGGAGGACTTACAGATAAATGCGCCACCAACGGCAAAGCCTAAGACGAGGAAAAAAAAGGATTATATTGCGCCCAACTACGACCGCAACGTCTCAAGACCGAGCTATGCGGCCTACGATACTTTTTGGACGCGTTTGTGTCAACTGGCAAAACCCTGGTGGATAGAGCTGGTGCAGGAGACGGCTAGGATACGGCGGACGCGCAAAGGGCGACGGGGAAAGCGCGAAAGAGGTCTGCTGCGCGAAGGATCATTTTGCTGGAGCGTTTCGTGGCGCGAAGAGGCTGTCCGCTGATGACGTCGTACCACTCGACTGGGGAATCGGGGGGGAGTTCGATGGAGGTGGTAGTCCAGACGGCGCGGCCGAGCGGCATCTCCCCGGGGCCGACCACGCCGGAAAGCAGGCGCGGAACGGTTGCGAGGGCCCATTCGTTTTCGTTACGGCGGACGAATGCAAAGAGATTTTCTCTTTGCTTGCCAACAGTTTTCAGCGGGAAATATTCGCCGCACTCGAAAAGTTCGCGACGGTCCCGGCGGAAATTGAGGGCTTTCCAGATGAGATAGAGCTTGATGCGGGCGTCGGGCCACGAGGCCAAGAGATGTTCGAACAAGGATTCGCGCCCATCGTGATCGAGCTGCTTGAGTTCGTCGAGCAAACCGCGGCGGAGCGGGAAGTCAACAGGGCGGCGATTATCGGGATCGACGAGATTGAGGTCCCACAATTCTTCACCCTGGTAAAAATCCGGAAAGCCGGGCGAAGCGATCTTCAACAGAACCTGCGAGAGCGAATTCAGAAAGCCGTAGAATGCGATTGTCTTTTGGAGCGCGAGGAATTCCGGGAAAAAGCCGGAAGACGGATCGCTATCGAAGATTGCGTCGATGTAGGCGAGGAGGGCGGACTCGTAATCGGCGTTGGGCTCGAACCAGCCGGTGTGGAGTTTGGCTTCGCGGACCGCTTTGATGAAAAACGATTTTACGCGCTCGCGGAACTCGGGAATTTCGCTAGAGGATGGGGGCCAGGCTCCAAGCATCGTTTGATACAGAAGCGATTCTTCGCCGGGATCGGGCGCGAAAATTCCTTTGAAAGCTTTGCGATGCGGGGCATTGGCGCGTCGCGCGCGGCGGAAGAATAGCTCCCATTCGCGCGGAAATTCGGAGAGGACGTTGACGCGGGCGCGAAGGTCGGCTCCGCGCTTAGTGTCGTGCGTGGAGATGGTGTTCATGGTGCGGGGCCAGTGGAGCTGGCGATAGGAATTGAATTCGTGGAGCGCGGAAATGCCGAGCGGGAGCGATTCACGCATCGGGTCGTTGCCGACGTCGGCAAGAGAGATGAGGCTGTTGTGGCGATAGGAGGCGGTATCTTCGAGTCCCTTAGCCATTACGGGCCCGGTGAATTGTTGCCAGCGCATGATGAATTGAAGGTATTCGGTGCGGAGAGCAGGGGCATAGTCGGGTGACTCGAGAAAGAGTACTTGGCGGAGGAAGGCGAAGGCGGCGTCACTGATCTGGGCGCGCGAGACGCGGCGGCGAGCGAGCATCAGAGCGCGATCGAGAAATTCGCTGTCGCGACCGGCAATTTTGTCGCTGCGGACGTAGGTGCGATAGACGGGAAGGCAGCTGGTGACGACTTTCAAGAGTTCGATAATCTCGGCCATAGGAAGATCGCGGGCTTTGCGGTCCTGCGCGGCGAGCGCCCCGAGACGATGGCCGAGAGAATGAATTTCGCGCGCAAAAAGAATTTCCATCACGAGCATGTTGCCGGCGTAGCTGACATCCGAGAAAGGAACCGAGGAGTGAGTGACGCGAGAATACGTCTGTTCGATCGATTGCAGGCCATGGGGATCAATGAAGAGACCGTTGACGGCGTTGAGGAAATCGTAGCCGGTAGTGCCGGACACGGGCCAATCGTCAGGAAGATGTTCGCGTTCGCCGAGGATTTTTTCGACGACGACGAAGAACGGCTGCGGAGAATTTGATTCCTGTGGCGCGGCGGAGGCTTGCAGTTCGCGAAGGTAGGCGCGGGGATCGAAGAGACCATCCACATGATCGACGCGCAGGCCGGTGATACGACCGTCGTGAATGAGGTGGAAGATGGCGCGATGACGATCTTCAAATACGCGGGGATCCTCGACACGAACGGCGACAAATTCATTGAGCCCAAAGAAACGGCGATAGTTGACCTCTTCGAGGCCGATTTTCCAGAAGGCAAGACGATACGGCTGCGCAGCGAGAATGCGATCGAGCTGCAACAGCGTGGAAGGATTTTCTTTCGAGCCGTTAATGCTGCGCATAACGGAGTCGGCGGCCCCACGGACTTCCGGCACGGATTGGCAGAGCCGCCAGAGACGCTGTTTGATTGCGGCGGAATCGGTGATGCGGCGCTGGCGTTCTTCAGACGCGGTGTGCCAGTAAGGAGGCAAACCGCGGACGAGCTCTAGAAGCGCGGAAATGGCGCGAGATTCGTCACCATCGACGGTTTCGCGCTGGGCGAGAAATTCGGCGATGCCGACGATCACGGGTTCGTAGGATTTCGGGTCGAGCGGGAAACGATGATCGAAATATTGGATGAAGAATCCGGAATCGTCGAGGCGCAGAGCGAGTTCGCAATTTTCGAGAACGTTGCCGTAGAGATCGCCGAGAAAAGGCAAGAGCACGCGATTGTCTTGCAGGAAAGCGGCTTTGGTGGTGGCGGGATGCCAGTCGATATCGAAGTAATCAGCGTAGCTGGAGCTGGGTCCGTTTTCGAGGACGTCCATCCACCAGGGATTATCGTCGCTGGCGGCCATGTGATTGGGAACAATATCGAGGAGCAGGCCCATCGAGTAGTTCTTCAAGCGATCGGACAATTCCTCGAAATCGCGTTCGGTGCCGAGCTCCGAGCTGACGCGGCGAGGATCGGCAACGTCGTACCCGTGCCGGCTGCCCTTGCGCGCCTGAAAGCGAGGCGAGGCGTAGAGGTCGGTGACGCCAAGGTCGTGGAGATAAGGAACGACTTCGCGCGCGTCGTTGAAGCGAAATTGAAGATTGAATTGAATGCGATACGTGGAGCTGGGTACGCGGAGCGCCATGTTCACCCCACGCGAACGCGCAATTTTTCTCCGAGCGCGAGAAAGGCGGAAGTCCATTCCTTGGCGCCGGCATCGCCCTGCGCAGCGCGGGTTGCGTATCCAGGGTAGAAGTCTTGCAGCAGCTTGAAGAATATGTTCTGCGCGGTGGAGAACTCGACCAGAAAGGGAAAGGCGGCAGCGAGACTGGCGGCGTCGCCGAGCGCTTGCAACTGCTCGATATTGTCGGGCTGGTCGAACCACTTTCGCGCCAGGCGTTCGACGGCACCACGCATGGCGAATTCGATGGTCTGGGCGTCTAGAGAAATGCCAGTGCGTTTGGTTTCGTCCAACAGCGCGCGGACGTGATCGAAATCGAGAGTATCGGCTTCGAGTTCGCGACGCAGCTGGGAATTTAGCGTGAATTCGGCGGCGATCTCGAAACGGCGTGGTGGAGGAATCTTTAGATCGGCCATGAAGCGCATCATGGGTGCGTAATGATCGAAGAGCTGGCGATAGGAGGCTTCCGCTTCCTCGAGCGCTTGATTGAGGATGAGGCGCAGGATGCGCCGCTGTTCATCGCGGAAGAGAAGGCGCAGGCTGAAACTGCCGGAGCCAAAGCCACGATCCACGACGCGGAGGATTTCGGGCAGGTCGCCGCGCTCGAAGATTTCCGCGATTTCCGAGCAGAGTGCCTCGTAGGATTGTTCGCCCTGAAACTGGCGGACGCCTCCGCTGATGTTGTGGTCACCAAGATGAAGAACGCCGAAGCTGACGTGTTCGGAATCGAGGACGATTTCCGAACGCACGATGGCGCGTCCGACAGCGAGACGCATCTTTCCCGTGGACAGGAGGCGGTAATCGGTGCGGGTGACCCCGAAACAGTAGATCGAGCTTTCGACGGGATAAGGCTGGAACAGCGAGCTGATGGCATAGTGCGCGCCAACGGTTTCGAGATCCACCATCGCCGGCTTGACGAAGTCCTCGAAAATCGCCTTTCCGTCGGAGGGATGCGCAAGATTGGATTTGGCCTTGGCGAGAAGATCGAGAAATTGCGATTCGAGGCCGTCACCGAAAACCTGCTGGCTGAGCTGTAGGGCGCGACTGGCGTATTGAATCACCTGGACGGTTTCGATGCCGGAAAGTTCATCGAAAAACCAACCGCAACTGGTGAACATAAGCAAGGTGTGGCGCTGCATTTCAAGGAGCTTTAAAGCGTTGATGCGCGCGGCATCGTCGAGCGGGCGAGCGGATTCGACGGAAAGAAATGCGTCAATGCTTTCCGGCGAGCGGTTGAGGATGACATCGATGTATTTGTCGCGTGCTCGCCAGGGGTCGGAGAAAAATTCACGGCCCTTTTGCTCGTATTGGGGCGCGAGCTGATCGCGCAGCCAATCCAACGATTCGCGAAGCGGCGCGCGCCATTGCTGTTTCCAGCCGGGATGCATTCCGGAATTACAGCCGCAATCGGAGCGCCAGCGGTCCACGCCGTGGACGCAGCTCCACGAAGTGTTGTCCTTAATGCGGACTTCGCGGAAAGGCGGATGGCGCTCGAGAAATTCGCCGTAGTTGGTCATCTTGGCGATACCCGCAGTTTCGATGTATTCCATGGCGTAGGAGAGCGCCATCTCGCCGCGCTTGTGATGGTGGCCGTAGGTTTCGCCGTCGGTAGCAATATGAACGATCTGCGGCCAATCGCGATCGTCCGAAAACGCCTCGGCAAGACGATTGGCGAGATACTCCCCCTTATTGAGAAGGCCTTCGAAGGCCACGGCGCGCGAGATGGGACCGTCGTAGAAAAAAAGCGCCATGGTGCGGCCGGAACTCAGCGTGATGCGATACGGCATGGATGGATCGATGCTGCCTTCGCTCACGTCGCGCCATCGGGTACCGCCAATGCGGCGCGCAGAGCGGGCCTGAGAAGTAGCGAGAATCGTGAATTTAATTCCATGCGCGGCGAGCAGGTCGAGAGATTCGAAATCCACGGCCGTTTCGGCGAGCCACATTCCCTCCGGCATGCGGCCAAAGCGCTGCTCGAAATCGCGGACGCCCCAAACGATCTGGGTTTCCTTGTCGCGATGATTGGCGAGCGGCATGATCATGTGGTTGTAAACCTGAGCGATGGCCGAACCGTGGCCGGAGTAAAGGGCTTGGCTCATTTTGTCCGCAGCGAGAATCGCTTCATAGACTTCCGGCGATTTGTCGGCGAGCCAGGAGAGAAGCGTGGGGCCGAAATTGAAGCTGATTTTCGAGTAGTTGTTGACGATGCGAATGATGCGGCCCTGTTCATCGAGAATGCGCGAGGCTGCGTTAGGGCCGTAACATTCGGCGGTGATACGTGCGTTCCAATCGTGATACGGGTAGGCGGAATCCTGGATTTCAACAGCTTCCAGCCAGGGATTTTCGCGAGGCGGCTGATAGAAGTGCCCGTGAATACAGATGTAGCGTTCGTCCATTAGTGCGCCTCCGAAGCCGTCTTGTAGAGCGCAAACGATGAAGCTGGAAGGGTGAGCTGCAAATCTGGTGACGGATCAATTTGATCGGGAGTGCCGGCGCCCGGCCCGTCCCATTGCGCATCGGAGGAGTCGAAGATCTTTTCCCATAATCCCGCAGGAATCGATGCACGAATTGAGGCGGCGCTCTTTTCGAAATTAAAGATGGCGAGGTGCTGCCGCGAATCGCGCCAGCGGCGCAGCAGGAGCGCGTTAGGCGAATCGTAAGCAACGGCTTCGAGATCGTTTTTATCGCGGCGCGACAGAACGGGATCTTCCCGACGGAGGCGCAGAAGCTCTTTGTGGAAGTTGAGGAGGACTTTATGAGAGGCGCTGCACCGCGAATCCCAGTGAATTCGCGACTGCACGAATGTGGACTCGGCCTGCGGGTCGGGAATATCGCCATCCCAATCGAAGCGCGTGAATTCTTCGCGGCGGCCTTTGCGTACAGCTTCGACGAGGGCGGGATCACCATGGCTGACGAAATATAGGAAAGGCGATGTGTCACCGTATTCTTCGCCCATAAAAAGCAAAGGCAGAAACGGGGAAAGCAACACGAGCCCGGCGGCTAGTTTCAGAGCTTCGAAGGAAACGAGAGTGCTGAGGCGTTCGCCCAAACGGCGATTGCCCACTTGGTCGTGATTCTGAGCGAAGACGACGAATTTGTCGGCAGAGAGCGATTTTGAGGAGTTGCCGTGGCGACGGCCGCGATACATCGATTCCTGTCCGGAGAAAACGAATCCCTCGGAAAAGGCGCGGGCGAGTTGCGACGTTGAGCCGAAGTCGGCGTAGTAACCCTGGCGATCGGCGGTGAGCAGAGTGTGAACGCAATGGTGGAAGTCGTCGTTCCAGGTAGCGTCGAGACCATAGCCGCAGATGGGATCGGGAGACACGATGCGGGCGTCGTTTAAATCGCTTTCGGGGAACAGGTGGATTTTACGGCCGAGTTCATCGGCGCGGCGGTGGACACTGGCGGCGAGTTCGCCGAGGAACGGCTGCGCGGAAGTGTCGGTGATGGCGTGAACGGCATCTAGGCGGAGAGCGTCGAAGTGGAACTCTTCGACCCATTGAAGCGCGTTCTCGATGAAGTAGCGGCGGACGTGATCGCTTTGCGCGCGATCGAAGTTGACGGCTTCGCCCCAAGGCGTGTGGTAGAAATCGGTGAAATACGGGCCGAAACGGGCGAGGTAATTTCCTTCGGGGCCGAGGTGATTGTAAACGACATCAAGCACTGCGGTAAGGCCGGTTTGGTGGCACGCGTTGACGAGGCGCTTTAGAGCGTACGGGCCGCCGTAGGAAGATTGCGCGGCAAAGGGAAACACACCGTCGTAGCCCCAATTCCGCGAGCCGGGAAACTGAGCGACGGGCATGAGTTCGATGGCGGTGACGCCGAGGCTTTTGAGCTCAGCGAGGCGCGGGATGATAGCGTCGAAGGAGCCTTCGGGAGTGAAAGTGCCGACGTGGAGTTCGTAGAAAATGTAGTCGTGGAGTTCGATACCGCGCCAGGATTGGTCATCCCATTGGAAGCGAGGATCGACTACCTCGGACGGGCCGTGAACGCCTTCCGGCTGGGACTGTGAGGTAGGGTCGGGCCGCTCTTCGCCAGACTCGAAGCGGTAAAAGTAGCGTGCGCCGGGGTTAACGTCTGGAACGCGCGAATGAAAATATCCGCCGGGCATTTGCCGCATGGGAACGCAGCGCTCTCGCGGAGCGAGCAGATGCAGAGCGAGGCGCTGAGCGCGCGGCGCCCAGACTAGAAAATCGCAGCCGGTTTCATCGCGAAAATGCGCGCCGAGCGTTTGGGCCGGATCTGAAGTCACGCGAAAAGAACCTCCTAAGGGTTCGGACCGACAAGAAACTGCAGTGGCGCTATGACCTAGTCGTCACGATATCGCGGATGCCTTCGAGCGGTATGGCCAGCCACGCGGGGCGGTTGTTGAGTTCATATCCGAGCTCATAGATAGCTTTTTCCAGGAGGTGCAATTTTAGAAGCGCGTCAAAATCGGCTGGGCTGGAAGGCAGGAATTTCGCGTCCCCCGCAGTAGTTCGATAGCTTCGGAGAAACTCGCGAATGGCCAAAGCCTGCCATTGCCTGGCGAGTTCCTCGATCTGCTTCCGCGATGGCACTACGTTCCGCTGTGATTGGGCCACACGCTTATTGGCGGCGAGAGAAGCAGAACTCGCCGCATAATGAAACGAGCGCAACATACCGGCCACATCCTGCAGCGGAGAGCGCTTGGTACGGCGTGCACTCAGCGGCCGAGCTGGCTCGCCCTCGAAGTCGATGATGAAATAATCAGAACCCGTGAATAGCACCTGACCCAAGTGATAATCTCCATGAATTCGAATGCGAATCGAAGAGATGTCCCTTTCCAGGATCGAATGAAGGATCAGCAACGCGTGGTCTTCAAGCTTCAGGACTTGCTTCGCCAACTCCGTTACCGGCTCCGGAAGTCCCGCGAGTTTCAAACGAAGCGTTTCAAAATTCCGTACGGCCAAATCATGGAACGCGCCGTCTAATTCTTCACGAAATTCCGGCGTGACAGACTCCGGAACGAACTCTGGATCGGCGCTTGATGACCCGAGTGCCAGGTGAAGCTCGGCGGTGCGCTTGCCAAGTAGACCGATGAGCTCCAATCGTGCGCGTCGGTGTTCCGAAGCGTCAGAAGTAAACAAATCCGATTTAGCTTTAGACGCAGATCGCCGAAACGATCCCGGCTGTTGTTCTTCTGTAGGATGATCCGGCGAGGCAAATCGTTCCACGAGATGTTCGACGGTATGGCGCCACGCGTCTCCCTGATTGGGCACGAAACCCTGCAACACCCCAAGAGTCATGCTGGTGCGTTCGTGCGAGACGTAGTTAAGTGAGCCGCAATGAGGTGGAACATTGGGGAAATGAGCGACGGAGGTAAGAAATCGACCAATTTCCAAATCGGGATGAACGCCTTCTTCGAGGCGCCGGAAAAATTTGAAGATGAACTGATCCCCGTAGACGACGGAGGAGTTGCTTTGTTCGCCTTTCAGCAGGCGAGGACGAAGAGTGGCGGAAAAAGCGACTGTTTGTTGATTGAGCGATGGCTCGGGCGTGGCGCGTAGTACGCCGCGCTCGCCAGCGATCGATTTAGAGCTTACGATCGCAGCCAAAATTGCTGTGAGGAATTCGTGGTCACGCAGCGCGTCGTTGAGAGGCTGCTCGGAAGCGTGATCCGAAACCGGGATACGGACCACGGTTGAATCCACGGAGCATGGCCCGTTTGGCGGAGGAGCCACGAGGGGCAAAACGTATCTCTCAGCGGGCCCCTCGACGAATTCGACGACAGCGAGAGCGATGAGCGCCAAGGACCGGGGGAGCGGGACCGGGAGGCAGTCGGAGAGATAAACGGACTGAATACTCCTGGCCTTCGATCCAAACCATCGTTGTTTTGGCAAATATTCAGGCAGTTGCGCGGCAAAGGCGGTGCGGAGCCTGCCGAGGAATTGAGCGTCGAACTGCTGCAGAATCATCCCATAGCTCCCTCCGGACACAAGGGGCGAAACACATCGACTCCAGAATACCCCAAAGGAGCTAAAGGGGAGAGAGTTCGTCGTCGCGATCTCTTTGTTCTTCGCGCAGGAAATGGCGTTCCAGAAGCCGCGCCGCGAGCCGCCGTCCGCCGAGTCCGAAAGCGAGAGCCAATCCGAACATGAGCGCGCCAAAGACGATGGAAAAGGCAATTTCCATCGTTGCACGACCGAGTCCCACTTGTTCGAGCGCCATGGAAAGCGCGAGGAAAATAATGACAACACGGACCACGCCGCTGAGAACTCTTGGAGACGACATGCCGGCGTTGACGCCAGCAAGCAAGGCGGCTCGGGAAAAGAAGTTCGCAGCCAGCAAACCGACGAAGAGGATCAAAAAAGCGACGAATATCTGGGGCAGAAGCGCGATCAGGTTGGCAATTTGCTGCTGCAAACTTCCGATTCCCAGGAAGCTGATGCCAACGATGATGAAACCGAGCCAAACCACCCAGAAGACGGCGCGGCTGAGCAGTTCGGTCATGGGCGGCAACTCAGCACGACGGAGCAGGCGGGAGGCACCCGCTTCCTCGGACATTTTGTCAACCTTGGCCACCCGTAGAATTCCGCGAAGGATGATCTTGAGCAGATAGGCCACCAGCCAGCCGATGAGAATTACGACGAGCATCAACAAAAAGCGCGGGAGAAATTCGGCCAGCATGTGAGTCAAGTTGTCGTGGGCCTGTTGAAACGCATGCACTATCATTTCTTGCATAAGGCACCTTACCCTTTCGTGCTCCATCGCTCGACGAAGAAGCTCCTCTGCCGGCCAAATTCCTGGCAAAGATCTTCGATATCGGCTTCCATGGCTTCGGTATCGTCGGAACGGTGCACGGTGAGAAAAGAATGAACCCGTCCGCGGTAAATAGGAACCAATGCTTGAACCAAGTGGCCGCGATTGATGATGGAATGGTGGTACGCGGCGGCAAACTCGCAAATGGTGCGCACCCACAGAGCGTTGCTGAAACGAAAAGCGGATTCATCGAGAGCGGCGAGCCGGACGAGCTCGGCGTGGGTATCCGCATCGAGAATCGAGGCCAAAATCTCGGAAAGTTCGGCGACGCCGGTGCGGTAGAGCTGAAACATTTTTTTTCTGTCCACGCGAACGGGCTCGCTAGTGAGCTGGTGGTCAGGACCGACCGTTTTCAAAGGCTCCGGATCGCGGCCCGGGAGCCAGTAAGACTCCTTCGATTCGGCGCACCAGAAAAACCCGGTTACCGCGTCGCGGATCGCGTCGACGACACCGGCGGTAGACGAGCGCGGCCTGGGGCCCAGGAACGTCTGGCAGCAGGAATACGAACCGGACATCGCGGTGACCGCCATCCACGTTTCGGCGGCGGATTGGATTCCTTCGTGTTCCCATTCAGCGCTGTTGAGGCAATCCGAAGCGAGCCGGCCGGAAAAGGCAAATTCGCTGGCCCGCAATTCGCGTATGGGTTTGCCGAAAAGCGCGCGGCTGAAGGGATAAAGGAGATTGCGCGTGAGCAGGCCATCGTAGCGATGGCGAGCGTAGAGTGGAGCGACAAAATCGAAGTTCTCGGAAAAAACCGGGCGCAGCAGGGACTCAATCCACGCAGGACTGACGGTCGCAGTCGAGGCGGAAACAACGGCGCAGGCATTGGCGTGGAGAAGGTCAGCGGCCGCCAGAATCGTTCGCAAGGACGCGGATTCCGTCGATGTGCTGGCTGTATGGGTGGTGATCCAGCGCAAGGTGCGCAAGGATTCCAGACCGTTCGTGCCGAGCAGACTGGCTTCGCGGACGGCTTGCGAGGTGCCATCGCGCGAGCCGGCGTCGACGTTTACGAGGACTGTTCGCTGGCGGCGAAAGTTACGGAGCAGGGATTCTTCCGCAGCGCGAACCACGTTCCCGATGGTCCTGCAATCATTGCGAGACGGAATGCCGACCAGCAGGTCGACTTCGCCGACACTGACGAGCTGTCGGATGAAATCGTCGGAAAGGAGGCTATCCTCGCTCAATCTTCGCTCCATGAACTGCGCCGCCGCGACGACGGCTCAGATGTGCCGAAGCTGGTTTTCCCGATCAAATTCGACGCAGCCGAAACCAATAAAACTGATAGGGCCCCATCGTCAAGAGATAAGGAAGATCGCCTAGGCGCGGGAAAATGGTCTTCCCGGACATTTCGATGGGGATGGAACCTTTGTATTTTCGCAGATCCAGTTCCACGGCCTGCGAGGTACTGGAAAGATTGTTGACCGCCAGAACGCGCTCGTTGCCAAACTCGCGGACATAGGCGAGAACGCGGTGATTGGGCGGGTCGAGAAACTCGATCGTGCCGCGGCTGAAAACTCGCGTGGATTTCCGGACCTGCATTAGGCGCTTCATCCAAGAGAGCAAGGAATGCTCGGATCGCGTCTGCGAATCCACATTGACGGCTTGATAGCCGTACACCGGGTTGGAAATCAGCGGTGCGTAGAGGCGCTCCGGATCGGTGGAGGAAAAACCAGCGTTCCAGTGACCGTCCCACTGCATCGGCGTGCGGACGCCATTGCGATCACCGAGATACACGTTGTCTCCCATTCCGATCTCGTCGCCATAATAGATAACGGGAGCGCCGGGAAGCGACATGAGCATTCCATTGAGCAGTTCGATGCGCCTGCGGTCGTTGTCCATCAACGGAGCCAGGCGGCGGCGAATGCCCAGGTTGATGCGCATGGATTTGTCGCGCGCATACTCGTCGTACATGTAATCGCGCTCGACATCGGTGACCATTTCTAGCGTCAGCTCGTCATGATTGCGAAGAAAGATGGACCACTGGCAGTTTGCGGGAATTTCCGGAGTCCGCTGAAGAATTTCGATGACGGGCTTGCGGTCTTCCAGTTTCACGGCCATGAACATTCGGGGCATGAGCGGGAAGTGGAAGGCCATGTGGAATTCATCTCCGTGGCCGAAGTAGGCACATACGTCGGCGGGCCACTGATTTGCCTCGGCGAGCAGCATTTTCCCAGGAAAGGATTTGTCCATGCGGCGCCGGTATTCGCGGACGATATCGTGCGTTTCGGGCAAATTCTCGCAAGAGGTGGCGTCGCGCTCGACCAGGTAAGGAACGGCGTCAAGACGGAAGCCATCGACGCCAAGCTCGAGCCAGAATTTCATAACGTTCCACATGGCTTCGCGGACTTCCGAATTGTCGTAGTTTAGATCCGGCTGATGGCTGAAAAACCTGTGCCAATAGTAGGCTTTGGAAACCGGATCCCACGCCCAATTCGAGAGCTCCGTATCGACGAAAATGATTCGCGCGCCGCGATAAAGCTCGTCGGTGTCGCTCCAGACATACCAATCGCGCCTCGGATTATCGCGAGAACTCCGCGCTTCCTGGAACCAAGGGTGCTGGTCGGACGTATGGTTGAGAACCATTTCGATGATCACGCGAATGCCACGTTCGTGGGCCGCCGCGAGAAACGCCTTGAAGTCGTCTAGCGTTCCGTAGTTTCTGTGGACGGCGCAATAATCGGCGATATCGTAGCCATCATCGCGCAGCGGTGAAGGAAAAAAAGGAAGCAGCCACACGGTCGTGATGCCGAGTTCTTGGAGGTAATCCAGCTTTTGCTGGAGGCCGCGGAAATCTCCAATTCCGTCAGCATTGCTGTCGAAAAACGTACGCACATGCAGCTGGTAGATGATGGAATCCTTATACCAGTCGGTTTGCGTCGGGAGGCTCACGGTCGGTTTGAGTTCATCAGAGGAAGTAATCGAAATCTTGCTCGGAGCGGACGCGCTTGCGCATGCGGAATATGTGTGCCGGCATTCGCCGCGGATCAAGCTCTATGTAGTTGCGCGAGCCTTGCCAGAGATAGCGGTCTTCGGTGACCAGATCGTGCATTTGATATTCCTGATGAGCGTCGATTTCGAAATAATCGAGTGGCAGATCGATCCAACCTGACTGCTTGTGATGAGGATCGAGATTCACGATAACGACAATCCTATTGTTCCCGTCCTCGGTCATTTTGCTGAAGGCGATGATTTGATCGTTGTCCACCGCATGAAACCGCAGACTCGAGTCGCTTTGGAGAGCCGGATTGTCCTTGCGGATCGCGTTGATTTTCGCGATCAGATCCTTGAGGCTGTCTGGGCGGGCAATATCCCAGACGCGAATCTGGTACTTCTCCGAATCCAGGTACTCTTCGCTGCCGGGTTGCAGGGCGCGATTTTCGAACAGCTCGAACGCTGGACCGTAAATGCCGTAGTTCGCACCGAGAGTGGCAGCAAGGCACAAGCGAATCACAAACGCCGGCCGTCCACCGTACTGAAGATATTCCGTGAGGATATCCGGAGTATTTGGCCAAAGATTGGGACGGAAATAGTCGCGCACGCCGGTTTGCGTGAGTTCGCCAAAATATTCGGTAAGATCCCATTTCGTGTTGCGCCATGCGAAGTATGTGTATGACTGCGTGAAGCCGGCCTTCGCCAGTCGATACATGACTTTCGGCCTGGTAAACGCCTCGGCGAGAAAGATCACGTCTGGGGATTCGCGGCGAACCTCGGCGATCAGCCATTCCCAGAAAGCAAAAGGTTTCGTGTGCGGGTTATCCACCCGAAAAATCCGGATCCCCTGCCGAATCCAGTATAGCGTAACGCTTTTTAGCTCCTGGCAGAGAGCCTCGACCGCTTCGCTTTCAAAGTTGAGCGGATAAATATCCTGATATTTCTTGGGAGGGTTCTCCGCGTACTGAACGGAGCCGTCCGGACGAATCCGAAACCACTCCGGATGCTGGCGCACGTAGGGATGGTCTGGCGCGCACTGAAAGGCGAGATCGAGCGCCACTTCGATACCGCGCTTTTTGGCTTCGACGAGGAGCAGCTTAAAGTCGTCCATGGTTCCGAGCTGGGAGTGAATTTCCTTGTGTCCACCGAACGGGGAGCCGATGGCCCAGGGACTGCCTGAGTCCTCCCGAGACGGGGCCGGCGAATTGTTCTTTCCCTTCCGCTCCACTTCGCCGATGGGGTGAATAGGCGGAAGATATAAGACGTCGAATCCCATTTCCGCAACGTAATCGAGGCGCCCAATGCAGCTACGAAAAGTGCCATGCTGGGACGGGTCGTTCGTGCAGGAGCGAGGAAACATTTCGTACCACGAGCTGAAGCGGGCGCGCTCACGGTCCACTTGCACCACCAATTCGCGTTCGTAAACGGTGGCAGCGCTAAGGTCGGGGTAGCGTTCCATCAACGCGCTCAGTTCTTCGCCCTGCGCGATATCGAAGGCCCGTTGCGGATCGCTTTCGTGGAATTGGCGCAGATGGCGAGCGAACACATTGAGTCTCTCGGCCTGTTCGGTGAGCGTCGCCCGAGATGCCGCGCCGGCAATTAGTTCCACGCCGACGAGAAATTCAAGGGCCAGGTTTTGGCCGGCATCTTTCCTCTTTTTTAGATCTCGAAGCCACGATTTGAACGCATCCGGCCATGCCTGGATGGTGTAAACGTGATCTGTCTGGGCGCCGATGCTGAATTCACCGGCCCAGGCATCGTTCACGAGTTCGCGCATCGGAGCAATCGACCATTCGGACTGGCTCCTGGCGCGATACAGAAGGCGGGCGCTGAGAAGGTCATGCCCCTCGCAGAAGATGTCCGCGGTAACCTCTATCTTTTCCCCGGCCGTGCGCTTAATTGGAAACCGGCCGCAGTCTACTTGCGGACGCACGTTTTCAATCACCGTCCGGTGGATCGGAAACTGGATGGACGCGGGGTTATCTGCCGCAATCATCGCCCTACCATGATAGGGCCTCATGCGTGCAGGATTTAGCGGAAAAGATGCAGAAACATTTATGAGGAGGACACACCCTTACCTGACCAGCTGCAGTGAGGCCGCGTTCCGAGGGCCTATAGGCGTCAGCTGGGCTATTCCGAATTTCGCGACCTGCCGCTCGACTGCGGATCGCGTTCGCCGGTGATCTCGGACAAGAACCAGGCGCGGCGCTCGGTCTCGTCAATCCAGACTTCGATCATGCTGGCGGTAGCGACGTCGCTGTCTTTCTCGCAAACCTCATGCATGGAGCGCAGGAATCGGGTGAGCTCGCGATTGTCCCTGGCGAGTTCGTGCAGCATTTCGATAGGGCCGACCGTTTCCTCATTGTTGTCTTTCAGCCGCTGATGCTTGGAGATATCGCTTATGGAGTGGATCGTCCTTCCGCCGATTTTGCGAGCCCGCTCGGCGATGTCGTCCGTCATGTTGAAAATTTGCGTGGCATGTTCATCCAACAGCAAATGGAAATCGCGGAAATTGCGTCCGGTCATGTGCCAGTGGAAATTTTTGGTTTTGACGTAGAGGGCGAAGACGTCTGCAAGTAACCTGCGAAGTCCAGTGCAGATTTCGGCGACGCTATTCTTCGCCAGATCGGGCGCTGGTTCGATCGGTCCTTCCGCCGCGGGTTTCATGCGAGCTGCAGTGCTGTCCATAGCTTGCCTCCTTGGGCATTTTGTGAATTAGGATGCCTGGCGCTGTAACCGAGTGGCATTGGTCGGACAAAAGCCCTGAAAAAACCGCTGCGCCAAGGCATGCCCCCCAGGATTGGGGCTGGATTGTCGATCCCGCGCTCCAAAACCCGGGCTTTTGCCTTAGATATAAGTCCACGTACGTCCCCGACAGAAATACATGCTTCCGTATATTTGAACGTCAACGCACATGCGCCAGAATGCCGTGTCGCTCTTATGTGTGTCGGAGCGGCGATCCAGTCAAAGAGGAGGAAAAATGCTACGTTGGGCTCTGGCGTTTTTTATCATTGCGATCGTCGCAGCGGTCTTTGGATTTGCCGGGATTGCGGTGGCTGCCGCAGGGATTGCGAAAGTTCTCTTCTTCATTTTCCTTGTTCTATTTGTGATCGCCCTCCTGAGCGGGCTCGCGCGAAGAACGTGAGCCCGACCGGGCCATGCCCCTGACGAATTGGGGCAAAATGAGGAGACCGTATGACAAAGCGTATTCGAGGTGTGCTGTACTCGGCGGTGGCGGTCCTAATCGTCGTTCCCGTCGCAATGGCGCAGAAAAGTCAGGAACAGCAGCGATTGAAAGAGTCAGCAACTGTGATGAACGAAATACTTAACGTGCCGGATGATATTCCGAGCAACCTGCTGGACAAAGCCAAATGTGTGGTTGTGCTTCCGTCGGTAGTAAAGGCGGCGTTCGGAGTTGGGGGAAGCTACGGACACGGTGCAATGGTTTGCCGTACCGGTTCAAACTTTACCGGACCGTGGGGACCGCCGGCGATGTACTCGCTCGAAGGCGGAAGCTTCGGATTTCAAATCGGCGGGAAAGCGACGGACGTCGTTCTGCTCATCATGAACAGCTCCGGGGTCAACAGCCTGCTCCAGAGCAAAGTAAAATTGGGCGCGGGAGCTTCGATTGCTGCGGGACCGAAGGGAAGAACCGCTGCCGCGAGCACCGATGCCTACATGCGTGCGGAAATACTCAGCTATTCACGGTCGCGTGGAGTTTTCGCGGGAGTATCGCTGAAGGGTGCAACGTTGCATCCTGACAACGACGGGAACCGCGAACTTTACGGCCGAGGTATTTCAGCGAAGCAGATCATTGAGGGTCCGGACAGGCCGTCTATTCCGCCTTCTGCGCGTCCATTGGTCGGCGGACTTGCGAAAGCATCGCCTGCCGGGAAATCCAACGCCTAAACCATAGCTGGCTGACAAAAACAATTCAGAATGAAACATGAGGAAGGACATCGTTCCTTCCTCGTTTTTATTGTGGCCGCAGATTGCCGCCGCCTCGGTCTGGATTGCTTTAAGACGGTTCGTTTCAGATCCTTGAACCAGAGATGCGGACGGGTCCCGCCAGCCCACGGCGGAGCAGTTAGCCTGCTACGGCGACGGAACGGCCCCAAAAACTCGCTAGATCGAAACATCCGCGTGGTCGAAGATCGCTTCCAGCCGCTGCCGATGCTTCCAGAAATCAGCCCACAAGTCGCCCACCCTTTGTATGCGGGCGCGGATCGTCCTTATATTCCAGCGCTCTGGTCTTAGGTCGCTCCGTAACTCGTCGATTAGCACAGGCGCGGAAACTGGGGCGCCCGGAAACGCTCTCACCGAATACACACAAGCGAGCGATTGGCCGCGGGAATTCTGGTGGGCATCCATGTAGATCGAATCCCGGCCACGTTTCGTTACGGCGCGCTGGGAAGTGAGCACGCCGGGGTGTTTGCGGCCCACAATATCTGCAATCGCTTGCACGAACAGGCGCACCTGCTCGAAGGTGTACTCCGGCTCGATAGGAACATAGATATGGAATCCGGTGGCGCCGGAGGTCTTGGCGTATGCTCGAAACTGGAAAGTTTCCAGCGTTTCGAGCAACAACCGCCCGAACTTGACGACGTCGGCGAAAGAAGCTCCTCTCGATGGATCGAGGTCGAAGAAGGCGTAATCGGGGTGGTCTTGATTATCGTAGCGACTGGACCATGGGTTGTGATCGATGCACGCCAGATTAGTAAGGTAAAGAAGCGTGGGGCGGTCGTTGGCGACGATGTAGTTGACCTCGCCTCCCTTGTGGCTGCCGCTATCGGTCGAGACCGCGACGGTTTTGACCCACTCCGGAATGTTGTTTCCCGCATTTTTTTGAAAGAAGGGCGCGCCGTCAATTCCATTCGGGTAGCGGCGTAGAACCAGCGGGCGATCTTTAAGAAAGGAAAGAATCATCGGTGCCGCCCACAAGTAGTAAGCCAGCAGATCGCGCTTTCGATAACCGCTCTCGGGGAAGTAGACTTTGTCGAGATTTGTGAAGTGAAGTCGGCGCCCGTCGATCTCTAGGAACAGTTCGCCCGAGCTGCCGTACACAAGTTCCTTTTCAATTTGGTCGCTGGTGTTAGCCGCGGTTATCGGCGCGGAACGCCGTCCATTCGGAGCGCGTTTGCGCGAGGCCTTTTTCGCAGAGCGCTGGGCTGTTTTACTGATTCGATTTTTACCTTGAATCGAATTGCTCGGGGCGACGTTCATCTGCGTCTCAAACGTGCAGTCCCTCGGATTGTGATCCTCGTGAACGCCGAGAAAACGGGGCTGGCGTAGATGCCGGTCTTCCGTCCAATTGCCGAACCGAACGCGGGCGACGAGTTCTGGTTTTGTCCAGTGAACGCGCTCGCGCGTGGCGGGCTCTTCCGCAAACGGCGACTTGCTGGCGCGCAGATTTTGCAGCTCGGGCCAAAGGCGCTGCTGCACGTCAACAGAGAACCCGCTCCCGACGCTGCCGATGTATCTCAGAGCATCGCCGTGGTACAAACCGAGCAAAAGCGCGCCGAAATATTCGCGGGAGCCGCGCGGATCGGTCCAGCCACCCACGACGGCGTCCAATTCCTGGTCGAGTTTGATCTTTAACCAATCGGTACCGCGGCCGGTGGGATAAGCGCTCTGGGCCTTCTTTGCGATGATGCCTTCCAGCTTGCGTTGCGCGGCGGCCTGAAACAGCTCGATTCCTTTTTCGGCCACGTGATCGGAATACCGAATCGTTTTGTCCTCGCGGAGAATTTCGTGTAGGAGATTTTTACGGTCGATCAGCGGCACATTTCGAAGATCGTGTCCATCGAGATACAAAAGGTCGAAAAGGTAGTAAACGACTGGCGATTCGCTTGTGAGTTTTTCCGTGGGATGGCGGACGCCAAATCGCAACTGCAGCTTTTGAAAATCGCTGCGGCCATCGCGATCGAGCACCACAATTTCGCCGTCGAGCCAAGCTTCTCTTGCCTTGATGCATCCGCGAAGTTCCGCGAGCTCAGGATATTCGCCGGTAATCTGCCGCTGCGAGCGCGACCATAACTGTGCCGCACCGTCGCGAATGCAAGCGAGCGCACGAACGCCGTCCCACTTGACTTCGAAAAGCCACTCCGGGCCTGAGAATGGCTTTTCGGCCAATGTAGCTAGCGCGGGTTGGATGAAGCGAGGCATGGGCGCCGCGTGCGCGTCACCGGGCAACTTAATCAGCTTAGCGTTTCCGGGCTGTTTGCGAATGCCACGTCTTTTTGGATGCCGTGCTTCGGGGGCTGATCGCGATTCATCCGCACCGTTCCCAGACAATGCGAGCTGTGGCGCGGTTTCGGATCGGGCATCATGATCGCGGTGCTTAATAATCAGCCACTCGGGCTTGGCGGCATCTCTGTTGCGCAATTTCACCAGGACGAAACTGCCCCGCAGCTTCTTTCCATCTAAGGTGAACTTGAGTTCTCCTCGCCGCAGTTGCTCGCTCGCTGAGAGTTGGCCCTCGGGCTTGAAGCGACCTTGGTCCCAAATGTTCACTTCACCTGCGCCGTAGTGACCGGCCGGAATGGTGCCGTGAAACTTAGCGTATTCGAGCGGGTGGTCCTCTGTCTGAATTGCCAGACGGCGATCAGACGGATTCATGGAAGGCCCCTTGGGGACGGCCCAAGATTTCAGGACGCCGTCGATCTCCAGTCGAAAATCGAAATGAAGGCGGCGCGCGTGATGCTCCTGAACCACAAACCGGTTTCCGCCGCGCTCCCGAGAGGATCCTGACGGTTCGGGTGTCTCGCTGAACTTGCGCTTTCGCCGGTATTCATTCAATCGGGGCATTCGCCAATTATAGGATTTCGAGTTCGAGTTACGCTCGGTTGAACACCGCAATGCGCGGCGGATTCCGTTGATTGCCCTAAGGGGTGTGCCTGAATGTGTCGCCTGCGGGCGCGGTGGTAATCTGGCGCTGCAATTTGAACGGGAGGCTAGTCACATGGCATCCTCGGTGTGGCGGGGGATTATTTCTTTTGGACTTGTCTCCATTCCGGTTCGCCTCTACGCCGCGGCGCGAGAGAACCGAATCGGTCTGCACCAGCTCCACAGTGAGTGTCACACACGTCTTCGACAGCCATTGTTTTGTCCCACGCACAATCGAATGGTCGAACGATCCGAGGTGGTAAAGGGCTACGAATATGAAAAGGGAAAGTATGTGCTAATCGATCTCGAAGATCTGAAAAAGATCCAGCCGGAATCTGCCCGCACGATGGAAATATTGAGTTTCGTCGACGCCTCCGAGGTTGATCCACTCATCTTTGATGCGTCGTACTATGTAGTTCCCGAAAGCGAGGGCCGTAAAGCCTACGCGCTGCTCGAAAAGACCATGGAAGACACCCACCGGGTGGGAATTGCCAAGGTCACAATGCACCAGCGCGAGTACACCGTGTTTCTTCGGCCCTATCATCATGGACTTGCGCTGCACACGATGTTCTTTGCTGACGAAATTCGCGAAGCTCCCGGATTCGGAGACGTGGAGCACACGAAACTAGCGCCGAAGGAACTCAAGCTGGCCGATCAATTGGTAGCAACTCTCTCGGAAAAGTTCGACCTCCGAAAATATCATGATGATTACCAAGACCGCCTGGCAGCGCTAATCGAGGCGCGGCGAAAGGGCAAGGATATCGCCGCGGTTCCCGAACGGCGGCGGGCCCCGGTCATCGATATTATGTCCGCCTTGAAGAAGAGCCTGACCGAATCCGGAGATACTTCGGCGCGCTCGGCTACGAAGCCGGGTCCATCCAGGGCAACTCCCGTCAACCGCCGCCGTGCCATTCACCGAAAAGCCAGCTGAAAAAATCTCCACCATGGCAGACCTCTGGCTCGCCACCTGTCGAGTCAAACTTCAGCCTTTTGCGCAGAACGTCTTCAATCGAGAGGGTGGAACTGTGAAAAAGGGACCGGCATAAGTTCTACTGGTCTCCAGGAGAGGCCGGGCACTGTCTTAAGCGGCCTGAACGTGAGATGCTCCCACGAAGGCAAACTCGAAGCCGCAGCGTACACGAGACGATCACATCGATGGCAGATTCGCAGGACTCCCTACAAGCTTCGCGGATGCTGGAGCAAGCCATCGCCGAAGCGCAGCGAGGATTGGCTGAAGGTGGAATTCCGATCGGCGCGGCCATTTTCAGCGCCGACGGCCGGCTTCTTGCGTCAGGACACAACCGGCGAGTGCAAAATGGCGACGCTTCGCTGCACGCCGAAACTGACGCTTTCCGAAATGCCGGCCGGCAGCGCACGTACCGCGACATGGTCATGGTAACAACTCTCGCGCCCTGCTGGTACTGCAGCGGGTTGGTGCGGCAATTCGGGTTTCGCACCGTAATCGTGGGAGAAAGCCGCAATTTTCAGGGCGGAATCGCTTGGCTCCGCTCGCTTGGCGTCCGCGTGATCGATCTAAATTCGGACGCGTGCGCGGACCTTCTCGGCGATTACATCCGCAAATTCCCTGAAGTTTGGCGCGAAGACATCGGAGTCGAATAGCGCTTCGTTTTGGCTCACAACGCGACTATTTTGCGAATCGTTTAGCTTTCTATTCTGCCGCTTCACGCTGCAGTGCTTGCTGGATTCGAGTATTGAGATGCCGATATCACAAGGCGCAGGCGCAGCGCGTCGCAAAACCGCACCGTGGAAACCTGGCTAGGCTAGCGCCAGGGCGACAGTTTGGTCTTCTTTCTTCTTCCGAAGATCTCAGGCAAGCTCGAAGCGGTCTAGGTCCATCACCTTGCTCCATGCCGCCACGAAGTCTTTCACAAACTTCTCCTTGGAGTCCGTGCACGCATACACTTCCGCCAGAGCGCGCAACTGGGAATGTGAACCAAAGATCAGGTCGGTCCGTGTGCCGGTCCATTTGACCTTGTTTGTCTTCCGGTCGCGCCCCTCGTACACGCCTTCCGCGTTGGAAGGCGGCTGCCATTCCGTGCCCATGTCGAGCAGGTTGACGAAGAAATCATTTGTCAGCGTTTCGGGCCGGTTGGTGAAAACGCCGTTTTGGGACTGCTGGAAGTTTGTATTCAGGACGCGCATGCCGCCGACGAGGACCGTCAACTCAGGCGCGGTCAGCGTTAGCAACTCGGCTCGATCCACCAATAGTTCCTCAGGCGATAGGCGCTGCTTGCCGACGTAGTAGTTCCGGAAGCCATCCGCAACCGGTTCGAGCGGTTCGAACGAGTCGACGTCGGTTTGTTGTTGCGACGCGTCCATGCGCCCGGGGTTGAACGGAATTTTCACGTCGTGCCCGGCAGCCTTCGCGGCTTTTTCAATCGCTGCATCGCCGGCGAGAACGATCAGATCCGCAAGAGAAACTTTCTTCCCGCCAGACTGTAAAGCGTTGAACTCCTTTTGGATCGCTTCGAGCTTCTGCAGCACCTTCGCCAGTTCAGGAGGCTGGTTGACCTCCCAGTCCTTCTGCGGCGCAAGGCGAATGCGAGCGCCGTTCGCTCCACCGCGTTTATCAGAGCCGCGGAACGTCGACGCGGATGCCCAAGCCGTCGAGACGAGCTGGGAAACGGACAGCCCCGATGCGAGGATTTTCGCCTTCAGAGCCGCAACGTCCTGCTCGCCGATCAGGGGATGATTGACAGCGGGGATCGGGTCTTGCCACGGCAACGTCTCCTTCGGAACCAGCGGGCCAAGATAACGCACGATCGGGCCCATATCACGATGCGTCAGCTTGAACCATGACCGGGCAAACGCGTCGGCGAACTGATCCGGATGTTCGTAGAAGCGCCGCGAAATCTTTTCGTAAATCGGGTCGAACCGTAAGGAGAGATCCGTGGTCAGCATGGCCGGGGCGCGACGCTTTGACGGATCGTACGGATCCTGCACCGTACCAGCGCCTGCGCCATTCTTGGGCTTCCACTGATACGCGCCCGCCGGGCTCTTGGTTAGTTCCCATTCGTAGCTAAATAGATTTGCGAAGAAGCCGTTGCTCCACTTTGTGGGCGAATTACTCCAGATAACTTCCAGGCCGCTGCCGGTCGCATCGCTACCTTTGCCTGTGCCAAATTTGTTCTTCCACCCCAAGCCCTGCTGCTCGATGCCGGCACCTTCCGGTTCCGGGCCAACGAGCGCAGGGTCGCCGGCTCCGTGGGTTTTGCCGAACGTGTGCCCGCCTGCAATCAGCGCGACGGTTTCTTCGTCGTTCATCGCCATGCGGCGGAACGTTTCGCGAATATCCTTCGCTGCCGCCATGAAATCCGGTTTGCCGTTCGGCCCCTCAGGATTCACGTAGATCAGTCCCATCTGCGAGGCAGCCAGCGGCTTTTGAAGATCGCGGTCGGCGCTGTAACGCTCGTCCGCCAGCCACTGTCCTTCGGAGCCCCAATAGATGTCCTCTTCGGGCTCCCACACGTCCGCGCGCCCGCCACCAAAGCCGAAGGTCTTGAAGCCCATTGACTCGAGGGCGACATTGCCTGAGAGAATTATCAGGTCAGCCCAGGAGATCTTCCGGCCGTATTTTTGCTTAATGGGCCAGAGCAGCCGGCGCGCCTTGTCAAGGTTCACGTTGTCCGGCCAGCTGCTGAGTGGCGCGAATCGCTGTTGGCCGTGCCCGGCGCCGCCGCGGCCATCGCCGATGCGGTAAGTGCCGGCGCTGTGCCACGCCATCCGAATGAATAATCCTCCGTAATGGCCGAAGTCGGCCGGCCACCAATCCTGCGAGTCCGTCATCAATGCGTTAAGGTCCTTGACCACGGCATTCAGATCGAGACTCTTGAATTCCGTCGCGTAGTCGAAGTCCTCACCCATGGGGTTGGACATAATGGAATGCCGGTGGAGAACCTGAAGGTTCAATTGGTTCGGCCACCAATCACGATTCATTTGTGAGGGGGCTCCGCCCCCGAACGGGCACTTACTTTCAGTTGACACGGTTTTCTCCTAATTCTGAATTAATTCAAACATTACAACGAACTATAAAATCACCCTGCATTCCCAATTCGCGCGATCGCCAGCAGCCGCACTTGCGGACCGGCGCCATTCATTCGTTATCCACAAGCCTGCGCCACAAACCTACGACGCTTTGCGGGAACTCTGCCGTGCGGCGCACTTCGCGCAGAGTCCGCGGAAAATGAGTTCGCATTCGCGAAGAACCCGCTTACCGAGCGAGCGCGAGGCAGGCCTGGGCACGTTGCACCACTCTATGTCCTCAACATTGCCGCAGCGGTCGCAGATGAAGTGGTGATGCCTCGTGCCTTTCGCATCGAATCGCGCGGCGCGCCCCTCGGCGGCCACTTCACGCACCAAGCCAGCCGCCACCAAGTCCCGCAGATTGTTATAAGTGGTGGCTCTTGAACACCGTGGATCCAAGCGATTCACGGCCTCGAATATTTCCGCAGCTGTTGGATGGCTGTTGTGCTCCATTAAAAATGTCATCACGGCGTAGCGCTGCGGAGTGCACCGCAACCCACCGTTCTCCAAGGATCGTTTAATCGCATCGGCATGCATGTTCGACTTAGAATATATCTAAGTTAAAATTTTCTCAAGGCAGGCGCACTGGATTTCTTCGGCGTGTAGAAAATTAGTGGACGGTCGGCCATCCGGTGGCAAAGGACGCCGCTGGGGAGCGGATCGCGCTGGGTAACCGCTTAACGCCAATCGTCGATCACGTAAGCATCCGCTCGATTGAACCCCTCCGCGTGAGGGCGTTGCATTGCGACACCCTGCCCGGCCACTCGATACCCGCGAGAGCGCATTCGGTGGTAGGCATCTTCGCGAGCCAGGTTCACGCCGGCTTCGACGGTCGCTCCGCGCGAAAATGCGAATGCCTCGCAAGCGTCCAGTAATTTCTCGAAACGTTCGCCCGCTCCGGCGCCACCTCGCGCAGTCCCAAACTTGACGTAGCAGGTCTTTTTGCCGCCCTCGGACCCCGGTCCGTTCAGACACACCGCAAAAGCATCCAGAACATTGCGTGTAAACGTCAGCACTACGTCGCCAGTGCTCTGCGCAAGCACGGCCTGGATTTCGCCGGTGAGGTCGAGTCCCTTATCTATCCTGTGAGTTAATTTTCTGCACGCCTGGATGGCCGCGGCGCGCTGTTTTTTTTCCAGTGCCGATAGCAGCACGGGCGTTTTCGATTTGGCCTCAGGAGTGCGGGTCATGATGACCGTAAGGTAGCAGGGCCAATAGCCGAACTTTTGATACAAGCCCACGTGCTTGGCACTTTGCGAGAACGTGTACAGGCCCGAGTGTCGTACGCCCCACTTATCGAAAATCGCGACGGTGGGTACGAGTAGTCGCTGCGCCACTCCACGATCCCAATATTCCGGCAGCACCGTCAGCGGGCCAAAGAATGCGAACGATCCCCAGCGTGTGAGGACGTTAGACCCCACCAGTCGGCCACTCTCCCGCGCGGCCAGCACCGTGACGTGAGCGGAGCGCCAACGTGGCGCCATCATGGTGCGGTCATCCATAAATTCCAGCGGATTGGGCAATCCCAAGAATGTTCCGAATGCCAGCCGCACAATTCGGTCCGCCTCTTCCAGTTCGGTTTCCTTCAGCGGCCCAACTTCGATGGATTGATTCTTCGGCATCGCTTCACGCCTCCTTGCGCGGCACTTGAATCCGGAGATGAACGAGTCGCCGAGTTTAACCGATTAGGAGGCTGATTAAATGACGTTATCGGCTCCGGGCCTGCTCGGCGTGTATCCACGTAATTCGTGCTGTCAAGGGATCCGTGAAAGGGATCGGCCCGCCCCACCCGAAAGCTATCTATCGGACATTTCTGAACGCCCTCCGACCCGATGCGTATCACGAGTGCCGAAGCATGACTAAAGCAAGGTGTCGAGCAAGGCGACCAGGCTCTTCCACTCGCGGGTTCGCATGTTGTACCTCGATGATAATGTCCCCTTAATACGACCTCGAAAAGGAGGTCGGATTGGGACGGACAGGGATGAGCGAGAGGGAGTTAGATCGGGCGGGAGTGCTGGCGCAGGTGAAGAGTAAGCACCTGCGGGTGATCGATGCGGCCTCGATGATGCGGGTCAGTTACCGGCAGGCCAAGCGATTGTGGAAACGATATCGAGAGCGCGGGGCGGCGGGGCTGAAGCATGGGAATGCGGGACGGCCGTCGAATCGCGGGTATCCGCGGAAGTTTCGGGGCCGGGTGCTGGCTAGGGTGCGGCGGAAGTATGGAGGCGAAGTAGGGGAGCGCTTTGGGCCGACGCTGGCGTCGGAGCACTTGGAGTGCGAAGACCAGCTGCAGGTGCATGCCGAGACGCTGCGGCGCTGGATGCTGGCGGAGGGTTTGTGGAGCCGGGAGCGGAAGCGCCGAAAGCATCGACAGCGGCGGGAGCGCAAGCAGCATTTCGGCGAGATGGTGCAGCTGGACGGCAGCTTTCATCGCTGGCTGGAAGGGCGCGGGCCGCAGGGCTGCTTGATCGATCTGGTGGATGACGCGACCAGCGTCACGTGGGCGCAGGTGGGCGAGCAGGAGACGATCTGGGCGGTGGTGGACGGATTGCGGGCTTGGATCGAACGCTACGGAGTGCCGCTGTCGCTATACGTGGACTGGAAGAACTTATACAAGCGGCCGGCGACGCCGAAAGAGCGGCTGCGCGGAGAGGAACCGATCACACAGTTTGGACGGATGTGCACGAAGCTGGGGATTGAGTTAATTGCCGCCAGTTCGCCGCAGGCCAAAGGACGAGTGGAGAGGCAGCACGGGACGCATCAGGATCGGCTGGTGAAGAAGCTGCGGCGCAAGCAGATCGCCAGCCACCAAGCAACCAACGTGTATCTGCGGAATGAGTATCTGCCGGAGCACAACGAACGGTTCGCGCGGGAGGCGGCCCAGCCGCAAAACTAGCATCGGCAGGCGCCGCGGGGGGTGGAGTTGGATCGGATCTTCCGGTTGGAGAGCGAGCGAAGCATGGGGAACGATGGGGTGGTGCGCTACCACGGTCATTTTTATCAACTGCAGGACTCGATCCGGGAGCATGCGCCGGTGCAGAGCAAAGTGCTGGTGTGTGAAGGAAGGCACGGAGCCATCGCCATCGAGTACCGCGGGAGAGAGTTGCGGTTTCGAGAGATCGCCGCGCCGGTGAAACCGGCTCGGCAGGTCAAGTGGAGTGAGCTGCAAAGACGAGCAGTGGCGGCAAACGTGCGGCACAAAGCGGCCGACAACCACCCGTGGAAACAAGCGGCGCGAGAGGCAGCGGCACGCAAGGCGCTCCAAGAGGCCGGGCTGACGAGGTCGCCGTCGTTGACCTGGCCCTGCACTTCGCCCTAAGCGTTGCGCCCTGCGGACTCCGCAGGGCTGCGCTCCGGTCCAGGTCAACGAAAGAAACAACAAAACAAACCAACAGCAAATCGAAAAAAGGGGACACTTTAAACGAGGTAACGAAGGGGACATTTTAAAAGAGCTTTGACACCACTCGCGGGTTCGCATTGACAGAACTGGCATCGAAGCGTAAAGTTGGCGTTTGTCTAATGAAGGAAAGGTGTGACTGGGCGGATGCGGACTCATATTGCCAAAGGCCGGGAGGCCGAAGAACTCACGGTTGGTAAGGACTGGTTTGTAGTGGACGCCGATAACCAGGTGCTGGGGCGCCTGGCTACGCGTGTGGCGCGGATTTTGATCGGCAAGGACAAGGCCAACTTCACGCCCTATCTCGATTGCGGCGATCATGTCGTCGTGATCAATGCCGAGCGCGTGCGACTAACGGGCAACAAGATCGAGCAGAAGGTTTATTACCATCACAGCGGGTATCCCGGAGGGCTGAAGGAAGTTCCCATTCGCGCGCTCATGCAGCGCCGTCCGGAGGAAGTGGTCCGCGAAGCGGTGGTCGGCATGCTCCCGAAGAATAAGCTCCGCGCCCGCCGCGCCAAAAAGCTGCGAGTATACGCCGGTAGTGAAGCGTTAGCCCGCCACGCTGGACAGAAGCCCCAGCCAGTTGCGCTGTAGCTTTGCAAGAGAGATGCTAGGAATCAGGAAGCACGAGCGAATCCGCCTCGCGCGTTCGTCGAGCCTTGGCGCCGCGATAGTAAAGCATGGGAGGAACGTTGAGTTCAGCCGCTAGTTCGATCTCAGATGCCGCCGGAAAACAATTTTACGGCACGGGCCGCCGCCGCGAAGCAGTCGCCCGAGTGTACATCAAATCGGGATCGGCCCGTTTCACCGTCAACGGCCGCCCGGTCGACGAATATTTTCGAAATGTGGCGTGGCACACCGCCGCTGTCGAGCCGCTGAAGTTCACGCAGATGCTCGATCAGCTCGAAGTCAAAGCCCAGGTGAAGGGCGGTGGGATCGGTGGCCAGTCCGGAGCCGTCCGCATGGGGCTTTCGCGCGCGCTCGCGCGGCTGAATCCGGAGCTTCGCCCCGCGCTGCGCACGAATGGATTCCTCACGCGCGATCCGCGCATGAAGGAACGCAAGAAGTACGGGCAGAAGGGCGCTCGCCGTCGTTTCCAGTTCAGCAAGCGCTAGTAGTGGTTGTTGCTAATCGCAAGCAATCGCCGCTAGTTCTAGTTATTGACAACTGTAGTTAAAATCTCGGCCGGCATGGGACCGGCAAAAAAGGACGCTCCCCGGCATCACCGAGGGCTAAGCGCCCCTTTGCAAGGAAGGAGATCCTTTGGCAGTAGAAATTACAATGAAGGAATTGTTGGAGGCCGGCGTTCATTTCGGCCACCAGACTCGGCGCTGGAATCCGAAAATGAAAGAATATATTTTCGGTGAGCGTAATGGCATCCACATCATCGATCTTCAAAAGACCTTGAAAATGTTCCGCGATGCTGCCCGTTACGTTTCCGATCAGGCCGCTTCCGGGAAAAGCATCTTGTTTCTGGGCACCAAGCGCCAGGCCCAGGAAGCCATCGTCGAGGAAGCTCAGCGCTGTGGCATGTTCTACGTCAATCATCGCTGGCTCGGCGGCACGCTCACCAATTGGGTGACGCTGCAAAAATCGATCAAGCGGCTGAAGCTCCTTAAAGCCATGTCCGAAGATGGGCGCATGGCTGAGTTCTCGAAAAAAGAGGGCGCGCGGCTCGATCGTGAACTCAAGCATCTCCAGCAAAATTTCTCCGGTGTGGAAAATATGACCACTCTGCCGGACGCCATGTTTGTCATCGACCCGAACTCCGAAGTGATCGCCGTCCGCGAAGCGCGCCGCATGGGAATCCCGGTAGTGGCGATCGTCGATACCAATTGCGACCCGCACTTGATCGACTGGATCATTCCCGGGAATGACGACGCCTTGCGCGCCATCCGTCTGTTTACGTCGAAAATTGCCGATGCCGTTCTCTCCGGCCGCCAGTCGTACGAGCAGTCGCAGATCGCCGAGCAGAAATCCGGGGAAGGCGAGGGCGAAGGTGGGCCGGAATACGTCGATACCAGCGCCTACGAGCAATACGAACAGCAAGAAGGCGACTTCGTTGAAGGCGAACCGGCCGCTGCCGCCGTTCCCGAAGAGGAACCTGCGCCTGCCGCTGCCGGCGAAGACGAAAACGCTCAGCGCTAGTTTCGCAAGTTCTCCTGCGCTTCCGGCCCGCTGCGGCCGGAATGCGCGGCCGATTCGCAGCTTCGAATCGAATCCAGAAATCAAAAGGAATTGAGCATAGCGATGTCTACAGCACCCGAGACAGGAAAAGCGAATATCCCGGCGCAGTTAGTCAAGCAATTGCGCGAGCGCACTGGCGCTGGCTTCTCCGATTGCCGCGCCGCGCTAATGGAGGCCGGCGGCGATATCGAACAGGCCATCAACGTCCTGCGCAAAAAGGGGCAGGCAGCCGCGGCCAAGAAAGCGCAGCGCGCCACGTCCGAGGGCTTGGTCACCTCCTATATTCACGCCGGTGGAAAAATTGGTGTGCTGGTGGAAATCGATTGCGAAAGCGATTTCGTCGCGCGCACGGAGGATTTTCAGCGCCTCAGCCACGACGTCGCCATGCACGTTGCCGCGCTCGACCCGCGGTTTCTTCGCCGTGAGGAAGTCACACAGGAAGTCCTCGACCACGAGCGCGAAATCTACAGCGAGCAGGCCAAGCAAACCGGCAAGCCTGAACCTGTGATCGAAAAGATCGTCACCGGCAAGATGGAAAAATTTTACGAGGAAAATTGCCTGTACGAGCAGCATTTCATAAAGGACGAGGGCGTCACTATCAAGGAACTGGTTGATCAGGCCATCGCCAAGCTCGGTGAAAACATCACCATTCGCCGGTTTTCGCGCTTCAAAGTGGGCGAATCGGATGGTGCGACTGCTGCGGTTTCCGAGGAGCCTTCGAACCCGGCGTGAGAGAGCCTCCTTCCTTCTCACGCCACGCGACCGAATTTTTGCCGCGCGGCATCACAATTGACACAAAGCAAACGTCTTCCATCTCTAGCGGCGCGTTTCTCTGCTAGAATGCCGCGAGTCACCCTGTGAAGCGAGGGTTCGCGAGCCGATTCGATGAGCGTATCCAACGTGCCCACTCCCGCGAGCGCCGAAGCGAAAGCTCCCATCTATCGCCGCATCATGGTGAAGCTTTCCGGCGAATCTCTTTCTGGCCCGAACGATTTCGGCATCCATGCGGAAACCATTCGCGGCATCGCGCGCGAAATCAAAACCGTGCAGCAATTGGGAGTGGAAGTCGCTTTGGTTGTCGGCGGCGGAAATATTTTTCGCGGTGCGCGCCAGCAAGGCCTCGATATTGATCGCGCCACTGGCGACTACATGGGCATGCTGGCCACCGTTCTCAATGGCCTGGCCATGCAGGACGCGCTCGAAAAGACCGGTTGCCATACCCGCCTGATGAGCGCCATCGAAATGCATCAGGTCGCTGAGCCCTTCATTCGCCGCCGCGCCGCGCGTCATTTGGAAAAGCAGCGCGTGGTAATTTTCGCCGGAGGCACGGGCAATCCGTATTTTTCCACAGACACGGCTGCGGCCCTGCGCGCCATGGAAATCAAAGCGGATGTAATCTTGAAGGCCACGCGCGTCGACGGAATTTACGACGCCGATCCTGAGAAAGTCCCCACCGCGAAAATGATCGATCGCATCACCTACATTGATGTGCTGCGGAAGGGTCTCTCAGTGATGGATTCAACGGCGATTTCGCTGTGCATGGACAACAAGATGCCGATCGTCGTCTTCAATATGAATGTGGCGGGAAACTTGAAGCGCGTAGTGGTAGGGGACGGGGTCGGCTCCACGGTAACGGCGTCTTGATCCCGGTACAGCGGAGGCGGATGCGGCGATGACCACGATTGCAAATAGCAAGGACGCCCTGGCGCAGGCAAAAACGCGCATGGAAAAAGCGGTCGAGGATTTCCGCAAGGATCTCGCCACGGTGCGCACCGGCCGCGCCAACATCGCACTGCTCGATGCGGTGCGCGTTGATTACCACGGCACGCCGATGCCCATCAATCAGCTCGGAACGCTCAACGTGCCGGACGCCAGTATGATCGTCATTTCGCCGTGGGATCCCGGTGCCGTCGCGCCCATCGAAAAGGCCATTCGCACCTCCGACCTGGGACTGAATCCTGCGAACGACGGCAAAGTCGTCCGCGTCCCCATTCCCCCGCTCACCGAAGACCGCCGCAAGGATCTCGTCAAGCACATCCACAAGGTGCTCGAAGAACATCGCACCGCTGTCCGCAATATTCGTCGCGACTTGAAGGAAGCCATCGAGAAGCTCGAAAAAGAAAAGAAGATCAGCGAAGACGACCGCAAACGCTCGCTCGATGAGCTCGAAAAAGTCACCCACTCCGAAACCAAGAAAATCGAAGACCTCTCCGCCTCCAAAGAAAAAGAAGTCCTCGAAATAAAGTAGGCGCGTTCGCCCTTACAGGTTCGGTTGCGCCGCCCTTTAGGGCAGGCGCTGTCTCTCCACCTACCGGTTTGACCATCTGCAAAAAGAACCAGTCCGCTTATCGGTGTAGCCCATACCGATGATCCCCGGTATCACGGCGCACTCAGTTCCGTCGTCGGTTGACTCGGTGATCCAGTCACCCCGATGCGGAACATGCAGTCGGTAGAATTCACGGAGCAGGAGAGGGTGCCGCGGCGAATTATCTCCACATGCGCGGCGCTGGGAGCATCCGGGAAAATAGCGCCGAAGTCGAGGGAACGTAGGCTGTCGGCGAAGGAGGCTAGCGATTGATCGCCGCTGAGGAAGCGGACGCCATCGACGTGCGGCTTTTTCTCTCCCGGCGATAACAGGACCAGAAAATCGGCGTATACGTCTTCGTCGCCAGAGAATTTTCCGGCGGGGATGGTGCGCAATTTCTCGAGTTCAGGTTTAGCGTGCGCGACTAGCGCATCGATTTGCGAATTGCCGCCAAGCAAGAGAGTCAGCCGCGCGCGCGTATCCGGCAGCGCATCCTGCGTAGCGAGGGCCAGCGCGCATATGTGAATGGCGCGGTCTTTTTCGCCGAGCTTTTCGTAAATCTGCGCGAGATGGTCGCCCGCTTCGCCGTCGAAGTCGAGCAGCCACGACGCGCGAACGTAAGGCTCTGCTTTTTTCGCATCGCCTTGTTGAAAGTACACCCAGCCGAGCGTGTCCCAGTACGCGCCCAGTTGCGTTGATTCCGCGATTTGATCCGCACTCACGCGCGCCAGATCGATTCCGCGCAAATCCTCCGCCGTGGCGGCGATAGCCGCTTCGGATAATTTCTGCGCCTTATCGAGCGCTATTTTGCGACTCGCCAGCTGATACGCGATTTTATTCAGCACCGGAGGCGTCGGCGAAATTCGCGCGGCGTGGTCGAAGGCGTTCGCGGCCTCCGGAATTTTGTCCAGATTCAGATACGCGCGGCCCAACGCGATTTGAATGTTTGGATTTTCTGGCGCCAACACGCCGCCCTTTTCGAGTTCCGGAACGGCGGCGGCGTAATCGTGCTGATCCACGAGCAGTTCGCCAAGCGCTCCATGCGCCACAGGATCGAGTGGATGGTCCCTTACTTGTCTGCGGAAAGCAGCAAGCGCTCCGTCGAAATCCTGCTGCCGTTCGAGAGCCAGGCCGATATAGTTGCCGGCGTTCTCATCGGTGGGATTCACCTTAAGCTGTTTGCGAAATGCAGAACCCGCGTCCCGGTATTTTCCGAGTCGCAAATACGCGAGGCCAAGATCGTTCCACGCGTCCTTGGATTTTGGGTCGATTTGCACAGCGCGTGCAAAGAGCGGCACGGCCGACTCCGGGTGGCCGCCGTTCAGAGACCCCTCGCCCGCCGCAATCAGCTGTTCGGGCGTGACAGAACTTGGAAGCGAAGGCTTGCCGGAGCCGGTGTATGCGATAGCCAGCGGCTGATTCTGATCCAGCACCACCGCGCGCGTGAACGCAGCGTAATCGCTCAGGCGCGCCGCGGGCACACTGTCCATTTTGAAACCGAGCAAACGCTCGGCAGTAAATATGTGGCCGGCGAAATGGTAGCTCGATTGATAGTCTGCGAAATCGCGCGAAATCGAAGTGCCCACCGGCGATTGCGCGGCGAAATTGTCCGGCAGCTCAAGATGCAATCGCACGTTCACGGTGAGCGGACTGCCGATATCGACGGCCTCGTCCCGCTTCTGCGGCGGATTTGGCAGGCCGATTACCAGCAGAGGCATCGCCGTAGTCGTTGATGAAGCCGACCAGTCGAAGAAGCTCGCCTCAGTAAAATCCACTTGGAAAACGAACGGCTGCTCGAAATCGCCCAGGTTAATAGGTTTCGCAGAAGTAACTTCGCCGCGAATCCCGTCTAACGCGAGCACCGTTTGCCCGAGTTGGCTCCATTGGGATTGCGCCGTGGTCTGGAAGGCAAGGCGCAGCGCGAGTTCCGTATCGCCCAGCAACGAGTAATGCACGCTGCCGGTGAGTATTCCGAGAGGCGAGACCCTAGCGTCAATTTCCACTTGCTGCACGGACGGGAACGGCGGATCGGCCGGAGTTCGAACGATGCGCCCGGCCCCATCGGGCGCTACCAGCAGTGCAGACTTGCCGCGCAGCGGCGCCGGAAGCAGGCGAAATGGCGCCAAGCCCACGCTCGAATCCATCCAGATCGTCTGCGGTCCCAGCGGGACGGCCGTGACCACATGCTGAAACTGCGCGGGCGATGGCGTTTGGAAATCAAGCGGATGCGTGTAGGGAATCAGCACAGCGTCCGCGCGGAAACCTGCGGCTCGCAGCATAGCCGCCAGCAACACTTGTTCATCTTTGGTATCGGCGTAACCACTCGAAAAAATGTCAGCGGCGCTGCGCGGCTGGTATCCATCCTGTCCCAGAGAAACGCCTACGTGGCGAACGGATTTCGAGACATAGTCGTAGAGCGCCTGAATTTTCGCCAGGTCGGTGGAAGCGCCCCGCGTCAGGTCCGCGGTCTTAGCGCGAATGGCGGCATTCGGCTCGGCGCGTCCGCGTTCCAAAGCAGCGTACCAGTCCGCCACTTCGGCCCAATTTGCAAACGATGTGACCTGCACATCGGGCGGATGCTCTTCGCCTGACGCCGATTGATCATCCACGCCTCTCGTACTGGAAGCGGCGTAAGCATTCGCGCGCTTCCACAAATAAATTGCGCGGCCATCGGCCATAATTTTGTGGTACGCGAAATGCGGTGATCGCACGATCACCGTGCGATTGGCAGGGACGCTGATTTCAAGCCGTTCATCGCGCGAGGCTGCGCCGGAAAGAAAATTGTGCTGAAACCAGAATTGGCCCGGCGCCGCGGGCGTCACGGTGCGTGTGTCGATTTCGTATTCGAGCGTGTCGCCGGCGGCGAGCGGCGGCAGTGCAACGTGAAATTGCTTTTCGCTGGCGTATGCCGGTGCGTTTTTCGCTGCAGCGGCATCGGCGGCAGGTTCATCGGTCGCGGCGGTCGCACCGAAATTCGTTACCGAGCCATTGGCTTTGCGCACTCGCAAATAGCCTAGCTTCATGTTTTCGGACGCGGAATCGTAATCGAATGAGAGCGCCCGCAGTTGCATAGCGCCCGCGGCAGTGTCCACTCGCATTCGCACTGAAAGATCGCGCTCGCCAGTGCCGTCGTCTTGAAATCGCACCGTCGTAACGTACTGCTCGACGGTAACTGCGTCGCGTGCGCGCTTCGCCTCGGGGCGATTTGCTTGCCCCCGCGATTGGCTCTGACTTTCGGACGCACGCGCAACCGTCGGCCGGTGATATCTGGTCAATTCGAGGCGGGCGTGAGCGGGGAGCGCGGCGGGCAAAGTCAATAGACAAAGCAGCGCGAAAAGCCGTGGAATCATTCGTGCTCCGTGTGGAAAACTCAAAAACTCAGTTTAGGTGTGTTCGGGGGCAGGGGTAAAGCGGTCATCGCTTTATGTGTCCCAGAATCTAATCGCACCGTTGTACACCAAAGGCTAAGCGTGTCCACCGCGCCGGTATTTTGGACGGATTCGCGTCCGCTGCCGACCGGAGATAAATGGCAAGTCGATACGGGTCAGTGGCTTACAAAATGCTGGTCGGGGGCAATTCCACTCGTCCAGCGAGTACAAGTGGGGTTGTCCAAAATCCATATTGCCACGAGCCGCATCGAAGTTCTGGCTCCGTTGTCCCGACCGGATGGCGAAGGACTAAGCAGCGTACGGACCAAAGCGGCATGACCGGAAATTCAAAATTTCCACAAGTGATACAGGTTGACACGAGTCGTTTCTTTTCCTATACTTGCGCGGTTGTGCTGAGGCCTTCGGGCCCGGTGATGTGAAAGGGAAGTCCTCTCGCCCCGGAACAAAGAGCGATGGAACGGGACAAAGAGGAGCGGCCGAAATGGGGCGCCAGCCCCGCAAAGCCGCGTAAGCCTCTCCGCAGTCTTGCAAGATGCAGTTCACTCCTTGGGGTGAAGCGTCGGCGGAGTACCTGGTAGATCCTTCGGATCAGGCAATCAGGGGCCACCTTTTCTGTTCATTCACCCGCCAAGTTCCGCGCGGGCGACATCGCTGCGCTCAGAGTAACGCGGAATTAAAGTCATTTCGTAAATAAACGGGGGAGAAGAGTGCCGACGTTCTCACAATTGGTGCGCAACGGGCGCGAGCAGATTCGGACGAAGACGAAATCGCCGGCGCTCGAAGGATGCCCGGAAAAGCGCGGCGTGTGCGTTCGCGTCTATACGCAAACGCCCAAGAAACCGAACTCGGCACTGCGCAAAGTGGCGCGCGCGCGGCTGACCAACAGCGCGGAAGTGACCACCTACATCCCCGGCATCGGGCACAACTTGCAGGAGCACTCAATCGTGCTGGTGCGCGGAGGCCGCGTAAAGGATTTGCCGGGCGTCCGCTATCACGTCGTCCGCGGAACGCTGGATGCTGCGGGCGTGGAAAATCGCAAACAGGGGCGCTCAAAATACGGCGCCAAGCGGCCCAAGGCCGCGCAGAAGTAAGGCGGGAGATCAGGAATGCCACGTAAAGGTTGGGTGCTTCGTCGCAAGATTCCCGGCGATCCGGTCTACGGAAGCGACCTGGTGCAGAAGTTTATCTCGAGCATGATGTATGACGGAAAGCGCTCCACGGCGCAGACCATTTTCTACGACGCCATGGACCAGGTGGCCAAGAAAGCCAATGACGACGCGTTGAAAATCTTCAAGAAGGCCATCGAGAACTGCAAGCCGGTTCTCGAAGTGAAGTCCCGGCGCGTTGGTGGCGCGAACTACCAAGTGCCGGTGGAAGTGAATCCGTTCCGGCGCCAATCGCTGGCCATTCACTGGCTGGTGGGCTACGCGCGCGAACGGTCCGGCAAGTCGATGACCGATAAGCTGGCCGACGAAATTATGGACGCCGCGAATGGGCGCGGCGGGGCGGTGAAGAAGCGCGAAGACGTTCACCGCATGGCAGAGGCCAACAAGGCCTTTGCGCACTACCGCTGGTAATGCGAAACGTGGGCGATTGGGCGGAGCGATTCGGGACCTAGGAATATGGCACGGCAAGTACAACTCGACCAGACGCGCAACATCGGGATCATGGCGCACATCGATGCGGGGAAGACCACCTGCACGGAGCGCATCCTGTTCTACACCGGTGTGACTTACAAGATCGGCGAAGTGCACGAAGGCACCACAGTGATGGACTGGATGGAGCAAGAGCGCGAGCGGGGCATCACCATCACGTCCGCGGCGACCACCGCTTCGTGGAAGCGCTACGACAAAATGTACCGCATTAACATCATTGACACGCCGGGACACGTAGATTTCACAGTCGAAGTCGAACGTTCGCTGCGGGTGCTGGACGGTGCGGTGGCGGTGTTCGACGCCGTGGCCGGCGTGCAGCCGCAGTCTGAAACGGTGTGGCGCCAGGCGGATAAATACCGTGTGCCGCGCATAGCCTTCATCAATAAGATGGACCGCGTCGGCGCCGATTTCGACCATTCCATCCGCACCATGCGCCAGCGGCTTTCGGCTCACCCCGTTCCTGTGAATTATCCCATCGGACGCGAAGACAATTTCATCGGTGTGATCGATTTCATTGAAGAACACGCGGTGGTGTGGACGGAGGAGGCGCTCGGTGCGGAATTCGAGATTCTGCCGCTGGAAAAGTTGTGGGACGCGGCGTATTTGAAGACGCGCCCGGCGCTGGAGACGGCTGTCAGAGCCGGCGCGCTGAGCCCCGAGTTTTACAAAGAGCACCGCGAAAAAGTGGTCGAGTACATCGCCGAGCACGACGACGCCATCCTCACGAAATATCTCGAACAGCACAAACTGGAACCGGCCGAGCTGCGTGCTTCGCTGCGCCGTTCGACCATTGCACTGAAGCTTGTGCCGGTGATTGCTGGAGCTGCGTTTAAGAATAAAGGCGTCCAGCCGTTGCTCGACGCAGTCATTGATTATTTGCCCTCGCCGATGGACGTGCCGCCAGTGGAGGGAACATCGGCGGACGGAACCGAGCCGGAATTGCGGCGCGCCTCGGACGATCAGCCGTTTGCGGCGCTGGCGTTCAAAATCATGACCGATCCGTACGTCGGCCATTTGACCTACATCCGCGTGTATTCAGGCGTGGTCAAGACCGGGCAGTCGGTTTTCAATTCGACGAAAAAGACGCGCGAGCGCATTGGCCGCCTGCTGCGCATGCACGCCAACAAGCGCGAAGAAATCGAGTCGATCGAAGCGGGCGACATCGCGGCGTGTGTGGGCTTGAAGAACGTATCTACGGGTGACACGCTCTGCAGCGAAGAAGAGCCCATCGTTCTGGAAAACATCGAATTTCCCACCCCGGTCATTTCCGTCGCCATCGAGCCAAAAACCAAAGCAGATCAGGAAAAAATGGGTACGGCGCTGGGAAAGCTGACCCAGGAAGATCCCACCTTCCGCGTCCACACCGATCACGATACGAATCAAACGCTGATTTCGGGCATGGGCGAGCTGCACCTGGAAATTATCGTTGACCGCATGATGCGCGAATTCGGCGTGCAAGCCAATGTGGGCCGGCCACAGGTGGCCTATCGCGAAACGATTTTGAGGGTTGCCGAAGGCGAAGGGAAATACATCCGCCAGACCGGTGGCCGCGGCCAATACGGCCACGCCGTTCTCAGCGTTCATCCGCTGCCCAGCGCGGGTCACGAGGATATGCACGAAATGTCCACGGACGAAATCGACGCCCTGTCGCATAGCGTGGCAGGCAAAGGCGGCAAGTGGCATTTCGACAAGGAACACCGCCTGCTGTTCGTCGACAAGATCGTGGGCGGCTCGGTTCCCAGAGAATTCATTGCCCCGATTGAAAACGGCGTACGCGAGGCGATGGAGACGGGCGTCCTGGCCGGCTACGAAATGGTGGATGTCGCCGTGGTTCTCACAGACGGCAGCTACCACGATGTGGACAGCTCGGAAATGGCGTTCAAAATCGCCGGCTCGATGGCGTTCAAGGATGCTTGCAAGCGCGCCAATCCGAAACTGCTTGAGCCCATCATGCGCGTGGAAGTGGTGGTTCCCGAGGATTACATGGGCCCGGTGATCGCGGACTTGAACTCGCGCCGCGGGCAACTGCAGGGCCGCGAATCGCGTGCCGGAAGCGAAATTATCACCGTGCTCGTTCCGCTTTCGGAAATGTTCGGATACGCCACGGAGATTCGCAGCCGCACGCAGGGCCGCGGAAGTTTCACCATGCACTTTTCGCACTACGAGCAGACGCCTGCGAACGTATCGGAAGAAGTGATCGCGCGCGCTACGGGCAAAACGGTTCGGTCTTGATCTGGAGATTGGGTAGAACAAGCTGAGGCGGAGGAGCCGAAGAATATGGCGAAGGAGAAATTCGAGCGGAGCAAGCCGCACGTAAACGTGGGGACGATAGGGCACATCGACCACGGGAAGACGACCTTGACGGCGGCGATCACCAAGGTGCTCAGCAAGAACAACCCGAAGG
>JBAWEZ010000022.1:0-82001 GCA_049591475.1 Candidatus Acidiferrales bacterium
GTCCGTGTTTTGTATTCCCGGTATTGATCGCAGAACTTCGCAGCGAGCACCCTTTCTTCCTTTCTTGCGCGATAAATCTGCAATGGGACGATCACCACGAACAACCAGAGAAGCCGCGGCGCGCCGATGAAGAGAAATATCCCGGCGATCGTCTTGCTGGGAAAACGTAAATCGGGTTGGGAATTCGGGAATACAGGCCGCGCGTGACGAGCGCCAGCGCCTTGGCGCGGACCGAAAACGCCCCGCCTCTCTACAGCCGGCTCCTGCACCTTGAGCACGAAGGATCCGCCTTCGGTTTCTATTCGCTATTAGTTCGCCTCTCCCTTTGAAAAGGCGAACGTCGCATTACGCAACGGGCGTTGCCCTTGGAGGACTTAGCCGATTGGGATGAGGAAATAAAAGGACTTCTGGCATGCCACAGGGCACAATCGATGCCATGCTGTGCTTGTCCCTTGACACCGTACAGTTGGGAGGCATTCTGCGGAGCAGACGCGACCGCGGGGTTGGGCCGAAGGCTTAACTCTGAGCAGGTGACCAAATACCGCCTGGAACTGAAAAAGTTTCACGAAGTTGTCTTCAATCGAAGCGACCCCGGCATACCGGTCAGGCCCCGAATCGGCGATCAAGAAATTCCGCTCCGCGAACGCTTCGTTGTGCCCGAACTGTACGCGGCAATCGGCCCTGATGTCAGACCACGTGAACCCGCCGGTGAAGATAGCCCGAGAGTCACTGCGCCTAAGGTGCAAGGAGGCGAGGGGTCTCCGTCTCCGCCGATTCCTATACAACAGATCAGGATCCGTTCGGGCGCGGATCGGTGGATCGCTCAGGCCCGCCGTTCCGTAATTCTTGGCAGCCCTGGAAGCGGCAAGAGCGCGCTGTTGAGAGTATTGGCCATCGAACTGCTTTCGGAAGAGCCGATATTGTCAGAAACGGCGGCGCGATGGGGCTTACTCTTACCCGTCTGGATACCGTTCTCCTACTGGACTGATCTGAATCGCAAGCGCGGATCGCCCGTGGCCCTCTCGGATTGTCTTCACAGTTGGTTCGCGCAGTTCGACCAGAATCATGTGTGGTTGTTAGTCGAGGCGATGGAGGACGAGCGGCTGCTATTGTTGGTGGACGGGCTCGACGAATGGACGGATAAGGCCGCAGCGCGAACGACGAGTCACATTCTGCAAACTTACATCGAGGTGCGCAATCTTCCTGCGGTTTTAGTCAGCCGGCCGCACGGTTTCGAGCGCGCATCGATTCAAGGACCAGAATGGCAAATTGGAGACCTCGTTCCGCTTTCTTTTCTTCAGCAGCGAGCCCTTCTGTGCAAGTGGCTCGGATTTCATCGAAGTCGCACCGATTCGTAACAGAAGATGTCACGCAGAGAAGAGATCGAGCGAGAGGCGGATGAATTCATTGTCAGTCTTAAGAGATCCAACGACCTCGGAGAACTTGCGGCGACGCCTTTAACTCTGCTGCTGTTGCTTTACTTGCATTTGCAGAACAATCCGCTTCCGGCGAGTCGTATCGAAGCGTACGAATATGTCGTCGATCATTTCATTCGAGAACACTCACTCGCCAGGCGAATCGCAGCGACGCTTACCGCCGAGCAAAGTGCGCTAAGTCCCGATGAAACAAGGAAGGCGCTCGCCTATCTGGCGTATGTGGTCCAGACGGAATTTCCAGCGGGCACACTTTCGTCGGAGGATATCCGCTCACGGTTCGGAGGCTTTCTGGAGAATGAGGAGAACGGGCTCGGTCTCTCCCGCTCGGAATGTCGCGAGGTCCTTCGCTCTTTCACCAATATAGAGGAAGGGAGCCTCGGGCTGCTCGTTAGCCAAGGACAGTCGCTTGTCAGTTTCTTCCACCGATCTCTGCAGGAATATCTGGCTGCCGACTACCTGGGGCGGACACCTCGCAGCAATCAGGAGGCGACGATCCGGGAGCGGATTGCCGATCGGAGATGGCGGGAAGTGCTCTTGATGATGGTTCTTCGCTCTGGCCGTGCTGACGATGCGATGGCCTTAGTAGCGGCAATCGACCAGGCGAATGTGGATCGTGCGGGAGCGCTCGTCAAAGAGGATTTGCTCGCCGAAATTGCGTTTAAGGACTCGAATCTCCCGCAGTCCCGCTCCAAAGGCTTAGCAGTCCGCGCTTGCGAAGACATCGAGACGTCGTTTTTGGCGTCACACAGGAGCCGGTTGCTTGGTCATGTGATGTTCGGATTGCGTTCAAGGAAATCGAGACTGCTGATCCAAGAGCGCATCAAGCGGTGGATATTTTCTCGGGGATTATGGGGGCCGGCCCGGATTCAGGCGTTACGTGCCTGGCCGCCTACCGAAGACACTTGGAACGTCCTCTATCGTGCGCTGCACGACGAAGACGCAGGCGTGATTCGCGAGGCAAGTAGTGTAATCGCGCATCTATTTAGGAGCCGGGTCGATCGAGGTGACCATGTGGCTACCCTCGCCTTACGGTCAGATGACCCGGCCCAGCGGGCCGCGTGCGTCGAAAGTCTCTCGAAGGGTTGGCCTGAACATCCGTCGCTTCCACGAGTGATCGCCTACGCGCGACAAAGTGTGTCGGACGCCGTCAAAGTCGCCGGTCTTGCCGGCGCGGTCAGGCTGGGGAGGCACGACCACTCCGACCTGGCCGAATTATTCCATCTTGGACGAGACTATTTCACTTCGACAATCGACTACTCCTGGCGTGGTGAGGTGGCCGATACGCTAGCCGGCGGATGGCCGGGCGACCCACGCCTTAAGGCCAAGTGTCTGGAAAGCGCACGCCCTCATATTTCGCACCCGAGTTTGATCGATCGCGGCATCGCGCTCTTTGTGCTGGCGAAGGCCGGTTGCCGCGCGGCGCCAGGATTTTGCTGAGCAGCCCGACCTTGATCCTTACGCGGTAGTCGGCGACGCGCGGATCGTCCCTGACGAAGGCGTCGCCGCGCTTCGCGGCCTGCCGGTTGCTCTCGCCCTTGCGGAAAGGGTTCGCCTTGTCGATCAGCGCCCTGATCCACGCGCCGAACGCCTGCTGCTCCCTGCCGGGAGCCTGCAGCTTCTTGGCCGGGCGCCGGAAAGCGCGCCTGATCTCCGGCCCAGCATTTTGGCGAGCCGCAAGATTGACGCGCCTCGTCCGCACCATTTAAGAATAAAGCTGGGCTTATAAAATTCGAAAAATTCCGCGGAAGACTCTGATCCAACCCAGTTCAAGCTGCCCGGCGCTGCACAATCTTCCCCGACTTCGAGGCGGTGATGAAGGCTTCTACATCGTCTTCGTCGAACCGTACCGCAGAGCCGAATCGGACCGCTGGGAGCCGGCCAAGTTTGGCGAGCTTGTAGATCATCTTTTCGGACACTGCAAGTCGGGCCGCGACTTCAATTGCCTTTAGCAGTTTCCCCATTAGAGAGCGCCTTCATCGAGTTTCTTCCGAGCGTCGTCGGAGAGGCTGCGTGCCTTCTTCAGATAGATAAGCAATGTGTCGAAGTCGGCGTGCCCCATCCAATCTCGTACCGTGTTCACGTCGTGACCCTGCTGTAAGCGCCGGATCGCGAAATAGGCACGCAAGGCGTGCATCGGCTGTCGCTCGCCACCCAGGGTCACTGGGATGCTCACGCCAGCCTTGGCCGCGAGTGCGTTGATTCTCCCCTCCAAGTGTCGGTTCGGTGTGTGTTCGTCGGTCGGGAAGAGCAGCGTAGTCGGCAGGGTCGCCATCCACTTGCGAAGAGCATCGGTGAGGCTGCGGGGCACGTCCACCGTGCGCGCCGTCCCGTTCTTCGGCTTCCACCCGAAGAGTTCGAGCTTCTCCCGTACCACGATTTGACCGTCTCGGATGTCTTCCTTTTCGAGATGGGCGATCTCACCCTTGCGCAGCCCGGCCTCGGCCGCGAGCAAGATCAAGAAGCGGTCTCCCTCAGACTCGCAGGCAGCAAGTAACTTCTTCACGTCGGCGTCCGAGTAGACCTGAATATCGGTGCCGTCCTTGCTGCGCTTCCGCTTCTTGGGACGCTCCGACTTTGGCAGCAAGCCGGCCTTGCCGTGCTTGCGGAGGAAGAACTCCACGTAGTGGTAGCGATGGTAGGTAGTATCCTGATAGAACTCTTTCGATAGCCGCGCGAGGTACCGCCGGACGCAGCCGACGGAGATCTCATCGACGTAAGTGCAGTCGCACGCCTCGCGGAAAATTCCGAGCGCACGCCGATAGGCGAGAAGCGTCGTCCGTTGCTTGTGAAAAGCCGCCAGGTATGAATGGATCGCAATTTCGACTCTCAACCGCGGAGGCACGGCGCCCGGATCCTTGATGATCGCGAGTCCCCGCGCGGTCGTGATAAGTTCGATGTCCCGCGTATTCGCGTCCGCGACCGCCATCACGGAGTCCTTGCCCACAGATTCGTACAATCGCTTGCGTAGCCGAGGCGAATAGTATCGGAGGTAGTACATATACTCGCCCGCAATCGCCTGCGACATTCCTTTCGCGCGTCGCGGTAGAAGGTGCCGCTTGTTGTCCGACCACATTGCGGGCTTCATCACCCACTTCCCGCAGCGATTGAATCGAATCATCAGTCGCACTTTTTGCAGAAACGCCATTTTCCTCACCTTTATTACAATACTGAGGTACAGCGAATTCGTTTGCAGGAAACTGGTAACAGTCAGGCGGTGACAAATGGGGTAAGTCTTTTGGAATCAAAACGTGGTGCGGAAGAAGGGACTCGAACCCCTACGGCCTTTCGGCCACCAGCTCCTAAGGCTGGCGCGTCTGCCAATTCCGCCACTTCCGCTCAGTGAGCCGAGTATATCATTGGCTCGCCAATCGCCGCCTTACTACGAGCCGCACATTTCGACGGCGGCAGATCTCAGCCATCCGCTCCGGTCTCGCGTTCCCATGGTGCTTGCCCATTTCGCGCTGCTTTGCTAGGCTCCGAGTCACTGAGCGTCCTACCGGAGGTGCCTCATGGCCTTTTGCACAAAATGCGGAGCCAGCGTTGCTGATAGCACAGCGTTCTGCCCCTCTTGTGGAACACCGCAAGCTGGCGCGTCCGTGGGCGCTGCCGTCGCTGTGGCCCCCGCGCAGTCGCAGATGTCCGAAAACGTTGCCGGATTGCTTTGCTACGCTCTCGGATGGATCACTGGGCTGATCTTCTATTTCGTCGATAAGCGTCCGTTCGTGCGTTACCACGCCGCGCAATCGATCGTCACGTTCGGTGGATTGCAGATCATCTCCATCGTGATTGGCGGGTTCTTCGGCTTCAGCTTGCTTACCGGCGGCCTAGGTGCGTTTTCACTTGGCGTCGCGCTCAGCCGGCTCGTCGATCTTGTCACTTTCGTGCTATGGATCGTGCTGATGATCAAGGCCTACCAGCACGACCGCTTCCGCGTACCCATCGCCGCTGACCTCGCGGAGAAAATCTTCGGCAAATCCTGAACCGTTACTAAATCGCCCAGCTAGCGCGGGACAGCCCAAACCCGTCCGGCAGCCCGCCAATTCCAGCGGCATTGCGAATGGCGCGCGTCTCCGGCCGAAGCACGCCCCAGTCCGTGCTTGCCTTCCGCCAAGGTGCGGCGTAGGATTTGTATTTGCTTTTTCCGCAAAAGCTTTCCTGTAGTGCCTCAAGTGCGCGCAGCTGCGGGCTAGGCGCGATTCCTGATTTTTGGAGTGACGCGAGTGCCGGAAAACGTCCGAACCAAAGCGATCGCCGTAGTGGGCGCGCAATGGGGTGATGAAGGGAAGGGCAAGGTCGTCGACTACCTGGCCTCGTCCTTTGATTTCACCGCCCGCTACGCTGGTGGACATAATGCCGGGCATACCGTCATCTTCGGCAATCAACGTTACGTCCTGCAGCTCGTTCCTAGCGGCATCCTGCGGCCCGGCAAGAAAGCCGTGATCGGTCCCGGCACGGTGGTCGATCCGGCGGCTCTGGTCGGCGAACTCGAAAATCTGAAACGCTCTGGAATTGAAGTCCGCAGCCGTTTGTTCCTCAGTAATCGCGCGCACCTGATCTTTCCCTATCATCGCGAAATGGACAAAGCCTCGGAAGCGGCGCTCGGCGCGGCCAAGATCGGCACCACCTCGCGCGGCATTGGTCCCGCTTACGAGGACAAAATGGCTCGGCGCGGCATCCGCGTCTGCGACCTGCTGGAGCCCGATTGCTTTCGTGCCAAGATCGAGCGCGTGATCGCGGAGAAAAATGCCGTCAGCAAAGCGGCTTACGGTCATCCGCTCGATCCCTCCGGTGTCTTCGAACAATCGATGGAGCTGGCCGCGCATATTCGCGGCTTGGTAGCCGATACTGCCATCCTGCTGAACGATGCGCTGGATCGCGGCGAAACGGTGCTGTTCGAAGGCGCGCAGGGTACCATGCTCGATATCGACCATGGCACCTATCCGTTCGTCACTTCTTCGAGCGCCACTTCCGGCGGCGCGGCCACCGGACTAGGCATTGCGCCCACGCGCATTACTGGCGTGCTTGGTGTAACCAAGGCGTACACCACCCGCGTCGGCAGCGGCCCGTTCCCAACCGAGATGCACGGCGCGGAGGCCGACGCTGTTCGCGCCCGCGGCAATGAATTCGGCGCCGTCACCGGACGCCCGCGGCGCTGCGGCTGGCTCGATCTGGCCGTCCTGCGCTACGCCAAAATGGTCAACGGCATCGATTCGCTGGCAGTCACTAAACTCGATGTCTTCGACGAGCAGCCTGAGATCAAGGTTTGTACTGGCTACCGTCTCAAGGGCAGCGCTATTTCGGCGATGCCGCCGGACGTCGAAACCGTTTCGCAGCTTGAACCCGTCTACCACACGGTTCCCGGCTGGCAGAAGAGCACCGCCGGCGTTCGTGACGTCCGCGACCTGCCGACCGCCGCGCGCGAGTATCTAAATTTTATTTCCGACGAGCTGCAGATCGAAATCGGCATGATTTCTACCGGCCCGGATCGCGATGCCACCATCGTGGCGCGCGGGACGAAGCTGGCTTCCTGGATCTAAAAATTTATTCACTGATTGGATCGTATTCGATATGCTTTCCTTCGAAGCCGCGCGCGCTAAAGTCATAGAGGTCATCGGAGCTCGTGCGGCCAATGATTCCCGCGCGCGCGCCTCGGCTACCGTTGATATCGCACATCATCCCGCCTCCGCGCTCGGGCGCATTCTTGCAGAAGACGTAACTGCCGACCGCAACTACCCGCCCTTCGATCGATCCGTTCGGGATGGCTACGCCCTGCGCGCCGCGGATGCCACGGAGTCCGGCGCCCGCCTGCGCCTAATTGGCGAAAGCCGCGCGGGCGTGGCGTTTGACGGTGCAGTTGGCCCCGGTGAATGCGTGCGCATCCTTACGGGAGCGGCGCTGCCTCGCGGCGTCAACACCGTTGTCATGATCGAGCAGACCCGCGCCGAAGGCGACGACATCGTTCTGTTGCAAGCCGCTCGCCCTGGGCAGCATTATGTGCTTGCCGGAGCTGAATGCCGCATTGGCGAGACGGTCCTCACGCACGGCGCGCGCCTGAGCTTCACCGAAATCGCTATGGCCGCCGAAGTGGGCCACGCGCACCTTCGAGTTGCGCGCCGTCCGCATGTTGCCATCGTCTCCACCGGAGACGAGCTCGTCTCGGTCGACGAGGCTCCCGGTCCGTATCAGATTCGCAATAGCAATAGCGTTTCGCTAGCCGCGCAGGTGGCCCTCGCCGGAGGCGAGCCGACGATGGCAGGCAGCGCGCGGGACGACCTCGCCGATCTTCGCGCGCGCATCGAGCGCGGACTGGAAGCGGACATGCTTGTGCTCAGCGGTGGCGTCTCCATTGGACGCTACGATCTCGTCGAATCCGTCTTGCACGAGCTCGGGGCTGAGATCTTTTTTGACGCTGTCGCCATCCGTCCGGGGCGGCCCGTAGTTTTCGGCTGGTGCCGTGGCAAGCCCGTCTTCGGACTGCCCGGCAATCCCGTTTCAACCATGGTCACCTTCGAATTGTTCGTGGTGCCGGCCGTCGAGATTCTTTCTGGTTACCATCCGCAACCGCTTCCTTTCTTCGTGGCTAAGCTCGCTCATCCCATCAACGAAAAAGGCAATGTGGCCCATTTTCTTCCCGCTCGCGTGAACTGGCCTGAGCCTTCCGCCTCAGAGGATCCTTCGTCGCCAGTCGTGCCCGTCGTGCCCGTTGCCGAGGTTCTTCTGTGGGAAGGGTCTGGAGATATCGGCGCCGTGGTGCGGGGCAATTGCTTTGTGCTCGCCCATCAATCGCGCCTGCAGCTCGAAGCCGGCGAATGGGTCGACGTGCTTCCTCGCCGCGGCGTTCTCTAGACTGCGCGATCGCGCGCCATTGCGCCGTTTCCCTTTCACAGTTCGTGGGATAGAATGTGCGCGTCAGAATAATCCTTGCGCGGGTTGGACTGCTGGACGACGCTGCGCGACAATTACAAAAAGTAGGGGAAACGTGAATGAGCGATCGAATTCTGCTCGTGGACGATCATGAGGTACTCCTCGAAGGCATCCGCACCCTTGTGGAACGTTCGGGTAGGCAATGGGAGATATGCGGCATGGCTCACGATGGCCAGGAAGGCGTTGAGATGGTCCGGGCGCTGAAGCCCGACATCGTTATCCTGGATATCAGCATGCCGGTGATGAACGGCATCGAGGCCGCGCGTGCCATCACCAGCGAAAATGGAAAATCCAAGATCCTCCTGTTTACCATGCACGACTCTGACCGCATCGAAAAAGAAGCCAGGGAAGCCGGAGCCCGCGGTGTGGTGGTGAAATCGCAGGCCGCCCGTAGCCTTATTCGCGCGATTGACGCTGTTCTGGCCGGAGGCACGTTTTTCGGCTCTGAATCCGACGGCGATTCGTCCGCAGTCAGCCCACAAAAAAGAAAACCGGGAATGGGTGGCCCGCTGTTTCTGGCGGCTCTCTCCTTCTAATCTCGCGCAATTTTTGAATCGAGATCTTCGAAGCCTGCTTGCATGTCAACCGTTCTCAGTCTGAAACCAGGGGCCCGAGCTCTTGACCGCATAACTTAGTCACCGGCTTTTCTGTGCGTCGATCATCGTCTGGTATTCTTGTCGCCCATGAATAACGCAGCTCAACTGCGATTGCTGCTTTATTTCCGCCTGACGCGCACTTTGGCCGCCGGCTTGATCGCGGTCGCATTCCCTTACTACATCCTCACCGAGCTCCATTACAGACCTTCCATGCTTGGCATGTTGTACGCGGCCGCCACGATCGCGACCGCCGGGCTCGCGCTGCTCCTTGGTTACCTCGCGGACGTCCGAGGTCGCAAGGGAACTTTGCTTCTCGCGGGCATCCTCTTGCCGGCTGGCGCTCTGCTGGCGTTTGGGTCCGGACGGTTGCCCTTTTTATTTGTCGCGGTGATGCTCGGTGGATTTTCAGCCACCGGAGCGCGCGCCTCGGGAGGCGCGGGTGGCGCCGCCCAACCGGTGCAAAGTGCAGCTATCGCCGACCTGACCTCCGTCGGTAACCGCACCCGTTACTTCTCGCTGTTCACCTTTCTCAGCGGTCTCTTTGGAGCCGGAGGAATGCTGTTGGCCAAATTGCTGGGTGGCCGGGACGCATTTCTCGCCGCGGCGTTGATCAGCGCTGTGGGTGTTTTGTTCATCCTGCCGATGAAATTGCCCCGGAGGCAGCTGCGCGAACAAACGCGGATGAAAAGCTGGAAGGTAATCGGAAAATTCTCAGTTACCGGTGCCGTTAACGGTTTCTCGCAAGGGCTGATCCTGCCATTCCTGATCCCGTTCTTCGTCATCGTATACCACATGCCGCGTCCACGCATGGCGACTTACGGTTTCATCGCCGAGTTGCTGAGTTCCGCCGTGCTTCTGATAGCGCCGTACATCGAACGAGAAATCGGATTCGTAAAAGGCGTCGTTTTCACCCGCGCGGCTGGCGCGGTGCTGCTTGTGCTTCTACCTCTGACGCACAGCCTTTCCCTTGCCCTAACCATCTATTTGCTCACGCCCGCGTTGCGTGTCGTCGCCGTGCCGGCGCAGCAGACCGCTCTCACGGCGATGGTTCACGAAAACGAAACGGGCCGCGCTCTGGGGATCAGTCAGGTCGCGCGGCTAACCACCTCTTCAGGGGGCATCGCTTTCACCGGCTTCGCATTCAGCGCGGACGATATCGCTATGCCCTTCTACGCCTATGCGGTCGCGATTGCGTTCAGTTTGGTGCTGTATTTTCGATTTTTCGGCGCCCGGCCGGAGCTACGCCCAGAAGACGCGCGGGACTGACTCTGGCGTCCAATGCGTGGCCGCGACGAGCTGCCTGTTCCTCTACCTGGACCTGCTTGACTCTATTTCAGTTTCGCTGTATCAAGTCCCCATGAAAACCCATTCGATTCTGCTCGTTTCCACCGCAATTTTGTTTGCCTGCGCTCCGGCCATGGCCCAGGCGCCCGTCGTCGCGGCGTCCAATCCGGACGCGCTTTTTCACGACAAAAACCCTACGCTGAACGCCGAAAAGCAAGTCGCCTATCACATCGAAAAAGATCTGCTCGAAGCGAATCACTGGGACGAAGCCCACAAATGGATTACTAACCGCTACATCCAGCACAATCCGCTGGTAAAGTCAGGCCTGGCGCCCGTGATTGCGTACTTTGAATCCCACACCAAGCCGTCGCCCGTTCCAGCGCATCTTGGTATCCCCGTGGTCGCTGTGGTTGCCGATGGCAACTTGGTAATCGTGGTTACCAAACGCGAACTCACCAATCCGCGCGATCCATCGAAGAAATACACCTCTACGTGGTTCGACATGTGGCGCATGAAGGACGGAAAAGCCGACGAGCACTGGGACGCTGCCACCATTCCGCCTCCGAGATCGCACTAAGCTGCTGCTTGGCCGCCGCGAAATAGCTCGGGGAAGGGCGCCAGTTCCAATCCAGCAAATTTGACTGTGATTTGCCGTTGTTGATATTCATATCGCCGCATCCTTTTCTATCAATGCAAAGGATGCGGCGTCTTTTTTTGAGGTGCAAGTCATGCCGACTGCACCTGTAGGGTCATGGAGTCCCCATCGCTTCGAGGGGCATCTAAAATCGACGGAGCCAGATTTTTTGCGGACCGGTCTGCGCCATTATCCGGTCCCCACATCTTGACCGCTCGCCTGCCACTCTGATTTTTTCGCAGGGTTCGCGGCTGACGTACCCTGAGGCTCGCTTCGTAGTTCATGGCCAGCCAAGCTCAACCTTACGTCCCGTATTCGACGGTCAATCCGTGGCTGATCGCCGGCGCGGTGATGCTCGCTACGTTCATGGAAGTGCTGGACACTTCCATTGCGTCGGTCGCGTTGCCGTACATAGGCGGCAGCGTGGCGGCGACAACACAGGAGGCCACTTGGGTCCTGACCAGTTATCTGGTTGCGAATGCGGTGATCCTCCCGGCCAGCGGATGGTTTTCGCTTCGATTCGGGCGCAAGCGGTTCCTGATCGTCTGCATCATTATTTTCACTTTTTCTTCCTTCCTGGTTGGCTCCTCGACAAGTCTGGGGATGATTTTGATCGCTCGCGCCCTGCAAGGAGCCGGAGGTGGCGCGCTGCAGCCCGTCTCGCAGGCCATTCTGTTGGAAAGTTTCCCGCCGGAAAAGCGTGGCATGGCGATGGCCGCGTTTGGATTCGGAGTGGTGGTGGCGCCGGTTCTAGGTCCCACTCTTGGCGGGTGGATCACGGAAAACTACACCTGGCGCTGGGCCTTTTTCATCAACATTCCCATCGGAATTCTGGCGGTGATTTTGATTTCTCGGTTCGTCACCGATCCTCCGTACGTTCGTAACGCGCGTCCAGGCCGGTTGGATGCGATTGGACTGGGACTGCTTGCCTTATGGGTCGGGACGCTGCAAGTAGTGCTCGACAAGGGGCAGGAGGTCGATTGGCTTGGCGCCGTTTGGCTGCGCTGGGCGATTGGAATCATCGTCGTGGGCTTGATTGGCTTCCTTTGGCGAGAGCTTAGAGCGAAAAAGCCCCTGGTAAACATGCGCGTTTTCGGAGACCGTAATTTTTCGGTCGGATGCCTGCAAATTTTCCTTTTCGGCGCAATCGTCTACGGAATGGTCACGCTGCTCCCGCTTTTCTTTCAGACTGTGCTCGACTACACGTCGCTTGGCGCTGGTTTGGCGGTCGCGCCACGCGGCCTCGGAGCGATCGTGGCCATGCCGCTCGTTGGCCTGCTGATGTCGCGGCTCGATTCGCGATATCTGATCACGATTGGTTTCGGCGGCGTGGCAGCGTGCAACTGGTGGCTGGCGGACATCAATTTGCAGATCGGGCAATGGACTCTCTTCTGGGCCATTACCATGAGCGGGTTTTTTCTGGGATTCGTGTTCGTTCCCCTGGCCACTGTGGCAATGGCAACGCTTGCCGATGCGGAGATCGGGAATGCCAGCGGACTCTATAATCTTTTCCGCAACGTCGGCGGAAGCATCGGAATTTCGCTGGTGGAAACGGTCATCGCGCGCCGCGTGCAAGTGCACAGAAATTATTTGGTACATTCGATTTCGCCGGGGAATCCGGTGTTTCGAAACGCGATGCTCGCGCTGAAAGGGCTTTTGCACCAGCATTACGCTCCGCCAGATGCCGTGATTCGTGCCCTGAAGCTCATCGAGCAGACGATCGATCGACAAGCGGCGTTGCTTTCCTACGTCGACGATTTTCACTACCTCGCGATCACGGCCGTCGTCACCGTACCGGTGGCTTTCGCGCTGAAGAAAATCGCGGGCGGTCGCCGCGTCTCCGCCCACTAATCCGGTCCAGCCTTGCCGTTTCAGCTGTCGCACTCTTTGCGATCTTACGAAGCGTGCGGATTGTCGCTGCTCCCCGTCTCGTACTACCGCCCGTCCACCGAAAACGCCAGCAACACATTCCCCGGCATTCCGCCGAACTGTCCATATCCCGAGCTGACGAAAAGCATTCCGCCGGCGATTACCGGTCCCGGCCCATCCAGAGATCCACCGTGTGCTGGTTGGCCGTTCACGGTCATGTAATCGTGCGCTGTATCCACGTCCCACAAAATCTTTCCGTCAGACGTTGAATACGCGCGCATATGTCCGTCAATCGACCCAGAAAATACCACTCCCGGAATCACCGACACCGCTTGAGATTGCGCGGGGCTGCATCCTATGCGTTGGCCGCACACGTGCGCAGGCGCCGCGCTCCAAACCTTTTCTCCGCTGGCGAGACTGAGCGCAAAAAGTCCACCGCCTTGATCGGGATTAAGCAGGAGTCGGTATCCCTGCGCCGAACTCTTGTCCGGTACAATGCCCTTGAATCCGACGTCGGAAACCGCCACGTACATGTTCTCGCCGTCGCTGGCTGAGCCCCATTCACTTCCTCCTAGCGAGCTGCCCTTGCCAACTCGCGTTTGCCATAGGACCGTGCCCTTATCTTCAGGATCGAGCCCGTACGCCATGCCAGATTTTTGCGCGATTACCAGCACATGCTTTCCGTTCGTCAGCTTGACAAGAATCGGCGGCTGGCCGAAATCGAAATCGTTCCCGGCGGGCGGAGGGCAATTGGGACTCCCTGGGATGGAACAGGCATCGGTGTACGCGTCGCCTGCGGTCATCTGGTGCGACCAAACGATTTTGCCGGTCTTGGCGTCCAGCGCCAGCACGGCGTCGCTGGTATCCGTCGTCGGATGCGAATAATTGTCGCCCGTCGCCACGTAAATCACTTTGCGCTTCTCGTCGAATGTCGGTGTGGACCAAACCGCGACGCCAGAAGGGCCGTACATCTGCCCGCCCGCCTTGTTTTTCTCCGTCGCATGCGGCGCGTCGGGGATTGTGTAGGTGCGCCAGAGCAATTTGCCCGTGTTCGCCTTCAGCGCAACCACGCTGCCTCGGAAGGTGCAGCACTGATACCCGGGCAGCGGTGTAATCGCTTCTTCAAATGAAGACACGCCAAAATAGAGGGCGCCCTTATGCAGCAGGGGAGCCGCTGTGATGAAGGACGCAAAGTGGTCGGCAACGCGCGTCTTCCAAAGCTGCTTGCCGGTGGCGGCATCGAGAGCGTAGGCGTTTTGTCCAGCGCCGAAATAAACTGCGGCGCGCTTGCCATGTTCACTTGGGCCAATCGCGAGAGCGGAGCGAACGCCCTCCATTTTCGTCATCCAGTAGATGCATCCGCTGTGCGCGTCGAGCGAATACACCGCGCCGCTCTGCGTCCCGAAAAATATTCGCCCGTTTGCCACACCGGGCGCAGACCGCGCCTCCGTTTCATCGCCAAGTCCAAATGCCCATTTGAGCTTCAGCTTCGGCACATCCGCGGCCGTCAATTCGGCGGCAGCGGCACTCTGAAAGCGAGTGTTAACGGCATCCGGGCTCCAACCCCTCCAGCCGGGCGCCGAGGACGAGAACCGGAACGGCCCTGAAGCCGTCGCACAAAATGCCGATGGAGGCACCGGCACAGCTTTCGGTGGCGCGGCCGAAAGGTACAGGGTTACGGCATACCGTTCCTGCGGCGTCAGCGTGTCGCCCACCGTCTTCATCGGACCGTTTTCCAGCGCCGCCAGCACTTGTGGGATACTCATCGCCTTCAACGCGCTTTTCGGAGGAACGCGCGCTGCACCCGAATCGTGGCAACTCGCGCAGTGAGCCTTGTAAACAGCCGCGCCGTCTTGAGCGCGGGCCGAGACTGATGTGAGCAGCACAGCCAATAGACACGCGTATCTCATAGAGATCCTTCGGCACTCATGCTGAGACCCGAATCAGCGTTTCAGCGCTCCTAAACAAAATCTCGCTTCCGAGATTGGAGAAATAGCGTCAATCCCAAAATCAGCACGATGATGCCGAACTCTGCACCTAGGATGTTCTGTGCCGCCGGGCTCCATACGGCAACCGGGCTGGCCCAATTCCTAGTTAACGTCGGGGCGTGGCTCACAAGAAAATACCAGGCCAGCCAGTAAGAAGAATTTACGACGGCAACCGCTGCGGCACCCCACCCCTCGGATTCACCAACGAGCGATGCTCCAGTGATGAGACAAAAACCTATGAAGGGCAAAACGGCGAGAATAAGCGCAAGTGGAATCGACCCGTTCGGAAGAGCGTGGCGGTCAAGAATCATCCAGAGCGCAGCGCCAATTAGAGTCAGCCACGGGATCAGGAACATCCCGACGGTTGAAACCAGCTTTGCCATCCCGTACTGCGCTACGGAGATGGGAAGGCTCATCAGGAAAGGCAGCGTTTGATTCTTTCGCTCGTTCACGATGTTTGACATCGGAAACAGACTGGCGCAGAACATCATCGAAATGAAAAAGAACACAGCTCCAAGCACGAACGCCGTCTGCCCGCCGACTTGAAGGATTCCCAGAGCAATCACCCCGCCCGCGATCGAAACGATGATCATCGGGCTGTGCAACCAGCAGTCCTTCAGAATCAAGCGGCGAATGACTTGGCCTCTCATGCTTCCACCTCCTCGCGGCTGCGTTCTACGTTGGCGACAAAGATCTCTTCGAGCGTCATGTTCTCTACGGTGTGGACGCGCACCCCGCTGTTTTCGTAAGCTGTAGCAAGACCAGGCTCGAAGGAACTGGCCGTCGCTACGGCTAGCCTGCCCTCGCGCCTGATCCCGATAATTCCGGGCAGGGCCGGCAATGCAACTCCGGACGGCACTTCCAGACGCAGACGCCGCCACCGGTCCAGATACGCTTCTTTATCCATCGAGTCGATGACGCGGCCACGGTCGATAAAAGTAATCCGGTCGGAAATCTGCTCTACGTCCTGCGTGTTCTGCGATGAAAAAAGTACGGTGCGATCGTCATCGGCCATCACGCCGGTCAGCTCCCGCAAAATCTCGCGCCGCGCCACTGGATCGAGTCCAGTCGTAGGTTCATCGAGCACCAGCAGTTTCGGACGGCGGCCAAAGACGAGTAGCAGCGCTGCTTTCACGCGCTGCCCGTGCGAAAGCCCTTTGATCTTCTGCTCGGCTCGTAGCCCGAATCGCTTCAATAGCAGCTGCGCGTAACCGGCATCCCACGAACTGTAAATCGACCGCACGAAATTCATGTGCCAGTCCAAAGTCATCGAACCGTACAGGCGCATATCGTCCGATGCGAAGCCAATGTCCCATTTCGCCGCTACTTGATCGTCGGGCATGCGATGGCCGAGCACGCGAACTTCGCCGCGGTCATGTTGAATCAATCCCATCAGGATGCGAATCGTCGTCGATTTGCCCGCGCCGTTCGGTCCGATCAGCCCCATGATCGTCCCGCGGGGAAGTTGCAGCGAGATGTTTTGCAGATCGAAAAATTGGTACGATTTGCAAACGCCGCTCATTTCAATGGCCATGTTGTTCATACGGATTCCTTTTCCCTTTCGATTTCGGTAATCCGCTCAAAGATCGCTCGAACGCGCTTCTCAAAGTCTTTTTCCGAAAGCCCTAAAAGAGACGCGCTTCGGGCTGCCTGCTTCAGATGCTGCGCCAGCTCTTGCTCTCGGATGCGGGTTCCAATTTCAGAATCGGAAGCCACAAATGAGCCCTTCCCCTGACGGGTGACGATCACGCCCTCGCGCTCCAGTTCGAGATAGGCACGCTTCACGGTAATCACGCTCACGCCAATATCCACCGCCAACTGGCGAATCGACGGAATGGCCTGCCTCGCTGCCCAATCGCCCACTGCAACGCGCTCCTTGATCTGCTCCATGATCTGCAGATACATCGGTTTCTTATCGGTTTGAGAAATTACGAAGGCCCCGCTCATCTGAGTATGCACAGTATATACAGTGTGGCCGAATGTCAGGGCATTTTTCGAACTCACGATGTCATCGGTTAGGGCGTAGAAGATGTTCGGCGCGCGCGGCGGTAGCGCTTCACCTTCACGCAGAAGAGAATGACGACAATCAGCGTGACCACGTCCAAAGCGAATTGCGTCATCTGCACGTCGCGGGATCCAAACACCAATTTGCCATGCACGGTAATGAAAGCGAGCGGGCGAAGCACGTCAACGCGCGCGAAAAGTTCATTCATCAGGCCGCCGACTAGCAGCGAGTAGCTTAGCGTCATCGAGATGGGGTGAGTGTAGGCCCACACCCCGCGACTTTGGCGCGAAGCTGCGTAGTAACCGACGAGCGTAAAGAAGAGCGCCGCAATTGCTAACCAGTGAAATAGCCCAAAAACTCCAGGCCCCGCGGTTTTTCCGCCGGCGAGTGGAATATCGAATCGGAAGATGAAGAGCGAAAGCGCCATGGCCACAACCATGGCCGCCGTGTACCCGGTCCCGCGACGCTTGTGCGGCGTAGTGCCCTTGGCGGCCACGAGATTCATCGCGCCGAGCACCAGCGCCGTTATGCAAGCGATGGTATGCAGCCGCCGATCAGAGAAATACCGGCAACGCGCATGGATCCCTCCCGGCCATTCTTCGCAATTCACTCCCGTCCGACGATTTCGCGCAGAAACGAGATATAGTTTTCAAACGCCCTCCGGCCGTCCTTGGTAAGGCGCACCCGCGTCCGCGGCTTCTTGCCAACGAAATCTTTTTCGACCTCCACATACCCGGATTGCTGCAGAGTTACGATTTGAGCGCCCAGATTTCCGTCGGTCAGGCCGACGAGCGCTTTTAGCCGCATGAATTCGAGTTGTTCGCGCGGAGGCAGGGCCCTCAATGCGGCCATGATCTTCAGGCGCGTGGGTTGGTGAATTACAGAATCGGGCTGCTCCATAGCTCAAACCTTCCTCAGCCAAAAGCCGCCCAAGATCAGCGCGCCTCCGCCGACTCCCGCCATCCAAATAAGAAAATATTGCGGCAGCCAGAAATATCCGCCCACCGTTAGCGCTCCCACCGCCACTCCCAGCAGCGCGAGTCGGTTTCCCCCGCGCCATACGCCAAGCATCACGTAGCAGACCGCCACTAGCAGGGGAATTAGTGCCGCCACTTGTTCGCCCGACCGCGGTGGCAGAATCGCCAGCACCGCCCAGATAAACATAAATGCGCCAACCACCGTCGCACCGTATCGCCACGCATCGCGTGCCGTCATGGAGCCTTCGCGCCGCCTGAACAAAAAGCCTCCGGCGATGCCAATGGGTACCAGAGCGAGCCAGATCAGCCATCCGCGCGGCCAAACGTAAGCGGCGGAATAGCCCAGTATCCAGATTGTTCCCCAAAGAATCAGGTGCGAGGATGCTTTCCGATAATGATAAGCAGCGGAGCTGTGCCGTTCGGCTCGCTCGATATCCAGCAGCGCGTGCGCGGCTTCATCAGGACGCATATTCATAAACCGCTCCTTTTAATTCTCAGAGCACTCGATACTGTAGAGTACTCTGAGTCAAGGGCCATTTTTGCTGTGGCCGGGCTGCGCCGCATCCCGGCCACGGAGCCACCTGCAAGAGGAGCGAGGGCCATAAACTCTGCGTGACCATCAGGTGTTTCGTCAGAGTGCGATTTCTTGCGTTGGCGGGGAGGCGGATACCCTTATCCAACTCAATGTGCAAACATGCCGCAAGCGATACCGCATCAATGGAAGGTACAACTCGCTGAGAAACTCAGGTCTGCTGCGAGGGCGAGACTCGCCAGCCCGGCGTCGCGCCTCAGCGGGAGTTAGTCCGTAGAGCGCCGTCCGTAGTTCAATGCCGTGGGCGAATTTATTCCCGAATCGACGCGCTCCACGAGCGCGATGAACCGGTATCCGCGCTGGGTCAGCGTCTCGACGAAGCGAGGTTTACCCGGATTGTCGTGCAGCGCATCCCGCAATTTGCTGGCTGTCTTGTTTAAGGCGTGATCGAAATCGAGGTGAATGTCCGGAGGCCACAGCCGCGCTTGCAGTTCCGCGCGGGTTACCAGCTCGCCGGGCCGCTCCACCAGCATTCGGAGCATCTCCGCGGGCTTCTGCTCCAAGTCCAAACTTCGCCCTTTCCTGCGCAGCTCCCGCGTGCGCAGGTCGAATTCGAAGTCGGCGAAGCGTGCCACTCCGTTCGAGGCCATGCTTGTAGCAAACTGCTCGCGTGCTCGAACCGCCGTCGGTGAAGTTGCAGTTATGAGGGCGAAAACTGGGATCGAGCCCTTGCACTATATAACTGCTTAATGAATAGACAAGATAATTTTATTGCTAACAAATGTTCCTTGCGCCACCTTTCCGAATTAGGAGAGCCTTTGTTACCTGTTCTAGTACCGTCTTCATTAGCCATCCCCTGTCCGCAGCATCTCGTCACCTGCGCGTCCATCCCCTTGTATTTCTGTGGCTTGACCGCCTCGCCGCCCACTCTCCCTCAACCTCCCATCAGGGGACATTTTCGGGACTTGATCCCTCCTTTCCTTTTTGCAATTATCCCGCACCCGCTGCTCCCGTCCCGGAGCCGCGGACGCAAAGTAATTCGATACCCGGCTATGCTGTCGCACGTTCGGAGGAGCTGGGACCGACAGAGCCTCTCGTTCAGAGCGGCCGAAACCGGCAGTCGGGCTCGGTCACCAGTCCTTAAGTGTCGAAATCGGAGGCATTGATGTCCAAGCATTCTGTTTTACGGGCAGCTGCGCTCGCCCTCGGTGTCTGTGTCGGCCTCGCTACATCCGCCCGCGCCGACTCATTGAGCTTCACCGCCTTCTCCGCGCCAGGCGCCTCGGCCACCTATGCGATCGGAGTCAACAGCAGCGACGAGATCGTTGGAGACGCTGACGTAAACGGCACCGACATTGGGTTCCTTGATTCCAACGGCGCCTTCACCACGTTCTCCGCGCCAGGCACGTCCGACACGCTGGCGTACGGAATCAACGACAGTGGCGAGATTGTCGGAACCGCATTTGTCAACGGTGCTTTCGTTGGGTTCCTTGATTCCGGCGGCGCCTTCAGCACTGTTTCTTTGCCGGGCGCAACCTCCACCGAGGCGCTTGGAATCAACGACAGCGGCGAGATCGTCGGATCCGCTGACGTAAACGGCACCGACATTGGGTTCCTTGATTCCGGCGGCGCCTTCACCACGTTCTCCGCGCCAGGTGCCTCCGACACCTTGGTGTACGGAATTAATGGCAGCGGCCAGATCGTCGGATTCGCTGACGTAAACGGCACCGACATTGGGTTCCTTGATTCCAACGGCGCCTTCACGACGTTCTCCGCGCCAGGCGCTGATGAAACCCTTGCGACCGGAATCAATCAAAGCGGCGAGATCGTCGGATCCGACGATGTCAACGGCACTTACGTTGGTTTCCTTGATTCCGGCGGCGCCTTCAGCACTTTTTCTTTGCCAGGCGCAACCTCCACCGAGGCGCTCGGAATCAACGACAGCGGCGAGACCGTCGGAGACGCTGTCGTAAACGGCGATACCGTCGGCTTCGTGGCCTCACCCGTCACCGCAACTCCCGAACCCAGTAGCTTGCTCCTGCTCGGTCTAGGCCTTATCGGCCTGATCGCGGTCAAGTTTGCGCGCAAAACCGGGCTGACGCGAGCCGCACACGCCTGATGGCTAGTCGGCCGACGGCTTCCTCGTACCAGCGGAAGCCGTCTGCTTGGGAGGCGGTTTCTGTCACCGGGCCGCCTCACGCCTAATCCAACTGACGCCGAATCAATCGCCTTATCAACGTCAGTTTCCCTCACTGCTGCTCGCAACTCGCCATCGCGCACCCGAGGCGCAAAGGGTACAGGTCCGCTCGGGCCTGTACTAAACCTGTACCTTCGGCCAGTAGGCGCTTCGCCCAATATTTGCTACCGTCGATCTGTGGCCATGTGCGCAGAGCAAAACGCGCCAATCCTATGAGGTTCGGCGTCCCGAACGAGCGCGGCGAGCGAACAGCCCCTCTTCTCGACGAAACGGCTGCTTCGAGCCGGCGGGACAACTTCGCCCGAGCTCGCGGCTATTCAGGACGGTGCGCCCGCGCCAAGTCTTTACCTCTCCGAATCCTATCTGTTCCAGCGCCGCGCCCGTGCTCGCTCTCGCGGACGCCTCGCGCCGCCACGAATCAGGAATCATCAGTCACCGATCACGTGTTTCTACCCGAGACACCCGATCGAGTAGAAACGCATGCAAGTCGTAGAAAACAAAGGACCGGCTATGCGTCTACCCGAGACTGGGCGCGAGACTCGAAACGTCGCCCTGCGTTGCCTCGCCGCTCCCGCAATCCAAAATTCTGCTTACATTCCCGGCACGAATGTCCCAAAATCGGCGTTATCCCATGAGCAATACCGCGCCAAACGAATCGAAAACCAAGCTCTCGCATTACGACAAATCGGGCCGCGTGCGTATGGTGGACGTCACCGCCAAGGAGCCCACCACGCGCACAGCCGTGGCGCATGCCTTTGTCCGCATGCAGCGCTCCACGGTCGCCAATTTGCGCAAGCTAAAGGCGCCCAAGGGAAATCCGCTGGAGATCGCGCGAATCGCCGGAATCACCGCCGCCAAGCGCACTTCGGACCTGATTCCTCTTTGTCACCCCCTCGCGCTCACGCACGTGGATGTGCGGGCCAAGCTATGCCAGAATGGAATCGAAATCACCTCGGAAGCGACGGCTACCGGCCCTACCGGCGTGGAAATGGAAGCGCTGGTTGGCGTTTCAGTTGCAGCGCTGACCATCTATGACATGTGCAAGGCCCTCGAACGCGGCATGCAGATCACGGAAGTGCACGTGGTGAAAAAATCCGGCGGGCGTAGCGGTACGTACCTTCGCCCGGGCACGCCTGCAGGAAAGCGCAGGAGCTGATGATTCCGGCAAAAGACGTCCGCGTGCTCGTGGTGGACGACAACGCCCTCATCCTCGACCTGCTAATGCAGGGGCTCGCCCCGCATTGCGACGTTCATGCTGCGGCTGACGGCGGCGATGCGCTGCTCAGGATTGTGGACGATCCGCCCGATCTGATCGTCTGCGATTACCGCATGCCCGGGCTCGACGGTCGCCAGCTATACGACAAAATTCGCGCAAGGAAGCAGACTCGCCAAATTCCGTTTATTTTCCTCGCCAGCCGTGGCGATATCGAAGAAAAACTGCGGCCGCTCGTCGAAGGTGTCGAAGAATTCGTTACCAAGCCGTTTTTCCTGAAGGATCTCGTCCGTCGCACGAAAAAAGTGATCGATCGGCTGCACCTGGAAAAGTTGCAGAATCGTGCCGTGCGTCCCGGCGTGATTCAAGGGCGTCTGGAAGAGATGAGCATCCTCGATCTGATGCAATCGCTTGAGATGGGGCAGAAATCTTGCCGCCTGACGATTCGCCACGAAGATGACGTTTGCGAGATGTTTTTCTCGTCCGGCCAGTGCGCGGACGCGAAGCTCGGCGCGACCGAAGGCGAAGATGCCGTCTTTCAGGTGGTGCGATGGCCGGCCGGCGACTTCGAGATTGATTTCAACTCCGCGGCCACGCGCTCCATCATTTCCCGCACCACCACCGGGCTGCTTATGGAAGCGCTGCGCCTGATGGACGAGGGCCAGCGCGACAACACCACCGAAAACGTCGAGACTGCGGGGTAGCCGGCCATGCGCGTCTCCGTGCTCACTGTTAGCGACTCCGTCGCCGCCGGCAAGAATATTGACCGCTCCGGTCCATCGGTGATCGCCCGCTGTAAGGAACTCGGCTGGGACGTGATTGCTTCCTCCGTTCTTGCCGACGACCGCCCGGCCATCGAGAAATTTCTAAAAGAAACCTCCGACTCGCACTTATCGGATTTAGTCATCACCACCGGCGGCACCGGTGTTGGCCCGCGCGACGTCACTCCAGAAGCAACGCTGGCAATTGCTGAGCGGCTTATTCCCGGCTTTTCTGAGCACATGCGCATCGCGGGCACGCAAAAGACGCGACGGGCACTCCTTTCGCGCGGAGTCTGCGGAATCCGCGGAACGTCAATCATCATCAACCTGCCGGGCAGCCCGCGCGGCGCGGTGGAATCGCTTGATGCTATTGCCGACCTGCTCCCCCATGCCATCGACGTGCTCCACGGCGCCCGGCACTGAGGTGCGTGTGAATTTGTCCCAGCGCGGAATGCGCCTTCGTTGCCATATAACTTGCGACATCTTGCCGGAATACGCACAGCCCTAAGTCCCCGCAGTCTCGATATGCACCGCGCCATGCTAGCCTAAAACTTCCATCAGGCCATGCCAGCCGAATACATTCCGCTTTTAATATTCGCTGCGATCGTCGCGGCCGTTCCCGCGATTGGCTTCGGTCTGGCGCGGCGCGCCGGCCGCTCTGAACCGTTTTTGTCCGGCGAATCGAATACCGCTCGCGAGCCGCTCGCATTCGAGGAGACGGAGCGCCGAAGCAACTCTTCCCTGATCTTCCTGATTGGCGCGCTTTTCGTCATATGCGATGCAGCGATCATTTTTCTGATTCCCTGGGCCGTGCGCATCGGCGAACTGGGCGCGTTCGGATTAATAGCGATTGCCGGATTCTTCGGGGCGCTTGCGTGCGGGTACGTTTGGCTCTACAGAAATCGCGCGCTGGAGCGGCTGTAGTGATTCCGACGTTCACGTGCCGAGTTTGAAAAGCCGATGGCCGACGCACTCAAAGTCCTTCAGACGATCGCAATTGATCTACTTGATTCCGCGGCGATCCTGGCGTTTCTGCTTGTTGGCTTAGTCTGGATCGCGGTGATTGATCGGAAGGTGACGCAATCGTTGATTCTGGAGCCGGCGCGGCGTGGTGCCGACTTGCCAGAACTCCTCGATCGGCTGACGTTTTCGCTCCGGTTGTATCTGCGCGGTCTGCTCACGCGAGATGCCGGCCGATTCTTGCCATGGCTCGCTTCAATCATCAGCGTGGCCAGTGGAACCGTGGCTTTCGCGGCGCTTTCCTTCGGGCCAGCAGTACATTTGGCGAATCTAAATACAGGATTAGTTTTTATTTTCGGGGCCAGCTTTCTGGGCATTCACGGAGGGGTGCTAGCACGAGGATTTTCGGTGAGGGCGGCATCGCTGGCAGGTCTGGCAAGAAATGCGATGCGCGTGGCGGGTTTTGAGGCCGCCGCTGCGCTTGCATTGATTTCGGGAGTGATTCTGGCGGGATCGATTTCCATGACCCGAATCGTGCAAGCGCAAATGGATCAGGGCGCTTGGTTTTTCTTTCTAGCGCCGCTAGGATTTCTACTGTTCCTGGCTAGCTCGATTGCGGGAATCGACAGCGCGTCGCGCCCAACTATTCGGGCGCCTCGGGCGGTTCTTGAGCAAGAGCAGAATCCGGACGAAGCTCCGGCTCAATTCCAATGGCCGTTTGGATCGCTTGGCGCGTCGATTCATTTATTGATTGGCGCGGGCCTTGCGACCACGGTGTTTCTGGGCGGCTGGCTGCGGCCTTTCGCGAGTTATCACGATCACTTTGCTGGGACGCCAGTAGAGCTTCTGGACGCGTTGCCGCCGCTCACGGCGGCCGCAGCCGTGGGCTACTGCCTTTGGCTGGCTTCTCGCGAGGAAGATCCGGGCCGAAGGCAACTGATGAAAATCACGAGTGGAGTCTGCGCAGGGCTGTGCATGATTTTGACCGGGGTTCTGTTTGCGTCCGCTCCGGCGCTCGCCGCGTTGCACGGCGCTTTCTGGTTTTTAGCCAAGATGGCAGCGTACATCTACGCGTTTTTGTGGTTGCGAGCACGGATTCCGCAGTTTCGTTTCGGTAGGCCAATTCGCGCCGCATGGAATTTTCTGATTCCGTTATCGGCGATTAACGCGGTTGGCGTGGCGGCGGCGCTGGTGGCGTGCGAGCGTTGGGACTGGAGCCCTGCGTTATCTACTTTCGTGATGACCCTGATCGCGCTAGGTATCGCAGCTTGGTTGGCGCTGCACGACGCTAGCGAAACGCCGACTTACAGCCTGGAACCCTAAATGATTCTCAACCAACTACTATTCGATTTCTTCGCCGCAATTGCCGCCGCCTCCGCGCTGGCCATGGTGACGCGGCGCAACATTTTGCACGCCGCGATACTGCTGCTCGCCACGCTGCTGGCGACTGGCGGAGTATTCCTGCAATTGCAGGCTGAATATGCGTTCACGGCGCAACTTCTGCTTTTCGCGGGCGGCGTGGTGCTGCTGTTCGTGCTGGTCGTGATGCTGCTGAGCCCGGAATCGCTACAGCAGGACGCATCGTTCCGCTGGAAAGGCTACGCCGTTTCGGCATTAGTCCTGGCAATCGGAATCGAGATTCTGGCGTTTCTCTGGGCGCGGCACGACGGAATGATCTGGCCGTCCGTCGCCAGCCTCCCGGCGAATAACATCGGCGCGATAGCGGACGGGCTCTTCCGCGATGATCTGCTGGCGTTCGAAATTGCTGCCGTTCCGCTGCTGGCCACGATCATCGGCGTAGTGATGCTGGCGAAGCGCAGGACCGAATGATTCCCGTCGAACACTATCTGGCATTCGGGTTCGTGCTGTTCGCGATCGGAGCGGGCGGCGCGCTGGTGCGCCGGAACCCTATCATGATTTTGATGTCGATTGAGCTGATGCTGACGGCGGTAAACGTGAACCTGATTGCCTTTTCGCGCGGGTGGGGAACGGTGCACGGGCAGCTATTTTCACTTTTCATTATGGCGGACGCGGCGGCAGAAACGGCGCTCGGTTTGGGTATATTAGTTGCGTGCAGCGCCCGTCCGCGGGTGAAGGACTCCACGAAAAGTGAGAGTGATGAAATTACCGGCCTGGGTTTAGCCGATGAGTTATTCAACCCGGACGCCGAAGAACGGGACGTCCCTGTGGAAAGACCCGTCCTGTGAGCCCTGCAACGTGGCCAGCGGTATTTGCGCAGGCGCGCGGGGATTTTTTCTTCGTGCTGCCGGAATTGCTGCTGGTTTTGTTCGCGCTGCTGACTCTGCTGCTCGATTTCGCTCTCGATGAAAACCAAAAGTCGTGGAACGCGCTTTCAGCGTTTATCGGCTTGGCGCTGAGCGGGGGCGCGCTGGCGATGTTCGGATTCGCGCCGGGCAGGACCTCGGCGTTCGGCAATTCGGTCCAGGCGGGCCCGTTTTTCATGTTTTTCGGTCTGCTCGCGCTGCTGCTGGCGGCGCTTGCGATTCTGCTTTCGACTCACCCGGATCGTCCACAAAAGGAGCAATCGGGAGAGCGGTACGCGTTGATTCTGCTGGCGACTGCCGGAATCATGCTGCTCGCCTGCGGCAACGACCTGGTGGTCCTCTTTGTGGCGTTCGAAACCGTTGCAGTAAGTCTCTACGCGCTAGCCGTCACTGGGGATGCCGACAGAGGTGCGCGACAAGGCACGCTGCGCTTTTTGCTTGCCGGAGCATTCAGCACCGCGCTGGTGGCATACGGTTTCTCGATTTTGTATGGGCTGGGCGGCTCGACGAATCTCTCGGCTATTTCAGCGCGCCTCGCGGAACTCTCGCAGCTTTCGACTTCCCAAAACTTGATGCTCGGTCTGGCGCTGGCGACGAGCGGCGGCGGAGTGCTGCTGCGACTCGCGGGCGTGCCGCTGCATTCGCGGGTGCCGGAGGTCGGCGAGAGTGCGCCATCGGCAGTGGCAGGATTCATCAGCGTGGCGGCCAAGCTAGCGTGCTTCGCGCTGCTTTTGCGGCTGCTTCTGGCGGTGTTTTGGCAGCAGCGTAGCGACTGGGCAATCTTGTTAAACGCGGCGGCCCTGGTGGCGATGGCCATTGGTACGCTTGCCTCCCTAGGGCAAACCAACATCAAGAGGTTGCTCGCGTATTCGGCCGTCGCGCAGGCTGGCTACGTGATGCTGGGAATCGCCGCTTGCGTGAATCGCGACGGGTTTTTCAATGCGAAAGGGCTGGAATCGGCGGGATATTATTTATTCGCGTTCGTAATCTTTCAGATGGGCGCGTTTTCGGTGGTTATGGTGCTGAGCGAACGGGAATCGGCCGGTGAGGAAATGAGCGGCTTGCGCGGAATGCTTCGAAGCCATCCACTGGGAGGCGCGGCGATGATCGTTCTGCTACTTTCGTGCGTGGGCGTGCCGCCGACGGCGGGCTTCGTGGCCAAATGGGAGGTGGTCCGGGTGCTTCTCGCGAACCAGCACGCTGCACTGGCTTGGATCGCGGTGCTATTCGCGATTCCGCCGGTTTATCCCAGCTATCGAATCATCAAGGCGATGTGCACCGGCGAACGGGATGACTCCGAACATGTGCAGTTGTCCGATCCGCAAGTGGTGGCGCTGGCGGCCATGCTGATCCTCACGCTGCTGCTGGGCGTGTTCCCGGCGCCGTTCCAGCACTTCGCGTCGCGGTCGCTGGCGGCACTAGCGTTGCGCTGAGTTTCCTCCCGCCTGCGCTACAATCGCTAAGAACCCCCGTGAGTAATCAAGACGGAAAAAAAATCGATCCGGGAACCATGAAGGCCATCGGCATCGCCTGGACGCTGCCGTTCGAGCTGATAGTGCCGATGTTGATTGGAGGCGGAATCGGTTATTTGCTCGACCGTTGGCGCCACACCAGCCCCATGTTTATTTTGCTTCTGGGCTTTGTTGGCTTCGGGATTGGCCTCCGCAACCTCCTGAAGACTGCAAGCCTTTTGGACAAGAAAAATGGCTCATAGCATCGACGACACCCAGATTGAGCGGCGGATGGAAGTTTTTGTCGTAGTAGCCGGAGTGGCCATGGCGATCGCGTCGGCAGCCGGATGGGGATGGCGCGCCGGTTTGTCTGCAGCGCTGGGTTTGCTGCTGTGCTGGCTGAATTTTCGGTGGTTGCGGGCAGGCGCGGGCGCCGTGGTGCAGCTGGGCCTGGCGCAGGCAGGCGTGGAGCAACCGCATGTGCCGAAATCCGTGCACGCAAAGTTCTTTGGCCGGCTCGTATTGTTGCTCGCGGCCGCGTATGCTATTCTCGTTTTGCTGCGGATGCCCGCCGTTGCATTTGTATGCGGGCTGACGGCTGTCGTTCCGGCAATCGTGCTGGAAGTGGTGTACGAAGTGGTGCACGGCCATCACCGCTGGACGCAGAGCAAGTCCGATTCCTGAGAAACTCAATTTTCGAAAACCCTAACCGGGGAGATCCATGGGCGAAGGGCAGGTCTTGGCCGTAACAAGGTGGATAAATTGGCTGCTGGGCAAGCCGGCGTCGGTGCTGCTTGGGGCAATTCACGTCCAGCCGGCCAATCCTACGTATCCGATCTCGAATTTCTTCGCCATGGAACTGGTCGTCTTCGCTTTTTCGATTGTGTTCTTTCTTTGGATCAAGAGCCGCCTTTCCGTGGACCGTCCGGGCGCGACGCAACAATGTATGGAAATGTTCCTGACAAACTCGATGGGAATGGGCGTAAAGGACCTGGTTGACGACATTATCGGCCACGGCGGAGAGCCTCATGTCCCGATGCTGGGCGCGATCGGAATGTTCATCCTGCTGTGCAACCTGCTGGCGCTGATTCCAGGGTTCATGTCGCCGACGGCGGAAGTGACGGTTCCTCTGGGCTGCTCGGTGGTCGTATTCCTCTACTACAACTGGTTCGGAATCCGGCATCACGGGCCGGTGGGGTACGGCAAGACGCTGCTTGGACCGGTGAAGGCTATCTCGCCGCTGATTCTGCTAATCGAGACGATCAGCCACTTCGCGCGCATGCTTTCGCTCACTGTTCGGCTTTGGGCGAACATGATGGTGAGCGAGCTGATTTATATGTCGTTCCTCGGGCTTACCATGGCGCTATTCGTGTTCACGGCGCATTTGAATCCGGCCGGATATATTTCCGGGGTTCTTCCAGTGGGCATCCCGCTGGGGCTCGCTTTGTTTCACGTTTTTGAGGCCATTCTACAGGCGTTTATTTTCACGATTTTGGCGGTTATTTATCTGGGTCTGGCTGTTTCGGAAGAACACTAATCGTTTTTGTACGTTTCGGGCATTTTGAGCCGACAGTGTGAGACCGGTAGCCTCCCAAGGCGCTCCGGGAACCACCCCCTGGCGGACAATTTTTATCGAGGAGAGCGTATGACAAGAAAAGCGACATGGTTTTTAGGGGCATTAGCATCGATGCTGATGTTTGCGCCGGTGACGTTTGCGCAGGCAACAGCCGCAGCGTCGGGACGCACAGATTGGGTAGGCTTGGCTGCGGCATTGGCTCTTGGAATCGCGGCCGCGGGTTGCGGTTTGGGACAGGGGCGAGCAACGGCGGCGGCGTGCGAAGGCACAGCGCGCAATCCGGGCGCTAGCGGTCCGATTCGCGTAGCGTTCATTATCGGCGTGGCGCTGATCGAATCGCTGACGCTTTACGTGCTAGTAGTCGCTTTCCTGAAGTAGCTTAATCGAAGCAGGCTTCCTGCTGGAATTTCAAGGCGCCCGAAGATTCGTTCGCGATGAGCGAATCTCCGGGCGCTTTCTTTTATCCCCGCCAAACTATTTCGATCTGGAAAATCGAGGATCCCGATGGTCGACGGCGCTCTTAAGGAGCGTCGCTTGCCCAGAGATGCTAGCGTGTCGCGGTTCGAAAGGGACGCGAGAGCGCAGCCGGGTTGAGCGACGCATTCGACGAGCTCGACGGCGATGATTGAATCGGCAGCGATTGAGCGGCGGAGACGGCCAGCGAATGGACGCGGCCGGGAATGATTCCGAGGTACAGCGTGCCGGCGGCGGCGACGATCAGAGCGAAGGTTACTGCGGGAGCTACGCGGGTGGGAACGTAGTCCTTCGATTCGGGCCAGAAGTACATGGCCACTATCACGCGAACATAATAGTAAGCGCCGATTACGCTATTGATCGCGGCGATCACCACCAGCGCAATTACCCACGCGCCGTGCGATCTCGCGGAATCCAGGGTGCCTTGGAAAGCGAAGAATTTCCCGAGGAACCCACCTGTGGCCGGCAAGCCGAGCAGCGCGAGCAGGAAAAGAGAAAAGCAGGCCGCGAGTGCGGGCTGCTTCATGCCCAGGCCGGCGTAATCCTGCAGACCGAGCCGCTTTTCGCCCTGCTGCCCCAGGTGGGTGACCACAGTGAACGCGCCGACCTTCATCAGCACGTATGCCGCAAGGTAGAAGAGTACGGCGGCGACGCCGAGTTCGGTGGACGCAGCGAAGGCCACCAGGATATATCCAGCATGCGCGATGGATGAGTACGCCAGCATGCGCTTGACGTTGGTCTGCACCAGCGCGCCGAGGTTGCCGATGAACATGGTGAGCACGGCGGAGATCCAGATGACCCAGAACCAGATATTGCTGACGGAATGGAACGAGACGTAAAAGATACGGATCATCAGTGCGAAGGTGGCGGCCTTGGGTCCGGAGGCGAGCAGCGCGGTTACCGGAGTGGGGGCGCCTTCGTAAACGTCCGGCGCGTATACCTGGAACGGCGCGGCGACCACCTTGAAGCCGAGGCCGACGAAAATCAGTCCGAGGCCTAGAATCGCGAGCATGGGAATGTGCCCGGCAACGGCGATCTGGCGTTCGAGTTCGGTTCTCGCGGAGTCGATATAGGTCGTCCCAGTTGACCCGTAGATCATGGCGATGCCGTACAGGAAAAACGCCGTGGCGAACGAGCCGAGCAAGAAATACTTCATCGCGGCTTCGTTGGATTCCCGAGCTTTGCGGCGGAAACCGCACAAGATGTAGCTGGAGATGGAGCTGATTTCCAGGCCGATAAAAGCGGTGATCAGTTCATTCGAGGCCGCGAGAATGCCCATGCCCGCGGTGGCGAAGAGCACCAGAGCATAGAATTCGCCGCGCTGAATGTCTTCGCGATCGAGATAGTCGATGGAGCCAAGGATCGCCAGTGCAGCTGCACCGATTACGACCACGTGCACGAAAAGGCTGAAGTTGTCGGTGCTGATCAGGCGGCTATAGGCGAATCCTTCGTGGCGGGCGGCAACGTAAATCGACGCGAGCGCGACGAGCATGCCGACGAACGCAATCCAACCCAAAACGCGGCGGCTAGCGGGCTTGATGAATGGGTCCACCAGCATGATGAACATGCCGAATACACAGAGCACCACCTCCGGCGCCACGCGCTGCAAGTTGGTGATCTGCGCTGCGAGGCTGACCGTCATACCCGTCATGGTCGCGCCTGCCTTTCCGTGATGGCCGCGGGCAGGACGATGGCGTGCGGGCCGAATTTCAGTTGCGGCGCTGGGGCCGCATGGCGGACGGCGTCCTGCGGACGCTGCAACTGATCGTTCATCTGCTGGAGCAGGGCATTGGTGGCCGGTTCCATGGGCCGCGTGAAGTAGGGCGACGCTAGCCCCATGAAGAGGATGACGACGGCGACCGTGGCGAGAATGAAGCGCTCGCGGCCGGAGGCGTCCGGCAGGGTTTTATTTTTCTCAACGGTCACTTCGCCGAGAGCCACGCGCTGATAGGCCCAGAGCAAGTAAATCGCGGAAAGCACCGCGGCGCTGGCGGCCCAGGCGGCCCATTGATGGTGCGAGTAGAAAGTCCCGATCAGGATAAGAAATTCGCCGATGAAACCGTTGAGCGGCGGCAAGGCCAGCGACGAGAGCGCGATGAACAGGAAGAAAGACATCAAAACCGGCATCGGCGTAGCCAAGCCGCCAAACTCTTTGATTTCGTGCGTATGGCGACGATCGTAGAGCATGCCGACGGCGAGGAAGAGCGCGCCCGTGGATACTCCGTGGTTGAGCATCTGGTAGATGGCGCCCTGGATGGCGATCGAGTTGAACGCAAAAATACCTAGCACCACAAAGCCGAGATGACTCACCGAGGTGTACGCGACGAGGCGCTTTAAGTCGTGCTGTACGGTAGCGACCAGCGCGCCGTATACGATGCCAATGATGGCTAGGACGCCAATCATGGGCGCCAGCTTATGAGCTGCGGCGGGGAAAAGCGGCAGGCAGAAACGGAGCATTCCGTACGTGCCGAGTTTCAACATCACGCCGGCCAGAATCACGGAGCCTGCCGTAGGGGCTTCGGTGTGCGCGTCCGGCAGCCAAGTGTGGAGTGGGAATAGCGGCACTTTAATCGCGAACGCCAGGAAGAAGGCACCGAACAGCAGCAGGTCTGTGGTGGACGACAGCGGCGCGCGATTGGACAGCACGTTTTCAATCACGGGCAGGTCGAACGTACCCGTCAGATGATAGAGCCAGAGGATGCCTACCAGCATCAGGATCGAGCCAAACATGGTGTACAGAATGAATTTCACGGCGGCATAGATGCGGCGCTCGTGGCCCCACATACCGATCATGAAATACATGGGAATCAGCGTGAGTTCCCAGAAGACGAAGAAAAGAAAAAGATCGAGAGAGACGAACACGCCGATCATGGCCATCTCGATTACCAGCAGCGAGATGAAAAAGCCCTTCACGTTTTCCTGGATGGATTTCCAGGAGCAAAGGATCGCCAGCGGCGTCAGGAAAGTGGTCAGCAGCACAAGGAACAGGCTGATGCCGTCGACGCCCATGTGGTAATGAATCGACGGGCCGATCCAATTGTAAAATTCCTGGAATTGGTAACCGGGATCGGTTCGGTCAAATCCCTTGAGCAAAAGGAGCGATACCCCGAATTCGCCGATTGACGCGGCAAAGGCGATGCGGCGAATCCAGACGTGATCGTCCGAGCGCAGAACCAGCAGTGCCGCCACGCTGAATAGCGGCAGGAAGGTGATCACGGTCAGCAGGTAGGATGCCTGTGTGTGCACGCTAGCGCACCGCCAATCCAATGAATGCCAGCAATAGCATCGTGAAGCCCACCGCGCCGACCACGACCCAGGCCGCGTAGCTGCGCGTGTTGCCGGATTGCAGTTCGCGCACTTCGTCGCCGGATCCCCGCGCCACGGTAGCGATGCCATTCACCACGCCGTCAATCGCGCCGGTGTCTACGATTTTCCAAAGAACGTTGCGCGAGAGCCACAGAAGGGGACGAATAATCAGCGTGAGATAAATTTCATCGACGTAGTATTTGTTCATCAGCAGAACGTAAACACCGTGCAATTTCTGGGCGAGCTTGTTCGGCGTGTTGGGATTTTTGATGTAGAACCACCAAGCAACCAAGAGCCCGATCACGGCCAGAATCACCGGGATGCCTACCAGGGCAAGCAAAAGTTGGACGCCCGGACTCGATGCGGAGGCAGTCGAGGTTTCCGGAACGAGTGCAACCGGAGCGTATTTGGTGAACACCGGCTCAAGGAACTGTCCGAAATGATCGATTCCGCCAACAAGTCTCGGGGCAGCAACCCAGCCGCCGAAAATGGAAAGAAACGCCAGGATCATCATCGGGATGGTCATTTTCAGCGGCGATTCGTGGACGTGCACTTGGTGCTCGTCAAACCGCGGCTTGCCAAAGAACGTCAGGAAAATCAGGCGGAACATGTAGAACGAGGTAAGTCCCGCGGCGAGGACCCCGACCACCCATATCCAGAGGATCGCGTGCGGCCCGGACCTCGCATCTTCCAGGATTTCGTCCTTGCTGAAAAAACCGGCGAATCCTGGAATACCGGCGATAGCAAGCGTAGCGATCAGCATCGTCCAGTAGGTGATGGGAATTTTTTTGCGCAGGCCGCCCATCCTGGTCATGTCCTGCTCGCCGCCCATGGCGTGAATCACGCTGCCCGCGGTAAGGAAGAGCAGCCCTTTGAAGAACGCATGGGTCATCAGATGGAAAATGCCAGCGGCATAGGCGCCCACGCCGCAGCCCAGAAACATGTAGCCCAGCTGCGAGATTGTGGAATACGCCAGGACTTTCTTAATGTCGGTCTGCGTAAGCGCGATGGTGGCTGCGTAGAAGGCGGTGATTCCGCCGACGATCGCGACCAAATACATGGCGATGGGCGCGCGCGAATAGATCGGATTCATGCGAGCGACCATGTACACGCCAGCAGTAACCATCGTGGCCGCGTGGATCAACGCGCTAACCGGAGTGGGACCCTCCATCGCGTCCGGCAGCCAAACGTACAGAGGCAATTGCGCCGATTTGCCGATGGCGCCGACAAATAGAAGAACGGCAATTGCCGTGAGCACGCCAGCGTGCGCCATCGTGTCCGGCTGCATTTTTTCCGCCGCGTAGCTGAACATCGTCGTGTACGTGAGCGAGCCGAAAGTCCAAAACGACAACAATATGCCGACCATGAACGCTAGGTCGCCGAGACGTGTAGTGATGAAAGCTTTCTTGCCCGCATCCGCCGCCGACTTCTTGCGGAACCAGAACGCGATCAAAATGTAGCTGCAGAAGCCAACGCCTTCCCATCCGACGAATAGCACCGCGAGATTCGCACCCAGCACCAGCGTGAGCATGAAGAACATGAACAGGTTCATGTAAGAGAAGAAGCGGTAGTAACCGCCCTCGTGCTCCATGTAGCCGGTGGAATAGATGTGAATCAGAAGGCCGACGAAGGAGACCGTCAGCAGCATGATGACGGTCAACTGATCGACTTGCAGCGCGAAATGGATGCGGAACGGATGGTCAGTCATCTCCCCAGCAGCCATCCACGTGAAGTAGGTTTTTACCCAGGGAAGCTGGCTGGCCGGGAGTTGCCAAAATTCGCGGACGAGTTCGCAGACCGCGGCAAACGTTAGCGCCACCGACCCGATCGCAACCGAATTCACGGCCGCTTTCGGGAAGCGCCTCCCGAACAGACCGTTGATCGCCGCGCCGAGGATGGGCAGCGCCAGAATTATCCAGACGTTGTTGAGCATCAGCATCAGAATTTGAGAAGGTTCACGCGCTCCACGTTAAGCGACTCGCGATTTTGCGCCAGCATGATCACAATCGCCAGGCCGACTGCGGCCTCCGCCGCTGCGACCACAATCACGAAGAATACGAAAACCAAGCCATCGAGTTGGTGGTGGGCGCGCGCGAAGGCCACGAACGCCAGATTCACGGCGTTGAGCATCAACTCGATCGACATGAACACGGTGATTACGTTGCGTTTGAAAACAAACGCCACCACGCCGAGCCCGAACAGAACTCCGCTGAGCACCAGATAGTAGGAGATCGGAACGCTCACTGGTTTTTCCTCGCCAGCACCAGCGCACCCAAAATCGCGATCAGGATCAGAATCGATGTGGCTTCAAAGTTGAAAAGGTACTGCCGGAAAAGCGCGGCCGAAAGCGCTCGCGTGGAAACGCCCCGGACGGCCGCACCGGCGCCGTTCGCGATCTGCGAGCCAGCGCTCGATCCGTACATCCAATGGACGATTTCGATGAGCAGGAAAAACCCCAGCGGTAATCCGGCGTACTTGGCGAATTTGCTGAAGTCGGTGCGCTCCTCGACGCCGGCATTCAGCAGCATGATCACGAAAACGAACAAGACCATCACCGCGCCCGCGTACACGATGATTTGCACGTCGGAAATGAATTCCGCGCCCAAAAGCAGATACAGGATTGCAACCGCCACCATGACCAGGATCAGCGACAGCGCGCTGTGGATCGGTTCGCGCGCGAGGATTAGCAGGATCGCGCCGGTAACGGCCAGCAAAGCGCAGGCGAAAAAGACGATCAGCGGCACCATTACGCGTGCCTCGTGAACGCAGGGAAGACCAGCACCAGAGCGGTGATCACCAGATTCGCGAGCGATACCGGGAGCAGCAGCTTCCAGCCGAAGGACATCAGCTGATCGTAGCGGAAGCGAGGAAGTGTGCCTCGAACCCAAACGTAGAAGAAGAGAAACACCAGAACTTTCGCGGTGAACCAGAACGGCCCCTGCACGTACGGCGCGACCATCGGCAGGAGGCAGAGCGCTCCAATTATCAGGGCCAGCACGGTGACCACGGATAATTGCAAACGCGCTAGGCCACGCATGCGCGCGGCGGCGTCGTATGCGCAGTAAAAGCCGAGCGCCAAAAGCGCCGCGCCGGGCAGATAGAGTTGCCAGTGCCACGTTTCAGGGAAGGGTGAGAGCCAGCCGCCGAAAAACAGAATGGTGGCGAGGCACGACACGGTGATCATGTTCGCGTACTCGGCCATGAAAAACATGGCGAATTTAAAGCTCGAGTATTCGGTATGGAACCCGGCGACGAGCTCCGTCTCTGCCTCCGGCAAGTCGAAGGGGATGCGATTGGTTTCCGCGATCGCTGCCGTAAGATAACAAAGAAACCCGATAATTTGCGGAATCACATTCCACTTGGGAATAAAGTGCAGCCAATAGCCGGCTTGCCCGTTCGGTCCGTCGATAATCGAGTTAAAATTGAACGACCCGGCCAAAAGCAGCACGCCGACAACGGAAAGCGTCAACGAAACCTCGTAGCTGATCATCTGCGCCGAGCTGCGCAACCCACCCAGCAGCGGATATTTGCTGTTGGAGGACCAGCCCGCCAGCGCCACTCCGTAAACGCCCATTGAGGTGATGGCAAAAAGAAACAGCAAGCCGATATCGATATTGGAAACGATAAAGACCGGCTGTCCATTGAGAAAATGGAAGCTGGGCGGGCCGAAGGGAATCAGCGCGATGGCCGTGAGCGACAGCGATAAGGCCAAAAAGGGCGCGAGAGCATATACCAGCCGATCGGAAGTCGGCGGCGTGAAATCTTCCTTGAAAAGGAATTTGAGGCCGTCGGCCAGAGGCTGAAGAAGTCCGTGCGCGCCCACATAGTATGGGCCCCAGCGGCTTTGGATATGAGCTACTACTTTGCGCTCAAACCAGGTGAGGTACGCTAACGCCGTCATTACAATGAACAGCAGAACGGCAATTTTTATTAACGATGCCACCAGGACTGAGTGCTCGGAGATGAACCCCACGGTTTCTCTTTCGCCTCGTTTGTAGAAATCAGCTTGGAACAGTAGCTGCCAAGTGTACCACTGGTGAAAAGATAGTCCTCTGACGAAAAGACCGCGCCCGCGGGTGCATCGTAGGACGGCTCCGGAGTCCTGCAAGACGCCGTGGCCTGCTCCGCTCCACCCGCAAGCAAATTCGCAAAAGAAAGATCGTAACCGGGCACATGCTGCCGGATTTCATCGAACGCCGCTTCCGGAGTCCGCAAGCGAATCGGCGTGCCCAGGCCCAGCATGCCCAACTGGTGCGACAAAATTCGCAGCAGATCGAAATCGCTGCGGGGGCCCTGCGGATCGATGGCCCGGTGCGTCATTTGCACCTCTCCCGCCGAATTGGTGAGCGTGCCTTCCTTTTCGTATGTGGACGCGGCCGGCAAGACCACATCGGCATGCTTGGCGGTTTCGGTTAGGAACATGTCCTGAACGATCAGTAGTTCGAGACCGGTGATGCGTCCGGTTTCGGAAATCTTAAAGGTCTTCGCCGGGTTCGCGCCAACGACGTAAAGCACTTTCAATTTTCCGGCAATAGCCGCTTCCATCATTTCGCGCGCGGTAAGCCCCGGCCGATCGGATATTTCGCCGCCCCAGAGCTTCGCGAATCGCGCGCGTTCTACGCTATCGGATAGCGGGGCATATCCTGGCAAACGATCCGGAAGCACGCCCATATCGGCGGCGCCGCGCGAATTCGAATAATCACCAAGGGCCATGAATTTCGTCTTGCCGCCGAAGCGCGACGAGAACGATACCAGGTCGCGAATCGCCGCGCCCTGAATTGACGCGCCGAAAAGCACCACCACGTCTCTTTCCGCTTCCAGCGCGGCTTTCAGACGCACCAAAGCTTCCGTGGTGTTCGCGTCGAACTGGCCCTGCTCGGTGGCCAGCCAGTGCAGCGCCTGTTCCTCGGCGCCCTGCGGTACCTCGACCACGATTTGCGCCTGACGGTGAATTTTGCTCGGGCGGCCATTGATCACGTACAGCCGCGCCTGATGATGGCGAACGCCTGCGCGAATCTGCCACGCAGCCAGCGGATTCTGATTGCTCACGTCGTTGCCGATCAGAAACACGGCGCTGGCGTTGGCGACGTCCGCCATTGTTGCCATCGAATCCTTGGCGTCCGCGCCGAGCGCCGCAGCCAAGCCTACATAGTCGGCTGTGCGATGGTGGTCGATGTTGTTGGTGCCGAGAGTGACGCGCGCGAAGCGATTCAGTAGATAATTTTCTTCGTTAGTGGTGTGGTTCGAACCGATCACGCCAATCGCGGACGGGCCATGCGTCTCGTGCGCCTGCTTCAGCCTGCGGCTCACTTCTTCCAGCGCATCTTCCCAACTTGCGGGTTCCAGCGACCCATTGCGCCGCACGAGCGGTTGGCGAATCCTCTCAGCATTCGACGTGAAATCGAATGCAAAACGTCCCTTGGCGCACAAAAACTCGTCGTTGATTCCAGAATGGTCGCGATTGTTGGCGCGAATGATTTCGTTGTTGCGCACGCTCAGCGTGGTCTTGCAGCCATTCGAGCAATGCGCGCACGGATTGCCCACGTAGGTCATTTCCCACGGGCGCGTTTGATAGCGATACGTGCCGCTGGTCAGCGCTCCCACCGGGCAAATGTCGATGCACATGCCGCATTCTTCGCATGCCAGCTCTCCGGAAGCATTGGGAAGGATCACGGAGTGCACGCCGCGCGATCCCACGCCCAGAGCCTTCACGTCCATGCCCTCGTCGCATACGCGCACGCAGCGATAACAGAGGATGCAGCGCGGCGCGTCGTAAAACACCAGCGGCGACCACTTTTCTTCCGGCGTATGCAGCTTTTCTTCCACAAAGCGGGTTTTGTCCAGCCCGTAGCGGAAGGTCATATCCTGCAATTCGCATTCGCCGCCCTTGTCGCACACCGGGCAATCGAGCGGATGGTTCGACAGCAGGAACTCGATCATGTCTTTGCGCGCTTTGTGGACGTTCGGAGTCGTCGTCTTCACCACCATGCCGTCCGTCGCCACCAGCGTGCACGCGGTCTGCAGTTTGGGCATCTTTTCCACTTCCACCAGGCACATGCGGCAAGCCGCCTGTAGCGAGAACCCGGGGTAGTAGCAGAATGAAGGAACCTCGATCCCTTGCTGCTTGGCCGCTTCGATCACCAGCGTGCCCGCATGCGTGGTCACCTGCTGGCCATCGAGAGTAAATGTAATTTGCTTCTGCGCTAGTTTCTCGTCAGGCATGCGAATCCTAATGCGCTCCAGCGATCACTTCAGCGGGAGCGAACGGGCACTTGCCCTGCAAATGATCTTCGAACTCGTTGCGCCATTTTTTGACGATGCTGATCGTCGGCAGCGCCGCCGCGTCTCCTAGCGCGCAGAACGTGCGCCCCAGCATATTTTTCGAAAGCTCGTCGATCAGGGGAATATCTTCCTCAGTTCCGGAGCCTTCGTGAAAGCGATCGAGCATCTTGCGCAGCCACGCCGTGCCTTCGCGGCAGGGAATGCACCAGCCGCACGATTCGTGCGCGTAGAAATGCATGATCCGCCGCGCAAAATCCACCATGCAGGTCTCCTCGTCGAGGACGACCGTGCCGCCCGATCCCAGCATTGAACCGATTTTCGCGACCGAATCGTAGTCCATCGCGACGTCGATCTCATCGGCCGAAAGCAGCGGGCAGGAACTGCCGCCCGGTACGACCGCTTTCAACTTTTTGCCGCCGCGCACGCCACCGGCCACTTCTTCGATCAGACGCCGCAACGGGAATCCGAGCGGCAGCTCGTAAATACCCGGCCGGTTCACGTGCCCTGAAATCGAATAGAGGCGCGTGCCGCCGTTTTTCGGCACGCCCAGCGCGGCATAGGCATCGCCGCCCATCCGGATGATCGCCGGGACGGTGCTAAGCGTTTCCGCGTTGTTGATCACCGTGGGACAGCCGTAAAGTCCTACCACAGCAGGGAAGGGAGGCTTGATGCGCGGATAGCCGCGCTTGCCTTCGAGCGATTCCATCAGCGCCGATTCTTCACCGCATTCGTACGCACCCGCGCCGGTGTGCGTGCTGAGGTCAAAGTCGAAGCCGGTGCCCAGAATATTTTTGCCCAGATAGCCGTGGTCGTAAGCTTCCTTGATCGCGGGGTCCAGTATGTTGATGATGTAGCGATATTCGCCGCGGACGTAAATGTATCCGCGATGCGAATCGATCGCGCGGCCGGCAATGACCATGCCTTCGATCATCTGGTGCGGGTCCATTTCCATCAGCGGACGATCCTTGCAGGTTCCCGGCTCGCTTTCGTCCGCGTTGCACAGAAGGTATTTGGGCTTGGGCGAATCCTTCGGGACGAAGCTCCACTTCATACCCGTCGGGAATCCCGCGCCGCCTCGGCCACGCAGGTTCGATTTCTTCATTTCGTCGATGATCTGGCCGGGCGTCATCTGCTTCAGCGCTTTTTCAATCGCCTGATAGCCTTCGTGCTGCATGTAGACGTCGATTTTGCGCGAATCGCGAATGCCGAACCGCTTGCTGATCACCGGCACTTCCGCTTTCAGGCGCTCGTGCAGCGCTCCGGACGTCACTGGCGCCGGCGCTGGCCTTTTGCCGTCTTGCAGTTGCTCGAAAATCGCATCCACTTTGTCGGGATCGAGGTTCTCGTGGAAATCGTAGTTCACCTGCATCGCGGGAGCACCGGTGCAGGCGCCGATACACTCCACTTCTTCGAGTGAAAACGTCCCGCTCGGCGAAACTTCCTTGTTGCCGATGCCCAGCCGCTTCTGGACGTGCTGATACAGCTCGTTTCCGCCGCGCAGCATGCACGAAATATTGGTGCAGACCTGGATGTGATTCCGTCCAGCGGGCTTGCGCCGCAGCATCGAATAATACGCAAGGGTCTCGGTAACCTCCAAAATGTTCAGGTCCAGCCGCTTGGCGATTTCGTCCAGCACTTCATCACTCAGGTAGCCATAGTGATCTTGCGCGTACAACATCATAGGAATCAGCGCCGAGCGCTTCACCGGATACCGGCTGACGAAATCGTTGAACTTGTCGTTTAGCTCTGGCGGCAGTTGCATGATTTAAGGTCGCATAGGCTCGTTAAATCTAGCGGTCCACTTCTCCCAGGACGATGTCTGTGGTGCCGATGCACGCTACCACATCCGCCAGCAATCTGCCTTCGCACAGTTTCGGCAGCGTCTGCAGGTTAACGAATGAGGGCGCACGGAATTTCACGCGATACGGCTTGGGCGAGCCGTCGCTCACCATGAACACGCCCAGCTCGCCCCGCGGCGATTCAATCGCCTGGTAGACTTCGCCCGGAGGCGGCGCAAATCCTTCCGTGAAAATCTTGAAATGATAAATCAGCCCTTCGATCGAGGTCTTCATCTCTTCCCGCGAAGGAGGAATGATCCCTTGCGCTTCGGCGCGGAATGGACCCGAAGACGGAATTTTCTCCATCGCCTGGCGAATGATCTTCAGGCTCTCGCGCATTTCCGCCACGCGCACCTGATACCGCGCGAAACAGTCGCCAGCGGTCTGCGTGGGAATATTGAAATCGAATTCTTCGTAGCTCGAGTACGGAAACGCTTTGCGCGTGTCGTACGATACCCCGCTGCCGCGCAGCATCGGCCCGGAAGCGCCCATGGCAATGGCGTCTTTGGCGCTAAGTATTCCCACTCCCTGCGTGCGCCCCATCCAGATGCGATTCTTGGTCAGCAGATTTTCGTATTCGTCGATGTGGCCGGGCAACGTATCCACCACCCGGCGAACGCCGTCCAGCCAGTCTGGAGGGGGCTCCAGAGCCAGGCCGCCGATGCGGAAGTAGCTGGTCATCATCCGCTGGCCCGAAACGTATTCGTAAATCTTCATGATCTCTTCGCGCTCGCGGAAGCTATAGAGGAAAACGGACATAGCGCCCAAATCGATCGCGTGCGTTCCCAGCCATACCAGGTGCGAAGTGATGCGTGTCAGTTCCGTCAGCAGCACGCGGATGTACTGCGCGCGCTTGGGGACTTCCAGCCCGATCAGCTTTTCAGCGGCCAAGCAGTAGCAAAGATTGTTCGAAAGGGGAGCGAGGTAGTCGATCCGGTCAGTAAGCGTAATGCATTGCGAATAGGTCTTCGATTCGCAGGACTTCTCGATGCCGGTGTGCAGGTACCCGATCACTGGCTTGGCTTTCAGCACAATCTCGCCATCGAGTTCCAGGATCACGCGCAACACTCCGTGCGTGGAGGGGTGCTGCGGGCCCATATTCAGGACCATCGGTTCTGCTGGGCCGGATTGTGTTTCTAGTGTCGACATGATTCTGCCAAGCGCTTCAAAACTTTAGCGATAGCCCTCGACGGGGTAGTCCTTGCGCATCGGATGGCCCTCCCAATCGTCCGGCATCAGAATGCGGGTAAGATCGGGATGTCCCTCGAATCGAAACCCAAAAAGATCGAAAATCTCGCGTTCATGCCAGTTCGCCGTGGGCCAAATGCCGGTCACCGACGGCAGCACGGGATCCGCACCGGCGATGCGCACTTTGATTCGCACCCGTTCCAGCCGCTGCATCGAAAGTAGGTGATAATTCACCTCGAAGCGGGGCTCCATCGGGAATCGGTCCACGGCGGAGATATCGGAAAGGAATGTGAACGCTAGCGATTGGTCCTGGGCTAGGAATTCGCAGATTCGAATCAGGTCTCGCCGGGCCAGCACGACGGTGGTTTCTCCCCTGGATTCAATCACTTCCGCGATGGTCTGGGGCTCTCGCTCGCGGAGCTTTTGTACCGCTAGGCTTTTGTCTTTTGTTTCTGGTTCCACGTCTTATTTTATCCCAAGGTCCCCAAAGCGCCCGGCGTTTCGTGGGGGCAGATTTTCAGCAGGCGATTACTGCCAGTCCAGCGCGCCCTTTTTCCAAAGATAAATGTAGCCAACCAGCAGGATGGCAATATAGAGCACCATCTCGACGAACCCAAATACTTTCAGGTCGCCGTAGATCAGCGCCCACGGATAAAGAAAAATTGCCTCGATATCGAACAAAATAAAGATCAATCCCACCATGTAAAAATGGACCGAAATCGGCGTACGGGCGTTTCCTATGGGCATTACGCCGCATTCGTACGGCTGATCTTTCTCGCGCGTGCGCTTGTGCCGCCCCACGACTACTGACGCTGTAACCAGCGCGCCAGCCAGCCCGGCGGCTAGTATAAACATCAGCAAAAGCGCCCCGTAATTGTCCAGGTAGTTGGAATTCATTTTTCTCTAAACTGCTATAATACAGTCCGACTTTGGATCGGTCAATTGAACTCCCTGGATTTTTCAGCGCGCCCATTCATTTTGGGGAGAATCTCGATCGATGAGCTCCGGTTTTAATACCGACGTACGCGTCGGCGACCAAGTTTTCCACGTACAAACAGAAGACCGGGGCCCCAGCCACCCCGCGATCGATACAGCGGTGTATCAAAATGGGCGTGTTTTGCTCCGGCGCTCGTCGAGTTACCAGGAATTTGCTGCTTCCGCTGAATTTTCACCCGTAGGAGTTCGCCAGCGCGTGGAAGAGCAGCATCGCGCCGTCGTTCAGGAGCTTCGATCCGGCACAATTGGTGCGCCCACTGGCCCGGCTGCGCCGCCGGAGGCCGAAAGGCCCAAGCAAAAGGACGCGGGCGGAATACAAGTCCAATTGCTCAACCCTCAGTCCTGGCTTTCGGGTGGCAAGGTATCGCTCGATCTGGAAATTTTGCGCCGCTCCGACCGCCAGCCCCGTCCCGGTGTCTCTATCGAGGCAGGCATCGAAGGCTCGGCCGCACCCGACCGGCACACCAGCACCAGTGACGATCAAGGCCGCGCGCGCATCCAGTTTCCCTTGCCGCCGCTCGGCAAAGGCGATCTGACGCTGGTAATCCTCGCCAGCGCCGATGGCGACCGCGACGAAGTCCGTTTCGCCATGCGCTCGCGCGATAAATCGACGCCCTCAAGCGCCGCGCCCTCGGCGTGACGCGTGGCGTTACAGGAAGCGATTGGCATTCCGAGCGGAGCGGCCGCCGCAGTTGCTTTCCGGTCCACGCCTCTCGGACCCGCGACCGCGGAGAGAGGAATCTGCTTTTTCTTCGGTTCGCCACGACGAGCAACTTCGTCGCTTGAGCCCGAACGCTGACCCAATGGAGATTATCGTCAACGGAGACCGGCGCAAAGTGCCCGATGGCCTCACCGTCACAGCGCTTCTGGAAATGATGCAAATGCGCCCCAACCGCGTGGCCATCGAACGCAACCGCGAAATTCTCCCCCGCGCCCTATGGCACGCGACGCCAGTCCAGCCCAACGATAGCTTCGAAATCGTCCAATTCGTCGGCGGCGGCTGAGGAGTGATTCGCTCCCGTGGATCCCCGCAAATGGCTTCCATCGCTGCCCCTGTTCAAGTCCGTTGCGTGTGTTTACTGCGGCGCGCCTGCCAACTCGACCGATCACAGCCCACCCCGATGCTTGTTGCCCCGCAATCTGCCTGACGACTTTCAGGTGATCACGGTTCCGGCATGTTCCGGCTGTAACGGGCAGTTTTCGGAGGATGAAGCCCGGACCGCAGCTATCGTCAGTACAGTGTCCTTTTTGGAGGAGGACCGAATTGCTGTTGCCCCGGGAGGACGTATTTATCGGGCGATGGCGCGAGATGCATCACTCCGCAAGTTCATCGGCGAGCGAATAAACAGGGATGGGACCTTTCAGCCGGACGCCTCAGTACTCAACACCATTTCGCGAGTGATGAAGAAAACAGCGGTCGGATTACCATTTCACGAGTTCGGTCGCGTTGTAGCTTTGACTGAGATCGAATTGTTAGGAATCGAACATTCACGAAACATTAACCGCTCGGCCGCTGCGGAGTCCTGGCGTTTGGGCCACCCTGGATGGGCAGAAGTCACCGCGTCCGGGTGGCAGCTAGAGCGCCAAGCAGTTGCGTTATTGGGCGTTGGCCCTCCTCCGCACATGCCGGAATGGCGCAGTTATGTTCCAAGATTCTTCGAGTATTTGTTCCTCCGGCGCTCGAGCGATACGCTGCTGGCCGCCTTTGACCTTCACGACGCGCTGACGGTAGTGATGGAATCACCATGGCCTTCAAGATCTGGCCCCCGCAGGAAAGGTCGCGCCCCGAAAGGATGAGAGGCGGCATGGCCAGGACGCGGTCGCAGGCCTCAGATGGTTCGCAGCAGATGCCCCATCTTCTTTTTCTTCGTTTGCAGATACGCGCGGGAATGCTTACTGGCGGGCGGCTGGCAGGGAATGCGCTCGACCACGAGCACGCCATTGCGTTCGAGCTGACTGACCTTTTCGGGGTTATTCGATAGCAGCCGCACCGATCGAACTCCGAGCGCCTTCAGCGCCGCCGCCGCGAAATCGTAATCGCGGTGATCGGCGGCGAAGCCTAGCTTCCGATTCGCTTCCACGGTATCGAAGCCTTGGTCCTGCAGTTCGTACGCGCGGAGCTTGTTGATCAGGCCGATTCCGCGGCCCTCCTGCGCCAGGTACAGCACGATTCCCGAAGGCGCTTTGGCGATGCGCCGCAGCGAAAATTCCAGTTGTGCCCGGCAATCGCATCGCTCGGAGCCGAACACGTCGCCGGTAAGGCACTGCGAATGCACCCGCACCAACGCCGGCTTGCGGCGCGACAATTTCCCGTGCTGAATCGCCACAGCTTCGTCGGCGGGGCCCGCGCCTTTAATCCCGTAAATCGTGAAACGCCCAAAGCGCGTGGGAAATCGCGCAGTCGCCACCACGCGCGCCTTCAGTAACTTCTTATTTTTCGGCATGGCAATCGGCCATTATAGCAGCCGCCTTGAATTTCCTACTCCTGAGCCGGATGGAGCGTTGCGCAGCTTGGCCGTGTGAAGCTTCACAAACCCTTCTGCAAGGCCAAAATTCCGCCAGCGCCTATCGCGCCAAGGAACGCTGTGCCGCCCAGCCGTAACCCCCGGGCACAGGGTTACAGTTCTTCGCTTTTTTGACCGCAACTGGACAAACGCCCCAGCCGGACAACTTTACGATTCGTATGCCCGAAACTCACCCTTCACTGCTGTGCTGAAACACATCGGCGGCTCGCGTCTCTTTACATCTCCCCCGCCATTGGCTAACGTAACTTCCCGATGATCGGCGCCTTGCGCCAACGCACATGAATCCCATGTTCGAAGGCCGGAACCTGCTCTTCACCCTGGTCCTTAAAGTGGGCTGGGCGGCTTCGTTTGCCGCTTTGCTGGTGCGTTTCCGGGCCTTCCGCGCGCTGGTATTCACCGAAAATCGCGATCCTACTCAGAAAATCAAGTTGCTGCTCTGGCTGGTGCCGCCTCTAGCCATCGGCATCATGTTGCGCCTGATTGGCCACTACGATTTCTTCGATCTAGCCATGGAAGGCTCGTTCATCATGGGCCTTATCGGAGGCCGAGTCGTGGGATTGTTCGGCGGCTCGCTGATCAGTTTGCTGCCGTTTGGTTTTCACCAGTGGCTTTGCCCGCCAATGGCCGCGCTCACCGGCCTGTTCGCCGGCGTGATCCGCGAAACCATCCCCGAAAAAGAGGACATCTGGCATTTCGGTCCGTTCCTATTTCTCAACATCCCGCAATGGATTTGGAAACTGGTGCGCTATGGCAAGGCCAATTGGGCCATGCTTCCACTGTTTGCTTGTGCCGCGTTCGAGGTCGGCTGGATCGAACTCTCCTATTTTGTTCCTTCGCGCTGGCTCTTCGCAGTCAATCCCGACAACATCGGTTACATGGGGCTGGTCGTGCTTTCTTCGGTGATGTGCGTGGCCATGATCGTGAAAATCTGGAACAACACGCGCATCGAGATGAACCTGGAGCAAAATCAGCAGCTTTTGCTGAAAGCGCGCATGGACGCGCTGACCAGCCAGATCAATCCTCATTTCCTGTTCAACACGCTCAACACTGTGTCCTCGCTGATCCGCTTCGATCCGGACATGGCCCGCGGCGTGGTGCTGAAGCTCTCAAATATCTTGCGCCGGCTGCTGCGCAAGCATCAGACGTTCGTCCCGCTGCGCGAAGAGCTTGATTTTATCGACGACTACCTTGGCATCGAAGTGATCCGTTTCGGCCGTGATAAGTTGCAAATATTCAAGGAAATCGACGCGGAAACGCTCGACGCGTTCGTCCCCAGCATGTTGTTGCAGCCCATCGTGGAAAATGCCATTAAGCACGGCCTGGCGCCGCGACTCGCCGGCGGCCAGATTCACCTTCGCACTCTGCGCCGCGATGGCCGCCTAAGCATTGAAATTGAGGACAACGGTATGGGCATGTCCCAGGAGCGGTTGCTCGAGGTGTACGGCGGAGGCATCGGCATCAGCAACGTCCACGAACGCCTGCGCCTTCTCTATGGCGACCAATTCGAGATGCGCATCCGCAGCCGCGAGGGAGAAGGTACGCAAATTCACATCGATATCCCCGAACTCGCCGTCGCCGAGCAGGCCGCGCAGTGACGCGTCCCGCATCTAAATCCAATAGAATTTTCTTCCTCGTGGAGGACTGCTCCTGAAGTTCTCGGTGATGAGCTGGCCGGAGACCTGGACGTTCGCGATGGATGCACTTCGCGCGAACAAGCTTCGCTCCATCCTCACTCTGCTCGGCGTGGCCATTGGCAGCGGCTGTTTCGTTTTGGTCGTAACCGTCGCGTTGGCCGGCAGGAAATACATCATCCATCAGATTGAGGCCGTCGGATCAAACATCGTCTACGCCCAGCTTGCGCAGTCCGACATCGCGCAATCCACGGTTTTGGCCGATCAAATCACGATGGGCGACCTCGAAGCCGTGCGGAATAGCATCCCGCAAGTGCTTCGCGCCGCCGGCACCAGCGATCGCCCAATGACCGTCGTGGTTGGCGGCAAAGTATGGCCGGTAGCCATGATCGGCGTCACGCAAGGCTTCCAGCAAATTCGCCGGCTCATCGTCGCGCGAGGCCGCTACTTCGACGATGTGGATTTCACTATGGTCAGCAAAGTTTGCGTTATATCGGAGCACCTCGCGCAGACCGCCTTCCCCGGACAGGATCCGGTAGGGCAAGACATTCACGTGGGCGAGTTGGCTTTCCGCGTGATCGGCGTGTTTCGCGAACGCATCGACACTTTCGGTCAATCCGAAATTCGCACCGATTCCGTGCTCGTACCATTTCCTGTTATTCAGTATTACACCGGGAGTTCGTACATCATCACTCTCTACGCCCAGGCTGATCATCCGGAGGACGTCCCGCTCGTCACGCAGGAAGTAGCGCGCATTCTGAAAAGCCGCCATCGCCCCGAAGCCGAGTACAGCGTGCAGAACCTTTCCTCGATTCTGGAAACTTCCCGCCGCATCTCCGTGGCCATGATGGTCGTGCTTCTCTTCATCGCCATTCTGGCTTTGGTGATCAGCGGTATCGGCATCATGAATATCATGCTTGTCAGCGTCACCGAGCGGACCCGTGAAATCGGCATACGCAAGGCCATCGGCGCGCGACGCGCGGAAATTCTTTCTCAGTTCCTGCTGGAGGCTGTATTGATCAGCGTCATCGGCGCGTTGATCGGCATTGCCGCCGCCGTCACCATCCCGTTCTTTATCGAAAGCCTGATCCGGCTGCTTCCGGTGCCTGGCGGCGTGGCGATCCCAACGTCATGGCCGTCCGTCGCTGTCTCCTTTTTCTTCTCGTGCGCGATCGGCGTGATCTTTGGCTACCTTCCTGCGAAGGCAGCCGCGTCGCTCCCCCCCATAGAATCGCTTCGCTACGAATAACTGTCGCGCCGCACGGAAATTGCGGCGAAGAATCCTGCCGCCGCCTTCTCCATTCTGGTATCTTGATACTTAGGCTGGCTTCCAGGCATCCAAGCGCCACGCGTTCGCAACCAAAGCTCCAGGAACTTTCGAGGCAAAGCTTAAACGTGTGTGGAATTGTAGGTTTCACCCATAGTGGATGGACTCCCGGTCCCGGCCGGATCGAGAGCGCCGTCGCTACGCTCACGCATCGCGGTCCCGATCAGCAGGGAAGTTTCGCGTCGTCGATTTGCTCGCTCGGCGCCACACGCCTGAAGATTCTCGATCTCGCCTCCGGTGATCAGCCGATCCGCTCAGACGACGGCCAGACGGTGATCGTCTTCAACGGCGAAATTTACAATCATCTCGATCTTCGCGCCGAACTCGAATCTAAGGGCCACCGCTTTCGCACGCGCACGGACACCGAAACCATCCTGCACGCGTTCCTCGAGTGGGACACCGCCTGTTTCGGGCGTTTGCGCGGCATGTTCGGCCTCGCGATATGGAGCGCGCCCGAAAAGCGCCTGGTACTCGCGCGCGATCGCATGGGCATCAAGCCCCTCTACACTGCGCGCCTCGGCCGCGATCTTCTCTTTGGGTCCGAACTCAAAGCCATTTTCGTTCATCCCGAGTTTGATCGCCGCTTGAGCCTGAACGGTCTCAGTTGCTACCTCTCGTTGAACTACGTCCCATGCCCTTGGACTCTCGCCGAAGGCGTCGAAAAGTTGCCTCCCGGCCATTGGCTCGAATGGCGCGATGGCCAGGTTCACTCCGAAGCGTACTGGCAGCTTCCGTTCGGCGTGTCGAAGCCGCAAAGCGTCGAGTCCGTTAAAGAAGAGCTCGATTATCTTCTGCAACAATCGGTCCGCGAGCATCTGTTGTCGGACGTGCCGCTCGGCATCTGGCTCAGCGGCGGAATCGATTCGTCCACGATTCTGCATTACGCCGCAGCTGCCTCTTCGTCCCGCCTGAAGACACTTTCGATTTCGTTTTCCGGCCGCACTTTCGACGAAACGCCATATATTCGCGAAGTCGTGGCGCGCTACGGCACGGACCATCACGAATTCGACCTGAATCCCACCGCAAATCTTCCGGCCGTCATCGAGGAGTTCGCCTATTACAACGACGAGCCCGATGCTGACGCCGGCGCCTTGCCCGTCTGGTACCTCTCGAAAATGACCAAGCGCGAAGTCACCGTCGCGCTCAGCGGCGAAGGCGGCGACGAGCTTTTCGGCGGATATCTGACGTATCGCGCGGATCGCCTTGCTCGACACTTGCGCCGCTTTCCCGAAGGTTCGCGCCGGTTCGCGCTCGCCTGCCTCCGCCGCTGGCCTGTTTCGGACGACAAGATCAGCCTCGAGTACATGGCTAAGCGCTTCGTCGAAGGTTCGCTCCTCGCTCCCGAACAGGCGCACATCTATTGGAACGGTACTTTCTCCGCCGCGCAGAAAGCGCATTTGCTCGCCACGTCTTTGCCGGGGGCGCTTGATTCCAGGCTCGGCGAATTAGGGCAAAAGCTTTCTTCCGGCGACGATCTGGCGCCGTTTCTTTGGTTCGATCAGAAGTATTTTCTGCCAGACGATATCTTGGCGAAAGTCGATCGCATGAGCATGGCCCATGCAGTCGAAGCCCGTCCGGCGCTTCTCGATCACCGCATCGTCGAATTCGTGGCCAAGCTGCCCGCGTCATACAAAATTCGCGGCTCGCGCCAGAAGTGGATTTTGAAAGAGCTGATGAGCGACAAGCTCCCGGCCGCCGTCCTCAATCGCAAGAAAACTGGACTCGATATTCCCGCGCACGAATGGCTGCGCGGTCCTCTGCGCCCGCTTCTAAGTGATGCGCTCGCCGTCGCATCGGAATATTCCGATCTCTTCAATATCGGCGGAATTCAATCCTGTGTGAGCCGCCACATGGAGCGGCGGGAAAACCTGGGCTACCACTTGTGGGGCTTAATGATTCTGTTTCTCTGGATGAAACGATGGCGGATTCAATTGAGACGCTCCCCCGAACCGAGCCGGGACGGGCAACGCGTCCTTACATCTACTATCTGATCGTCGTACTCGTTGCGAGCGCCGTCTATCTGGGCTGTATCGTCTCTCCGCCATCCTTGATGGACGACGTGGACGCCGTCCAGGCGCAGATAGCGCGCAACATGCTTACCTCCGGCGATTGGGTCACCGCCCACATCGACCACATCGCCTATTTGGAAAAACCGCCGCTGCTGTACTGGGTCACCGCCGTGTCGTACAAGGTTTTCGGCGTGCACGATTGGTCCGCGCGGATGCCCATCGTTCTTTCGGCCATCGCCCTCTGCTGGCTTACCGCTGCGTTTGGAATCTGGGCTTTCGGCAAGCGCGCCGGTTTTTACGCCGGTTTATGCCTGGCCACCTGCGTCGGACTGTTTCTTTTCACGCGAATCATTATTCCCGACGTGATGTTGACCTTCACCATTGCCCTCGCCATGTGGGCATTTCTTCGTGCGATCGACGACGAGGAAAAGCACCCGCTCTTGTGGGCAATCCTGCTGGCTGCCAATCTTGGAATTGGCCTGCTGCTGAAAAGTCTGATTGGCGTGGTATTTCCAATTGCCGCCGCGCTGCTTTACCTTCTCTTCACCCGCCAACTCTTCTCGGCCAAAGTCTGGCGACGCCTTCATCCATTTCTGGGCGCGGCCATCATCCTGGCAATTGCCGCGCCTTGGCACATTCTTGCCACGCTGCGAAATCCACCCACATTCGCTTGGACGCTCCATAGCGGTCCCGGCGATTACCACGGCTTTCTTTGGTTCTTTTTCATCAACGAGCAGTTACTGCGCTTCCTGAACATGCGTTATCCGCGCGACTACAACACCGTCCCGCGAGCATATTTCTGGCTTTTCCACTTAGTCTGGATGTTCCCGTGGAGCGTGTACATTCCCGCAATTGTGAAGCAATCATTTAAGCCAGTCGATCGCGCCGGTCGCGCGCGCCTGCTGGCTCTTTGCTGGATTGGCTTCATCCTGGTCTTCTTCACCTTCTCAACTACGCAGGAATATTATTCGATGCCGTGCTATCCGGCATTCGCGTTGCTGATTGGCTCCGCAATGGCTGCCGGTGGCGATTGGGTTCGTCGTGGAACTCGCGTATTGGCGGCCATCGCCGTTTGCGCCGCCATCGCGGCTTTTGCTCTCGCCTTCCACGTCCGCAACTTGCCTACGCCGGGCGACATTTCCATGGCGCTCGGTCATCATCCCAGGGCTTACTCGCTCTCTCTCGGGCACATGGAAGATCTCACCATCGATTCGTTCGCCTATTTGCGTAGGCCGTTAGTCATCGCCGGGATCGCTTTCTTCATCGGCGCGATCGGGACCATTCGCTGGGTAGGTCAGCGCGCGTATCTCGCCGTCGCCCTGATGATGGTGCTTTTCTTCCAGGCCGCGCGCGTGGCTATGGTCACCTTCGATCCGTACCTCTCATCGCGTCCGCTTGCGCTCGCTCTCAAGCAAGCGCCGCCGGGCACCCTGATTTCACAGGGCCACTACTACGGATTTTCTTCGGTCTATTTCTATACTGATCGCACGTCCCTGCTGATCGCCAACCGCCGCGTGAACCTCGACTACGGCTCTCATGCGCCGGACGCTCCGCATATGTTTATCAGCGATTCTGAATTCAAGGCTTTATGGTCGGCGCCGGCGCGTTGTTATCTGCTCACCCATGCCTCCGGCTTGCCCCAATTCCAGGCTCTCGTGGGAGACTCGCAGATGTTCGTGGTCGCCAGCAGCGGCGAAAAGCTTCTATTAACCAACCATCCCCTACAAGCCGCAAACGCCCAACCTGCGCCCCCGCGCGTTATTGCCCGCCGGGATGCTATACTGCACTTTCACTGGGGTCCCCAGTACGCCGGTCTTGCGCGCTGGGGAAGGAATTTATGAGCTTTGAACAACATAGCGAACTAGCTTTCACGGTCGTGGTTCCCCTATTTAACGAACAGGAAAACGTCCCTCAGCTTTACGTCAAGATCATCGACGTGATGGATTCCATCGGCGAGCCTTTCGAGATCGTTTTCGTCGACGATGGCAGCAAGGACGGCACCTTCCGCCTTCTTTCCGAAATTTCCGCCGACGACGCGCGTGTCGTCGTCGTTCGCCTCCGCCGCAATTTCGGCCAAACAGCCGCCTTGAAAGCGGGCTTCGACCACTCTCGCGGCGAAATCATTATCTCCATGGACGGCGACTTGCAGCACGATCCCGCCGAAATACCGCGCTTCATCGAGAAAATGCAGGAAGGCTTTGACATCGTCAGCGGCTGGCGCGTGGAGCGCACGGACGCCTGGCTGACGCGCCAGTTTCCCAGCCGTGTGGCCAATTGGATTATGGCCAAGCTCTCGCGCGTCGATCTCCACGATTTCGGCACCACTTTCAAGGCTTACCGCCGCGAAATCCTTTCCGAAATCCATTTGTACGGCGAACTGCACCGCTTCATTCCCGCGCTCGCCAGTTGGGCTGGAGCGTCCGTGGCGGAAGTGCCCATCACCAATATCCGCCGCAAAAATGGCAAATCCAATTACGGAATTTCGCGCACCATCCGCGTACTGCTGGATTTGATGAGCGTGAAGTTTTTGCTCGATTATTCCACCCGGCCATTACAATTTTTTGGTGCGGTGGGCTTAGCATGCCTCAGCGGCGGGCTCGGCATTGGCGTCTGGGTATTTGCGCGCAAGGCCATCCTGAATGAAGGTTTGCTTGCCAATCACGGCCCGCTAATGCTTCTGGGCATGGCTTTGGTGATGGGCGGGATCATGTTCATTTCCATCGGGCTGATCGGCGAACTACTCTCGCGCACGTATTACGAATCGCAGAACAAGCCGGTCTACACCGTAAAAGAATTTCTCGGACGCCGCGGCACGCGTTCTGGACGCTCCGATCGCATTGCCGGGCGCTAACCCTGCGAGGCGCACTGCTTCCGAGTGCCTGTCAGCGGCCCTTGTATTGTTTGTCAGTCGTCTTGCCGAGCACACTCAATTTCAACGAATATAAATGCGAATTGCCGTTCTAGGGGAGATGGTTACTGCGATTGGGCGACGTCGCTGTACCAGTCGAAGCAAGTCCACTCGGTCGCGGTCTCGGCGCCTTGAGTTACCGACTGCCGTCGCGATCCGGTTCGTCAATCACGCTATAATCCTGCCTTAGCACTCTGCCGCGCGAAGATTTCCTTCGCGCGTCGGTAAAGATCGATGTCCGCCGCCCGATATTTTTCCACCGCCTTTCGGACGTCCTGGTCGATCTTGTAATCGGCCCCCTGATGGTCTGGATTGACGTTAAGAAAGCTGTCTCCTCGTAGATCGCAGCCAAAAACCGAATTGAAGAGATGCACGCTTTTGTAAAACTCTTCCGACAGCCCTACCATCGCGAGATCGTCGATGGAAACGGTGCCGAGATATTGCGACTGCTGATCGCGAAAGGCATCCCACGCCAGGTAATCGTGCAGCGTCATCTTGGCTTCGTGAAGCATCTTCTCTTCAAGGTGTTCCCGCTGCGGATTTCGCAACAAAAAGCAGTAGTGCGATACCGCCTGTTGGTATGGGTCCCGAAAGAAGGCGACGATCTCCTGCTTTGGAAACAGCCCCAGATACTTGTCCGTCACGAAGTGCCCGTGAATGATGTCGTACTTTTCCAAAAGCTCGTCGCGGCGGCTGCGCATCGCCACCGTCCGGACTCCACAGCGTTCGAGGGCTTCCGGCACCTTGAAACCCGCCCAATCGCCGTAGTCCAGCATCAACCTCTCTCCGAACCCCGCTTGCAATAGCTGGCGAAATGAGTTTCCCGCCGCCTTGGGGACGTGAAGGGAAAGAATCATTGAATGTGTCCCTCGGATGATCTGTCGTAGATTGAATCAGTTGCCATGTTGTCCCACCGCCCACATTCTGACCTGCGCGTTCCCGAGCCTCACGAGAATGTATTTCGCTTCGGCCATTACTTGACCGTCCCACGCGACGCCTGCACCAGCATGCCATCCTGAATAATATAATTTTGTCCGCGCCAGCGAAGGCTGTTTTTCAGGAAACTGCCCACCCAAATTGCGAACGCCACTCCGTCCCACACCGGAAGCAGCGGCAACTTCTTCCACAGCGATGATTGCTTAAGGCCCCAGATTCCGATTGTCCAAGACATTGCCACTCGCAGCGCCAAATATATCCCCAGATAGCTCAAAGCTGTCGCAAGCGATGGGTGAATTAATATCGCCACGATGGACCAGGGCAAGCCTTGCGTCAGCAGCAAGCCAAGATGCCCCCACGGGCGCATATGCCGCATCACTACCATCCATCGCAGGCGCTTCCTGAACAGGTCGCCCATGGAGCCGTAGTCGGGCACCGTCATTACCGCGTACGGCAATAGTTCGACCTCACAGCCTTGTTCGGCAATCATACGGCCCACCAGCAAATCGTCAGCCGGTCGGTTCTCCAATGCGCGGTAACCGCCGAACTCTTCCAGCCGGGCGCGCGTGGTGACGATGGTCTCTCCCAGCGCAAACTTGACGCCATCGAGCTCCCGGGCGACCAGGATGCCAGCGTAGAAATCGGTGATCATCCCGAGCGTTTGAATACGGTCCACAAACGTCTTATCCTCCACGGATACGTACAAGCAGGTCACCCCCCCAACCGAAGGGCGCGCAAGAGGTGCAATGACCGCCCGCATGTAATCGGGCGTCACCCGGACGTCGCTGTCGTTAATCACCAGATATTCGTAGCGTGCTTCCCTTGCCAGTTGGTCAAGTTTGGCGACCTTATCGTTCGAGGCGCTCCCGGCGGAGGGAAAGAGTATTCGGATCACGCGGTCGGGAAAATCCCGCTTCAATTGCTCGATCACTGGTATCGCTGGATCGCCCGGGTCGACGCAGAACACGATCTCGTATTCCGGGTAATCCTGCCGGCAGTAGCTGGCGAAATTTTCATACGCCTCTGGATCGAGCCCTCGGACGGGTTTCAAAATACTCGCCGGTGGAGTGAAGTCGACCCCTTCCAAGCCTGAGTGCCGAAAAAATCGCCACGCACTGTAGAGGACCAACAGGTAGTAAATGAATGGGAGGGCCGCCACGCCCAGCAAAACATCCCTAGCGGCGGTCAAAAACATCGGATCGCTTTCGCGGTAGACGATTCGCCTGCCTCGCCTAAACATCGCCGAAAAAGGCGGCAGTCATTGCCCGAGCTTCGTGTCACTGGCAGGGCTCCGCGGACTTCTGAGGCACTGGCCACTGGTTCGGGCGGTACGCTCATCTTCAACAGCTGCTTCCGGCGCGGCGTGGCTCGCGTCGCTTTCGGTTTCGCAACCTCGATAGATGCGGTGTTTCCGACCTTAATGTCGCAAATGCGTCGCACTCTATTGAAATTGATTCTTTCGGATACTTATGAAGGGAGGAAGTCAAAAGCACCAATCCCGATTCCTGTCGGCGGAGCGTTTTTAGTAACCGCATTTAGGCGCTGCAAGGCTGAGCTTTCGTCGGATACGAATGGCCTCGAAGATTCGGCTAACGCTCTCTTCCACCGTCTCGGTGTCTGTTCGGCACTCCACTTCAGGCGAAGTCGGAGGTTCGTAGACATCGTCGAGGCCCGTGAGCCCCTTGATTTCGCCGTTCCGGTAACGCCTATACAATCCCTTGACGTCCCGCTGCTCGCAGACCTCTACTGGCGCATTCACGAACACTTCAAGGAAGGGAGAAAGTCGGTCTCGGATTTCGCCCCGCAACGCGCTGTAAGGCGAGATCGCCGCCACCACCACGGTAATCCCATTGCGTGCCAGAAGATCGGCGACAAAACTGATCCGGCGCAGATTGTCCTCGCGGTCGGGCCGCGAGAACCCCAAACCCCGCCCAATCATTGACCGAATCACGTCGCCGTCCAGTAACTCGACGGCTTCCCCCTCGTCCAGGAGTTGCCGCGCGATGCTTTTGCCAAGCGTGGTTTTACCCGATGATGGCAAGCCCGTCAGCCAGATGGTCAGTCCGCGGGATGAGTCGTTTGTCTCTCGACGCAAAAATGCCCTCTTCCTTCCCGTCCCGAGCCTCAGAGATCGTTAGGCGGGTGCCGGGCAAACCGCAGCACACGCCTCTCCCACTTCGCCCAAATGCAATTTTAGATTCGCCATCCGGTAGGAGCGTTTGCTGAACTGCCAATCGGCGCAATCGCGCAAATACCCAGCATCTCGCGCCGATTTCTGCCCTCCAGCCGCAGCCGCTAGTATCATCCCGGCCGCTTCGACTGTAGCGCTGCTTGTTGCCTAATGCTCTCAACGACGCAGAAAAACCAAGATAGCATCACCTTTCCGCGCGTGTCAACGACCGGCGCCGCCATTATTTAGCAAGACGCTTTCGCATCCTGCCCGAAAGCATGTAGGATACTTGCGATGATTTGGCGTTGGTTTGTTTCTGTATTTTTGCTTTTATTTGGACTTCCCGCTGCCGTTCTTGCTTGCACTTGCTCGCAATCCGCTCCTGGGAAGTGTGCCGGGGTGCCCCAAGGTGGCGTAGTCTTCCTGGGTACCGTCACGGGCATTTACGCGGCTCCGCAACCCGCAGCGTCCTCCGGCGCTTCGGACACCACCGCTCCCGCCGCTCCTCAGCCGGATTCGTCCTCCACGCCCACCTACCGCTATCACTTCCGCATTGACGAGCGCTTCTCCGGCCCCGTCGCCTCCACCATCGACGTCTTCACCGGCGGCGACGACGGCGATTGCGGTTATCGCTTTAAGAATGGCGCTCAGTATCTCGTGTTCACCCACGAAGGCGCCGACGGCCGCCTCTACTCCACCATTTGTGACGGTACTCGCACCGCAGCGGACGCTCGCGCCCTGATTCCTCAGCTTCGCGCCATGCGTGATGGCCAGCGCGTCGCATCCGTTTTCGGCATCGTGCGCCGCGTCGATCCGCCGTTCCTCGATCCTCCTGACGCGCCCGATCCACCGCTCGCCAATGTGACCGTCCATCTGCGCTCTCGCTGGGATCGCTTCGAAACCGGTACAGACGCCACCGGTGTGTATACGCTCTACGACGTCCACGCCGGCACCTATAACTTCTCCGCGCATCTTCCCGCGCGCATGCAGCTCACCGAACGCAATCTCGCCATCGGCCTCAAGCCCTTCTCGATTCCTGCGGGCGCGTGTTACGAATACGATGTCGATGCGCTGCCCACCGGAGAAATTCGTGGTAGCGTCCTTGGTCCTAATGGAAGGCCGCTCACGCTTGCTTCCGTTGAGCTCTATCGCGTCGGCAATTTCTCCGAAACTCGCCCGGGCCTTTGGACTTACCAGGGCTCCAAGGGCACTTTCGATTACGATCACGTTGGCCCCGGCCGCTACATCCTCGTTTTCAATCGCCCGAACAGCCTGAATCCCAATTCGCCATTTCCGCGCACTTTTTATCCCGGCGTCGCCGATGTCAGCGAAGCGAAACCCATCGTGCTGAAAGATGGCCAGCGCGTGTTGAATGTGAGATTGAAGCTCTCGAACGGCGTTCCTACGCGCCGCCTCCGCGTCCGCGTACATTGGACCGGTACGCGCCCGCTTGGCACCGTCACCGTAATGGCGCAAGCAGACCACGGCGATAATCCCGCAGCGCAGCGCATCGCGCCCGATCTCTACGAGTTCACGCTGCTCGATGCCGCCAGCTACAACGTTTCCGCGTGGCAGGATCTTATACCGCAACGCATTCCCGCGCGCCGCGGTTCGCCCGCTTGCGTTGTTCCTGCGCGTATCAATGCTCCGCCGGTATCCATCCCGGCAGCCGGCGGCACCTTCGATCAAATCACACTCACCTTTCCGGGGCTGGGCTGTGGCAAAATACCCGCGAACGCATCCAGGTTGTCGTCGCGGAACGATCTGCGCAGCAATCGGCCATAGCCGCGCTTGCTGCAGGGAAGCGGGAAGTGATGCCGCGTTCCTTTATCGGTGATGGGGCTTGCAGTGACGGAGCGCCGCTTTTAGGCTTGTCCGAGCCGTCGAATTCAACTTCCAACTCAGCACCACGATCGGAGCCCGCGAATGAAACTCAAGTTGAGCATTGCCGCGATCGCGATTTTGGTTTTTCTTGGCCAGTCCCCGCGCGCCGTCGCGCAAGCGCCCGCCGAATCGGGCCAGCAATCTGCCGCCAAGCCCGGCGAGGCCAAGCCCGCTGAGCCAAACGCCAGCGCGCCATCCGAGTCAACCAAGGAACAGTCATCCGTCACGCAGCACACCGCGCAGATTGGTGGACAAAATGTCTCTTACACTGCTACGGCTTCCACCACGCTGCTGAAAAATGACAAAGGTGAGCCCGAGGCGCTGATGTATTCCACCGCCTATACCGAAAACGGCGTCAAGGATTTCAGCAAGCGCCCCATCGTGTTTCTCTATAACGGCGGTCCCGGCTCTTCGTCCGTCTGGCTGCACATAGGCGCCTTCGGACCGCGCCGCCTCGTTGCCGGCGATGCGCAACCGATTCCGGGTCCTCCCTACCAGATTGTCGATAATCAATATTCGCTTCTCAACAAAGCCGACCTCGTTTTCATCGATCCCATTGGCACCGGTTTCAGCCACGCTGTGGGCAAAGCGAAGGATAGCGATTTCTGGGGTGTGCAGTCCGACGTGAAATCCCTCGCCCAGTTCATTTCCATCTACATCAGCCGCAATCATCGTTGGAACTCGCCCAAGGTGCTCTACGGCGAAAGCTACGGCACGTTCCGTTCCGTCGCTCTCGGCAATTATTTGCAGGAGCATGACGGCATTTACATCAATGGCATCGGCCTCCAATCTAGCGTCCTCGATCTCGGCACCCTGAATTTCACAATCGGAGACGACCGCTCCTACATTCTCTATCTGCCCACCTATGCTGCCGTCGCCTGGCATTACAATCTGCTGAAGAATCGCCCTGCCGATCTGCCCGCGTTCCTGGAACAAGTCCGTCAGTTCGCATCCACCGAATATACCGACGCGCTGATGAAAGGCTCCAACATCAGCGACGCCGAAAAGCAGCAAGTCGCCGCCAAAATGTCCACCTTTACCGGCCTCGACGAAAAATATCTCATCAACGCGAATCTACGCGTGAATCTGCCGCAGTTTCGCGCTGAATTGCTCCGCAGTCGCGGCCTCACCATTGGGCGTTACGATGCACGCTACAATGCTGCCACCTACGATGTACTCGAGGAATACGCCGCCGATGATCCGTCCTATGATGCTGTCCTGGGCGCCTTTACTGCGGCCTTCAATTCCTACGTTCGTGATGAACTGAAATTCGGCGAGGGCATGACCTACAAAGTCCTACCCAGCGCTCCCAGCGAACATTGGGACTGGAAGGGAAGCAATGGCCCTGGAAACGGTTTCCCCAGCGCCCCCAACGTCGAAAACGATCTCGTCCAGGAGCTCCTCGACAACGCCTACCTGCAAGTCCAGGTCGAAAACGGCTATTTCGATCTCGCCACCCCCTTCTACGCCACTGAATTCACCATGAATCATTTGCTCCTGCCGAAAGCCGCCAGCGACCGCATCCATCTCCAGTATTACAACGCCGGCCACATGATGTACCTCCACGTCCCCGACCTGGAAAAGCTTTCCACCAACGTGCGCGCCTTCATCTCCACCGTGTCAACGCACTGATCCGCGTGCTTTCGATCTCGTGTGCGCGATGAACAGTGCTGAACAGTTTTTTATGGTTCCCGGGCTAAATAACGACGATCGTGTGCCTAAATGTTCGTAACCCGATTCTCACCAGTTGAAGTTGTTCCTAAGATTGTGGTGTCTCTGGGCATTGGGCTACTCGTCGGAATCGAGAGGGAATGGTCCAACAAGGATCTGGGTGCGAGGACGTTCACCCTAACCGCCCTTCTCGGGACCATGGCGGTGCTCTTCGTTCCGTCGCTCGTCGCCGTGGCGTTTGTCGGTGTATTTCTGATTGTGATCTTCGCCAATCTGCGAAGTCTGCTGGTCGACCGTTCGCTGGAAGCAACCACGTCCGCCGCTCTGCTGGTAATTTTCATCTTGGGGGCGCTCGCCGGTCAGGGCCACTTGTTCACGCCCGTGGCCGCGGCGATCCTGATGATGCTGCTGCTCGCCTGGAAAAAAGAGCTTCACCAATTCGCCGGTGGCTTGCAGCCCGTGGAAATTCGCAGTGCCGTGTTGTTGGGTCTTCTCGGGCTGGTGGTTTATCCCGTCCTGCCGAACCGATTTATCGATCCGTGGTCGCTCATCAATCCAAGGCAAGATTGGATCCTGGTCATCGCCATCGCCGGTATAGGGTTCCTGAACTACGTGCTGCTCAAGGTGTACGGCGCGCGGGGCGTGGCCCTGAGCGGTTTTTTGGCTGGATTCGTGAACAGCAGCGCCGCCGCAGTCGAGTTGTCGAAGCCCCTCGCCGCGGATGGCGCTTCGTCTGATTTAGCGGTAGCCGCCCTGCTCTTCGCGATTCTGGCGATGTTCGCGCGCAATTTGATAATCCTGGCTCTATTTGCCCCATCCGCGGTGCTTAGCGCGGTCGCACCGTTGGTGGCAATGGCGGTCGTGGCGTTGATCTTCGTGAAGCGTGCGAAGTTCGGGACTGCGGGAACCTCGGCGGAAATTCACCTCGAATCGCCTGTCTCGCTGAAACGCGTGCTAAGCTTTGCCGCGCTGTTCCTGCTGATCCAGGTCGTTGCGAAGTTGGCCGAGCGCTACCTGGGCAACCCGGGGTTTTGGGTTACCAGTTTTGTCGGTGGATTTGCCAGCAGCGCGAGCACGTCTGCCGCAGCTGCCAATATGGTCGTGCATGGAGAGCTGTACGCCAAATTTGCGGGCCAAGGTGTTGTTTTGGCGTCGATCGCGAGCGCTCTGGTGAACTTGCCTATCGTCCATCGTGTCACCAAGAATCCGATTCTTACCAGGAGGCTTGCGGCCCTCACGATTCCGGTGCTGCTGGTTGGAATTGCGATCCTCGTGCTGCAAGAATTCCACTGGATTTTCTAATTACAGGGAGCGCCGCGATCGGCGCACGCTTCCAGGCACCTGTACCCTGAACTGTACCAACGGCCAGTAGCGCGTGCCGCCCGCAATCTGTTAACGTCAGTTCGCCATGTTGTTTGAAAAGGAAAAATTCGACGCCAGCCTGGTGGTCCACAGTTTTCTGTACCGCTTCGTCTCTGGTTTTAATCTCGACCGAACGCCACTGCCACTGGACCACCTGCGTGGCTCTGGCAGATCGCTACACGTTCGGGTAGATCGCAATCTAAGTAGTTGCGGGATCAACAACTTAATTTCGGCAGATCGCTACAGTCTCGTCGCCCACTTTGGCCGTGGAATCGTCTGCTCTGAGCTTCAAAATTCGGGGTGTCTGTGACCACTCCGCCGTTCACCTCTCGACCGCCATTCCCGCTCAGGCCGCACCCACATCTCTACGAGATCAATACCTGGGCCTGGCTCGAAACTCTTTCCTCGCGCTTGCATGGGACGATCAAGTTGGCCGATGTCCCCGATTCCGAATGGGACGCTCTCTCCAATCGCGGATTTGACGTCATCTGGCTCATGGGCGTCTGGCAGCGCAGTCCGGAGTCGCGCCGCCTCGCGCTGGCCGATCCGAATAATGCGCCGCTTTATACCCGCGCTCTGCCCGGCTGGACGCCCAACGATGTAATCGCTTCGCCCTATTCCGTCGCTTCTTACGTTCCCGATCCGCGCATCGGCTCGTGGCACGATCTCGATCTGGTTCGCGACAAACTTCACAAACGCGGCATGGCGCTCCTTCTCGATTTCGTCGGCAACCATACCGCTCTCGATCATCCGTGGACGAGCCAGCACCCGGAGTTTTACGTTCAAGGCACGCAGCAGCAGTACGCCAAAGATCCGGACACGTTTCGCGCAATCGGCTCGCCCACCGGAACGCACTACATAGCGCTCGCCCGCGATCCGTATTTTCCGCCCTGGCGGGACACCGCTCAGTTGAATCATTTCTCGCCTGCAATGCGCGCCGCGCAAATCGACGAGCTCCGCGTCATCGCCGGTCATTGCGACGGAATCCGCTGCGACATGGCTATGCTTCATCTGAGTGACATTTTCCAGAGAATCTGGGCGCCATTTCTCGGCGGCGCGAAGCCCATGCCTACCGAATTTTGGACCGACGCTCACGCCCAGGTCCCGCAGCTGATTCTTCTCGCCGAAGCCTACTGGGGCACCGAGCAGCGCCTGCTCGATCTGGGGTTTTCGTTCTGCTACGACAAAACTTTTTACGACTCCGTTCGCGATATTAATGCTCCCGGCGTGCACGCCGCTCTTTCTGCTCCGCTCGGCTATCAAAGCCGTATGGCCCGGTTTCTCGAAAATCATGATGAGCACCGCGCCGTGGAGGCGTTCGGCAAGGATCGGATTACGTCGGTCGGCGCGCTGATGGGCACTGTTCCCGGAATGCGCTTCTATCATCAGGGCGAGCTCGAAGGCGCGTCCACCTACCTGCCGATCACATTGCGCATGGCCGCACCGCGTCCGGCCGACGCCGTTGTGTCGCAGTTCTTCGAAAAAATTCTGCGCATCTCCGAGGAAGACGCTTTCCATCATGGTGCCTGGAGCTTGCTTTCCGTTACGCCCGATTGCGACGGCACTTGCGGCAATCTGATTGCCTACGAATGGAGATCGGAGAAAGTTTGGAAAATTGTCGTAGTCAATTTGGCAGGTTGCGCGTCGCAAGGGCGCATCCACTTTAACCGGCCGCTATCGGCCCCCGAGTACGTGTTCAACGACGAACTCAACGGCATCCGCTACGTGCGTAACGCCGACGAACTTCGCAGCTCGGGTCTTTTCGTCCGCCGCGATGGCTTCGGCGCTCACCTCTTCGACGCCTCTCCAGCGAAGTAGCAGCATGAGAATGCGGCGATATTTTGTTTTTCCAGCGGCGCCAGCGCTCGGCCGTGAACACAAAAGTGTTCCGGCCGCCTCGCTCGGAAATATTTCTGATATCCTTTCCGCAGTGCGTAATTTCTTTTTGCTGCTGATTATTGTTCTTGCTGCGGCCGTATTTTTTCCTTCGCAGCTTCGCGCCGCGCCATCCTCATGCCGCCCGGCGCGCTATGCCGATGCGCAACAAAGTCCGCCATCCGGACAAACGTCCGAGCCGTTGCAACATCCGTCAGCCGCGCTGCATTCAAATGCGCAGCAGCACGCGGAGCTTCCCGCGTCGCCGCCGGTGCCGATTATCGTCCTCGATCCCGCACACGGCGGAACGGATACGGGAGCGCGCGGCGAAAACGGCCTCGCCGAAAAAGACTTGGTCCTTCAAATCGCGCGCACTTTGCAGGCGCAGTTGCTCACTCACGGCTATCGCGTGGTGATGACCCGCAGCGACGACTCGAATCCCTCGTACGATGATCGCGCGGCAATCGCCAACGCTTATCGCAACGCCGTTTTCATCGCCATCCATGTCGGCTCGACCGGGAAAATGGGCACTGTTCGCGCTTATTACGATCGATTCTGGTCGCCGGAGCCGGCGGTGCCGTCAACTGCTCAGGTTCCTGCCATCGGCGGAAATTCAGGTGCCCCGATTGCCAAGCTTCCCGCGAATACACTGGTTTCCTGGCGGGACGCGCAGCGGCCGTTCGTATCCGCAAGCCACCGCTTAGCCGATATTTTGCAGCTACAGTTCGCGCAAGCGTTTCCCGGGTCGCCGGTTAGTTCGACGGCCGTCCCGCTGCGCGACCTGCGCTCCGTCGCCGAGCCCGCAGTCGCCATCGAGATTTCCAACATTAGCGCTCCGAGCGCGGACGCGTTGCTTGAACTTTCCGGTCCTCTTTCTCTCGCAATCGAGAGAGCCATCCAAACGTTCCGGCAGGGCCCAGCGGTGGAGGCGCCCTGATGCCGCGAAACATCAAAATCGCTATAGGCGTTCTAGTCGTCGCCGTGATCGTTGGTCTTCTAAGTCTGGGTGGCCTGCGGAAGCACATGCAGGGCCTGAACGTGACGCAGTCCACCGAGGAGCAGGCGCGCCGTGCTGTTCTGGAGCCGCCGATTTCCACGCCGACGGACAAACCGGTGAACGCGGAAATTTACTGGGCCGCCGGTCCCGGCAAAGTCGCTCCGATCGAAATCGAACTGCCGCTTTCATCTGATCCCGTGGAACGCTCGCGCCAGCTTCTGCAAGCGCTGATCGCCAACCCGCCGACTTCAGGTCAGCGGACGCTTCCGGCCAGCACCACTCTACTGGGCTTCTATATCCTGCCGGACGGGACGGCGATAGCGGATTTTTCTGATTCACTTGCCTCCGAAACTCCATCGGGGATTCTCAGTGAATCGATGGCCGTGAACTCGATCGTGCGTACTCTAGCGGCCAATGTCCCACAATTGCGCCGCCTGAAAATTCTGATTCACGGGCAGGAAGTTGACACACTTGCCGGACACGTCGATCTGACCGGCTTTTTTGACTTGAATCCAGCGCCTGCGCCGCCGAGTTCTACCGCATCGGCTTCCGCTGCCACCACTATCACGACTGCTACTCCTTCCGCCGCGCCGCCCGCTTCTTCGGCGGCTAACCTTGCGACAGTACGCTCGGAGAAACCAGCGCATTGACGGCACGTCCGCGCAATTCGCGCTCACAAATTGATCCGGCTTTTGATTGACATGGAGAAGGGCAGTCGGCAAACTGGCGCGACGCATATAATCGCGCCGTAACGCGATAGATGAAGACAGAAAGGAATTTGCATTTGAGAACCGACGGACGCGCCTCGCACGATTTAAGGCCCATAAAAATGACCGCTGATTTTATTCCCAGCGCGGAGGGCAGTGTGCTGATTGAGCTGGGCCATACGCGCGTGATCGTGACCGCGACGGTCGATGACGGCGTTCCGCAATTTCTGAAGGGCACGGGCAAGGGATGGGTCACTGGCGAATACGGCATGCTGCCGCGCTCGACAGAGGAGCGCACCGCGCGCGAATCGGTGCGGGGAAAGCAATCTGGGCGCACCCTGGAGATTCAGCGCATGATCGGACGCACGCTCCGCGCCGCCGTCGATCTAAAGGCGCTTGGCGAGCGCACCGTATGGCTCGATTGCGATGTGATTCAAGCAGATGGCGGAACGCGCACTGCATCCGTCACCGGGGCATTCGTGGCGCTGGCGCTCGCATTGCAGCGAATGGTTTCCGCGGGAATGTTGCGTGCGATTCCGATCGTCGATTCGGTGGCGGCCACGAGCGTTGGCATCGTGGGCGATGATTTGCTGCTCGATCTCGCGTACGAAGAGGATTCGCGCGCGGAAGTGGACATGAATGTGGTGATGACGGGGAGTGGGGATTTCGTCGAAGTGCAAGCTACTGCCGAAGGACGCCCGTACACAACCGAAGAATTGGCGCGACTGCTTGATTTGGCCGCGGAAGGAATCAAGCGGCTGGCGCGCGCGCAGCACGAACTATTGGGCATGGATTTCCGTGGGCGAGCGCGTTAGCGGCGGCGCGAGCAATGCAATTCGCGTTCTGCTCGCATCGTCCAACGCGGGCAAGCTGCGCGAATACTGCGAAATGGCAGCTGGTTCCGGAGTCGAACTTAATCTGATGCCTGATTTCCGCAAACACCCTGCATTTGACGAGAGCGCACTGACGTTCGCGGAAATCGGCGCCGCGAAGGCCCTGCATTACAGCAGATTCGCAGACGAAATTGTGCTCGCGGACGATTCGGGGCTGGTGGTTCCCGCGTTGGGTGGCGCGCCCGGAGTGCGTTCCGCGCGCTACGCTGGACTGAATGCCACGGACGATCAGAATAACCGAAAGCTGCTTGCAGAGATGGAAGGTCGCGAGGGCGACGAGCGGAGCGCGCGATTTGTATGTGTCACGACGTTGGCGCGAAGCGGGCGCGCGCTTGCAGTGATTTCCGATTGCGCGACGGGTTCGATTTTGAAAGAACCGCGCGGCACCGGCGGTTTTGGCTACGACCCGCTCTTTTTTTCAAGCGAGTTAGGCTGCACGTTTGCAGAAGCGCCGGCAGGGGAAAAGAACGCCTTGAGCCACAGGGGTAAGGCCTTCGCGAGAATCGTGGCCCTGCTGACGGACCAGAATACCTTGACTCTTTCCTAGCCGCCACTGCATCCAATTCGGAGCTTGTAAAACTTCTTGCTCCGGGAAAGATGCTGGGGTAGAAGTTACCTCCTTCCCTCAGGGGTGATCAATGGCCTCGTCTCAACTGGCTCTTAGCACGCAGTCGGACCTACTGTCCCGATTAGACGAGGCTCGTGCGCGAACCGACGCGCTTTTCGAATTGCTCCCGCCCAATTCGTATTACGAGCGTCCGATAGCAGAACGCCATCGGTTGATTTTTTATCTGGGCCATCTGGAGGCGTTCGATTGGAACCTGCTGAGCGAACCGCTGGGACTCAAGTCCGATGACAGCGAATTCGACAAGCTGTTTGCGTTTGGCATCGATCCAGTGGACGGCGGATTGCCGAAGGATGTACCCAAGGATTGGCCTACGATTGGGCGCGTGGAGAAATATAATCGCGACATTCGCCGGCGGCTGGACGGTGCGCTTCGTAATTTGTCCGATGCTTCCCGGCCTGAACGTCGCGACGGCACTTTGCTTCACGTGGCCATCGAGCATCGGCTGATGCATGCGGAGACGCTTGCGTATCTGCTCCACAATTTGCCCGCCGAAAAGAAAACCGTTCCGATGCGACCGCGGCCGGATACGCATCCGGCGCCAACGCAACGGCAGGCTAAGATTCCCGCAGGCGTCGCGACGCTGGGGTTGAGTTCCGCGCAGCCGCGTCTATTCGGTTGGGACAACGAATTTGGGGAGCTGCGGGTGCAGGTGCCGAGTTTTTCGATTGACGTGTTTCCGGTGACGAATGGCGAATACCTGAAATTCATAGAGGCAGGCGGATATGACGATGCGCGCTACTGGAAGAGGGAAGATTGGGAGTGGAAGCAGCGCGACGGAATCAGACATCCACATTTCTGGTCCAAGAAAGTAGACGCCCTCGCGGATGATCCGAAGACAGATTGGAAATACCGGAGGATGTTCGGAGATATACCTTTGCCGATGGCATGGCCGGTGTACGTGAGCCAAGCGGAAGCTTCGGCATACGCGAAATGGGCCGGGAAAAAGTTACCGACGGAAGCGCAATGGCATCGCGCCGCTTACGGAACGCCCGCGGGCTCCGAGCGAAGCTATCCGTGGGGCGAGAGCGCTCCGGAATCGCGCCACGGGAATTTTCACCATCAGCATTGGGACGCGACAGCGGTGGACGCGCATCCGGAAGGCGCCAGCGCGTTCGGAGCGTTCGACCTGTTGGGGAATGGATGGGAATGGACTTCGTCGGCATTCGGGCCTTTTCCGGGATTCGAGGCATTCCCGTTTTATCCCGGCTACTCGGCAAATTTTTTCGACGGGAAGCATTTTGTAATGAAGGGCGGCTCCGCGCGCACCGATGCGTGCATGCTCAGGCGATCGTTCCGCAACTGGTTCCAGCCCCACTATCCGTACGTTTACAGCAAATTCCGCTGCGTGGAGGAATAGCAATGGCTTCATCGGCGCACATGTCCGCGGCCAGCGCGGCTGCCTGGGAACTATCGGAGTTTTGTTCGGACGTGGTGATCGGGCTTAGCCACGCGGGGCAAAAAGAGCTACCTTCGAAATATCTTTACGATTCGCTCGGCTCCGTCTTGTTTGATGCGATTTGCCTGCTGCCAGAATACGGGTTGAGCCGGGCGGGAATGCGGCTACTGCAACGGCACGGCGGCGAAATCATCGATAGAGTTCCGGGTCCGGTAGTGGTGGCGGAGCTGGGCAGCGGAAACGGCCAGAAAACTCGTTACCTCCTGGAGGCGTTGGCGCGGCGGCAGCGCGTGAACTACTATCCGATCGATATTTCCGGAAGTGCTCTGTCCCGATGCCGGCAGGAGCTTGGGCAGTTGGACATGGTCAGCTTGGTTGGGTTTGAGAGTGCGTATTTGGATGGCTTGCACAAAGTGGCGGCGCGAAGGCGAGACGGTGAGCGGCTATTGGTGCTTTTTCTTGGCAGCACAATCGGGAATTTCGATCGCTCTGCGGGCGAGCAGTTTTTGCGCGACGTCCGCGGGATTTTACAGGACGGCGATTCGCTCATTTTGGCCACGGACCTGGAAAAGCCTGTTCCGATGTTGAAACTGGCGTATGACGATCCGCCGGGAGTGACGTCGGCGTTCAATAAGAACATTCTGGCGCGCATCAACCGCGACCTGGACGGGGAATTTGACTTGAATGAATTCGAGCATGTCGTTCGATACGACGAGCGCGACCGGCGAATCGAGATGCACCTGCGGTCAAAGAGCTTGCAAAGCATTTCGATCCGCAAAGCTGGCTTCCGATTCCAGATGCGCGAGGGTGAGACGATTTGGACGGAAAGTTCGCACAAGTACGATCCGGCTGAAGTGAAGGAGATGGGCCGCAGGGCTGGCTTTGATTGTGCGGGGCAATGGGTGGACGCGGAATGGCCCTTTGCGCAAAACCTATTTTTCGCCGTTTAGAGAAGTCCCTCCAGAGTGAGAGGATTAGCGAATATGGCGAAGGCAATCTGGAAAGGAACGGTGCTGGCCGAGAGCAACCAGACGGTGGTGGTGGAAGGAAACGAATACTTTCCGAAGAAGTCTGTTCACACCGAATATCTGCGGCCGAGCGCAACGCACACGGTATGCCCCTGGAAGGGCACCGCGAGCTACTATGACCTGGAAGTGAATGGCGAGAGCAATTCGGATGCAGCCTGGTATTACCCCGCACCGAAAGCCGGCGCGGAGCAAGTAAAGGATCGTATCGCCTTTTGGAAGGGTGTGCGCGTGGAGCGGTAGTTCTTCCCGCCTGTGATATAGTTTTTGGCCAAATGGCCGATCACAAGAAAAAGCCAGCCAAGAAAAATAGGTCCGCGAGCAAAATCGCCAAGGGGCGGCAACACAAGCCGCCTGCTGGCAGGGTTGGACAGAAACGGGCAACCGATCCTGCCCGCGTTCGGGCTATCCTAGAAAAACTCGACCAAGCATATCCTGCTGCCACCTGCGCGTTGACGCACCAGAGCGCCTTTCAACTTCTGATCGCAACGATTCTTTCGGCGCAGTGCACCGACGAGCGAGTGAACCAGGTCACACCAAAACTGTTTGCGAAATATCTGAAGCCAACTGATTTCGCATACGCCAATCCCGCGGAATTAGAACAAGAGATTCGTCCAACCGGATTCTTTCGCAACAAGACAAAGTCGATCATGGGCGCCAGCAAAAAAATCGTGGAAGAGTTTCACGGAGACGTGCCGAAAACGATGGAGGAACTGCTCACGCTGGCCGGAGTCGCCAGGAAAACGGCGAATGTTGTATTGGGCACCGCATTTGGGGTCGCGTCGGGAATCGTGGTGGATACGCACGTGCAGAGGTTAGGCGGCCGACTCGATCTGACCAAAAACACTGATCCAAAAAAAATCGAGCAGGACCTGATGCGGGTGATTCCGAAAGAGAAATGGATTCTATTCGCGCACCAATTGATCTGGCACGGGAGGCGCGTTTGCCAGGCGCGCCGGCCGAGATGCATCGAGTGCAATCTCGAGCAGATCTGCTACTCAAAAGATAAAACCGTTTAGACGCTGCGCACTAGCGCATTCGACGCGCAGAACAGATGCGCCGTAGCAATGGCAGTTAAACGGGGGGAATCTCAGCACCGAGCAGAACAGGCGATAGGCCGATTATGTGGAATGTTGGTGGTTGTCGGGCTTCTTGTCCTTCGGCTTAATCGCGTCTTGATCCGCTTCGATGGTGACGTCGACTTCCGCTCCCGGCTTCAGGCTGACCTTGTGGCCGCTTGCATCCTTGAGCGAATTTTCGATTCGAAGTTCCCGATACATGTGATCGGCTTCCTCGACGGCGATTTGGGCTTTTTCGGACATGGTAGGATGTGGAGAAGGAATCACCTTCTCTACAATCCCCGATAAGGTAACTGAAGGTTTCTCATGCTTCTCATTGGATGGCTTTTCCTGATGTTTCATAATCGCTTGGTCCTCCACGACCATCCGAACCGGTTTGGCACCCATGATCGAAAGAAACTGTGCTTTTGCTCGGAATCAACTGCTGCTGTGCGAGCATGTCCCGTTTGAAGAGCGGCGCAGCCTTTGTAGAAGGATGAGACGCGGAGCAGAGAACGATTGCGCCGTCCGGATAAAGTATCTTCGCCGGAGTCGCAGCAGCAGGGAAATCGGGTGTTTACCTGAGCAGAAGGCGCCCACGGACGGCACGGAGGAATCGGAAACGCTTGGCTCCCCGCTAAATTGCGCAGTGCTAGTTTCATCCGGAGCGCGCAGGGCCATGTACGCTCCGCGCTTTTCAGGTAAGATGATTAAACGCGTAGGGGCGTAGCTCAGTGGTAGAGCAGCGGCCTTTTAAGCCGAAGGTCGTGGGTTCGATCCCCACCGCCCCTACCAGTTTTCTTATTCACTCCGAAGGACTTGCAACTTTCGCGAGGCAGCAAAAGGCAGCATTAAGAAATCGGGAAGCGTCGGCAAGCGAGCAAAATCTCGCGGCACGGATGGCAAGCCGCCGATTCGCTGCGTCCAGTGCTCTTCGAAAGGCTGCGGATGTCGCGCATCTCTTGGACTCCATCAGGCAGCTACTTTCTGACGAATGGTTCGCAGGTGCTTGCTATCAGCGAGATGTTTCCTACCGTCTGCTATTTCGCCTCTGCGAATGAGCCCTCGCCGCAGGCCCTCACGTAGCGCTGGCCGGAGTCTCCGGACGCCCAGATAACACCGCCCTCCGTCACGTTGGCATATGCAACGGCCTGATCTCTTGCATATCAGGACGAGCGAACGATCGACATTGCAGAATTCACCACATGGCCGTTCCACCGATTCACGACCGTTGGAAGAATGCGGGTCAAGCGACGCACACGGCGGCCGATTTCTGAGCTCCGACTCTAAGCGTCACTGAACAGCTGCTTGTGCAGGCTGCCCTTGACCGGGAGATGTGGTCCGGTCGGTTCAGTGAAATCGGGGGTCCATCGCCAGTTTCTGATCTCAGGCATGTCCTGAAGATTCTCTCGGATGTAGGTAGGGTGTTCGGATAACTTCCGATTGAACATGTCAACTACATCGGAAACCTGCGAGCGCAACCGAGGAACATGTTTCAGCGCGTCCATGGCGAGGTGGAAACGGCTCATCTTATTGAGGACGACCATGTCAAACGGAGTGGTGGTCGTGCCTCGGTCCCTGAATCCGCGGACGTGAAAACGGCCCTCGTTGGACCTTCCGTGGACCATGGGATGAATCACCCAAGGGTACCCGTGGAATGCGAAGATCACGGGGGCGGCTGCGGTGAACAAATCTTCGAAGGAAATGTCGTCCATTCCATGCGGATGATCCTGGGACGGCATCAAAATGCCAAGGTCGACGACGTTCACTACTCTCACTTTGATTCCCGGCACATATTTTTGGAGCAGCCAAGAACACGCGCACGTCTCAAGCGTGGGCACATCGCCGGCGCAGGCCAAGACCACGTCCGGGTCTTTGCCCCCATCGTTGGTGGCGAACTTCCATACCGACGCGCCGCGGGAACAGTGTTCTCGCGCATGCTCCATATCGAGCCACTGGAGTTCCGGTTGTTTGCCGCATGTAACGACGTTTACATAGTCGCGGCTGCGGAGGCAGTGATCGACGACGCTCAGGAGGCAATTGCTGTCCGGCGGATAATATATGCGAATAACTTCGCTCCGGCGCGCGAGAGCATTGTCAACAAAACCAGGGGGCTGGTGGCTAAACCCGTTGTGGTCGTTGCGCCACGCGTGGCTCGACAGGAAGATGTTTAACGAAGCGAGGGGCCTTCGCCATGGAAATTTCTTCGATTCTTCGAGCCACTTCGCGTGCTGAGTGAGCATGGAGTCTACGACCTGCGCGAAAGCCTCATAAGAAGACCACAGGCCGTGGCGGCCGGTGAGGAGGTAGCCTTCGAGCCAACCTTGGCAGCAGTGCTCGCTGAGAACTTCCATCACGCGGCCATGGGGACCGACTTTGTCGTCGATCGAAACGGTTTCCTCCACGCTGCAGCGGGTTGTGGCTTCGAAGACAGCATTCAGGCGATTGGAGTTCGTCTCATCAGGACAAAAAAATCGGAAGTTTGTAGGATTGAGCTTGATCACGTCGCGAAGGAATTCCCCTAGCTTGCGCGGCGCCTCGGCGACGGCCAGCCCGGACCCCGGCACTTCCAGCGCGTAGTCCGTGAAGTCCGGGAGGTCAAGCGCAGTGAGCACGCGTCCGCCGTTCACGCTGGGATTCGCTCCCATGCGATTGTTGCCGAAAGGCGCCAATTCCTGGAGTTCGGGAGTCAGCTTTCCGCTCGCGTCGAAGAGGGTGTCAGGCTTGTAGCTTCGGAGCCAGGCCTCAAGCAAGCGAAGGTGATCGGGATTCTCGCGAACATTGGCAAGCGGGACTTGATGGGCTCGAAAGGTACCCTCGATCGGAATCCCTTCGACTTGTTTCGGGCCGGTCCATCCTTTCGGCGTGCGGAGAATAATCATCGGCCATGTGGGACGGCGTTTGAAACCGTTCTTGCGCGCCTCAGACTGAATCGAACGTATCTCTTCGTAACATTTCTCTAATGCGGCAGAAAATAGTTGGTGCATCACTGCTGGGTCGTCACCTTCGACCAAATTGGGTTCGTACCCGTGCCCACGATACAGGGATACGAGGTCATCATCGGCGGTCCGACCCAGGACAGTTGGGCCGGATATCTTGTAGCCGTTCAGATGCAAGATAGGCAGGACGGCACCGTCTCGCGCGGGATTCAGGAACTTCACTCCCTTCCAACTGCCGGCCAAAGGGCCTGTTTCAGCCTCTCCGTCTCCGATGATGCACGCAACGAGGAGATCGGGATTGTCAAATGCCGCGCCAAACGCGTGCAGCAGCGAGTATCCCAGTTCGCCACCTTCGTGAATTGAATTCGGAACATGAGGACTGCAATGACTGGGAACACCGCCTGGAGTCGAGAATTGCCTAAAAAGCAGGCGCATGCCATTCAGGTCCTGCGTGACTTCGTGATGCACTTCTGAGTAGGTTCCTTCCAAGTACGAATGAGCGTCCAATGAGGGCCCGCCATGACCCGGACCAGCAATGTAGATCACGCTTGCACCGCGTTCCTTGATCAGCCGGTTCAAGTGGGTATAAATGAAGTTCTGGCCGGCCGACGTACCCCAGTGGCCCAGCAATCTTGGCTTGATGTCCTCCGCTGTCAGAGAGCGTTTTGGAAGTGGATTATCGGAGAGATAGATCTGCCCGACCTTCAGGAAATTCGCCGCCATCCAATAGCGGTTCATTCGATCGAGCATGTCAGGAGATAAAGGGCCTTTGGGAACTTGCTGAGCGGTATGTGGCCGGCCGTTCTTCTTGACTGTCGTGGAGAGGGTTACATCGAATTCAAATTCGCTCTGCTCGACGACCGGTGGCGCCAAGCTCGCCTGTGGTTCGAACGTCGCGTCTTCCCGGACTTGCTTTGGTCCTTGAGCATTCATGATGATGACTCCTTTTTCTTCTCAGGTGCGGAATACCAGCGTGTGACCGATAGCGGCTTCGTACGTGTCGCCATTCTTGATCGCGTGATGAAAAATAGCCGGATTTGCTACACGGCCCCTTACAGATCACTCGTCGACATGACGTTTGGGTCGCATTAATGGCTTCACCTCACCGTCAACGTGAACGGCCGGGACAAATCGATCACCTTCCCATAGGCGTGAATCGCGTTTCAGCATCTCGATGAGGCCTCCACGCTTTCGCGCTCTCGACTGTCGGGGGCTTCGAGTCGGCCTGCGTTCTTGGTCAGCCGACCCAGCCACTCGAAGGCCTCGTCGGAGAGCTGCTCCTCAGTGCAGCGCCAACGCCAGTTGCCTTCGGGACGGCCCGGAATGTTCATTCGTGCTTCGTTGCCGAGGTTCAGCAAGTCTTGTAGAGGCGCGATCGCCAGCTCGGCCTTCGATGACCATGCCACTTCCATCAATGCGTGCGCGGCCTCGCTGCTAGTGACCCGGCGCTGTCTCAAATAGTCCCAGACCTTCTCTCGTTGGTCAGCCGCGAGGCCGTCAAACCAGCCACGAGTCGTAGGATTGTCGTGTGTGCCGGTGTAGACGACAGTATTTCTGACGAAGTTTTCGGGAAGATACGGATTGTCAGCGTGGCCGTCGAAGGCGAACTGCAGGACGCGCATGCCCGGCAGATGAAACTGATCGCGCAGAGCATGCACGTCGGGCGTAATGATTCCCAAATCTTCGGCGATGAACGGCAGTCGCCCCAATTCCTTGGCCACCGCGGCAAAGAATTCGGCGCCCGGACCTGGCGCCCAACTTCCAGTCTCTGCTGTCGCGGCTCCAGCCGGGACATGCCATGCTGCCGCGAATCCGCGGAAGTGATCGAGACGAATCACGTCGACGTGGTTTAATAGGGCACGCAGTCGGGCTATCCACCATTGATAGCCCGACTGCCGCAAGGCTTCCCAGTCGTACACCGGATTGCCCCAGAGCTGCCCATGCGCACTGAAACAGTCGGGAGGCACACCGCCGACGAATCGCGGGCGGTGCTGCTGATCGAGGAGAAACAGTTCTGGGTTCGACCATACATCGCTTGAATCGTCGGAAACATAGAATGGCAAGTCGCCGATCAACCGCAGACGGTTCTCGCGAGCATGCGCCTTCAGCCGGTCGGCTTGGCGAAACACCAGGAACTGCGCGAAAGTTATTTGACCGATTTCATTCGCAAGTTCTCGCCGAGCTTGCTCAAGGGCGGCAGAGTCGCGGTTAACTGACTCGGCTGGCCATTGGAGGTAATGTACATTGCCAAACTACGTTTTTAGAGCGCGGAAAACTGCATAGTCGTCGAGCCAATGTTTCTGTTCATGGCAGAATTGCTCATATGCGGTTCGCAGCGTCGCGCGACCGCCAGCCTTGAAGCGCTTCCAAGCGGTTTGGATGAGCCGGTGTTTGAAAAACGCGACCGGCCGTAATCAACGACCGCCGTCGGGAATGGATCATGCGCACAGTCGTTTGTCGTCAGGAGTTCATTCTCTATTAGCCAATCGGGACTAATCAGCAGCACATTTCCGGCGAACGAGGACAGCGGCTGATACGGTGAGTTGTTGTAACCGGTGGGGCCCAGCGGGAGCACCTGCCAACAACTCTGTTGAGCATGGCCGAGCTGGTCGATCCAGGAGAGTGCAGTGGGCCCAAAGTCCCCGATGCCGTACGGGGACGGCAAGGAAGTGACGTGCAGCAGGACGCCTGAGGTGCGAAAGTCCGGAGAGAGTGGCAGCGCGCGCGCGCCGTTGCAAATCATGTTTGCCTCTCGCCTGCGTTCTCCATCCTTTTCATCCCGCCAGAATTGGTTTTCATATGCACCTGGTCATCGCCACGAGGGCGAGTCGTGCCACAAGATAAATGGAGCTTCGATCGGCACGGACGCGCCGCTGTACCGGGGAACAATGCGAGGAGTGTAGTCGGCTGCGGCACGCGATATTGGAATGCTCGCCGTATACACAAAACCATTTGCTGAACCGGGCAGTGGCTTACCGCGACTCATAGGATGCCGCGCAGGAACCGTACCGTTCTGTCCTTCGGCATAAAGCTCCACGCCAATGTCGTCCGGATCAAGGTCCCCCAAATAAACCTGCGCCTGAAATTGGAACTTCCCGTCCTTTTGTTCAACTGTCGCGGCACCGAATCTGGCCGCGGACCAGTGCTTCGCGATTCGGGTTCGCCAATTCAGTAACTTGGCTCCCTTCGCTCCTTGGTTTTTGACACGATCCGCAAATGCAGAAGCCGCCAACAGGTAATGTTCCTCTGTGTATTGGCGAACAACACGGTTGGTGGAGAAAAGTGGCGTCAATCGCGCCATGCTTTCTCGCATGCGATTAACCCAGCCGCGCGAAGTGCCGTGCTCGTCGCGGATATAAAACTCGGGAACGACTTCTCGTTCGAGCAGCCCGTAAAGAGCTTCCGCTTCTGAAGCGTCCCACGCCGGATCGTCTCCATGTTCCTTCATGTCTCCAAGCGCCCAGCCAACTTCCGGCGAATATGCTTCGGCCCACCAACCATCGAGTTCCGAAAGATTTAGTCCCCCATTGACGAGCACTTTCATGCCGCTGGTTCCACTCGCTTCCCAAGGTCGCCGTGGGGTGTTAACCCACAGATCGACGCCTTGCACGAGTTTCTCTGCCATGAGCGCGTCATAATCGCTCAGGAAAATTACCCGAGAGCGTACTTCCGGGCGGCGCGAGAATTCGACCCACTCGCGGATCATCTGTTGCCCGGCTCGATCCTGCGGATGCGCCTTACCTGCGAGCACAAGTTGAACGGGACGATCTCGATTCGTAAGGATCTGAACAAGCCGCTGCGGATCATGGAGGAGAAGATTGGGACGCTTGTACGTCGCAAAGCGCCGAGCGAATCCTACGGTCAGTGTGCCGGCGTTTAGGGCTCGCGCGGCTTGATCGACATCCGCCGCTGTAGCACCTTGCTCTGACAATTGGCGAGCGTAGCGTTTGCGAACGTAGTGCACCAGAGACCCGCGTTCACTCGTCCGCAGTTCCCACAGATCGGAATCGCTTCCGCTCCGAAGGCGCTCCTCGATGTCCTTCATGTCTTGGTGCCAACGCTCTTTTCCACAATGCAGTTCCCAGAAGGCGTCCGCTTCGGCGGAATCCCAAGTAGGGGTGTGCACGCCATTCGTCACGTGAGATACCGGCACCTCAGTCTGCGGCCACCTGGGAAATAGGGGCTGAAAGATTCGTCGGCTCACTTGACCATGCAATTGACTCACACCGTTGACGGCCCCGCTACCGCGGACGGCCAGATAGGCCATGTTAAACGGCTCAGACAAATCTCCGCCGTCACGCCGTCCGAGGGCGAGAAATTCCTGGAACGGAATCGACAGTTCCTGCTCCGCGTACCGCCTCAGGTAGGTTTCCATAAGCTCGGGCGAGAAACGGTCAAAGCCCGCCTCGACCGGCGTGTGGGTTGTGAAAAGGTTTCCTGCGCGCGTTATCGTGTGAGCCAGATCGAACGACACCTTGTTTTCGGCCATGTACGACCGCGCTCGCTCAAGCACCGCGAACGCCGCATGGCCCTCATTCAAGTGACACACCTCTGGATGGAGTCCGAGAGCATTCAGAAGCCGCCAGCCTCCAATCCCGAGAACCAACTCTTGCTTCAGACGCAACTCCGGGCCGCCGCCATAGAGTTCGCTAGCAATCCCACGGTGCGCTGGGGTGTTCGCAGGATCGTTGGTGTCCAACAAATACAATCTTGCCCGGCCAACCTGGACTTGCCACGTGCGGACCCACAGATTCATGCCCGGAAGATTCAAGGAGAATCGCAGCCACTCACCGTTTGGCTGGCGCAACGGTTTGATTGGCAATTGACCGGGGTCGTTGAAGGGATATAAAGACTGCTGCTGCCCGGCACCGTCGATTTCCTGACGAAAATATCCTTGCTGATAGAGTAGACCAACAGCGGTAATCGGCACGGCGAGGTTGCTCGCTGCCTTGAGTTGGTCGCCGGCAACATTCCCGAGCCCGCCCGAATAGATTGGCAATGCTTCGCTGAGCATGAACTCCATGGACAAATATGCAACGCCTGAAAGGCTCGAACGAGGATGCGCCCTTTGAAACCATCCTTCCGAGCGCTCATCGGCTTGTCGTTCGCGATTAAGGTCAGCCAGCAGTTTTTGAAACTCTGGCTCTGTTGTCACAACCTGCAGCCTTTCCTGAGACACCGTTTGAAGCACGACCCATGGGTTGTGAGTCAGCTCCCAGAGCTCCGGGTCGAGTCTTTCCCAGACGCGATCCGCCGAGTGGTTAAAAGACCACCGAAGGTCTAGAGCCAAGTCGGTGAGAGTTTCGGAGATAGCTGTTGTCGAGAGGCCGCGCTGCGCAGGACTGCTCATGGTTAACTCCTCCACTCGGGCTCAGTTACCAGTTGCTGCTCGTGCGTTCCGTGCGAGCGCCTCTGAAACGATAGTCTGAGCTTCCTCTTCGACCTGCCGCAGATGATCCATGTCGAAAAAGCTCTCCGCGTAAATCTTGTAAATGTCTTCGGTGCCAGAGGGGCGCACTGCAAACCATCCGTTCTTGGCGATCACCTTAAACCCACCGATCGGTTTGCCGTTTCCCGGGGCCGCGGTCAGGATCTGTTGAACCGTTTCGCCCGCTACCTCGGTGACGTGGACATCGGACGAGGACAGTTTTTCGAGAGCGGCTTTCTGCTCTCGTGTCGCTGGAGCTTCCATGCGCTCGTATACAGGATCGCCCAACTCTCGGGTGAGGCCGCGATAGATTTCACCTGGATCTCGGCCCTGACGCGCAGTGATTTCCGCTGAGAGCAGACAAGGGACGATTCCGTCCTTGTCGGTGGTCCACACCCGGCCGTCGCGCCGGAGGAACGACGACCCGGCACTCTCCTCGCCGCCGAATCCGAGACTGCCATCGAGCAGGCCCTCGACGAACCACTTGAAACCGACGGGTACTTCGTAAACACGCCGATTCAGGCGTTCACATAAGCGATCGATCATGCTGCTGCTCACCACGGTTTTCCCGACAGCCACGTCTTTGCCCCAGTCCTTCCGGTTCCCGAATAAGTAATGGATGCAAACCGACAGGAAGTGATTCGGGGGAAGCAAGCCGGCTCCCTTCGTGACGATCCCATGACGGTCATGATCAGTGTCGCTGGCAAATGCGAGGTCGAATTTGTCTTTGAGGCCGATCAACCTCTGCATTGCATAGGGCGAAGATGGGTCCATCCGAATTTTCCCGTCCCAGTCCACGGTCATAAACCGAAATGTTGGGTCAACGGTCGGGTTTACAACAGTCAGATTGAGACCGTACCGTTCGGCAATCAGCGGCCAATAATCAATGCCCGCACCGCCTAATGGATCTACACCCAGTGCCAGCTTAGAATCGCGGACGGCCGCCATGTCGACAACGTTTTCGAGATCGCCGACATAGGTGTGCAGGTAGTCGTAGCGATGCGTCGTTGACGCTCGTAGAGCTTGGGTGAACAGGATTCGCTTGACGCCTTGGAGGCCATCGCGGAGAAATTCATTGGCCTTCAATTCAATCTGAGACGTTACGCTCGCGCCGGCCGGCCCACCGTGCGGAGGATCGTATTTGAATCCGCCATCGTCTGGCGGATTATGAGACGGTGTGATTACAATGCCGTCGGCGAATCCCGTCTTCCTTTCGCGGTTGTAACGGAGAATCGCGTGGGAGACGGCGGGAGTCGGCGTGTAGGGAGCTCCCTCCGAAAGCATTACCTGAACGTCGTTTGCCGCGAGCACCTCGAGCGCGCTCGCAAATGCCGGCTCTGACAGCGCATGCGTGTCTATCCCGAGGAATAGCGGCCCATCGATTTTCTGCAGTTTGCGGTAATCGCAGATTGCCTGTGTAATGGCGAGAATGTGCCATTCATTGAACGTCGTGTCGAACGCAGATCCCCGATGGCCGGAGGTACCAAAAACAACCCGCTGCCTTGGGTCGGCCGGATCGGGTCGCAGGGCGTAGTAAGCCGTCACCAGTTTTGGAACGTCTACCAGGATCGAGGGATCAGCCGGCCGGCCGGCGGCCGCATTCACTTTCATTTGTCACCTCAATCAAAGGGAGCTCCCCATGCGCGGTCTCGACATCCCCGCCGCATCGATCAATCGCAGGGTGTTGCCGCGGCCTCTACCGTTCGCCCGTTCCAAATAAAACGCTCCGAAGCGTAGACTCGAAAAATCCCCCCAATCCGAGCGTTTGTTTGGCCAGTAAGCAATCTCTCGCGGCCGTGCCTTTCGGAAGTCCCTTTCGTTCCCCAACTTTTCGCCGCTACCGCAACGCAGCGCGTGCAAGCCTCCCGCTGTTAAACAACTCCAGCCTAGCCGTCACGACCTTCTTTACCGTATCAACCGCTTGCGGGAGGATTTTGTAGGGAACAATTTCATCGGGCTGTTTCATGAGTGCGCTGTCTAACCCGCGTCTCCAGGCGAGCCGTACTTCTGTGCTGATATGCACTACTGTGATCCCCGCTGCGATGGCTTCCCGGATGTCATTGTCATCGGTTCCGGAGCCACCGTGCAATGTCATGAAAATCCGAGAGCTCGCCTTGATCGCCCGGATTCGTTCAATGTCCAAGTGCTTCCTGGTGTTTCCTGCAACCATGCTCTTGAGCATCCCGTGCATATTGCCAACGGCGGGAGCTAATGTGTCGATCCCAGTTTCTTCCACGAACCGTTTGGCTCCGGCGGGGCTCGTGAGACCTTTCTGCAGGTCCGGCGCGGCATCATGGATCTCCGAGCCGCTACCGATGTCGCCAATCTCGCCTTCAACAAGAATGTCGGGACGCACCGCCTTCAAAATTTCGACGGCAGCTTTTGTTTGACGGATGTTTTCCTCGAAGGGCAGCGTCGACACATCGAACACAATCCAGTCGAACCCGGCCTTGGCGGCTTCCACGGCACTGGGCAGCGAGTGCGTGTGATCGGCATTCAAGAAAATAGGAAAATCGTATTCTTCGCGCAAACTCTTCACCAATGCAGCCGCTTGGCGACCGCCCATGAAGGCGCGTTCCCCCTCCGAAACTCCTAGGATCACAGGCACGTTGAGATCTCGAGCAGCCTCGAAGACGGCCTTCAACGCGATCAGATCCGAAATGTTGAAGTGTCCAACTGCCACTCCTTTTGTTTCCGCTTGCTGCAATATCGTTCGCAATGTCTGCATATAACGCTCCACCCGGTCTCTTCCGTAAGCAATCGCAGGGGCCCATTTCGGTCAGTGAGGGAAGGCGTGCCCCGCTTTGTCATAGGATGTGCGCTGAGGGTCAAATGGAACGGCTTCGCCCGCGATTTGACCGATTGCAATTCACGATTGCGATTAAGCCAGAGACGGAGGGAGGAAACAATTAGACGATGGTATCGGCAATACTTTGGTGGCGGCGATAACAACTGGCACTGCCCACGCCGCCGTGGCAGAGGCCAAGACGCGGAAATGGAAAATGAACGTAGCCGTGGTTGATTCCGGCGGCAATCTCATGGCATTCCAACGGATGGACGGCGCGATGATTTCCTCGACCGATCGCCGCACGCAAGGCGCGTGCGACCGCTACGTTCCGGCGCTAAATCGAGGTCTTCGAGGGCGCAATACAGCTCAAAAATCTCAACTACGTTAATGACACTCGACGGAATCGTTGCGTCCCGCGGCGAGCGACTCGGGAATTCACCGTTGGCGTGATCGCCGCCACGGGAGGGATTTTAATCTTTTGCATGCGAAACACGCCAGACGTGCACAACAACAGCATCACTCCTCGGCACAATGTGAACGGAAAAATGAATTACTCAGCTCCATCATGTCTTCCTCTTGCATCAGGCGGATTGAATCGGCTGCAACGCACCCGTAACGCCAGAACGCCGCGCTCGAAGCAATCACTCGAGGGGGGTATCGTCGATATTCTGGCACGTGGTATTGCTCAGAGCGGCGTTTTTGCCGAGTATCTAAGAGTCCAACAGAGACTTTACGTCTGATCCATAGCTCATCTGCGTACTGCTCATACAACTTCACCTCTGCGCGTATTGCGTGAAAACGTAGTCTCTTGTCTTCACGATCGTGTGGCAGGTGAAGCCGCACGTGGCATTGTTTCCCTGTGGTGGTTTGTCAGCCAAGGTGCCGGGCGTGAACGTATGGGACGTAGGGTCGTAGTCGAACGCGGCCCATCCCCACCCGCCGCTGAGAGGCCACGCGCGTGACCGCGCCTGTCGCGTCGAACACGCTTAGTGTGAACGTTTTTACCGCCCCGGAAAAGGCCATGGTCGGCGAGCGGCCAAAGCCCTTCGGCGAGCCGCTCGGCTTTGACCCG
>JBAWEZ010000023.1:0-4372 GCA_049591475.1 Candidatus Acidiferrales bacterium
TCCCAGCGGCCTCTGCGGTACCGGCCGACGCGGAACTCAAGGGCGCGTTGGCGAAGGCGCCATCCTCGGCGGATTTAGCCAAAGGCGATCCGGGCGGCACGATCACCGGCACGATGAACGACGTTCCGGTGGCGGATTCCAAAGCCGGTCCAACCATGTCGGACGTGGGCAATCAGGTCGGCCAGAACAAGATCGCTATCAACTTTGTCTGGACCCTGATCACCGGCTTCTTGGTTATGTTCATGCAGGCCGGGTTCGCGATGGTGGAATCGGGCCTTTGCCGCGTGAAAAACGCCAACCACACCTACATGATGAACTTCATGGTGTACGCCTGCGGTTTGTTCGCGTACTGGATTTTAGGATTCGCCATACAGCAAGGAGGTTCAGCCGGCAACGGGAACTTAGGTGGCTTAGGACCGCTCACTTCCGAGCACACCTGGACGTTGTTCGGCAAAACGTGGGGCCTTTTCGGAGGGACCGGATTTTTCCTTTCCGGCCACGCGTACGACGTCGGCGTGATGGTCATCTTCCTCTTCGAAATGGTGTTCATGGACACCGCTCTTACGATCGTCACCGGAGCATGCGCGGAGCGCTGGAAATTCCTGGCTTTCTGCGTGTCCTCGACGATTATGGGCGCGCTCACCTATCCGATCTACGCCAACTGGGCGTGGGGCGGTGGCTGGCTCTCTCAGCTGGGTGCCAACAATCACTTGGGACATGGCTACTGCGACTTCGCCGGATCGGGCGTCGTGCACGCCGTGGGCGGAATCACCGCTCTGGCGGTTTCGTTGATCGTCGGGCCGCGCATTGGTAAATTCAATCGCGACGGCTCCAGCAACCCGATTATCGGCCACGATATCTCGGCCGTCCTGATCGGCTGCTTTATCCTGGCCTTCGGCTGGTTCGGGTTCAACCCTGGTAGCACGCTCGGCGCTTCCGCGGCTGGCAACCTCCGAATCGGCACCATCGCTGTAGATACCATGCTCGCCGGTTGCACCGGCACCTTCGGCGCCATGCTCTACATGTGGATGAAGAATGGCAAGGTGGACGCTTCCATGAGCGGCAACGGGCTGCTTGCCGGTCTCGTGGCGATCACCGCACCCAGCGGGTTCGTCAGCACCGTTGGCGCTTGCATCATCGGCGTCATCGCCGGCGTGCTCGTTTGCTGGAGCGTAGCATTCATCGAGAACGTGATGAAAGTGGACGATCCAGTTGGCGCAGTTTCTGTCCACGGTACATGCGGCCTCTGGGGCGTACTTGCGGTTGGCCTGTTCGCTGATGGCACTAGTAACTACGGCGGCGCTTGGAACGGCGTCACTGGCTCGGTCACCGGATTGTTCTACGGCGATCCCAGCCAGCTCGTCGCTCAACTGGTCGGTATTTCCACGCTGATTGGTTTTGTATTCACCTTCAGCTTCGTGGTGAACCTGGTGGTCGATGCATTCGTCGGCCAGCGCGTCTCCGTGGAAACTGAAATCGCCGGTCTGGACCTGCCGGAAATGGGGCAGCTTGGCTATCCGGAATTTGTCTTCAAGCCGGAGCCTGACGTGATGATCAACGCGGAAAAGGGCTATGCCGTTGCTTAGTTTTAGTTTGAGTTAGCAGTGCACCCAGGTTGGCAGGGAGCGCCTCGGCCACGCGCCTTGCCTTCCCGGGATGTTTCGAAAGCGTGGGAATTCTGAACGAAAATCGTTTGGCCCAGGAAGAAGGACCATGAGCATCGCAATCATATCGAAGAACGAATCGATCCAATCTCAATCGCATGCATCGGCCCCTCTTTCGCTCGCGTTGGTCCCGCCGAACGTGCGGCAAAGTTTACTGCGCATGTTCGCGGATCCGCGGGTGCTCTCGAAAGACGAGATTGCGGGATTGGTCGAGCGGCTGGGGGACTGCGTGGAGGAAAATCCCGAAGTCTCCGATCTGCGCGTCATCTACGGCATGGCTCTCTGCGTCAATTTAGACGCACAGGAAGCCATGGAAGAGCTTGGCGAAGCAGTGCGGCTGAACCCGAACAGCTACATCGCCCACTTAAAAATGGGTGAACTGTGGATGCGCCTACGGGTGATGAACAAAGCCGAGCACCATACCCACCAGGCTGCTGTGCTGGCACAGAATCTGGCGCAATCGGATTTGGCGCGCCGACAGGCGACGACCATTCGCACCATGTTGCAGCACGGAATCGAGCGCGGCGGTTACAGGCGCTCGTCCTGGCTATCGCTGTCGCGTCTGCGCCGTCTCCTTTCGCGGCATCAGCATGAGGAATTAGAGTCCATCGAAGCGCAATAAACGATGGCACCGGCCCTTCAACTAGCGCTGCTACTGGCGATCTTGCTGCCGTCCGTCAAAATAGCCGCATCGCTTTGCGCGCGTGTCGGCGTTCCGCCCATTATTGGTGAACTTCTCGTCGGCGTGGTCTTCGGTCCGGGCCTGTTCGATATGTTCGGCTGGCGTGTTTTTCACGGCGGCCAAGCTTCGTCCACGCTCATGCTGCTCGCGCAGATTGGCGGGTACGTGCTGATGTTCATCGCCGGGATTGAGACCGATATCGAGCGCATGCAGGAAGCGAGCGTCACGGCATTTTTCGTGGCGCTATCCGGCGTGATTTGGCCGTTCCTGCTCGGCGCGGGTGTGGCGCACATGCTCGGGCTTTCGTGGACCGTCGCGTGCTTCCTTGGCGGCGCGCTCACGGCCACCAGCGTTTCGATCTCGGCGCGCACCCTGATGGATGCCGGGAAAATGTCGTCGCCGGAAGCAACCGTAATCTTAGGCGCAGCGGTCATCGACGACGTCATGGGCCTCTTCGTTCTGGCGATCCTTGCAGCGTCCACCACCGCATCGTCGACAGGTGAAGTTTTTGGCGTCGCTCCAACCGTTAGCCTGTGGTTGCGCGAACGGTTTCCGCTGGCGGCGGGCCATCCGCTGCTAGTCCAATTGACTGCGATCAGCGTTTGCGTGGCGATTTATTTTTTCATCGGCTACGGCGCCGCCAAGCGCTGGCTCGATCCGCTAATTCTGCAATTGCGTAGGCTGACCGCTAACGAGGCGGTCCCTAGTTGCGTGTTTGCGCTCGTTCTTCTCTACGCGGTCTCGGCGGAATGGTTCGGAAGCGTCGCCGGGATCACCGGCGCTTATCTGCTCGGCTACGTTTTCTCCGGCTCGGAGTTCAAGGCGGATGTGGAGCGCAGCTTTTACGCCATTGGCCACGGCTTATTGATCCCGCTCTTCTTCATCTCGATCGGAATTTCCAGCGACTATCGCGCGCTCGAGGGGCACTGGGGCTTGATGCTGCTGATCCTGCTTGTCGCGATTGTCGGAAAACTCTTCGGGTGCGGGATTGCAGCGCTGGCTTCTGGCATGGACTGGGTTCGGAGCCTGCGCGTCGGTTTCGGGATGATGTCGCGGGGTGAGGTCGGCCTGATCGTCACCGCCATGGGAGCCAGCTCCGGAATTTTCGGCCACTCCGAAATCGCGGTTATGGTCGCCGTCGTTCTGCTAACAACGCTGCTCACTCCTGTCGCGCTCAGGGGCGCATATCAATTGAAATCCCCGCAAGATATCCAACAGGGCGCCGACTCGGGGCGTGCAAATGCGCCACCAAAAGAAATATCCATGGCGGTTGCGGCCGAGCCAGAATCGGTGAAATCGACTCCCGAAGATTCCAGTCTTCGAGTTGCGGTTGCGCCATCGAACTCTGTTCTTCTTTTCGACTCTATTGATCCTATCTAAAGTCTGCGACTCTCCTCCACGCCATCTGCAGAATCGAACCGCGCGTTAGGAATGCACGCGGAGTTTTCTCGTCTCAAAGGACTAAAGCACAAATTTCTAAGACTCGCATTCATCTCTCGTTGTTTTTTCTCTTTTTTTGTGGTGCTGGAAACGCGCGCACCGGTTTCGCCGGGGTACGGTATGGGCATACTCGAATGGATTTCAGTCGATTGCGCGGCAAAGCATTTCGCTGCCGAAAATCCAGCCGAACGCCAGTTAAAAACTACTTACAGTGGAAACGGCCGACGGTCGCCTATTGGAGGGAGGGTCAAGTGGAGCCCAAGTTGGCGCGGCAACGCCGTGGGCAACCGCTCATGATGCCAACGGATGAAAAAAGCCGCGATCTATGCCCGAGTCAGCACGCCCGACCAACATCTTGAAAATCAAATTCTCGATCTCCGAAAGCTTGCGGCGCAGCGGGGGTTTGAGGTCGTGCGGGAGTACACCGACAAGGGAATTTCAGGCTGCAAGGCGAAGCGCCCCGGTCTCGATTCGCTTCTCGCCGATGCTAGGCGCGGGGAGTTTTCGGTCGTGCTGGTCGCCGCGTTCGACCGCATCGCCCGGAGCACGAAGAACTTTTTGGAAGTCGTCGATGAACTGAACAGTT
>JBAWEZ010000024.1:0-13933 GCA_049591475.1 Candidatus Acidiferrales bacterium
AAGCCCCTGGCAGATCATCGAGCGCCTCGCTCCTCGATCACCTCTACAACTCTGCTTGCTTCCACCCGTATTCTTGGATTACTACCTCAATGACTCAGGGGGATACGATGTGCCCAGGCATCCCTATTTCTGAACATAGTTGGAAGGGCCTGGTCACATCGTATCCCTCTGGCAATGCTGAAGTGTTTGAAAGATAAGCGGCGCAGGGAGATGGAGTTGCTGTTGAGGTGGAAATGATCGCTGCCGCGGCTGTGGGAAAGCAGAGTCCCGCTACGCGGGCGGCATTTCCAAGCGTGGTGGGAAAATGGTATTCCGCTGGCGAGATTAAGGATGCGCCACGCCCGCAAGTCCACCGGGAGTTGCCGATGCTGTTCACAAAGCGGACTCGCTGATCGCCGAAAAATAGACCATCTTTAGCGCCCCGGAGATGCGTGGGAATACCAGACTCTGGATCGGGATTCCTACCGCAAGCGACTTGTTTATTCTCGGAGGGCGGTTCCCGATCTGGCTTTTGAGATCATGTAGTTAATCCACGAAAACGACCGCGTCGCGGTGATCTGGAAAGTTTCCGGAAGTCATTTAGGGGATATGCGTGGATTAAAGGCAACCGGAAGGAGACTGAGTTTTTCTGGTCAAACGTCATACTTTGTAGAAAATGGCGAAGCTGCTGGTCACTGGCAGATTCTCGACCGGCTAAGTTTCATTCAACAACTGCAAGACTCGGGGCCGTAAGTCACCACTCGCGGTCGCTGGCAGGGTCGGCCCAAACGGCCGAGATCTGAAATCGTCCCCTTGGGTGCGCCATTCGGTCCGGCTATCTGGCGTTCAGCGATGCAGCGGGTCTAGCAGGTTGGTGGCTTCGTTTTTCGAGCAATTCAATGCCGTCTAAGATCGTCTGCGCCACGGCGTCGGTTCCTATCGTGGAATTGATCATCAGGTGAAATCGGCTCCGATCGGGCCATTCCACTCCGAAATACTGCTTGATGAAGGCGGCGCGGTCGCGGTCCACGCTCTCGGCTAATTGCGCTGCATCGCTCTCGCTTTTGCCAGTGTCGCTCAGCCGCCGGACTTTTTCAGCAAGCGGCGCATAGATGAACACGTGAAAGGCGTCGGTGCGGGGCTGTAGGTAGTAAGCCGAACCGCGCCCGACGATCACGCAGTTGCCGCCGTCGGCCGCTTGCTTCACCACGCGCTCCGCCACTTCCCGGATGCAATCGGTGTCCGCCATCTTCATGCGCGGAGCGTTCAGGCTTCCTTCATGACTTCCGCGCATGAAAGCCTTCAGCAGGCGGTAATACAAGGGGTCGCGCTTTTCTTCGTGCTCTTCCACTACGCGGCAGTCACATTCCAACTGGCGTGCGATTTCATTGGTCAGCAACTGGTCCCAGAGCTTCCATCCCAGGCGATCCGCCACTTTCTTGGCGATCTCTCCGCCGCCGCTGCCGTATTCGCGTTCGATGGTGATCACTCGAATCATAGGTTCCCCGCCTATAACCGCACGCCACTTTTGAGACAACCCGTCTTAGGCGCAGCCTACCATCATTTTTGTTTCCGGCGCTACTCCATCGCCACGCGGCGGCCGCCCGGCTCATTTTTCCTAAGCGCAAACGAAAGGATGAACATGATGGCTGATCCGACGGCGAGGATAAAGAACGTATCCAGGTAAGCAAGGGTGGTAGCCTGCGTGATCACCGACTGATATACGAGAGCGTACGCCTGCTTCGCGGCAAGCTCCGCGTTGATTCCCGATGCGATTAGCCTGTGAATAATGCCGGCGAGGCTGGCTTGCAAAGTCGACTGACCGGGCGAAAGGCTTTCGACTAAGCGCGCCTGATGGAATTGGGATCTGCGCGCGATCAAAGTGGTAACCATCGACGTCCCGACACTGCTTCCGATGTTGCGCATGAAATTCACTAGCCCAGCCACACCGTTGCTCTTTTCGGCGGGCATGCCGATGTACGACGACAGGTTGATGGGTACAAACAGAAAGCCCAATCCGAATACCTGTATCAATCGCAGCACGCTGGCGCTTACGAAGCTGATCTGCAGGTCAAGCTGCCGGGTGGACGCCCACATTCCCACGGCGAGCGTGAGCCATCCGAAGGCGACCAGATACTTCGCCTGTACCTTCGACGAAAGCACGCCCACCACGGGCATCAGAAACAGCAGCAACAACCCTCCGCCGGAGAGCACCAGCCCAGCCGACTCCGCCGTGTAGCCCATAAGCGTTTGCAAAAAGAGTGGCATCATCACCAGGCTGGAAAACAACATTAATCCCAACACGAACATCATCGCGTTGGCGCTAAGAAAGTTAAGATTCTCGAAAAGATGCACGTCTACAATCGGCTTGTCGTGAAACCATTCCCACACCACCATGGATATCAACCCAGTGGCGGCCAGTATCGCTAGCGTCAAGATGAAATGCGAGCCGAACCAATCGTCCTCCTGGCCTTTGTCGAGCATTACCTGCAGCGCGCCCACTCCGAGCGTGAGCAGCCCGAACCCGATGTAGTCAAATTTGATTCCCGCGCCGCGCGCGCCCTTTGCCCATGGCGGATCCTCAACAAGCCGGTAAACGAGGAACAACGTCAAGATACCAACCGGCAGGTTGATGAAGAATATCCATCGCCAGCTGTAATTATCGGTGATCCATCCACCGAGGGTTGGGCCGATCGTGGGTGCGATGATCGCGGTCACTCCATACAGCGCGAAAGCCATGCCTCGCTTTTCCGGGGGAAACGTGTCCGCGAGGATCGCCTGCGCCATGGGCTGGAGCCCGCCTCCGCCGGCACCCTGCAGCACGCGAAAAACGATAATCGCGGCGAGGCTTGGAGCCAGTCCGCAGAGAAGGGAACTGACAGTGAACACCACCAGGCAGGTCATGAAAAAGCGTTTGCGTCCAATAGCGTTCGCGAACCATCCGCTGATCGGCAAGACCACAGCGTTGGACACCAGATACGAAGTTAGCACCCAGGTGCTCTGATCGTTGCTCGCGCCCAAGCTTCCCGCCATATACGGCAACGCCACATTGGCGATGCTGGTGTCCAGAACTTCCATGAAAGCGGCGAGGGCCACAACAACCGCGATTAGCCATGGGTTGAAGCTCGGCTGCCACGCAGCTGGCGCCACGGCGATTGCCGCATCATTGCGGCCGGTCTGCTCAAAAGAGCCGTAGGTTCCTGCGTCGCTGGAGGCCATGGGCGTCCAATTTCGGATGTGCTTTGCGCGGCTATCGGCTAATCCGCCGTGCCTGTGTGGGCTTCACCATTTACAAGCAGGGCCGGGTCAGCTAAAAGACTGACGAATGTACCTTCGATGCTTAGGACGCCCAACAGGAATCAAGCTTTTTGGTGGGTAATCTTTGGGCAGGGGTTGAGTCTGGCGCCCGTCCGGTTTGTGAGCCCGCGCTTGGAACCCGGACAGTTTGCCGATTGTGCGATGCTGGGCGTTACAGGGTGGTTTTTCTCAGGCGCGCGAATGCGAACTGGGAAACCGGGGCGTAAATCCGCTTCATTTGAATTATATCGTGTCATGATATAATTTGCCGAATGAGTGGGCCGGAACAGCACAAGAAGCGAACAGCCGAATTGCAAGTGGTGGAAAAGCTGGCCCAATTCCGATACCAGATCCGGCGTTTCCTGCGTTTCAGCGAGACAGCGGTGCGCAAGGCGGGCATCACGCCGCAGCAGCATCAGTTAATGCTCGGCGTTGCTGGCTTCACGGGGCGTGGTTGGGCTAATGTTTCGGAGTTGGCAGAGTTCCTGCAGGAGCGCCACAACGCCGTGGTGGAGCTGGTGAATCGCGCGGCGCGCGCGGGTTTAGTGCGAAGAGAGATTAGCTCCCGCGACCGTCGTGTTGTGCGGGTTGAGCTCACCTCCAGAGGGCGTTCGATTTCAATGAAGCTCTCGGCATTGCACCGGGAAGAGCTCGAAAGAATTCGAGATCGAAGGAACGAAGAGATGCTTCCGCAGATCGCCAAACGCGTCCGCGTAAGCTAAAGCACGCACGATATTCCATTTATTTTTGCAGGATGACGCACTATGGCTTCTTTGAAAGCCGCAGCTGAGAAATATCCAAAGCTTCGCCGGTACGCGGCGTTGGTCCGCGGCGACCTCACCGAAACGTACTCCCGCGATCTGCACAAATGGTTGGTGATCGCGCCGATTCTGGGCGTCGTCACGGGGCTGCTGATCACGCTTTTGGTGAAGGTCATCCTGATTTGGATGTGGCCGCGTGTGTTGCACTACTACCTCGGGCATCCAGCGGCAATCATTCCTGGATTGCTGGTCGGCTTTGTAGTGGCCGGTTTGTTGATGCAATACCTGACACCCGATCCAGACGAACACTCGACCGAGGAAATCATCCGCTCGTATCACGAGCACCAGGGCCGCGTTTCGATGTGGCCGTTTGTGCCCAAACTGCTGGCCGCAATCGCCACCGTGGGCATGGGCGGAAGCGCGGCGCTCGAAGGCCCCAGCATTTACGGTGGCGGAGCGATCGGATCCTGGTTGTGGACCAAGCTGCGAATGCTGGGAATCGAGCCGCGGGATCGCCGGATCCTACTGATCAGCGGAGCCGCCGCGGGAATGTCTGCGGTGTTCCGCGCGCCGCTGACCGGCATCGTGTTCGCGCTGGAGATGCCGTACAAGGATGATTTGGCGCACGAAGCGCTGTTACCTTCGCTGATCGCCTCGGTAACGTCGTTCGCGACTATGGCAGCGTTCGTGGGAGCGCGGCCGCTCTTTGATTTTGTCAGCGGGACGGTTTACACGGGGAAGGACTTGTTGTGGTCCGCGCTTCTGGGCGCGATTTGCGGCGCGATCACAATGGCGTTCGACATCACATTCCGGCGCGCGCGCCGCTTTTCGATCCAAGCGAAAGTGCCGCACTGGGTCAAAATGGCGGTGGGCGGCGTGCTGACGGGCGCATGCGGGTTGATTTTCATTAGCGCGTTCAAAGGCGGTTTGATTCCCATTGGCCCGAATTACGAAGCGGTGCCGCTGATCTTGCAAAAGGCGCACAGCTCGGTCGAGTTGGTGGTGTTCGGCGTAATGAAGCTCGTCTCGACGCTGTTTTCGCTCGGTGTCGGAGGAGTGAGCGCCGCGTTCGTGCCATTGTTCCTGAGCGGCAGTTCGTTCGGAGTGGCGTTCGCGCAGTCGATTGCGCATAGCCCGTCCGTCGATCTTTTTGCCGCGGTTGGAATGGCGGCATTCATCGCCGGGGGATATAAGACGCCTTTGACCGCGGTGGTATTCGTGGCAGAGGCTACGGGCGGCCACGCCTATATCGTACCGACGTTGATCGGCGCTGCCGTGGCATACGCGATCTCGGGTGAAGCTTCCATGTCCGGCGACCAGCGGCTGCACGAGGGAGTCCGCATCGCTGAACTTTTTAACTTGACGGTGCGCCGCGCGATGCAAAGCGAAGTGGTATCGGCAGAGGCGAATTGGACGGTTGGCGAGTTCGTGGGGGCAGTTCGCGCTCGCATCGCGCATACCGCCTATCCGGTCGTCGAACATGACCGGGCAGTGGGCACGATCTCGATGGCTTCGCTCGGCAATGTTCTTCCCGAGAAATGGGCTGAGATTACGGTGCGGCAGGTCATGGACCGCCAGGTAGAACTTGTCGCGCCGGAGACCGACTTGCAAGATGCGCTGCGATTATTGATGGCGCCGCACGGGCAGCACATGCTCATCGTTGCTTCCGATGATGGGCGCATTAAAGGAATCGTCACCAAGACCGATATCCTCTCGTCGCTAAGTACCGGCGAGGCGAATCGCAGGATCGACGAAGCGTAAAGGCCAAGAAAGGCTTCTAAGAATCGACCTCGTACGCGCTATGACTTAGGCAGTGGGTTGCACGGTCCCTTCAGGCGTGCGAAAATTGTAGCGCTCATCGGAGATTTCCTCACCGTTTGGCGATGGCGATATGGTCTAAGGGTTAGGACGCGACCCTCTCAAGGTCGAAATCCGGGTTCGAATCCCGGTATCGCTACCAGATTTATTCACGTCGTGTGGCGGCAGTCCGGCGATATACGCTAAATCGACCAGCACGCTGTCGCTCCGCTGCAATTTCTACAATCCTAGACCGGCGCGGCGGTTCTGCGCGGCGCAACGGCAGCGGAAGCACAGTTCGTGTCCACCACTGGAGAGTTTTCATAGAATGCCGTAATTTTCGAATCTCAATCTTGACATGGCCGGTCTGGATATTGTATACAGTCGCGTAGGGAGGGGGAGGATACCGGGCCATCTTAGAGAGACTAGGTAATTTTATAGATACCGAGTTATCTAGAAGCGACTTGCCTTTTGACATACGTCGGCCTATTAGGGCTTTTCAATCGAGTCCACTTAATCCCCCGCTGGGCAACTGCGATAACGTAAATCAGAAGTGAGTCTTTCCTGGCTCCATTTGATCGTGGTGTGGGTGATCGAATGGTTCATGGGGAAGCCGTGCCTTCGGACGTAGTGACGCGCCAAGGTATTCAGGCCATTGGGAGGCTACACATGAGAGGCGTATTTTCGAAGTGGCGGTCGATTTTCACGTCGATTGGATTGCTGGCAGTACTGTGCATATGTGCTGCGCCCATGCTGGCCCAAACGTCCACCACGGGTGCGCTAACGGGTACCGTGACGGATCCGTCGGGGTCGGTCATTGCCGGCGCGACGGTAACAGCTACGAACAACAGCACGGGAAAAGTGCGTACGACAAGCACGGATGCGAAGGGCGCCTACGAATTCTCTTTGCTGCCGCCTGGAGCTTACTCGGTTAAGTTCTCGGCAACCGGATTCGGAACAAGTGAGGTGAATTCGGTTAACGTCAACGTCACGGAAATCCCTGTATTGAATCGGTCACTGCAAGTGGGCTCGCAGTCGCAGCAGGTAACCGTGGAGGCCAACGCGGTGGCCATCCAGACTCAAAACGCCACAATCGGCGGGGTCATCAGTTCTCACGATATCACCAACCTGCCGCTAAGCACCCGGAACTACACGCAGATCCTTGACCTGTCGCCAGGAGTACAAACAAACGTTGCCAATGCGAGCGGCTTCGGAAATGGCACGCAGGATGTGAACGTGAACGGCAGCACCGTTTCGAGCAACAATTACTCGATGAACGGAGTTGACGTATCCAATTACACCACTGGAATGGCGGGTCAGGAATCTACGTACGTCCCGATTCCGGTTCCCAACCCTGATACGATTCAGGAGTTCAGGGTTCAAACCGCGCAATACGATGCCGCCTATGGCCGAAACTCTGGTGCGGACGTTGTCGTGGTCACCAAAAGCGGCACGAACCAGTTTCACGGGGACGCATGGGAATTCAACCGCAACAATTTTTTCAATGCCAACGATTTTTTCAATAAGAACTCGGAAATAGACAAGCTCCATACGGCAAACTCGCCGCAGATTTTGAAGCAGAACCAATTTGGATTTACGTTCGGCGGTCCGATCATGAGAAATCGCATGTTCTTCTTCGGATCTTACCAAGGCACGCGGCAAATCAACGGCGCAGTTCCGCAAGGCTTTACGTCCGTTAACCTCCCAAACGTCAACGATTATGCAGATGTGGCGAGCGGAGTTTGCGCGGATATTCGCTGCACAAACAATCCTGCTGCGTATCAGGCGTTCCTCGGAAGGATATACGGCGCGGGTGGACCCGAACAACAGGGATCGACCGTCTCCGGTTTTGGGCCGGGGATCGCGGCAGATGGATCCAACGTTAGTCCGGTTTCCATTAACATCCTGCAGGCGCACGGCCTCAAGGGCGGTTACAACCAAGGCTTTTTCGTGCCCGGAGCGCCGAGCTCATGCGCGGCCCCCTGCCTGGTTAGCATCGTGTCGCCCGCCAGGGCCAATGAAAACCAGTATTTGATCAATACGGACTACAATCTCTCCAGCAGGAATACGCTCAGCGAAAGATTCTTTTACTCCAGCATGCCGACGCTCACCGCGTTTGGATCTTCGTTGCCAGGTTCGCCATCGAATCAGAATTTTGCAACCGATACTGGGAGCCTAAAGCTTACTTCCATTCTGACCAGCAATCTGGTGAACGAAGCGACGATTGCTTTTAATCGGGCCTCGGCGGCTTTTACGAACGGTTTCAACGTGACCGCTTGCCAAGTGGGGATCACGCCTGCCGCTAACAATGGGGCTCCGTGTCCGCTTGCCCCTGGCATTCCTGCGGGAATCGGATTGCTCCCCTCAATCACCGTTTCGGGCGTCCCGTCTCCGGGTGACACCGTTAATGTTGGCGCCTTCTCGATGGGAGGTAGCGTATTTACATACGGTTCGAGCGTCAACAATGTCTTCCAATACGACGATCAACTCTCCTGGAATCACGGCAGGCATTCGATCCGCGTGGGAGTGAACGCTCAGCGCACTCAATGGATGTACGCCCTTCCGTCGGAGAACAAGCAGGGAATGTCGTTCCTCTCGATGGGCGATTTCCTGTACGGTGGCCCAGGCACGATCGCGGCCTTGGGCGCGGCCCAGGTGCGTGGGCTGCCGACGGGCATCGGCGTCAACATTCGCGAGACGGATTTCAGCTCCTACTTTCAGGACGACATCAAGGTGAATAACCGGCTCACAGTGGATGCCGGCGTTCGGTGGGAATATGAAGGTTTGCCTTACGGAGCGGACGGCCAGCTCACGAACGTGTGGCCAAGCCTCTTGAGCACTGTGAATACCGGATCGTTCTTCGCCCCAGGCGGTAATCCCGCGAACTCGCCGGGTACGTTGGCGGGCTACGTCGTACAGTCAACTTTTCCTGTGGCGAAGTACGGCTTGGTTTCACCCACCGGAGCGACAGGCGTCTTCGTTAGCCATAACAACAAACTGCTGCCCGGTGGTGCTCCTCGCGACGTCTTCGACCCGCGACTTGGAATCGCCTGGCAGCCACTCGGGAGCAAACTCGTCGTGCGCGCAGGCTACGGCTGGTTTCACGACCACATCGCAGCGAGCTTGATCGGCAAGGAACTGGATACTAACCCTCCGGAAATTGCGCCCTACACTACCAACCAATTGCAATTTCAGACGATCGCGAATCCATTCCCCACGTCGTTTCAAGGCCTGACTTGCACGGCAACCGGAGGGGTTTGCCCGGAGCTTGGTTGGACGCCTCGCAGCCTCGCCTCGCCGTTTACTGTGGTGACCGTGTCACCAAACCTCAGGATTCCGTTTGAGCAGGAATACAACCTTGACCTCCAGTACGCCGTAGCTCCGGGCTGGCTGGTTTCGATTGGTTACGTTGGGTCGCACGCCGTCGGCTTGGAAGACGAGGGACGTGCAGGCAACCTCGATTACTTGATCGAGGGGGCTCCGAACACGCCTGCGGGCTTGTTCGGCGAAATTCCGGAGAATGAGCTGCCCTACAATGATCCTCTTAACCCGGCAGCGAACTGGGTCACGACAAACCAGGGTCCCGGTCGGGCGGTAAGCACCAACGAGCTCGATCGCGTGCGCTACCTCGGCATCGGTACTGAAGGCGGTCTCTATCAGATACTGACGGACGGCAAGCAGACCTACAACAGCTTGCAAGCGAGCGTTCAGCACCAGTTCTCGCACGGACTTTCTTTCCAGGCTTCCTATACCTGGAGCAAGGCCATGACGGACGTCTCCGGCGGGTTCACCGGCGCTTTCGCGGGCGAAGCGGGAAACCTGGTAGAAGGTGGCTTGAACAGCGGATACTCTCCAAACTCCGCGCAGCAGTACGGTCTGTCCGAGGGCAATCGTCCGCAGCGTCTGGTGCTCAGCTATACCTACAACCTGCCGTACAAGGGCACCGGATGGAGGGATAAGGTACTGGCTGGCTGGGTGGTTTCGGGCGTGACGACGGTCCAGGATGGAGAATACTTTTCGGTGACGGATGGCCTAGGGGGAACGATCTACGGTGCGACTTTGACCGGCGGGAATTCCCGTGCCGAAATCGCGCACCCTGTTAATTGCAACGCATTGGGCAACTGCCAGTCAGCAGTACCGTACGCCACTCCCGGCAGTACGGAATCGCGGCGGAATTGCTGGGTGGCAGTAGCAAGCTGCCCCGGAATTACTGCCACCAATGCGGCGTTCGCACCCTCTGGCAGCGAGCCACTCGTCGGGGGGACGCCGAGCACAAATCCGGGGCCGTACACTGGAGCGTGCACAGGGACCGACCCGGAGTTCGTGAGTTGCGGAACAGCTTACGGGAACTCCAGTGTCGGCGTAATCATGGGACCGGGGCAGTTCAATTTCGACATGGCCCTGGCAAAGACAATTCCGGTGACGGAGGGCACTCGGCTGGAATTTCGCGCAGAGGCTTTCAACATCTGGAACCACACTCAATTCAACCCTCCGTCGTTTAGTATGACGAGCCCGACGTTCGGCGTGATCACAAGCGATTCCGTTCCGCCAAGAATCTTCCAGTTCGGGCTGAAATTCTACTTCTGACGATCCGAACTGACGAGAGGCCGTATCGCCGCAGGGGTGGTATGATGCGGCGTCTCGTCATGGAGGCAGCGAATGAAAATGAATAGAAGGAAGCTGTTACAGGCTCTGGGAATCTCTCCCGCGCTTTTAGCCGGATCGGCTATCACCACACAAGCGCAATCGCAGGCGACGGCAAGCTCGGAATACAAAATCGTTGGTCTAAATCCGAAAGGCATGCCGCCGGCGATCACTCTCCTGCCCATGGCGCCGCGGCGGCCGGACTTCAGCTCCCTTGACGGCAAGACCATCTACATGGTGGACATCGGGTTTAATAACGGCAACGTCTTTTTCCAGGAGATGCAGCGGTGGTTCCACGCACACATGCCCAGCGTCAAGACAATCTATCGACGCAAGGCGGGCGACTATCCGCAGGATGATCCGAAATTGTGGGCGGAGGTAAAGGCAGCGGGTGCCGTCGTCATCATGGGTGTCGGTCATTGAAGCTCGTGCGCCCCAGCGACCGTCGGTCACTGCGTTACGCTTGAGAAGATGGGGGTTCCGACTTGCCCGATAGTGACGGTGGCGTTCGAGCAAGAGTGTAAGTTGAACGCCGCGCACCGCGGGATGCCGACTCTGCGGCTCGTGTTCTCGCCGCACCCCGTGTGGGGAAAATCTCCGGACCAGCTCTGGGCCTACATGAACGGTCCAGATCCAGCCACTGAAAAACCGATGATGCAGGAAGTCATCAATGCTCTGACGCAACCGCTCACCGCAGCCGATAAAAGAACCGGGAAAGAAACGCCTTCGGTGGGACCGGAGAAGTTCGATGCCGATACGCCGAAGAATCTGCAGGAATTCTATCGCAACAATGGCTACACGGATTACCTCCCCATCATCATTCCCACCGAGGAAGCCGTCGACGAAATGTTGAAAGGCACGAGCCACCATCCCGATGAGGTAGTCGGCAAACTGGCAGCGGCGGGCGGAACAAACGCGCTGGAAGCTTGGACCTTCACGGTGCGGCACGTCGCGATCAGCGCGGTGATGGCGGGTGCAAGGCCGGAGTACATGCCGGTTCTATTGACGATCGCGTCCTCTGGATACATTTCGCTGATCAGCTCCACTAACGACCTTGCCTACGGCGCTCTGATCAACGGGCCAATTCGCAGTAAGCTCAACTTGAACTCCGGCATCGGAGCGCTGGGCCCATTCGCGCAGGCAAACGCAACCATTGGCCGCGCTTGGACTCTGATCTCCAAGAACTTGGGAAATGCCGGCATTCCCGGCCAAACGTATATGGGCGACATGGGGAACACGCTCAATTACATCAACCTCATCATGGCGGAAAACGAAGAGGCTAGTCCGTGGGAGCCGTTCCACGTGCAGCACGGCTTCAAAAAGGAAGATAACGTGGTAAGCATGTTCGCGGGAAACAGCATCTCTGCCGGACAGGTGGGGAAGGGCAGCGGTGTGGGCGGAACTCCGCGTTTCGATAAGCAATACGTCGATCTCTTCTACGACTTCACCGGCTTTTTCGGCGCCTTGCTGCTGTGCGAACCCATCTGCGCACAAAGCCTGAAGGAGCAGGGATACGACACGAAGGAAAAGCTGATCGATTATTTCTACAAGAACACGACACAAACGGCGAAGGATTACCGCGACAGAAACTGGTCTTACCTGTTCGAATATGGCCAGGCGCTGAAGGGCGTGGAGCCTTTTGCGACATGGTACAAGCTCCCGGACGACGCAGTCATTCCGAAATTCCCGAGCCGGGAACGCATCAGCATCGTAGTGATCGGAGGCTCAACGGATCCAGTGTCTCAAGTGGCCAACTTCAGTCACGGGAGGAGCTTCTCGATTGACAAGTGGGTGTGACGTTCGGATCAGAACAATCGTATGTAGCGGAACCGCAAAGGTCTAAAATCGATCGAGTACTCGTAGCTCGGCCGCAACTCCACTCAGAATTCGACGCGAGTAAGTTGGAAGCCTATCCCCTCGACGCCGTGATCATTCTTCCCGGCAACACTCCCCATTTTCACTGGGCGAAATCCGGCGAGTACGTCACGCAAGTAACCGCGATGGGGCCGCTTGGACTAGAATACCTCAACGCGAAAGACGATCCGCGAAACAACAATTCGTAGGAGCGATCTGCCCGACTCGACGAGTCGCACACTCCGATTTTGCTGAAGCAGTTAGCTTCCGTCGAATTGGAGGCTCAAGGTGAATGATCAGCTAAAGAACGAGCAGTGTTCTGGAGCGCGAGATCAAGAGATCCGTGCGGCACTGGACCAGCATTGGGCGGCGTCCGATGCCAACGATTTTGAAACGGAGCACCGTATCTATCACGAGGACGCGGTGCTGGAATACCCGCAATCAGGCGAGCGAACCCGCGGCCGATCCAACATACAGAAACAACGCGCTAGTCAGCCGAGCAAAAAGCGGTTTACTGTTCGACGAATGATTGGCAGCGGTGATCTTTGGGTCACCGAATTCATCCTGACGTATGACGGCAAGCCGTCCTACACCGTGAGCATCATGGAGTTCAGGGGCGACAAAGTCGCGCGGGAAACACAGTACTTTGCGGATCCATTTCCAGCCCCCGCATGGCGCGCTCAATTGGTCGAACGGATGGACACGTGACCTCGAAGCGTCTGCGATACCGAAGGGTCGTCTCGATCCCGCAAATCAGAGCGGAAAAGACAGGCTGCAGAAATTGAAAGACACAACCCGGGACATCGTATTTGTAATGAGCACGGTATCGAAAGGAGTCATCAATGAACAGCGTACAAATCGAACAGAAGAGCTATGAGATGCCCCCGCGCGAGGGGTTCTCCGTCGCACACTTTCTCACCGTCGCCGACATCGACCGATCGGCTCGCTTCTATGAAACAGTCTTCGGCGGCCGCATTCTGAGCAAAGGCGACAGCAGCGGCGCGCCTGCGTACATTCAGATCGCGAATACGTGGCTCCTTGTCAACGTCGGGGGCGGCCCGACCCCGGACAAGCCGACGGTAACGCTCAGCGTCCCCGACCCTGACAAGATCAACAGCTTTATGAATATCCGTGTTGCGGATATTAAAGCATGCTATGAATTATGGAAAAGTCGAGGAGCCGAGTTCATCACGGAGCCGATCCCCAAGTACGGCGAGATCCGATGCTACATACGCGATCCGGACGGTTACATCATCGAAGTCGGACAGAGCACCGACCTCACGTACGGTTAACGCTCGGCGCAGCCGAGATACAAGAATGAGCCTTCGTGACGGGAACGCCCAACCGATACTTTGGCATCGATCGATACGTTCGTAGTATGGATTCGTCGTCGCGCTTCTGCCAATGTTGCCGTCAACGGTCATCGGCTCTGATATCGGAAGGAGTGCTAAATGGACGGCGCAATTGGACTGAAAGAGGCCACGCGCGTGACCGCGCCTGTCGCGTCGAACACGCTTAGTGTGAACGTTTTTACCGCCCCGGAAAAGGCCATGGTCGGCGAGCGGCCAAAGCCCTTCGGCGAGCCGCTCGGCTTTGACCCG
>JBAWEZ010000025.1:0-4268 GCA_049591475.1 Candidatus Acidiferrales bacterium
GTACGGTGTCGAAGTCAATCACTTAGCCTCCGTCTTCACAAGTCCACGCATTTCTTCGACGATTTCCAGAATCCGCCGCTCCTTTTCCGCTACCCTGGTAAGGATGTCTTCCGGTTCGGCATACTCAGTCTTTTCAGGCTTGACAAGGCCTAGGCCGGCCAAGGTCATGTTGTATCCGTTGGCAATAATTTTCTCAGCCGGGACACTCCAAGCAACACCGTCGGCAGTTTCACGCTTCGGCCATTTGGCGAGGAGGTCGGGGAAGTCGTTGCGGAATTGTGGTCCGAACTTGCGTGCCTTTTTTAGGGACGACCCATCACCATCGACACGATAGAACCAGACTCTCTCGGTGGGTTGCCCAGTCTTCTGGAAGATGAGGAAGCACGTCGGGTTTGGGGTGTATGGCTCGAACATCCCCTTAGGAAGCGTTACAACAGCCTGGAGCCCGCACTCCGCGAGGAGCCGGCGCTTCACTTCAATGTGAGCATTGGTGTCGCCAAAAAGGATGCCATTGGGCAGGATGATACCGGCACGTCCACCTGGTCGCAGGCTACGGAGTGCGGCTGCAAGGAAGAGCACATATTTGTCGCCTTTCTCGACTCGAAGAGAGCGCTTAGGCGATTGCGCCGCGCCGGAGAAGGGTGGGTTTTCGAGAATGCAGTCGAACTGCACCTCGTCCCAACGGTCTTCACTGCCACCGATTGAGTCGCGTCGGATGATGGGCGAGTAATCGAAACCATGCAACAACGCGTTCATGGCGGTCATACGCACGAACGTCTGCTCGCCATCGAAGCCATGCAGCGTCGATTTTTGCAGAAATTCCCACTGGGTTGGCGAGAGCTTGTCCCCAATGCCGCGCCTAACCTTAAGGCCGCCGGGTGCCGTGACTTCGCGGACAAATTCCGGCGAGGTATTGGCAAGCAAGATGCGTTCGTAGGCGGCGATAAGAAAACCGCCTGTGCCGCATGCAGAATCGCAGACGGTGCTGCCGATTGTGGGGTTCACCATCTCGACGATCACGCGGATCAAATGGCGCGGGGTGCGGAACTGGGCCGAGCGTTTCTGCTGACCGAGGTCGCTGGAGAGCGTCTCGAAGAGGTCTCCTTTCACGTCGGCATCTTCGCTCAATAGGTGGATGGGCGAGATGAGGTCCACCGCGCGGCGCAACGTGGCCCCGTCAGGAATCATGATGCGGGCATCATCGAAGATGGCGCGCGCGCCGGGGGAAAGCGCGGGATGCTGGGCGAATCGTGGCAGGAGGTCGCGCAGGATGCGGAGCATCCGCTCGTTGTCCGGATCAGAAGTGAGGAGGCTCCAGCGCAGCTTGCCGAAGTCAATTTCCTCGCCGCCGAGCGTGACTTTGGTGAACAGTTCGCGGCGATTTTTGCCGCCGTTGTCCTTCTGATCTGTATCCGTCTCCTCCAACATCTTGAGGAACAACAGATAGGCGATCTGGGTGACGTAAGTCAGCGGATCGGTAACATTGGATTCCCACATCACCTTGCAAAGGCGCTTGAGAACGTTTTGAAGCGAGGTGTTGTCCATACGTCAGGCGGCAGCAATCAGTACATTCAGTTCGTCAAGGATAGCGCCCAGACGCTCGCGCCCGCCAAATAGATTTTCCACGCGTGTGCGACCACCTAAGAGGGTAAACGGCGCACGGGTGAAAATACTGGTATCTATCGGTGCAGGTGTGGTCTCGCGAACCGACGCGAGTACAACATTGCGCAGGAGTTGGAGCATCCGCGCCTGGTCGGGTTTGATGCTATTGGAGTGCTCGGCTACCCAGGCGGTGAACGCGCGCTCGACGCGCTGCTCGCGAGTGGGGAACTGATATAACCCCAACGCGGCGCGGATGAAGTCGTTGAGCGAACCGGTCGGCTGCTCGAAAGCTTTTCGCAGGACAGGCTCGTCGAACCAAAACTCCGGTGCATTGAGCCTTTGGGCAAGTTCGTCCCATTCGGATTCGTTTACTTCCTCGCTGGCTAGGATTTTGCGGACCACGGGGTCCGTTTCGCGAAGCTCTTTGATTCGCCGTGCCCATTGGTCGCGATAACGCTGGCGATCAATCTCCAGGCCGTCAGGGCCGATGGTAATCATTTGCCGCTTGCGGAATTCATCTTCCAGCAAGCCCTCCTGGATGACCTTGAACGCGCGCTCTGGCGGTGGTGGTAGCGGTGGTGACTCAACAAGGGTGCCGCCGTTATCGTCATCACTACCGCCCTCGTCCTTTGGTGGGCGTTTACCAACAGCTTTGGGTCGGAGGTATTTCTCACCGGGATCGTCGAAATTAGCGGTGTTGTTGACGAAATCGTAAATGAGGAATCCCTGCTTGCCAATGCGCGGGCACAGTCTGCTGCCGCGCCCGCGCATCTGGGCGTATTTGATCGCGGAGGTCGTGGGGCGAAGCATCACAAGATTTTCGATTTCCTTTTGGTCGTAACCTGTGTCGAGCATGTCCACGGATACGGCGACAACTGGGAGTGGGTCAAACTTGAAACGTTCTATGATCGGCTTAGGGTTACAGTTGTTTGAGTAGCAGGTAATTTTTTGCGCGAAGTTTTGACGAACCTCAGCTGGATAGCGACCGGTTTGTTCGGCGATACGGAGACAGGCAACGTCAGGCAGTAGCTTATTAAACAGGCGCTCAAGTATTACAGCTTGGCGCTCGCTCACCGCAAAGATAATTGTTTTGCGCGGGTGTGGCTGCGGACGCTCCTCCTCGACGCGGAAATATTCCTCGATAATAAGCTTGAGTCGATCTTCGCTCTCGGCAGTGCGCCCCCAATCACTAAAAGCGATCTCCTCATCCTCCCAGGTGGTGCCTTCGAACGTGAGCCGGGATTCCGCAACGTAAATTTGATAGGGAGACAGGAAGCCTTCCTTGATGCCGTCTTGTATGCCATAAACATATGTTGGCCGACCTTCCTGCGCGGCACTGTCCCAACAGTCGAAAAACATATAGGTGCTACGGACGAGCTGGCGTTCGTGCGTACTAATCCAACGTAGCTCGCCGGGGTTGGGCGTGGCTGTCAGGCCAATATGGATTGCGTCGAAGTGTCCCAGAGTGGCGCGGTGGGTGTTGTAAATGGAACGGTGACACTCGTCCGTGACCACCAGATCAAAATAGCCATGGCCGAATCCACCTTGGCCAAGTTGGTTCGATATGGTCTCCAAAGTGCCAACAACTACTTGACCTTCGAGGCTACGCTTACCTCCGAAAAGCAGCGTAGATGGATAGTCCCTCAGATATTCATCGAATGTCTCTTTTGCCTGCTTCGCAAGCTCGATGCGGTCGGCGAGGAATAAAACGCGTGAGCAGGCGGCGGCCTGGAACCATCGTTTGATGAGCATGGCAATAGTCAGGGTTTTGCCTGTGCCAGTAGCCATCTCAAACAACATGCGGCGGCGACCGGCTAGAAGAGCCTGGTCTGCGGCTTGCAGGCATCGCAACTGATAGGGCCGAGCGTCCACCTCCTCGCCCTTGAAACGGAAACGGTCAGGGAGGGGCAAAGCTTCGAGACTCTCCTTGAGAGTGCCAGCGCGGTGACGGCGTAGATTGGCCCGGCGTTCAAGGTCAGCTCGCGAAGGTAAACCGATTACGGGGCGAGCGTCGCCGGTTTCGTACTCCCAGAAGTAGTGTTCGCGGCCGTTGGAGAGCACGATAAACGGCGCAAGCAGTGTCTCGGCATAAGCGCGGGCTTGAGCCTTTGCGCTGTATGGATCAGTTGAAAACCGCTTAGCCTCGACCACAGCCAATGGTCGTGTGAGCATACTCTTAAGCAGGTAGTCGGCACGGCCGTCAGCGGCAGCTTCTTCGGTCGAAACCTGAGACTTGTCTTCGATGTCCCAGTCAGCCTCCCGGAGCAGGCGGTCAATAACGATCCGAGCGTCGGCCTCTCCGCCCCTGTCTGTGATGTTCTTGGGCATAACGGAATGATACCGGTTATCCGCATAATTTTGGACGCCCTAGGCACAAGGTGTACTTTATGGGATGACTGGAACCATGGCTGACAGCCTTAGTTGGCCGAAGCAGTCTCCTGATCCGAGAGCAACATAAAGGAACGCGATATGGAAGGCTTAGATTACTGGCGGTTATGCGATGAATTGACCATTATTCAGGCAGCACTTTTAACCGTGGGTAACGATCCATCCAGCGATCAGGTCTATGTAGAGACATGGGAGCCAGAGAAACGACCAAACGGATATGAGGCCGCGAAAGCTGCAATAACAAACGCGCTGCGGCGGAATGTAATTAAGGGCAAACT
>JBAWEZ010000026.1:0-11502 GCA_049591475.1 Candidatus Acidiferrales bacterium
ATTGTCAAGGACCTGGCGTACGTGGAAGAGCCTACTCACATCGTATCCCCCTGGCGGGATTGAAATGTGTGAGTCCGAAGAGGCGAAGGGAGATGGAGTTGTTGTTGAATGGGAAAGGAAGATGATCGCCACCGTCGCAGCGGTGGGAAAGTGGGAATCCCGTGGGTTGGGCGGGATTCCCAAGCGCAGTGGGAAACCTGCCTTTGGTTTTCCACGCAGCGGCTTTTCCACGGCTGGCTCATCGCGCCGTGCCTTTAAAATGCGCGGGCCATGTCGGCTCGTTACTTTGATCTGATTCGTGAAATGAAGGGCAACACTTACAATCATCGCCTGCGTCTGGTCGAAAGCGCCAAAGAGCGAGGCATCAAGCCCACGGCGCGGCTCTTCGCCACTACCGTACCCACGGTCCGTAAGTGGCTGCGCCGCTTCCTGCAGCACGGTCCTTCGGGCTTGCTCGAGCAGTCTCGTGCGCGTCACCATCAGCCGCACCAGACGCCGCCTGGCCGCGAAGCTCAGCTGCTCGAACTCCGCAAAACTCTGCCCACCTTCGGCGCCCGCCGCTTGATCCGCGAATTCGATCTGCCCATCAGCCACGGCGCCCTCGAGCGCATTTGGCACCAGCATGGCTTGATCAAAAAGCGCCGCCGCAAATACCAGCGTAAACAGGATCTGGCGCACATCAAGGCACGCTGGGCTCTGTTCCAGCAGATCAGCGCCGACACCAAAGATCTCGACGACATCCCGCGCTACTGGACGCAGGCCCAACAGCTGAAACTCCCCGTCATCCAGTACACGGCTCGCGACGTACGCAGCGGCTTGCTGTTCTGGGCTTTCGCCGAAGGCCGCAGCGCTTCGGCCAGCGCTGTGTTCGCCGCACGCATCCAGCAGCATCTGGATCGCTACGGCGTCTCGCTCCGCGATTTGGTCTGGCAAACCGACAACGGTGGCGAGTTCAAGGGCGATTTCCCCAACGCTCTAGGCGACAGCCAGCACGTGCGCATCCCACCTTCGGCTCACACCTACCAAAGCGATGTCGAAACCGTGCACCGCCTCGAAGAAGATGAGTTCTTTGACCTCGAAGACTTCTCCAGCCGCGGCGACTTCCTCGCCAAAGCTCACACGTACCAGCTCTACTTCAATCTCGTGCGGCCCAACTCCCACAAAGAAAATCAAAGCCCCTGGCAGATCATCGAGCGCCTCGCTCCTCGATCACCTCTACAACTCTGCTTGCTTCCACCCGTATTCTTGGATTACTACCTCAATGACTCAGGGGGATACGATGTGCCCAGGCATCCCTAGCCAAGCGGGAAATCTTCACGATCAGAACCCGAAAATGATTCCGGAAGCGTTGGAGAAAATCGTGGCGGGAGAGGATCTCTCCCGCGTGGAAGCCGAAGCGGCGATGGAGCAAATCCTCGCTGGCGCCGCGAGCGATGCGCAGATTGCGGGGCTACTAACCGCGCTGCGAATGAAGGGCGAGACCGTCGACGAGCTGGTGGGATTCGCCACTGCCATGCGGCGGCACGCGCCGCCGATTATCGCGGGTAGAGCCTGGGCCGCTGACGAAGCGCTGGTGGACACGTGCGGCACGGGTGGTGATGGCGCCGGTACTTTCAACGTGTCTACGGCTTCGGCATTTGTGGTGGCGGGCGCGGGCGTGCGCGTCGCCAAACATGGCAACCGGTCGATCAGTTCGCGCTGCGGCTCAGCCGATGTGCTTGAACATCTGGGCGTGAGGATCAATTTGCCTGCGGAGCGTGTGGCAGAAGCCATCGAAGAAATTGGCATCGGATTTTTGTTCGCGCCGGTAATGCATTCGGCCACTCGACATGCGATGCCCGCGCGTCGCGAGCTGCGCATGCGTACTGTATTTAATTTACTTGGTCCGCTCACCAATCCCGCGGGGGCTTCCGCGCAGGTGGTGGGCGTTTACGACGCGACGTTGACGGAGCTGCTAGCGCGGGCCCTGGGAGAGCTGGGCGTGCGGCGCGCGATCGTGGCGCACGGCGCGGACGGCCTGGACGAAATTTCGATCGCCGGCGACACGTACCTTTCCGAGCTGCGCGACGCGGTGGTGCGAAACTACACGGTCGCGCCAGAAGACTTCGGGCTGCACCGCGCGCCGCTGGATGCAATCCGCGGCGGTGACGCGAAACACAACGCGGAAATCATCCACAAAATTTTTGGACGGTCGCTACTCTATCGCGTGCACGGACCGCATCGCGCAATCGTGCTGGCGAATGCGGCTGCGGCGCTGGTCGCGGCCGGGCGTGCGACGGATTTTCTGGCGGGCGTGAAGGTGGCGGCCGAATCGATCGATAGCGGCGCTGCACGCGACAAGCTCGAAGCGCTGGTGGCGTTTTCGGCGGCCGAAGCGCAACGCGGCCACGCTGTTTCCTGACCTCTTTGGAAGCAAATTATCCTGAAGACGTCGGAGGGAATTGCCATGCCGAGCTCGCAACTGCGCTGGGCCGTGGTTCCCCAGCGTAGAAGACCTTCCCACAAAATCAGCCGCGCCTTGCGGTTTGTGAAGCTTCACACACCTATTCCAAAACGCGGTCTAGCCTCGCCTCGATCGATCCAGGACTGTTTATGGCACGCCGAGCACCAAGAAGATAACAGCGGCGGTGTGGCAAGTGCGGCGAGGACGCGGGCAGACGCCGCGCGAAGAATCTCGCCAAAAACTATCGGCGTCCATCGGACGGATCGGGCGAGGTGGAGGAGTCCAGATCGATCAGCGCGCCGCCGCGTCCGAAATCAACCGGGTAGCAATTTCCTTCAGAACTGTAGGTTCCGCTGCAACGTACTGTGTACTGGCGACGCCGGGGTGATTGGGCGAACTGCCACACGGAAGCAAACGGCACGCCGCTGGCCGGTGGTGCAGGCGGCTGATCGGACATTGCGCAGCCGGGCGAGGGAGGGCACACGTCGTTGTAAACAAAGAAAGAAATGGCGCGATTTCCGGCGCGCCGCCGGATATCGTCCGCGGTGATTACCATGCCATCTTTTCCTGCGCTCGTGGGAATTCCCGAGCAGTAGATTCCAGCGCGGAAATGCGCAGCGTCGATGCCGTCGATCCATGCGAGCAAATAGGCAATCTGATCGGGTTCCATTTCGCCGCCTTCTTCCTGATCCAGAAAAATAATCGTGCCCTGGTGAAAACCTTCGCGAAGTGCTGCGTTCGTGGCGGATACGGAATCTGACGCGGCGAGTTGTGCTGCTCGTGCCGGGTTTCGCAGATTACGTTCCAATCGACCGTTAAAGAGCAGCAGAAATCCAAAACCGTCGCGGCGCAGAATCTCGCGTTTTCCCGACCAAGAAACGGACGCACCGCCGGGCGGCTGGTTGAGCCAATAGCCCGCGAACGAGAAAGTGCGCCCCAGCGCAGGCAGCGCGGCATCTCCCGGATAATTGTTGGCGTCGAATCCGAGATATGCGCGAGGCGTGGGATGTGGTAACCGACGCGTAAGCGAGTGGCCGGCTGCAGCAGCAATGGCAATCGCGGCGACGCCAACGAGAGCAATCAGTCGCCTCGAAATTGGACGCACGCTAGACGCTCAGAAAATTCTGGAGCAGCTTGAAGCCGGAAGCCGTGAGAACGGACTCGGGATGGAATTGCACGCCTTCCACTTTCATCTTGCGATGCCGAAGGCCCATGATGGTGCCGTCGGCCGTCTCGGCGGATATTTCGAGCAAGCGCGGCAGCGATTTCCGTTCGACGATCAGCGAGTGATAGCGTGTGGCGACAAAATTTTGCTGAAGGCCGCGAAAGATCGTCCGTCCGTCGTGATGTATTTCGCTGGTCTTGCCATGCATCACTTTTTTCGCGCGGATCACGCGGCCGCCGAACGCGGCGCCAATGGCCTGATGCCCCAGGCACACGCCGAGGATGGGGATTTTTCCGGCGAAGCGTTTGATGAGGGGAATGCTGATGCCCGCTTCCTGAGGCGTGCACGGGCCGGGAGAAATCACAATGCGCTCGGGGCGCATGCGCTCGATTTCTTCGAGCGAAATTTCGTCGTTGCGGCGTACCTCCAGCTTTTCGCCCATCTGGCCGAGGTACTGCGCCAGGTTGTAGGTAAACGAATCGTAGTTATCGAGTAATAGAAGCATGGGGAATCTCTAGAATAACGCAGACGGCTAATCCGCGCGAGTTCCGGTGGCGATTTCGAGCGCGCGAATCAGCGCGCGGGCTTTGTTGAGCGTCTCTTGATACTCGGTATTCGGGACGGAATCCGCAACGATGCCCGCGCCTGCCTGCACGTAAACGCTGCCGCCCTTGGCCACCAGCGTGCGGAGCCCAATGCAGGAATCGAGATTGCCGGAAAAGTCGAGATAGAGTATCGCCCCGCCGTAAATCCCTCGGCGCGTGGGTTCGAGTTCGTCGATGATCTGCATGGCGCGGACTTTGGGCGCTCCGGAAAGTGTCCCGGCCGGGAAGCAGGCCATGAGCGCGTCGAAGCAGTCCACATCCTGGCGCAAGCGGCCGTGTAGGCTCGATGCAATGTGCATCACGTGCGAATAGCGTTCGACGAACATGAGGCGATCAGGCTTCACGGACCCATATTCGCAAACGCGGCCCAGATCGTTGCGGCCCAGATCGACGAGCATCACGTGCTCGGCGCGTTCCTTGGGATCGGCCAGTAATTCCACTTCGAGCCGGCGGTCTTCCTTTTCGTCGCGGCCGCGCGGTCGCGTGCCGGCGAGCGGACGATAATACGCATCGCGTGCCTGCACTTTGACAAGCATTTCGGGTGAACTGCCCACCACGGAAACATCGCCGAGTTTGAGGAAATAAAGATACGGAGACGGATTCACCACGCGCAGCGCACGATAGATTTCGAAGGGATCAGCGGACGTGCGCGCTTCGAGACGCTGGCTGAGCACGATTTGAAACGCATCACCAGCGCGGATGTACTCCTTGGTTTTGTGCACCGCAGCCGTAAATTTCGACTTGGACATGTTCGATCGCACGCGGAGAGGCTTCGATTGCGGCGCCCGCTCTCGCCTCGGCAGCGGCCGATCGAGCACGCGGCGCGTGCGGCGGATTTCGTCGACGGCGGCATCGTATTTTTCCCGCAGGCTGCCGGAGCCTTCGGTGAAAACATTGCGAATAATCCAGACCCGATGCTGCACGTGATCGAAGGCCACCAGACCGAGGTAGAACATCATCACGCAATCATCGAGGTCCATATCGTCGCGGGCGTTGGCCGGAATGCGCTCGACGAGGCGCACCATATCATAAGCGAAGTAGCCGATCGCGCCGGCGATCAGAGGAGGGAGGCCCGGCACGCGCACGGGATGATAGCGATTGGTAAGACGGCGAAGATGCCTGATGGGATCGCCCTCCAGTTGCGTGCGCTTGCCATCGGATTCGAGCGCGCATTCCTTACCCCGCGAGCGAAACACCTCGGACGGATCCGCTCCGACGAAGGTGTAGCGGGCGATGTTTTCGCCCCCTTCCACGCTTTCCAGCAGAAACGAATACTTGGCGCCGCGAGCCATGCTCAGATGCGCCCCGACAGGAGTGAGAAGGTCCGCGGTGTAATTCTCGTAGACAGCGACCAGATTTCCGTGCCGCGCCAATCGCGAGAACGTCTTGAAATCAGGCTGAATCATCGCGCGACCCGGGATTTCCTCCCCGCTTTCGATTTACCGGCGAGCGCTTCCTCACGCGCCAGGGCGCGAAGCACGGCGCGGCGCATCGCGTCCACGGGAGCACGCTGGCCGGTCCAAATTTCAAATTGTGCCGTGCCTTGCGCCACGAACATTTCCACGCCAGATACGCTGTCGATGCCACGCTGCATCGCCAACTGCAGCAGCTTCGTAATTCTGGGGCGATAAATGGTGTCAAATACCAGCCGGCAATTCAACTCGCGCGCGTTGAGCGGCGAGTCTGCTGTGCGCGGGTGCATGCCCACGGGCGTGGCGTTGACGATCGCGTCGAAAAACTCCTTGCCAATGCGGACCCAGGGAATCGCCTCGCCGCCTGCCGCACGAGCCAGCGCTTTCGCCCGCTTCGGACGACGCGCAGCTACGCACGGGATTGCGCCGGATTGGGCCAGAGCGAAGGCAACCGCGCGCGCCGCGCCTCCTGCTCCGACGATCAGCACACGGCTCCCGCGCAGCGGCATGCGGCTTTCCAGCGAGCGCAGCACACCAACGTAGTCGGTGTTGCAGCCGTAAAGTTTGCCACCGCCCCGGACAACGACGGTATTGACCGCGCCGATTCTTGCGGCTAGCGGATCGCAGCCGTCGAGATGATGCAAGATGCGCTCTTTGTGAGGAATCGTGACGCTAAAGCCGCGAATACCCAGTGGCCCGACTTCGTGGACAAAATCGCGCAGGTCGCGTACCAGGAACGGCAGATACATGGCGTCCAAGTGACGCGCTGCGAATCCAGCGTTCTGCATGACCGGGGAAAGCGAATGGCCCACCGGATCGCCGATCACGCCGTAGATCGGCGTGCGGCTGGTGAGCCGGTCGGCGCGGTAAAGATGCTTAATTTCGTCGAGGGAGACTTGGCCAGGCGCAGTGGCATTTTCGACTGGCGCGTACGTGAACGCGCTGCCCTCCCGGACGGAGAGCAATCGCGCCGGCAGCGCCATGTCTCCCATGGGTACGGCGACTATTTTCTTGCGCTTGGCGGCGAGGGTCAAAATTTTGCGGGCATCGCGAAGCGAACCGCAGTGCGCGGCAATCTTGATCGCATCGGACCGGCCACCGGACAGCTCGTTCGCTACACGATCGAGGTTCTTGGGAACCCGGTCGAAAAAATGAGCCGAAGTGAGCTGGCGGCCTTGGCCCAGCAACACCTCCAGCAATCCCGGCGGGCACTGCCGCACGCTTTCGATTTCGAGGTCGTACCACTGGCAACCTGCGCCGACAGCCCCAACGAGGTGCGCCAGTTGCGACGCGATCTTGCCGGAGTATTGGCCGCCTGCTGCGCGACGACGGCAAGTGGCAATAACGGTCGCTCCGCGACGGATGGGCGGAAGGCTGTGGAGAAAGCGGCTGATTTCGCGATCATCGACCAGCCAATCGAGGCGCAATTCGACCGTGCGAGTCTCACGCAAGGCCGCGCGGAGCTGGCGGCGCATACCGGCGGCATCCGCGGCGGCCACCACGGCGCAAATTCTGTCGCGTCCTAACACCTGTGTTTCCAGTCCGTTCTGGAGCCTTCTACCCCGTGCCAAACCCCAGAAAAAGACGAACTTTGCTTCTATCATGGCGGTACACAATGTGTAAAGCGGCGCAGACCATTGCCTTGACGCACCTATAGGCCGATGCTACGGTCGCTCCATGGGGGCGCCTGGTCGCAGGCGCGGATTACTTACCAAGGAGCGAGTATTATGCGTGGGAAGATTCTCGTTGCTGGCCTGTTTGTAGCAGTTTCAGGGGCGGTTGTTTCCGCTCAGAGCAAGCCCATGTTGCCGAGTCCGGGCGTGGTGTATTGCTCCGGGATCGTGACCAACGAAGCTGTCCCGCGCAGCACCTACGTGATCACCGGTGAGGGATCGAACTACAGGATCGTCTTCAGTAATGGAGACGATGTCTTCATAAACAAAGGCTCCGACGACGGCGTGAAGGCTGGCGACGAATTCCAAGTGGTGCGTAAAGTCGGGGATCCGTACGTAGTCCAGTGGACGGCGTGGCAGAAGCAGATCCTGCACAAGATGGGCAACGTCTGGACCGATGTGGCAAGACTGCAAGTGATAGTAGCGCGCCCAAAAGTTTCCATAGCAAAGGTGGAAGACGGGTGCGACTTCGTGCAACGGGACGACGTGGTGCTTCCGTTTACCGAACGCGCGGCTCCGCCAATCAAGATTGAGAATCATTTCGACCGTTTTGCCCTCCCCAACGGCAAACCGATGGCGATGATCATCGCTGGGAAAAACTACATCGACGCCATGGGAAATCAGGACGTTGCGTACGTGAACCTAGGCGCAGGACAGGGCGTGAAAGTGGGCGATTATTTCCGGATCTTCCGTTATCAGGGAACGCAGCACGATACCGTGTATCAGCCGCCGCGATACGCATTCGATCAGGATTTCAACATGGGAGCAAAAGACGTCAACATCGTCGGGTTCGGAAGCGTGCCGAAGAAATGGAATTGGAACAACGTGCCCCGCGAAGGTCTCGGCGAAGGAGTAGTCTTGCGAACTGCACCGAACTCGTCCACGGTGCTGATCACCTTCAGCTTGTCGGAAATCTATCCGGGTGATTACGTCGAATTGCAATAATTCATTCCGCCAGCGGCGGGAGTAACGCTGTCGAAACGGCTGAACACAGCTCGGATTCCGAGAACACCTCGGCGCTGAATGCTTCGATTCGGGCTCCTTCCGCGTGCCAGGCGGCGCGATCTAACCCTGCTTTCAAGCAAGTTTCCTCAAGAAAGCGCGTCGTATCCCAACAGTATTGAGAGGCTACCTGCGGCAGCAATACGCCTCGCTTTGACCCGCTGGTCACCATCAGACCGTGCTTGCCAATTTCGATGCGTTCGTACGTAATCACTTCGAGCGCCGATAAAATGGAAAGCTCGATTTCGATTTCGGGAATTTCGTGCGGTTTCACGGGCCGAAAACGTGGATCTTCGAGCGCAGCCGCCCTTGCACAGTACGCCACCAGCGGTACGATCGGCTGCGGAGCACCGATTTGTCCGATGCACCCTCGCAAGCGTCCTCGGCAATGCAGAGTGGCAAATGCGCCGGGAGAAAGAAATGATTTCGCTGTCGGCGAGAAAATATCGGCGGAAGCTCGTCTCTGCACACCTTGAATGAGGGATCGCCGCGCTACTTCAAGAAGAAGCTGTTTTTCCCAACTAGGGAGTGGGGACATCCTGAGGCTTTTCCTTCGGCTCCAGAATGACTTTGGCCACGGTCCGGCTGTCGCGCCGGCGTTGCTCGACCCGCAAGTTAATCTGGCCCCAGAACATTCCGAAATAGTGAATCGCCGAAGCGACAGCGCTCAGGACCACCAGCCACATGAGCGCTGTACCAAGCGGCATGAGTGCCGGGTGATTTGCCGTCATAATCACCGCACCTCCAGCGATCACTTGCAGAATCATTTTGGTCTTACCGAGCGCGGTGGCCGGAATCACCAGGCCCTCGACCGAGGCGATTTCGCGCAATCCCATAACGATAAATTCCCGGCCAATGATTACGACCGCCATCCACGCAGGCATCAGATGCATCCACACCAGCGAGATGAATGCCGCTGAGATCAGGAGCTTGTCTGCAACCGGATCGAGAAGAATGCCGAGAGTAGTAATCTCGCGCCGCTTCCGGGCGATGTAACCGTCCATCACATCTGTCGCCGCGGCCATCAACAAAATCAAGACGCCCCACACTTCGAAGTGAATCGGCAGACCCCAGAAATTCCAATTAGGTTGGCGTGTAAGCAGCACCACCACGAGAAGCGGGACGAAGAAAATGCGCAGCACTGTCAGGCTGTTTGGCAGATTCATGTCGCTCTCGCTGCGGGAAATAGAGGAGTTCATTTCTGGGCCCGACGATGGCTCGACTAGGCCCACTATAGCCCCCGAGCGAGTCGCAGTCAACGCGAAGCCCAGGCACCGGCGCCCCGAAGCGAAACCGTGCTGATTCCTAACTCGATAACTCCCACCGATAGTAACCCTTAGCCTAGAATTTGCTGCAAAGCTGTGCAAAATTCACCTGGAGCTATACATCCTGTCAGACGTAGCCTTCCCGCAAACCAAAACTGCGATAGTCTCTCATAACTTCATGTTATTAGGAGGCTTACAAAGAGGCACAAGCGAATAACTCCAGTAAAGGAGGGGTGGCAGGCGGCAACGGGCGCGGTGTCGCTGGTCATATTTTCCACAGAAATTTCCACAGAAAAGAACAGTCGGATGTGTGATCGATCTGGCGTCCTAGAGGCAATTCCGATGGCCTTCAGAGGATGTAGCTACCAGCGCTAATCGAGTGCGAGGTGTCGAAGTCCACGCGCAGCCGACTGCGGGAGCTCGGCATCCAGCAACAAATGCCCGTCAACGACTTGCGAATGCAGGACGCGGCCTTGCGCCTGGACCTGTGAAAAGTGCCTACCGTCCGAAAGCGGAACTCGCAAACGGAGCCGCACAAGCGGATCAAGCGGCAAAACTTCGTCGATACGCTCCAACAGCTCGCCAAGCCCTTCGCCGGTTGCCGCAGAAGCAGGCACCACGGCATTCGCGCGGCCGTTGGATCCACGCAGAGCGCTCACTTCCTCCTCCGACAAGCGGTCGATCTTGTTCAACACGTGCACGCGTGGCCGGTTTTGCACATCTAGGCCGCCGAGCACCTTTAGCACTTCGGCATCCTGCTCCGCGTGGCGCGGATTGGAAACGTCGGTCACGTGAACCAGCAGCGCTGCTTCCTGAACTTCCTCGAGCGTTGCGCGAAACGCGGCAATCAGGCCGGGCGGAAGATCGCGAACGAATCCTACCGTGTCCGAGCACAGCACGCGCCGGCGAGACGGCAGTCGAATCGCCCGGATCGTGGGATCGAGCGTGGCGAACATTTTAGACGAGGTCAACACATCCGCGTGCGTGAGCGCGTTAAACAACGTGGATTTCCCAGCGTTCGTATATCCGACGAAAGCAACCATGCCGAGCGGCACGGCCTGACGCGCGCGGCGGCGAGTAGCTCGCTGAGTGCGTACCATCTCAATCGCCTGCTGGATTTTTCGCACGCGTTCGCGGATTTTGCGGCGATCGGATTCAAGCTTCTGTTCGCCGGGTCCGCGTGTGCCGATGCCGCCGCCGAGCCGCGAAAGTTCTTCACCGCGTCCCGAAAGGCGAGGCAGCAAGTAATTCAGTTGCGCGAGTTCCACTTGGAGCTGACCTTCGCGCGTGTGCGCGTGGGTGGCGAAAATATCAAGGATCAACTGGGTGCGATCGATCACTCGCCTGCCGGTGCCTTTCTCCATATTGCGCAGCTGCACGGGCGTGAGGTCGTGATCGACTATCACCAGCGGAATGTGACGCGACTCAGCCTCAGCGCGAATTTCCTGCAACTTGCCGCGACCCACGAGGGTGGCCGGATCAAGGGCTTCCCGGAGTTGGAGCACTTCTCCCGCAACGTCCGCGCCGGCGCTTTCGGCGAGTTCTTTCAACTCGACCATCGAATCGCGGCTGAACGCCACCTCTGTTCCGGGCCTTCGCGCTTGCCCTTTCAGGGCTATCCCGACCAGTAGTACACGCTCGGTCCGATTCACAGATTGAGCGGTTTTCATTCGATGTATTTAAAAGAGGATGGCCAGCCGGCATATTTCAGCGTCATATTGCACCATTATACGCCGCTCCCGCCCTTGGGGAATCACTTAGGTATAAGGAACAAGCTAGGGAGGTTACTTTACCGGAATGGCATTCCCGGATAGGGATGCCTGGGCACATCGTATCCCCCTGAGTCATTGAGGTAGTAATCCAAGAATACGGGTGGAAGCAAGCAGAGTTGTAGAGGTGATCGAGGAGCGAGGCGCTCGATGATCTGCCAGGGGCTT
>JBAWEZ010000027.1:0-143223 GCA_049591475.1 Candidatus Acidiferrales bacterium
TCGCCACCCTGACCAGCGCGGTTTCCACCGTACCTAAACAACTCTCGCCTCTCAACTGGCTCGATGATTTCCTGTACCTTCCGGAAGTCCTGTACGTGCTCTTCTTTATCTGGCTGATCTGCTCTGGCCCGGGAAAGTTCAGTGTCGATTACTGGCTCGCCGGTAAGTTACTGAGGTGATCGCCCGACGAAGCAGCATGCTGCTAGACAAGAGCGGTGGGTCAAGCCTCTCCAGAGGTGGGCGGTGAGGCAATCACAATCAATAGGGATATTTCTTGATTACATTGGCTGGCGCTTCCGCTGGATCCTAATTGGGTATGGAGAAGCACCTATGCCGGAGAAAAAACTGCGGTCGCCACGGATGTATCGCGAGAGTACGCGCGACCATCAGGTATGCATCGCGGCCCCACAACTCAATCTTCATTTCGCCAAATGTGAAACTACTCATGCTGAGAACGGCTACAAGTTCACGCACGCGGATCGTCGTAATCTCCTTGAAGACGCTGGGTTTGACGTCCAAACGGCCTGGATGTGGTCATGATTTCTTGTCTCACAGTGCTGACGATGTTCAGCGGTATATTGAAGTGAAGTGTGTGGCCAAACTGAATGGCGGATACAGATTCTTTCTTTCCGCCAACGAGCGCCAAACATCCCTGTGGGCGGAGCATTGCGGTGGCTACTTCTTTTACTTAGTTTTCTTTGATGGCAGCTCCAATCCCGTGGAGCTCCTAGCGATTCGAGCTGACCAGCTGTATCCAAAAGCAGAATTGTTGCCATCCTCGTACGAGGTCCGCTTCCACAGAACGAAGTTTTGAGAAGCCGGGAGAGGCCCAAAAGATAGCGTGTGCTCGAACCCAGAAGTCACGTTGAGGACTCTCGCACGAGGGTGTGTCACTTTCCCCACTTTGTAACGATACCCATCAAGACGATAGCTATTTGAGGACCAACGGGTATTCGTTTCGTTCGGTGCCGGCCTGACCAATTGCAAGTAGGTAGGTGTTGGGAGCAAGCCGCGACAGGTCAAGCTTCACATTCACCGCTGCATTGCCATTTTCAGCGAGCAAGCGGTCCATCTTCGCGTCCACAGAATCATGCAACGCCTTGAAGTTGCGGCACTCGCGCTCACGGCTAAGAACGGCGACTCGATTCGCCCCCGACACCCCCAAGGTGTCGCGGGTCACAGATAAAACAGTGGAGCAGCCATGAAAGATTTTTCTTTGAAAGGTTTTGCCGGGTTTCTGCCCATTAGTAAGAGTAGAAGGCCACTCTCGCTGGACTCCTCGCCCTCGCAGAGCAAAACGCAAACGCAGCAGTTCTCCACCATTCATCGGAACTTGCTGGCATTCGCAACTCCGCCGAAGGCGATTCGGCGAACTCGTGTAATTTCGGGAAACAGCCCGGCAGCCGCTCGCTGCGAACCAAGCTTCAGTCTCCCCACACCACACGCCTCGCCCCACACAGTCCGGCGAGGGCCTGCCTTCGAATCCCGATGCGGGCACGGCTCGCATCATCCGAAAGGAACTCGCCAGCAATGAAGAAAATCCTCCGAAACAAGTTGGTCTCCCGCTGGCTCCGGCCCGCACTCTTCACGTGCTCTTGCTTGCTGATTCTCGCATCGTCGGCGTTTGCTCAAACGGCAGGCGGCTCACCGTGGGAGAACGCGGTCAACGTTTTGATGCAGGCATTCACGACGACCATCGCTCGTGGTCTCTCGCTCGTTTCCATCGTGGTCGCAGGCTTGACCTTCGCTTTTGGTGAAGGTGGCTCGAAGCGAATTCTTGCCGGCGTGCTCTTCGGCGTCGGCATGGCCATCGCCGCCGTTAACTTCCTCGCTTGGCTCTTTCCGGGTTCCTAAACCACATTCGCTCCGGCAGCACGCACATGGCGAACACAAGAAGAATCAACACGGTCTATCGCACGCTTCAACGTCCGCTCACCATCATGGGAGCGGCCACGTTCAACATGCTTTCGAGTTTGCTCGGCGGCATTTTAATGTTCCTGCTTCTGTGTGCTTTCGCTCGCTGGGCCACCAACACGGACCCGCAGATTCTCCGCTTCCTACTATCAGCGGCTAAATTCAAAGCACAGTACGACCCGGCCAAGTTCAGTCCCGATAGCGATTCGTAGAGCCTCGAATGCTTAATCTGAGAAACGTCCTCAAGCCGTACACCGAAACCGGCGCTCTCAACGAGCAGGTGAATCTCTACGGCTTCATTGACCCGCACGCCTTCTTAACCAAATCTGGCGATGTAGGCGTGATCCTTCAGGTTCACGGCGTCGATTACGAATGCCTCGACGGGAACGCCCTCGACACGCTAACGAAGCGTCTTGTATCACCAGCGGATTCACAACTAAGCTCGTGGCTCGCGGCCACGCCTCCGAGCACAAGTACCAGAACAACGGCCGCGTCTTTCATTTCACCTACAAGGCCATGTATTCGGCGATTGGCAAGGAGAACATCCGCAACCGCCGCACGCACACCTTTGAAATCATGAAGACGCGCCTCGCCATCCTCGACTTTGTCCTCAACAATCTCCCGCACGACTACCTAGAAAGTGAGGCCGAGAAGGTTCAGTACTTCGAGGGATGCTTTCGGATTCGCCCACAAGATATGCCAGGCCGCACCTATCGCGGCGCAAACAAGGTGCCCGACACGATCCGCTACTTCGTTGACAAGTTTCCCCTGTTCCTCGACTCCACCCAGGCGGGCGAGCCATGCGTCACTCTCACCTTTATTGATCCTGGCTCAGGGAATCTCGAAGCATTCAAAACGCACATCGACATCTATTCTTCGTTCCTCAGCCGTGTCGGTCGCTTCGCATTTCTGTTTGCGAGCCCCGATGCAGGGCTTTTTACGGCGGCTAAAAGACTCTTTAGAGAGGTCGCGGACCCTCAGCCGGGCAAACTCTCCCAGCAAGTCGCCCGCTACTTCAAATTGCGCGCGGACTCGGAAGCCAAACGCTTCGAATTACTGGAAGACCCCTACATCGAATTCATGAACCACGCCAAGCAGTGTTTCGCGGGCGAAATCTTCGAGCGATCATTCACGGAATGGAAAGCCGGTCGGCTCACACAAAGAGACCTCGTCGCAGTACTTGAAAACCGACCGCGCCGCAGGCAGGAGATAGAATTCAAAACTTACTAGTTGCCGCGTGGCTACTCCTCGTTCGGACAGAACTCGCAGTTCACCAGAAAAACCGCCTGAAATCGGTTCTCTGTACGGTTTTCTGGTCGGTTTTCTACCCCGCCCCGCTACAGGCCCAGCAGAACCAATGACATGCGAACCCAAACCACCAAGACCGGGACGCGGGCAAAAACGCGGAAAGGGCGGGAGCGACCCAACTTTTCAGTCCTTCGGCCTGCAAAGTAACCGTGGGGTCGCTCCCGCCCACGGGCGCAATTGACTGCGCCGCGTGTCTTTGCCCTGTCGCCGCAGGGAGACAAGAGAGGAGGGAGAACCAATGCCAATCGTTCAGAGGGAACCAATCATCGTGAAGCGCGAAATTCGCCTCGAACAGCCCGTCAATGAGTTGCTCGATGACTATGCAAAGTTCATCGAGAGCAGGCCGGATCACGTCGTGAATTCGGTGCTCAGAAAGGTGCTCTCGAAAGACCGAGATTACAAACGCTGGAAGAGCCAGCGGACGGGTGTCGAGACGCCATCTCTGACGGCCCGAAAGGCAGGTGCTTGATGACCGGCATTCTCGACTATCGGCATTCGATTGCCGGTGTTCTGGCGCTTGCGACTGGGCTCACGCTCTTCTACCTTTACCCGTTCCCTGAGTCGAACATCTTTCTGCAGGTGGTTGCGCTCCGGGCACCGGATGCGTATCTCAGTTTCAAATACCTTACCCTCACGATGCTATATGCAACCCCTTGGCTGGCCTATTCCGTGGTCCTTTCGGGCATCTATATCTTCACGCTAAAGCTGCGGCGGCCCGATAAGCCAGGACGCCTGCCGCGTTATCCCGAACCGCGAAAGCGCGACCAGCTCTTCGTTGTCGTCGGAGAGGTTCACAACCAACGTAAACCGACCCCTTCTCCGAATCCCAAATGGCTCGTGATTCCTCAGAGGGGCCTCTATACGGGCATTGCCATTCTCGGTGCCGTTGGGATCGGCAAAACTAGCTGCTGCATGTATCCGTTTGCGGACCAGATCCTCGCGTATCAGGCACACGACCGGGCCAAGCGGATCGGAGGGTTGATCCTCGAAGTGAAAGGAGACTTCTGCCATAAGGTGCGAGGAATTCTCCAGAGACACAAGCGAGAAGAGGATTATGTCGAAGTCAGCCTCGATTCGGAGTATCGCTACAACCCGTTACACAACGACCTCGACGCCTACGCGCTGGCCTACAGCATTGCATCGCTTATGAACAACCTGTTCGGCAAGGGGAAGGAACCCTTCTGGCAGCAAGCCTACACGAATCTTGTGAAGTTCATCATCCTGCTTCACAAAGTGGCCTTCGATTACGTGACCTTGTTCGATGTCTATTACTGCGCCATCTCACCTGAGATTCTTGAGCAGAGAATCAAGCAGGCGGAAGAGATGCTTCTCGACCGGCATTTCATTCTGATTCCGAAAACCGTTTACCAAGAGCATGTCGAGTCTCTTCTCGACTTCGATTTTGCCCCGGACGAGAACAAAGAGAAGGAACTGTATCGAGCCGAAGCGACGCCCGAGATCGAGCGTCAGCTCAAGAAGCACGGGATCGAGTATCAAAGGGCGACCGTTGCAGCACCCGAAAAAGCCGACCCGGATAAGAGAGCCAAACTGGAAGCGGTGAAGCGCTGGTTTCACAGTGACTGGCAACGGATCGAGCCCAAGCTGAGGACCTCGATTGTGGAGGGAATTTCGGTATTCCCTTCGCTCTTCGACGAGAACCCGAAAGTGAAGCGAGTTTTCTGCCCTCCTAAGGAGTGCTTCGACCCTCAAGCGAACGCCGATTTCAAATACGGCAGACCCCTGCCTTCGTTCTCCTGGCTTATTGAAAGCGGCAAGGTCTGCGCCCTCAATTTTCCGGTCAGCATGAACCCCGGCCTGGCCAAGGCCATCGGCGTGATGATGAAGCTCGACTTCGAGCGGGCCGTTGTTGATCGTGTGCCCAGGATTGAGGCCCATTCCGAGCAGTATTTCCGGCGGGTGCTCTTTCTGTGTGACGAGTACCAACATTTCGCAACCGTAGGGGAGAACGAACCGACCGGGGATGAAAAGTTCTTCAGTCTGTCGCGCCAGCCGAAGTGCATCTCGATTGTTGCTACGCAGAGCATCAGTTCGCTCAAGTCTGCTTTGCCGGGTGAGACCTGGCGCACGCTCTTACAGACGTTTCGGACAAAGATTTTCCTCGCCTTGTCGGACGACTTTTCCGCGAAGACGGCCAGCGAACTTTGCGGGCGGGAAGACCAGCTCAAGGTCGCCTACAACTTTTCCGAGACGGGGCACGATACACGAGTCAATTTTGTGACCGGAAAAGCTCTCTCGAATAAGGCCAACATCACGACCTCGAAGAGCTATGTCCAGCAGAGTGATTTCCGTTTCGATACGAAGACGTTCACCGAGTTGCGAAACGCACAGTCCATCACCATCGCGTACGACGGCATCAATCCAATGCCGCCGATGTTCTGTTACCTCAAGCCTTATTACAACGACCCGAGCAAATCGTATTTTCGGCAACTCGCGGACGGGGAACTGTAGTCGGCAATTAAAGTGTCTTGTTAGGAGGCTCTATGGCTGAGGCGGCGATTGAATTTGAACCCCTGTTGGACAGCGAGGAAGCTGCCAAGCTGCTGGGCAACATTCACGTCAAAACCCTCCAACGCTATGCGCGCCAAGGAAGCCTGCCCGGTTATCGGATCGGAGGGCACTGGTTTTTTCGTGCATCGGAACTGGACTCGTGGCTACGATCTCAGTTAAATTCGCCTTGCCATCCGTGCCGCACGAACTAGGAGGAATTCCGAATGTTCAAGCGAGCACGGTATCAGTTTGGTTGGCTACGTAGAAAGCACCGCAGGCGAGGCCCCGACGTTTGGGCGTGGACCTATCGGTCCAAGGCATCAAGCGGCGGGCGAAAGGAAAACTCGGTGATTGTGGGAACGGTACTGAAATATCCCTCGAAAGCCGAAGCTTGGAAGGCGACAGAAGGAATGCGCCTTTCGATCAATGAGCCACAGCTAGCCGAAGAGGTGATGTTCGGAGCGGTTATGGACCGTTACATCCGAGAGGCAATTCCCCCGCGGCGTTCGACCCAGAGTCGGTACAAATCCTGGATCAAGAATTACATCAGGCCGCATTGGAAGGATGTTCCTCTCGCGAAGATGAAGCCTCTCCCGGTCGAGATGTGGATTGAGAGCCTTAGCCTTGGCCCGAAGAGCAAAGGGCATGTTCGTGGAATGATGCACATTTTGTTCAACTGGGCGATGCGGTGGGAGCTGATTCCATTCCAAATCAACCCCATGAACCTCGTTCACATCAGGGGTTCGTCTAAGCGTTTGCGCGAACCTCGAACGCTCATTATCGAGGAGTTTCTCCGATTCATCGAGCACGTACCCGAACCCTGTCGGGCTATGTGCATCGTGACGGCTTGCCTCGGGCTTCGAGTGAGTGAAACGCTAGGTCTCAAGTGGGGAGATTTCGACTGGAATGACTTGCGGGTGAAAATCCAGCGTTCATGGGTCGCTGGAGTCGAAGACGATGTGAAAACGCAGTATTCAAAGAAGTGGATGCCCGTTGATGAGGTCCTTGCCAAGCTGTTACAGGAGCACAAGACAAGGACAACTCCGCACGCAAAGGACAGCGATTGGGTTTTTGCGAATCCGGAGACTGGAAAACCGTTCTGGCCTGGACGCCTGCAGGAACATTATCTTGTTCCTGCGGGGAAAGCCGCCGGGATTGGACGCATCGGCTGGCATACATTTCGTCACACATATTCGACTCTTCTTCGGGCTTTCGGTGTTGACATCAAGGTCCAGCAAGAACTGCTGCGCCATGCCGACATTCGGACAACCATGAACATTTACACGCAGGCAGTCCCACAAGCTCTGCGGGAAGCACACGGAAAGGTTGTGGAAATGTTGGTGCCGATGCGAAAGGCGGGATGAAAAACGAGGCAGCTTTAGGGCAGCATTAGGCGTTCCCTGGAGTGCTAAGTTGTTTCTTTCTATTCCGCAGAGTTTTTTTCAAGTCCGTGAGAATACTGGACGGGCGAATTTCGATCCCCACCGCCCCTACCAATCCTTCTCCTTGAAAACACGGTCCCGGCAGCCCAACCGAGGCCCTATCGATACCACCATTTAGTTTCAGGATCTTACATCAAAAACGCACCCGTCTGCGCAAACTCCCATGAAACGCACCGTCGTGCAACGGCCGGAGTTGCGCCGTCCGCCAGCAAGGAACTAGTCTTACCGTGCCTCAACGGATCGCCCTCGTTCGGCAACGTTCGGTCCGCGAAGCGGAAGTCTCCGCACGCATAACCCCATGCCCTCGCGGTTTTAAGAAGCGATGAAAGAGTGGCTGTAGTTCCGATTTTAGCGAGATGCGCTCAACTGCCCCGACGACTGCTGGCACCGGCCAACGCATCCGACGCCTAACATGTTCTGGCTGGGATGCGTTTCATCCTATTCTCGTCCGAGATAAAATTGTGCTGAATGGTATTTCGCGTCGAGGGCCCTCTTCGCTCGTGTAAGGCTGGGAGCCAGGGTCGAGGTTCAGTCCTACCAGTAGTATGTGGCGATCACGCTAGGGGGGCCAGAGCTTCCGCCAATCACCTGAGTTGCGATTACGACCTCGATGTTTTTGTTTCGCCAATTCCTAGGCGCGTGTTTGGTAGCGCTTTCCATTTCGCTTTCGTCGGTCAGAAACTCGCCGGCGGCGGTTGTGCCGTTCTCGCCAAGCCCGGCCGCAACTACAACTGGCTCGCCAGTAGTCGGATCGGAGAACCGGGAGACGATGGCGTAGTCCTGTGTCAGTTGCGAGTATTTCTCGCTGAAATTCACCGACCAGTTTCTCTTCGACGGCTTGTCGCGGTCGGCGATCCAAAACACTTTGAGATCGGGAGAATCGCCAAAGTGGTAGCGCAACGGCTGCGAAATTCGAAGCGTCCATGCGTTGTCGAAGCCGGCTACCAGCACGATCGGGCCCTGGCGCAAATCGGTCAGCGAAGTCGAAGTAGCCGCCTCAAGCCTGGGATTTTTCCCGCGACTACCCAGGAATTGAGCCAAGCGAAACAGGGCGTTGGCGTCCGAAAAAGCGATGTGGTCGGACGCGTCGTAGATGTGATCGGCGACGCTGAAATCCACCGGACGCCGGGCCGGAGGATTGGCAGAACCAGGTTCTCCAACGCAAACCAAGGCGCTCTCCGGTGAGCGGAGCACCGGATACCAGAAGTTTTCGAGCGCGTTTTCGGCTGTCCACGCCTTCACATGCGCCGTCCCGGCCACGACCGCGACGCACGCGATTGCAATCAGCGAGTAGATAAAAAGCCGCCGGCCGAAGAAGCCGCGTGTGCGAGCAAAGAGGAATCCGCTCGCTTGGCCCGGATGAAGACGAGTCTGCTCGAAGGGCTGGAGTTCCTGGGGCATGCGAAATTCGGGAGCGTAGGATCCGGACGGCAGATCGATCTGCAGTTCTTTCTCGCGCCCGGGCTCGTGATAATATTGGGCGATTCGCTTGCGAATTTCGCCAGCCGCAATACGAACAATAGGATCTTCGTTCGTATCGTAATCTGGGTCCCGGCCGAAGACTTCGACTCCGAGTGTGCGTTCCTTGAGGTGGCCCTCGCCCCTCAAAGCATGCTCGACGATATGGCGAAGAAGGTTGGGGTATCGCTTGCTATGGCGGAAAGTTGGGTGAGCTAGAATGCGGTCGAGTTGCTGAAGGATAGATTCGCGCTCCGCATCGCCGGTCGGAAATCCGCGATTCTCATCACCGCCTATTAGACCCACCGTACTCAGGTGCGACATCACGACCCCCACTCCAATTGCGCGGGAGTGTGCTCCAATCGAGAAGCTGTGTCAATTAGAAAACCTGCAAATTACCGTATGATACGCCCAACTCAATCGCGCTATCCTGCTGAAACAACAACACATCTCTGAACGAAGCGCGTTATGTACCGTAGCATCCTTGACCGTAATGCAGCTTCTTAGAATACCTTCCCGCTCGTGACTATTGGGCTGCTGTCGGCCTTCTAGCTGAGGTGCGGGCGGCACTGCTTTCTACCGACCCGGTTTTGGAAAGCTGTTTCGCCGTCTTGTGGAATTTTAGCGAGGGGAATGAAATGAGAATTCAGGGTGTGGCGCCGTGGTTTCGTGGACTTCTGCTGGTCGTTGTCTTGGTCCTGGCCGGGACTCGGGTGGCCGTCGGTCAAAATGAAAATGGATCGATTGCGGGCAGAGTGGTTGACCAGCAGGGCGAGGTAGTGCCGGGCGCAACCGTTACCGCCACGAGCACAACTCAGAAGTTTAGGCTCTCAGCGACTACCGACGCTCAAGGGCAATACGTCCTTCCGGGCGTGCCTCCGGGCGCATACTCACTCGCTGTCGTGGCCAGCGGCTTCCAGAAGTTCGAGGAGCAGAATGTCGTTTTGCACACCAGCCAGAAGGTGGCGATCCCCACGGTTTCATTGCGTGTTGGTACCGTCAGTGAAACCGTGACGGTCACCGCGCAGCAAGCTGCGCTGCAAACGGAGAACGCCGAGAGAACTGGGACAGTCGAGGGTCAGCAGATACAAAATGACGCAGTAAACGGGCGCACGCCGCTCACGCTCGTGGGACTACTGCCGGGTGTATCAGGCGTGCCCGTTGAAGAGACTGCAAATACGGGCGGAATTAGCGAATTTTCCGCAAACGGCGTGAGAAATAATTCGAATAACTTAACGATCAACGGAATTGGCGATATCGACATCGGGTTGAACGGAGTTCAAAACGTGACCCTTAGTCTCGACTCAATTCAAGAATTCACCGTTCTAACGGGCGTTTACCAGGCGCAGTACGGGCGCTCGTCTGGCGCGCAGGTGAACATGATCACCAAGAGCGGAACCTCGCAGTTTCATGGCAGCGCTTACTTGTACCATCGGAACGAGAGCCTCAACGCCAACAACGCATTTCTGAAAGAAGAAGCAGCGACGATTCCCGGGGGGGCTACAAACCCAGCATACAATAGGCCTCTATTTCGATTGAATGATATTGGATACACGATCGGGGGCCCGATCTACATTCCGGATCACTTCAATACGCATAAGGATAAACTATTTTTCTTCTGGAGCGAGGAGTTCCAGCGCCAACTTCTTCCGGGCGCTGTGGCCAATCTCTGGATTCCGACGGCTGCCGAGGCCACAGGCGACTTTTCGGCCGATGCCACTCCCGGCAATCCCAACGGAAACTTAATCCGAGATCCTAATACCGGTTTGGCGTGCTCCCCAGGTGCGACGTCGGCGAGTCCCGGGGGCTGCTTCGACGGACTGAAGGACGGCGTGCCGACTTTGGGCGTGATTCCGGCGAATCGACTTTGGGGGCCAGGGTTGACGTGGATGACTGCGCTCAGTGCGCTGAACCCGGCGGCGGCGGCGATTGGGACGAGCGGTTCCGGAAACACGTTCAATTACAGCTCGCCAGCGTCGGTCAATTCAAGTCAGAACCCGAGACGAGAGGATCTCTTGCGCTTGGATTTCACGGCGACTTCGAAGTTGCGGCTATTCGGGACGTACATCCACAACAGCAACACCTCCTTGAGCTACTTCTCGGGCGGTCTGGCCCCGAGCACCAGCTTTCCTTTGTCGGCGCCTTACGGCTCGAAAACCCCGGGCTATCAGTGGAATGTCGGCGGCACTTATATATTCAACTCCACCACCGTCGATGACTTTGAGATCGGTGTAAGCAACAATTCACTTCAAAGTGGCAGCACCCCGCTACTGTTGCAGTCCGGAAGCGGACTGACCGGCGCGAACGCATTCCCACTGCTGTATCCCAATGCCTCCACCGGTTTCATTCCCTCGATCAGTTATGGAAGCAATGCGCTGGCAGGTTCCGGCGCCACAACAACCACAGCGGACGCACCATTTCTGAATTACAACACCGATATCGACGTAACTGATAATCTGAGCAAAGTGTGGGGACAACACTCCTTCAAGACAGGTATCTACGTACAGCGAAGCCGTAAAAATCAGACCGCGTTCGCTGATGCCAACGGCAATTACGGTTTTGGAAGCTCTTCGGCAAACCCCTATGACACTGGAAACGGTCTGGCGAATCTAGCGTTGGGTATTTTCAGCACTTTCGACCAAGCCAACTCGTTCCTGACCGGGGAATATCGCTACACGAACTTCGAAGGCTACGTTCAGGATACCTGGAAGATTACTCCGAATATCACGCTGGATTACGGCGTTAGGCTTTCCTGGTATCAGCCGCAATATGATGCGTTGCTACAGATGTCCAATTTCATTCCAAGCCTCTACAATCCGGCTAACGCGCCAGTCTTGTACCGGCCTACCAACGCGGGCTGTCCGGCAAGCTTCCCAAATTGCGCAGCGCCTACTCCGGCCGATGTAGGTCTGCTCATTCCCGGCTCGGGAAATCTCGAAGACGGCATCGTGCAGGGCAACCAAGGGATTAGCAAATATCTACAGGATAGCCGTGCACCGCAGATTGGACCGCGTGCCGGAATCGCTTGGGACGTGACCGGGAAGCAACAGGTTGTGATTCGCACTGGAGCCGGAATTTACTATGATCGGGTGCAGGGTAATCGCACTTTCGAGCTAATACAAAACCCTCCGGAATCCATCGATCCAACGTTCTCGTCGGGTGGGTGCGTTAATAGCGTAGGTTGCCCCTCGGGAGCCCCTAGCATAACTCCAGGAGGCGGCTTCTTGGCTCCCCCTACAATTTATGCGACCGACATTCAGGGGAAAATCCCGACAGTATATGAGTACAGCTTCGAAGTGGAGAGCAAGTTGCCAGGGCAGATGATTTTGGACACAGCTTATGTAGGGTCCGCCTCGCGTCATTTAACAAATGAGCTTAATTTGAACGGTATTCCGTACGGAACCACATTTCAGGCTTCGGCGCAAGATCCGACTCAATCAGGGCCGCAGTGCCTAGATCCGGCGACGGTGGGATTCGAAGGCCTTCCTGGCGGCTATTCGGGCGCGTGCGCGCTACCCGAAAACTTGGTTCGTCCGATGCAAGGCTTAGGAGATGTTTGGGACTTTACCAATACGGGCAATGCGAACTACAACTCGCTTCAGGTTTCCTTGAATAAACAAGTTGGCCGTTCGCTGACCCTAGGCGCCTCGTACACCTATAGCAAGAACCTTACGGACACGCCGGTGGCAGGCTTCGTCGGAGCGGATTTTAGCCCTGTTCGCATCGACGGTCGTCAGCACCAAGCGTTTTACACCTATGCGCCATTCGACCAACGCCACAATTTTGTGGTGAACTACGTCTATAATTTCCCATCTATTTTCAAATCCAACGGCTTGGCACACACCTTGCTTGACGGGTGGCAGATTTCCGGTATTACGCGATTCACAACCGGCAATCCCTTCCCCGTAAGTTTCGATGAGATCGGAGTCGGCGACAATCTGGATCTTTGCATCACGGATTGTTTCAACCTCTTCGGTGGCCCGTTTGGCCAGTCGACCCTGACGGGCAGTTACACGGAGACGGCGCGCATCGCTCTGACGGGACAACCGATTGTGGGAGTGAGAGGAGGTGGAGGGCCGCTAAACCGACTGAATCCTGCCGCATTCACCACGCCGTCGGCGCCGAGTTTGGGGCTTGAATCGCCCTACATGGTGGCTTTTGGTCCCGGAATCAACAATTGGGACATGTCGCTACAGAAGAATTTTGCTTTCGCTGAGCGTTACGTACTGGAGATGCGGATTGATGCGTTCAACGCCTTCAACCATACGCAGTGGGCGGGTGTAAACAGTCTCGCGGTGTATCTCCCCACGCCGGGCGGGCCGCTGCTCCTCAACGGACCCTCCGGGGCGGCGAGCGATACGACGGCATTCGGAAACGCGAGCGCGGCGCGCGATCCGCGCATCTTGCAGTTGGTAGCACGCTTCAGGTTTTGATCCGCAGGTTCGGGACGCCGCCGTGGCCATCGAAAGCGTATGGTGGCTTCCTGAGGAGCGGCGCAGCGCGCTCCACCCCGCGCGCAGCGCCATTGCGCTTCCCGTGTGCTGGGTAGTTCGACGTCAGTTTTGAGTTTGCGGTTTTAATTCCTAGATTGGGAGCCTCGAACATGAAAAAGTCAGCGATTCCTGGAGGTAAGAAACTTGCGGACACCAGCAAGGCCGTGGATCGGCTGATCGGCCGCAGGGACTTGATCAAAGGTGCCGCGGCATTCGCGGGCCTTTCAGGAGCGGTCTCGCTGATGCCTGCGGCCACGGCCGCCAAGACTCGCACACACGTCGAACTTGCCGGATTTTGTAATACCACGATCGTTGGCTCCAACGAGAATGCCATCGTGGAAACAACTGCGGGAAAAGTGCGAGGCTTCACGCGCAACGGTATTTACACGTTCAAGGGTATTCCATACGCTGGTACCACAGCAGGCGAGGCACGGTTTATGGCGCCTACCAAACCGAAGCCATGGACCGGCCTTCGGAGCTCGATGCAATACGGATTCGTTTCGCCGCAGGAGCCGCGCACCGGGTGGGCGGACGACGAAGTGGCCTGGATGTTCGACTGGGACGACGGCCGACCGGGCGAAGATTGCCTTCTCGTCAACGTCTGGTCACCGGGCCTGAACGATGGAAAGAAACGTCCTGTGATGGTGTGGTTGCATGGCGGCGGATTCGAAGCGGGCTCGGGGCAGGAGTTGAAGTCCTACTACGGGGAGAACTTGAGCCGACGGGGCGATGTGGTTGTCGTATCGCTCAATCATCGGCTGGGAGTGCTCGGTTATTTGAACCTGGCGGAAATAGGCGGGCCGCGATACGCGGATTCGGCGAATGCCGGAATGCTCGATCTGGTTGCTGCGCTCGAATGGGTGCGGGACAACATCGCCAACTTCGGCGGCGATCCCGGAAACGTGTTGATTTTTGGCCAATCGGGTGGGGGCGGCAAAGTGAACACTCTGATGGCCATGCCTACCGCAAAGGGGCTCTTTCATCGCGCCGTTGTCGAAAGCGGATCTTTGCTGAATGCGTCGGCGCCGGGGGATTCGGCGAAGCTAGGAACGGCCGTTGCGAAGCAGCTTGGCTTGAGCGCGTCTGAAATTGACAAGATTCAGGATGTCCCGGTCGAAAAATTGATTCAGGCCGGTATTGCCGCAATCAAAAGCTTGGCCGTGCCGATGCAGTTGGGGAGAAAATTTCGGCTGCCGCGCATCGGCTGGCAGCCGACCGTAGACAGCACTAATCTGCCGATTCAGCCCTTCGATCCCGTCGCACCCGCCCAGTCCGCGGATATTCCGTTGCTCGTCGGCACCGTGCTGAATGAATTTTTCACGCCGCTTTACGACCGCACCCTGCTGACGATGACTGAGACCGAGCTGCAATCGCGGGTAGCTTCGATGTATGGTGGCGACGCCAGTCGAATCATCGAGATTTTCAAGGCGGACCATCCGACGTTCACGCCGGGACAATTAGCGTCCGTAATTTCCGCCGCGTCGGTGCGGCAGAGCGCGGTTATCCAAGCCGAACGCAAAGCCGCGCAGAATGCCGCGCCTGTGTACACGTATTGGTTCTGGTGGCAAACTCCAGTCCTGGACCGTCGCCCAGGTGCGTTTCATTGCTCCGAACTATCGTTTGTGTTTGACAATACCGATCGCTGCGCGCCTATGACCGGCGGAGGACCTATGCCTCGCGCCCTGGCAGCGAAGGTTAGTGACGCCTGGATCAATTTCGCTCGTCGCGGCAACCCGAATCATTCGGGCCTGCCGAAGTGGCCCGCCTTCACGTCTGCTGAAGGCGCGGTGATGATTTTTGACAACGAGTGCATTGCTAAGAACAATCCGGACGGAGCGGAGCGCCACGCCTTAGGTTTGACGTAGTGCTTTTGGACCGGGCCGACTCTTCTTATTTGTCGGTGCGCTTTGGGAAGCAAGGTAACAAATGCTTCGCGGGCGAAATCGTGCGCCGCGAATGCTTAAAGGGGGATCACCTCGCGTTATGCGCACTGTATTTGCCGTTGCCTTTCTGTTTTTGTTTGCCATTCCCGCCGGACTCGTAGAGGCCCAAAACCCCCGAATCGAACAGATTCCGGGCGTGTCGTCAGAAAACTGCCATCCCGCGCTGGTCTCCAGACCGTGGACTGACGAGAATCAGACTGCTGAATGCCGCGCCCTGGAAGTGGTCGCCCAAATGACGTACGACGAAAAGCTACATTTCGGCGGCTATTTTGGAGGTTCCATTCCTCGCTTGGGACTCAGAACTCCGCCGGGGTCCGATGGGCCGAACGGCATAGCCGGCGGCGGACTGTTTCCCGGCCCGATTCCTCCTCGCTCGTTAAACGTGACTGCATTTCCAACCGTGCTAACACTGGCCGCTACATGGGACCCATCGCTGGCGGACCGATTCGGCGAGGCAGTGGGAGAGGAATTCGCGGGCAAAGGCATGGGATCTGTGCTCGGGCCGACCGTCAATTTGCTTCGCACGTGGCACTGGGGGCGTTCGGCCGAGACCTTCGGTGAAGATCCCTATCTGATGAGCGAAATGGTGGTGCCAGAGATTCAAGGCATTCAGAGCAAGGGCGTGGTGGCAGTTGTAAAACATTTTGACGCTAACGACCAGGAGTACGGCCGCACTGGCGTGAATCCAGAATTTGCCGGAATCGACGAACGGATCACCGAAAAAGCACTGCACGAGATCTACTTTCCGGCTTTCAAAGCGGCTGTCCAGCGCGCTCGTAACGGCGGCATCATGTGCGCGTACGACCAAGTCAACGGGCAATTCAGTTGTGACAATCCCTGGCTGCTCGGAAACCTGCGGCGCTGGGGATTTATCGGTTACATCGTGCCTGACGCTGTTTTCGCGCAGCGCTCCGTGCTCGCGGCTGCGAAGGCAGGCGTCGATGCGCTCTCGCCGCCACAGGAGATGGACGCGTTGATCAAGAGCGGCCAGCTTTCAGCCAGCGTACTGGATGAAATCGTATTTCGCGAGCTCGTGCCTAATTTTCGCCTGGGCATTTACGACCGACGGATTAACGGTAATCAGGATGACAACGTTTCTACTCCCGCACACATCAAGTTGGCGCAGGAGATTGCGGCCGATGGCGCCGTGCTGCTGAAAAATTCCCGCAACGTGCTGCCGCTCACCACGAAAATCACTTCGATCGCGGTGATTGGCGACGATGCCGGGCCTGACGCGACGGTGATGGAAACGGGCAGCGCAGAAGTCCACGTGGCGCATTTAAGCATTCCGTTGGATGCGATCCGAACGCGTGCTGGTGACGCGGCGAAGGTGACCTACGCCCGGGGCACGTTGGGCATTGGTCCGCTACCTGCGGTTCCGTCGGAGGTGCTCACACCGCCGGCAGGACATGATGGAAACGGGCTGCTGGCGGACTATTACAGTACGGGTGATTGGTCCGGGAATCCGGTCGCGATGCGCGTGGATTCGGCCGTGAATTTCTCGTCTGTTCCAATGCCAGAATCTGGACGCCCAGTTCGCCGGCCAGGCGGAAGCGGAGCTGGTGGAATGATGCGGCCTCTCTGGTCCGCGCGTTGGACTGGGACGCTCACCCCCCCGGTTTCGGGAATCTATCGTTTTTCCGTGACATGCGGTGGGACCGCGCAGCTCTATATCGACGACAAAGCGATCGTCAGCGTCATTCGCGCCGACTTTCCGATGACCTCGCAGGGACTGGTGCATCTGGTTGCAGATCGCGCCGTGCCCGTCGAGCTGAAATATTCGAGCACCTCGAATCTTCTCGGCCAGGGTATTAAGGTCGGATGGCAGCCGCCCGATCCGCAAATGCTTTTGGCGGCGGTCGAAGCTGCTCGCCGTGCCGATGTTGCCATCGTGTTTGCAGCCGAACAGATGGGCGAGGGCCACGACGATCTTTCTCTCAGCTTGCCGGGAGATCAGGACCGACTGATCGAAGCGGTGGCAAAAGTGAACCCGCGCACGATCGTAGTGCTTCACACCTCGAATCCGGTTTTAATGCCGTGGCTCGACCGCGTCGGGGCAGTGATCGAGGCCTGGTATCCCGGGCAGGAAGCAGGTGATTCAATCGCATCGGTACTGTTCGGCGATGTTGACCCATCCGGTAAACTCCCGGTGACCTTTCCTGCGAATCCGCAGCAGGGGCCGGCGACGAATTTCCTTGAGTATCCGGGCGAGGGTCACACGGTCAACTTCGACGAGGGAGTGCTTGTCGGTTATCGTTGGTACGATGCAAAGAACCAAACGCCGCTATTCCCCTTCGGATTCGGTCTTTCGTACACGAGATTTAAATTCAGCAATTTTCACCTTGCGGGAAAAGGGTCGACGCGATCGGCTACCATCAAAGTTACCAACACAGGATCTCGATTGGGCGCTGAAGTGGTTCAGCTCTATGTGCAGTTTCCGCCGGCAGCCGACGAACCGCCCCAGCAACTCAAAGGTTTTCAAAAACTCAGATTGAAATCCGGGGAAAGCAAGTCCGTAACCTTTGATTTGGACCAAAGCTCGTTTTCTGCTTGGGACCAAGCGATGAATCAATGGCGTACGTATGGCGGGGCATATACAGTCGAAATTGGCAGCTCGTCGCGAGACATCCGCGCGAAAGGCTCGTTCGTAGTGTCCGACCACTAGACTAACCCCCGGGAACTGTTTTGGGACAAAAGTGCGACCCGCGCCAGAGTATCGGGATTCAGTATGCGTTTTTTCTTCGGGCTTTCTGCTATCTGTACATACTGTATTACGCGGTGAAAGGATCGAAACCTCGCGAGTCGGCAGCGCAACTCGCGTCGTAGCACCGCCTTATGAATGTTTTAGGGCCCGTGCTTTGGGAACAGGGAGGAAAAATGATCCGGAAGTTGGCCATATTTGCAGCGAGCGCAATTTTGACTACATCCCTAGCTTGGGCGATCGCGTCTGCCGCGGCTGGTCCGAAAGTGCAGCGGGAGAACGCGGCAGTACCCATGGCGCAACACGTCGAACGCCAGATCGATGCCATCCTCAGCCGCGTGACGCTCGAACAAAAGATCGACATGATCGGAGGCGTGGACGGCTTTTACATCCGCGCCTACCCGTCGCTGGGATTGCCTGCGCTGAGAATGGCCGATGGTCCGATGGGCGTTCGCAATGGCGGTCCGGCCACGGCCATGCCCGGCGGAATCAATCTCGCTGCTACTTGGGATCCGGCATTGGCTCAAGAAGTGGGCCAGCAGATCGGGCGGGACGCGCGAGCTAAAGGAGTCAATTTCCTTCTCGGACCTGGCGTGAACATTTATCGCGCGCCGATGGACGGACGGAACTTCGAATTCTTCGGAGAGGACCCGTATCTCGCCTCGCAAATCGCGGTCGGCTACATCGAAGGCGTTCAAAGCGAAGGGGTCAGCGCCACCATCAAGCACTTCGTCGCCAACAATTCGGAATTCTCGCGCCATTCTCTCGACGAGATCATCGACGAGCGCACCTTGCGCGAAATTTATCTCCCCGCGTTCGAGGCGGCGGTGAAACAAGCGCATGTGGGCGCGGTGATGGATTCCTACAACCTCGTGAACGGCGAGCACATGACTCAGAGCAAGTTCCTTGACACGGAAGTGCTGAAAAATGAGTGGGGCTTTCAGGGCGTACTCATGTCCGATTGGTTTGCTACGTACGACGGAGTGGCAGCAGCCAATGCCGGGCTCGATCTTGAGATGCCCTCCGGCGCGTTTATGAACCGAACCACATTACTGCCCGCGATTCGCGACGGGCGCGTGTCCGTGGCCACCATCAACGAAAAAGTTCGGCGAATTCTACGCCTCGCGATCACATTTCATTGGCTCGATCGCCCTCAAACCGATCTCTCGATCCCACGATACAACCTGCGCGGAAGCGCGGTCGCGCTGAAAGCCTCGATCGAGGGAATGGTGCTGTTAAAAAACGACGGAAAGCTGCTGCCGCTTGATCCGCACAAAATCAAGTCCATTGCGGTCATCGGCCCCGATGGCTATCCGGCAGTTCCGGTCGGTGGAGGCAGCGCCGGTGTGCGCCCGTTCTTTGCCGTGAGTTTCCTGCAGGGAATTGCGAAGAAACTCGGCCCTGCTGTTTCCACATATTACGATCGCGGGATTCCGCAGTTAAGCGAGCTTGCTGCCCGAACGGATTTCTCGATCTCCGCGTCTGGGGGATCGCCGGGGCTGGCTGGAGAATATTTCTCCGGCGACAATTTGCAGGGCGATCCGATCACGCGGCGCGTTGACACGCACATTAATTTCGGAGAAGTGTCCGGCGCTGATTTGGGCTATGCCTCGCCGGCTTATCCAGCCGGAGCAGCATCCGCTCGCTGGACGGGCTACTACTCGGCGCCAAGCGCAGGTGCGTACGATTGCTTCGTAGAGTCCACTGGCGAAGCGGGCGGGTATTATCGCGTTTATGTAGACAACAAACTTGCTTTGGACGACTGGACGGAGGCGCGCGCGCTCGTCGGGCTTAAGACGCTTACGCTGACTTCCGGACCGCACAAAGTAGTCGTCGAACACCACGGTATGCCCGGGTTTCTAGGGATGCGGTTTCGGTTCGGAATCGTGTCCGAGTCTGATTATGTGGACCCGCAGGCCGAAAAGTTAGCGGCAGAAGCGGACGCGGTGGTGCTTACGGTCGGTTTCGATCCTCAATCGGAAAGCGAAGGATCGGACCGCACCTTTCATTTGCCGCCCGGCCAAGATCAGCTCATCGAAAAAATCGCCAGCATCAACCCGCATACGATTGTGGTGATCACGTCCGGCGGCAGTGTGGAAATGACTGATTGGCTCGACCATGTTCCCGCGGTACTTGAATCCTGGTATTCCGGCCAAGAGGGCGGCACGGCGCTTGCGCAAATTCTTTTCGGCGATGCCGATCCTTCCGGCCGTCTTCCAATCACTTTCGAAACGAGATGGGCGGACAATCCCGTTCACGATAGCTATTATCCGGAACCGGGCAGCGAACGGGTTGCATATAAAGAAGGAGTATTTGTAGGCTATCGAGGATACGAGCGCAGCGGAATCAAGCCGCTGTTTCCGTTCGGCTACGGCCTCTCGTACACCACATTTCGGCTCGCAAACTTAAAAGTTCGTCCGCTTGGAGGCGCGGCGGAATCCGGAGACCCTCGGCGAGGCGGGCTTCGCTACGAAGTCTCTTTTGACGTGACGAACACCGGCAAGCGCAGTGGCGCCGACGTAGCAGAGATCTATGTGGGCGAGATCCACCCCCAAGTGCCTCGTCCGGCGAGGGAACTGAAAGGTTTCGCCCGCGTAGAATTACGTCCTGGAGAGACTCGCCTAATAAGCATTCAGCTGAATAGCCGTGCCTTCGCGTATTTCGATACCGCCGCCCACGAATGGCGCGTCGATCCCGGCGAGTTCAAGATCTTCGTCGGCAGTTCCGTCGATCAGCTTCCACTGGAAAGAATGATCAAGCTGACCTCTTCGCAAGCAGCCGCCGGAGATACGCAGCCGTAGACTTCTCTATTGCGAGCTATATCCGCCCATTCTACTGAGGCGATAACCGCCGCGCTGAAGAGATCGTGATTTGTTTTTACCTTCTCGAGCATGTAGAGTTCAGCGATCGAGAACTCCGGAGCCCTCCAATCCCACTTGTGGAAATGACGCAGAATTCCGCTCAGCGTCAAAACATGCTTTCGACCACGAGCTTACACGCCGAAGAAGACCGGCCTGGAATCTGACTTTTTCGAGGCGCGCAGGTCGTTAATTTGCGCTTCGAGATATTTGGCGTATTGCTCCATTCCATTTCCAGTTTTTGCTGACACGTACAAGATCGGCCTCTCTGGGCAGACGTGTTTTAGGTTGCGTTCGAGTAGCGCTGAATCGAACTGTGCAGCCTCGGAGAGGTCCGTTTTGGTGATTACCACGATGTCAGAGCCATTGAAAATCGTAGGATACTTGAGCGGCTTGTCTTCACCTTCGGTGACAGACATAAACACGGCTCGCAGATTCTCGCCGAGATCGTAGGACGAAGGGCAAACCAGATTACCGACGTTTTCAACGAAGAGAAAATCCAGCGGCGAAACGCTCCAGCCTGTTAAGGCTTGCTCGACCATCGCAGCTTCCAAGTGACACAAGGTCCCAGTGGTGATTTGCTTCACTGGAGCGCCGCTGCGAGCCAAGCGAGTTGCGTCATTTTCTGTCGCCAAGTCGCCTACTAGCGCTGCCACACGATATTTTGGCCGCAGCATCGCCAGCATTTTCTCCAGGAAAAAAGTCTTGCCGGAACCGGGACTAGAGACCAAGCTCATCACGAAAATGCCGTCGCTTTGAAAGCGGCGCCGCAACCCGGCCGCGACGATGTCGTTCTGCTTCAGGATATTTTTTCTGACCTCCACAATTCGAGGCTGCAAGCTCATTCGAGCACCTCCAATCCACTGACCAGCAGCTCGCGGCCCTGCACGATTTCCCGAGCTGGACTGCCACAGCATGCACAGCAGAGCCATTGGACCGAGTGAACAGGCTGCTGATCGCCGCACCGCGGACAGTTCATCAACACCGGCACTTCCTCCACTATCAATCGAGAACCCGCCAAGGAACTCTGATCGCAGGCAACTTCATATGAAGAGAGCAGCGCCTCTTTCACCACGCCAGAAAGCGCGCCTAGCTTGACGTGTACGGCTACGAGCCGGGCTTCGCCACGCGATTGCATTTCCTCCTCGACCATTTCGATGATGCTCACCGCGATCGAGAGTTCGTGCACTTTTAGGCCTCACTTCTGAGTGGTTGCTGTGAGATTGCGAGAGCGCCAGTATTTTGAAATGTGGCGAGAGCTGCCTGGCCGAGGCTGATGCCACCGTCGTTGGGAGGCACAGCGTGATTGGTCCAAACCTGCAAAGGTTCAGAGTCCAGCAGGTGCTTCAAATCACTGAGCAGTAGTTCGTTTTGGAAAACGCCCCCGGAGAGCACCACTGCATCGACGTGCTCGCTCGCGCACCAATTCTTGATTGCGTCGCACAGACAGCAGGCAATCCCCGCATGAAAGGCACGCGCAATCTCGCCAAGATCTCTGTGGCGTAGTCGATCGTCGATTATGGCTCGGAGCAGCGGGCGAAAATCCAGCTCGCGACCCTGCGACGGAAACGGATACGGCTCAGCGGATGCAACCCCTCGTGCGCGAAATTCCAGCCACGCGGCCGCTTGCCCTTCGAACGTGCTTTGGCGCGTAAAACCCAGCAGCGCCGCGGCGGCGTCGAATAGACGTCCCATCGAAGAACTGGCAAATGTACGCACACGTTTGTTCACCATTTGAGTCGCGCGCGCATAAAGAATCGGGAAATCGAATGGAGGCTCGATCAAATTCGGCAGCCCCTCCATCTGGTTCAGAAACCCTGCCGCGGACTGCACAGGATAATGCGCTGCCGCGTCTCCACCGGGAAGCCATGCAGGGCGTAAATGCGCGAGCCTGTTAAATCCTTCCGTGAGGCTGCCGCAGAAGATCTCGCCGCCCCAGATGGCTCCGTCATCTCCAAAACCAGTTCCGTCGAAAGCGACGCCGAGAACGCGTTGCGTAAAACACTCTCGTTCGGCCAGTACAGACGCGATATGCGCGCGGTGGTGCTGCACTGCAACCGCGTTGGATACTCGGCTTTGCACAAATGCCGTGGACGCATATTGCGGATGAGAATCATGAACCACAAGAGCGTCTTCCAGCCGAATCCCATACGTCGAGAGCAGATCCTGAATGGTCTGCTCGAACGCAAGCAGAGATTCGTGGTGCTCGAGGTCGCCGATATGCTGGCTGACGAAGGCCTGGCCATCCACAACTAAAGTGATTGTGTTTTTCAGGTCTGCGCCTACGGCCAGGATTGGCCGCCTAGTCGGTAGTTTCGCGACGGCACTGGGCGAGAGTCCCCGGGCACTTCGAAGTACGACCCGGCCGAACGCGCCCGCTCGAACCACTGAGTCGTCGACGCGCCGTGCGATGGGGCGCTCGCCGATTAATAACGCGTCGGCAATTCCGTTGAGCGTTCGACGTGCTTCGTCATCTTCGTAAGCGATGGGCTCGCTCGAACGATTACCGCTCGTCATGACCAACACGTCCGGGGCGCCGCTGGCGAACAGAAGATGATGCAGCGGAGTGTAAGGCAGCATGACTCCGAGTTCGGAGTTATCCGGAGCGATTTCGCTGGACGGAGCTTTCGCGGTAGCCAGAACAATTGGTCTGGCAGAAGAGCACAACAGCTCCTCGGACTCGGCGGTTAAGTCCACGATGAGCCGCGCGTGTTCTAGGTCCTTCGTCATTATGGCGAAGGGTTTCTCCTTGCGGTACTTGCGCTCGCGGAGCGATTTCACGGCCACTGAATTGGCGGCGTCGCATGCCAAGTGATAACCGCCAAGCCCCTTTACAGCGACGATCTTTCCTTGCCGCAGAAGCCCCGCTGCATTCTGAATGCTCGCGTCGCTGATTTCCCTGACTGCATCGCCGATTTCGAGGAAGTAGGACGGTCCGCAGGCAGGGCAAGCGATCGGTTGCGCATGAAAGCGGCGGTTGGAAACGTCGTGATATTCGCGGCCGCAAAATTCGTCCATCGACCACGCCTGCATGGTGGTGTTTGGCCGATCGTAAGGTAACTGGCGCAGGATGCTGTATCGTGGTCCGCAGTTCGTACAGTTAATGTAGGGATAGCGATAGCGGTGGTCCGCCGGATCAAATAGCTCCCCGAGACAGTCGTCACAAACCGCGAGGTCTGGCGAGATGCGCGCGGTGATGCGATCCTTTCGTAGGCTTTCCAGAATAGAAAAACGTTCAAATCCCACCCGTTCCGCCGATCGCACCTCGACGGAAGTGATACAAGCCGCTGGCGGATGCCCGGAGTCGAGCTGCTGAATAAAAGCCTCCAGCCTATCTTCCGAACCCTCAAGGAAGATGTCGACTCCTTCCTCGGTATTGGCAACCCAACCGTTCAGCCCGTTTGCCTGCGCCTGGCGAAAGACGAACGGGCGAAAACCAACGCCTTGGACAATGCCTTTGACGTGGATAGAACGTGCGATGTTCACGATGATTTTCGACCGATCGAGCTGCCTGACACGATGCGCTTAGACGACGCAGCCGCGCCCCTGCCAACCTATCTGAACGGCAGCACCTTCGAGCGCCAAGACAGGCACGGTACGCTGGCCATTGCAAATCTTCAACATCCGGGTCCGCGCTTCGGAGTCCGCTTCGACGTCATATTCGGCAAACTCCAGGCCTTCCCACTCCAGCCAATCGCGCAGGTCTCGTGTGTAGGGACATCCGCGCGTGCCGAAGAGTTCATATTTGGCCATGGCGGAGGTCCTCCAGCATTTGGCGAATTACATGGAGTACGGAGCCCTGCACCTCCTGGATTCTGGGGATGTAGTCGCTTCGTACGACGATAGAAAAATCCGCGAGCGAACCGCGCTTAATTTCGCCGCCGTCGTAACCTAGCAAAGCAACGGTTAACAGGCCACGCCGCCGGGCCTCCTTCAGCGCGACGATCACGTTCTCGGAGCCGCCACTGGTGGAGAAAGCTACAGCAACGTCATTTGGCGAGGCATGGGCTGATAATTGGCGAAGGAAAATTAGGCCGACGCCCACATCGTTAGCAATCGCGCTTAAGTTAGCCGGCTCCATTGCGAGGGAAATCGCCGGCAAAGGATGCCAACCGATTGGCGGGGAAACGCAATCGAGGGCTGCGTCATTGGCATCGGTGGCAGACCCGCCGTTACCGAAGAAAATCAGCTTTCCACCTTGGCGCAGACGCTGGTCGATGGCCAGAACAGCGTTGCTAATCTGATCGGACTCGCCGCGCGCGACTAGCGTGCGCAAATTCGAATCGTCGCCGACTTTCATTCGGATAGAGGCAGCCACATCGGTAACGACGTCAGTCATTTCTTGTTTTTGCTGGCCTAAAAATGGATACAGAAACTCCGCGGCGCCGACGTCCTGTCCTAACTCGCGGTGTTCGAAGAAGACATGAACCGTTTCCCACAGCGTGTGGTAAAGGATCTCGATCAGTTCTTGATGGATGAACGGGTCCTCCGTAACACGGCTCAGCGCATAGGAACCGACGCCAGGCAGCGCAAACGTCATTGCGTTGCGTTGACTGGCGACGTGGAGAGCATCTTGAACCTGTGGGTCGCCTTCGGGTGGACCGAAGCCCATCACCATATCTTCTGATTGCACCAGCGACTCGAGCCAAGGTCGAAAGGCAATGGATAGATCGAGTGCTGGCAGCGCTCTTTTGCCAACGATAATTGGGTGAACAAATTCGACTGACACATGCTGGGCATCACTGGCGCATGCTCCGCGCCCGAACGCAAGCAGGCGTCCACCTTTAAGAAAGCGCTCGGCCATCTCGCGGCAGGCGTGTGCCAAGGGCAGGGCTTCGCGCTCAAAAAACGTTTCGATGATTTCATTGCGGGCCAGCAATTGTTGGGCGGCCGTGTTTTGAACGCTGTGCGTAGTAGCCATGGTTTGGGTCAGCAGATTCGCGGTAATGGATCGCCTACTAACATATCCACGATGCGCGCCGCGCCGTAAGGCGTGGTGGCGAGCAATGCGCCGGCGGGCTGTTCCTTCACTTCGCCGATAATGGCCGCTTCCTGGGCGCCGGGAACGCCGTGCAGCACGTCCAGAGCGTCATCGGCTTGTTCGCGCGCGACCACAGCCAGGAATTGGCCCTCGTTCGCTATATGCAGCGGGTCCAGTCCAAGGAGCTCGCAGGCGCCCCGAACTGCTTCGCGAACAGGAACGGCGCTTTCGTCTATCGCGATGCCCAGCCTGCAATCCCGGGCGAGCTCATTGAGGGACGTGGCGACGCCTCCCCGCGTAGGGTCGCGCATCCAGCGAATGCCCGGTGCCACGGCGCGCGCAAGCGCTTCTACCATTGGGAATACGGATCGCGTGTCGGATCGCAGGTCGGCCTCTATTTCGAGTTCGCCACGCGCCAACAAAATAGTGACGCCGTGGTCGCCTATCGGCCCAGAAAGCAGGATCTTGTCGCCCGGCTTTACAGAACGCGGATCAATTTGGAGGTTCGGTAGGAGACGGCCGATCCCTGTGGTGGTGATGTAAATTTTATCAGCTTGACCATGTTCGACGACCTTTGTGTCGCCTCCCACAATCCGAACTCCCGCACGGCAGGCTGCTTCGGCCATCGCGCGGACTTCCGCTTCCAGAACTTCGGCGGGCAAACCCGCCTCAAGCAAATAGGTGACGACGATCGCTTCGGGATTCGCGCCAGAAACCGCCAAGTCATTCACCGTGCCATTTACAGCGAGTTCGCCAATCGAGCCGCCGGGGAAACGCAGCGGCTTTACGACGAAGCTATCCGTGGTGATGGCGAGGCTCACGTCGTCCATTTGCAAGTGCGCGGCGTCTCCCAAGACTTCTCCGGGTGCCGCAAACAGCAGCGGAGCGAATAGACCCTCTACAAGCCGACGGCTAGCTTTGCCGCCGGCTCCGTGAGCCATTTCAATCTGCGGGTCCGAGAATCGAATTTTAGCCGGCGCGACTGCCATGTAGATTCCTTCGCCGCTCGCGAGCTAGTTCAACGCCACCAATTTGCGATGTTCGTAATTGTGATAGGCGGCGCAAGAGCCTTCCGATGAGACCATCAGTGCTCCGATGGGATGCTCCGGCGTACACTGTGTGCCGAATAGCTTGCACTGGTGGGGCTTCAACACTCCTTTCAAGACCTCTCCGCACTGCGCTGCCTTCGGATCGGTGACGCGAACGCCTTCGACGGAAAACCGGCGCTCGGCGTCCCACGTCGCATAGGAATCGCGGATGCGCAACGCAGATTGGGAGATGAATCCCATTCCTCTCCACTCGAAGTAAGGGCGCAGCTCAAATACCTCAGCCATTGCTTTCAGCGCTCCCGGATTTCCTTCCCAGGGCACTACGCGTTGATACTGATTTTCCACGCGACATTCGTTTTTCTGGAGCTGTCGCAGCAGCATCAAAATCGACTGGAGAAGATCCAAGGGCTCGAACCCGGAGACAACGATCGGCTTGCGCTCATTGCGAGCGATCCATTCGTAAGGCCGGCAGCCAATCACGGTTGAGACGTGTCCAGGACCGATAAATCCGTCGATCCGCATGTCGGGCGAATCGAGAATGGCGCGGATTGCGGGGATGATGGTGACGTGATTGCAAAACACGGAAAAATTGGCAAGACGCTCTTGCTTGGCGCGTTTGAGCACGAGGGCCGTGGAGGGCGCGGTAGTCTCGAAACCGATAGCGAAAAACATCACATGGCGTTCGGGATTTCGTCTAGCCAGCTTGATCGCATCCGAGGGGGAATAGACGATACGCACATCCATGCCGCGGGCTTTACATTCCAACGGGCTGCCATGCGCGCCAGGAACACGCATCATGTCGCCAAATGCGGCAAAGATCACATCGTCCGACCTGGCGATACTAAGTCCGTCGTCGATGCGTCCCATTGGCAGCACGCAAACGGGACAGCCGGGACCATGAATCAGGTCAATATTTTCGGGGAGGAGATCTTTCAGTCCGAAGCGGTAGATTGCATGGGTATGGCCGCCGCAGACTTCCATCAACCGATACTGCCGCTGCGGATTGGCCAAGCGGCGAATCTCCTGGGCCGTTTTGCGGATCAACTCGGGATCGCGGAATTCGTCAACGTACTTCATTTTCCCGGACCATCCTTTATTCACTCCGAAGGTTCCGTTTTGGGCTCGTCGGTTAGGCCATAACCGCGAACTTCGGTCATGGCCGCTTCGGATTCTCCCAGCAGCGCGAGCGTACGCATCTGATCGAGGGCATCCGCTTCGCTGATTTTGCTCATCGCGAAACCCACGTGGATCAAGACCCAATCGCCCGGAACGGGCCGATCTTCTAGAAGGCCCAAATCGACGCGGCGACGCACACCTGCTATCTCAACAAGCGCCGTAGTATCCGAGCCCGTGCCCCCTTCTACAATTTGTCCTGGAATGGCCAAGCACATCGGCGCTCCTTTGTATCGCTATCACAACTCCCGCGCGACGCCACTTGAAGGGATCGCGCGCGGGGACGCGCTTACATCCGCTCGATTTTGATATAGCGTTTAAAGTCGGGCCACATCGAGACCAAAATCGCCGTCGTCCCGATTACGAGTGCAGCTTTAAAGAGTTTCCCGACCACCGAGTGATTATTGGATTGCATGCGAGCCTCCTGACATTGATCCCACAGCGTGTCGCGGTTCTTGGAATTCGCCAATAAGCCGATCAATAGTTTCCAGGGCAGTTTCGACCGCTGCGGCAACCGGTGCGCTCAATGCGGCGACTTGTCCCTCAGATTCAAAAGATATAGGTTCACAGCCGACCAAAAGGACGCGTGCGGTGATTGTGCCCATCGTTTTAGCCAGTTGGATCGCGTGAATAGGATTCAGGCCATGTGGATCGGAAAATACTTCTGAATTATCTTTTTTCCCGTTCAGATCCGGATCGATTAGGTACACCGAGCCCGGCTGGCCGCGCCTGCTGGCAGCATCGACAAGAATCACTAAATCCCACGGTTCACAGAGCGCACAAGCCAGATCGAAGCCGCGCAGGCCAAAATCTTGGACGCAGACGCCCTCTGGAACACCGCGTTCTGATAAGCGCCGAGCCACTTCAACGCCGAAAGCGTCGTCGCCCAGAAATATGTTGCCAATTCCAGCTACAAGCGCTCGCATAGTCAAACAACCTTGGGTGAGAGCGGCTCGATTTCCGCCGCGCGGAAAAAAAATCGATGTCCGATTTGTCTCAGCTCACCGAGATCACGTCCTGGGTCGTCGTCGATCGTAACGGCAACGTACACCTCTCCCTCGAGAGTCTGTTCGAACGCCTCGATGGTCGCCTGCTTTCCCTCAAGTGCAACGTCAAAGATATCGGCACGATTTTGTGGCCACAGCCGCACGTGATCTCCTTTGCGCAGTTCGAGCCCCCCGATGCAAATAGATTCAGGAGGCTGCGCGTCTTGAGGGCCCCAAACTCTCATCGGTTCCTCTCGGCGTCCGGGGGCGAGCGAAAAGTGCCATGCATTCTCCGCATCTCTGCCGGCGACAGGTCATTGGTACGACTGAGAATCTCGTAACCCGATTGGTTGCGCTGAATTTCCTCTCGCTCGGCATCCGAGAGAGTGAGGACTCGCAGGGCAAGTATTTCGTCAATCTCCGAGCTGTCGAAGAAGTCGCCTTTGCTTTCCGGAGCCACCTGCGGGAAGTCGTAAAGAATAATCGGAGAAATCAACATGCCGGAGCGCGTTCGAGCGTCTCCGGCCAGCACAGGGTAAACGCCGATTTGCCGGCACCGTGCCGCTGCTTCGCGCAGCTCGTCTGGCGGATCGAGGAGCGAAATGAATTCGCCGCCGCTGAGTGTGAGCAGGGCATTGAGACTCAGAAATGCATAATTCAAGGCCGCGTCGCGATTCTCTAAGATTTCAGCAGGGGTGCTACTGATGTTTCGGACACGAATGGTGACGCGGCACGTGCAGCCCTTGATACGTTCGGCGCCGATTTCCGCGGTGCCGTCGATTTGTGCAGCCGGGGAATCGGCGAGCGGAAAGGCAAATGTGCTTGCCGCGGCGCTAGATAGCAGGGAATCAGCGCTGCCCGATACGCTCACGCATCGCTCGACCGCAGGGGAGGATCTTTGGTCGTTTGCAGCTGCGTGCAGCTGTAGAAAGCGAACTTCCAGTGCCAGCTCAGCATCTTCTGGGATGTTCGCCAGCACTTGTGATTGCATGCGGTCGGATTCGCCGCGATTTCTAGCCACGTAAACAGGAGGCAGCAAAGCGCCGAAAGTCCAGCCAGGACGCTGATTCTTCAACGCCGACGCGCGATAAGGATACAGCATGCATCCCTCGTACAAGAGGGTGGTCGACAGTTTCCGCAAATCGTCCAAAGGCGTCATTCCGCTCGCTTATCGTGGCTATCGCCGGCCGCTGTCAGGACGTGTTCCATTGCCTGTTCCCATGTAGGAAGGCCGTGGCGCACTTTGTAGCGGTACAGGCGGTCGAAAACGTCTCGTCGAAGGCTCAACCAAGCCGAATTGGGGTAAAACATGCCTATCATTTCTTTCCACACACTCACGGGAATGCGGTACTCCGCCTCGCGTGACCAAGAGACAGGCGCCATCTGCAGGGCGCCGTCCGCAAAGTAGAAAATGATTCCGCTGAAAACACAGAACACGGGAATATCGCCATGCTCAAGGGCGTGGCAGTATTTCGTTGCCGCGATATTGAAGTCGAAAGTGCACGGCACGCGAATGTCTATGGAAGTGGATCCGCGAAATGCGGGAACCGTGGCTGAAACGCTGGCCCAAAACAGCGGGCGAAGTGTAGAACCCCAGCGTTCTCGCTCGCCAAAAAGATCCGCGAGGGGCCGCTGCTCTGCGGCTTCATAGCGACGCCGAGCCGGGTGGATATGCAATTGGCAATTCAACGAAACGGAACGCAGGTCCTCGTCGGCCAGCAAGTTGTCGATGCGAAGCCGGAACATCAAAACAGGTGTGGCGGAATCCGCCATGGCTTTCACCGACTCGATCTTAAACAGCAGGTCTGGCATCCGCTGCTCCTATGACCGTCGCCTGCGCTTCCAGCCGCGCGAAGAAATGGTCCACCTGAATCCAAACTTGATCTCCGCCAGAAAAGCCACTCCAACTTTTACGCAGCAAACCCGTGAGTTCGTAACATCGATCTATCGGGGTGAGGTAGCAGCGCGAAGAACCGCTCAGACGGTTTACCAGCAATGCTTCGACGTCGGAGTCCATTTTCTGAACGCGCGGGTGCCGCCGGGCAAGCTCCTCCCAGGCGCCCATTGACAGCTCTGTTTCCACGGGTCCGCCCGGACTGGGGTAGATCGCCGCGACCGCATTCGTGACGCTGGTCAGCAAAAAGAAAGCGAGGCCGATCGGGATCGACAAGCTCTCCCAATCGACAGCATCGATTTCCAGTCCCCGAAGCAGGAACGTGTCGCGCGGAATTCGCCGGTATGCCATTGCCGCGGAGCCTTCAAACAGGAGCGCGCAGCCCTCGCAGGCGCAAATGATACGGCGCGCATGCGGGTCGACCAGATGCGGATGCTGCGAACCCAAAATACGAGAACATACTTCGCAGCATTCCAGAGACTTTTGTCTCTTGCGGAGCCGTTTAAGGGCACCGATAGTCTGATTCATTCGGAACTGGGCCGCCTGTTCCATGTGCGCCTCAATAGATAGCTATGCCGGATGAATGTGCGGCATGCGTGGATCGATTGGCTCGCGGTTACCGGGATTGATTGACGTTGAACTGCGGGCGGTGGGAACATCCTCTTCGCGACCCGGCTCTTTTCCGCCACGCTTTACGGCTTCTTCGCCGCGCTTAGTACCACGCGTGTGCGACGGCAGCTTGCTCTTAGACGTATATCGTTCTGGCATCTGGGCACCTCACGTTTGGATTTGCGCTACCGATGGCAACGATTCTCGGGACGGTTCAATCGAATCGATCTGCACAAAACCCGGGTCTGCGCTGACCGCCTCGACCACGATTTCAGTCGCATCTGGTGCTGCTGCTGTTAAGGATGTTTCGACCATGGCTCGGACTGTTTCCGCCGTTGATCCGCACCCACCTGCTTTGCCGCGAACCAGCACTCGAATGACCGTCTCGTCCGCCTCAATCAATTCGGCCGATGCGCCGTGCTTTTCCAGTCGGGGCCGCAGATCTGCGAGCGCAGCTTTCGCCCGCGTCCTTGGACTTTCCGAATGAAGATCGTGCAGCAAAAGAACGCCTCGGACGACCTCATCACTTTCAAATGCCTCGAACACACCTGGTGCGTTCGAGTCAGTTTGCTGGAGAATATCCAGCATTTTCTCCAATGCACAGCCGTGCAGCTGCAAGACAGAAGCCACCAAATCAGTTGCAGTTGCACGGGCGGCGGGATCGGCAATCAGGCGCAATCGTTCCATCTGCTGTTCGATTTGCAAATTGTCGATCTCTTGAGAGCGGTTCATAAAGTTGTCCGTCAAATTATTAATGATCCATCAAGCCAAACATGGGCACGTGTTTCGCCTCGAGGAGCTTGCCTTTGCCGGTGTACATGTGAACGCCGCAAGGTAGACAAGGATCAAAGCTGCGGACCGCGCGCATAATGTCCACGCCTTTGAAGTTAGCCGGCCCATTCTCTTCAAAGATTGGCATGTTCTGTACCGCATCTTCGTAAGGACCCGGCGTGCCGTAGATGTCTCTCGGGTTCGCGTTCCACGGAGTAGGCGGGTACGGATGGTAATTGGCGATTTTCTTATCGCGAATCACGACGTGATGGGAGAGCACGCCGCGCACGGCTTCATGAAATCCAGCGCCAATAGCTTCTTCCGGCACCTGAAAGGGCGCCCACGTCTTCGTGTGACCTTTTTGAACCTCGGCAATTGCTCGCTCGACGAAATACATCGCGGCTGCCGCTGCGTAGGCTTGGAAGTAAGTCCGCGCGCGGTTCCGTTCGATCGCGTTGCTCCACTTGGGAATCATCCACTCGTATTCTTTTTCGGGCAGCAGCGCGGTCTTTGGCAAAGTGATCTTGACGCTTCGCCCCGTCGCTTTCACGTACCCGATGTCCACTCTATTTGAAAGAGCAGTGGACCATAGCCTCGCAATGGGACCGCCGCCGGTGTCGAGAGCAAGGTGCTCGCCAGTCTTGTTGAGCAACCAACGCGGAGACATCACCCAGCTGTAGTTTTTCTTAAAGTCGCGTTTTTGTGGCCAGGGTGTCGTGCTTTGATTCCAGGGATGCCGTCTGTCAACGGGGTTGCCAAGAGGATCCTGCTTAACGAACATCTCCTTGTCTTCCCAGTCTTCATAGTAAGAGCTGCCCAGTAGAATGCGCATATTCAAGTTGATATCCACCAAGTCGTTCGTCACCAATTCTCCGTCCACTATTACTCCCGGCGTGACATACATCTCCTTCCCCCAGTTGGACATATTCTTGTACTGGTAATCACAATGGTCGGGGTTCTGCCACGAACCCCAACAACCAAGCAGGACTCTTCTCTGGCCAACCTTTTCGTAGCCGGGCAAGGCCTCGTAGAAGAAGTTGAACAGGTCATCGTGGAGAGGCAGCGCCTTCTTCATGTATTCGCAATACTTCATCAGGCGGACGAGATAGTCTGTGAACAGCTGGATGGTTGCGACAGTTCCCGTGCCTCCTGGATACAGCGTGGAGGGATGCACGTGGCGGCCCTCCATAAGGCAAAACATCTCGCGGGTCAGCCGGCTCATCTGTAGCGCTTCTCGGTAAAACTCTCCAGTGAATGGGTTGAGCGCGCGCATGATGTCGCCTATCATTCGGTAGCCGTGATCGGCGGCGTGGGGCGCTTGAGTCTTGTTGGCCTTCTCAAGCACGCCAGGGTTGGTCTCCTTAACCATCTGTTCGCAGTAGTCCACGCCCACTAAGTTGTCCTGAAAAATGTTGTGGTCGAACATGTACTCAGCAGCTTCGCCGAGATTGATGATCCATTCGCCAGTGGGTGGGGTTTTCACTCCAAATGCCATGTTCTGCGCGTAGACCGCACAGGTTGCGTGATTGTCTCCGCAGATGCCGCAGATTCTGCTAGTAATGAAGGGAGCGTCGCGAGGATCTTTGCCACGCATGAAGACGCTGTAGCCCCGGAACATTGAGGAAGTGCTGTAACACTCGACTACTTCGCGATTATTAAAATCTATCTTCGTATAGATGCCCAGGCTGCCCACAATTCGGGTAATGGGGTCCCAATTCATTTCCACTAAGGTGCGATTTTCGCCCGTGCCGGTCCGAGAAACATCAGTCGTGACTGCCATTTCCGCCATCCTTTCCGAAGCTCGCCCCATTTCCATATGTGGTCGATTCGTAGCCGGTTGTTAGGTTGGTGCCTTTGTGTCGCCATTTCGGTTCGCGGTTGCAGCCTGAGTTGGTGATAGAACGGAGCGACCGGATCATCGTTCCGTAGATTCCCACAGTTCCGGCCGAAAGCCTGGCGCCGGGGGGTTCGTCCATGAACGGCATGAACTTGTCCGGGAATCCCGGCATGGTGCAGGCAATGCAAATCCCCCCTACGTTTGGACATCCTCCGATGCCCCGCATCCAGCCGCGTTTGGTCACATTGCAATTCACCACGGGCCCCCAGCATCCGACCTTTACTAAGCACTTCGGGGAGCCGTACTCGTGTGCGAAATCTCCCTGTTCGTAGTACCCAGCGCGATCGCAGCCTTCATGCACCGTCTTTCCAAATAGCCATGTGGGCCGCAGCTTGTCGTCGAGTGGAATAATTGGCGCCAGATGAGCCGCGTGGAACAGCAGATAGAGAAGCGTCTCGGTCATATTGTCCGGTTGTACTGGACACCCTGGGACGTTGATGATTGGCAGCCCCGCATGTGAGCGCCAATTCCAGCCGAGGTAATCTGCCAAACCCATCGATCCAGTGGGATTACCTGCCATAGCGTGGATGCCGCCATATGCGGCGCAAGTACCTGCCGCTACAACGGCCAAGGCCTTAGGAGCAAGCCGGTCGATCCAATCGCATAGCGTAATCGGCTGCCCGTCGGCATCGTTGCCGATGCCGGTCCAATAGCCCTCGCGTTTAATCTTTTCATTGGGAATGGAGCCTTCGATCACCAATACGAATGGAGATAACTGGCCGCGCTCGGCCTTATAGAGCCACGCCATGAACTCCTCGCCACCCTGTTCCGTGGCTAGCACTCGGTTGTGTAAGACGACCTTCGGAATTCCGGGAATGGCCCCGAGGATTAGGTCTTCGATAGATGGCTGTTCGGCGGCCGTGACAGATATAGTGTCACCGTCGCAACTCATGCCGTCCGGCAACCAAATAACGTGAACTTCAGTAGGGAGCGGCGCTGTAGGCTTTTTGGAACTCAAACTTGGGGGGGCCATGGTACCTCGCTTTTGCGGGCGGGCACGATTATTCCAATGCCGACGGCCTAGCGCATCGCCTCGTTGAGAGAAGGCACGCTAGTGTCGTTTAGCGTACTAGAAACAACGTGCAGCCAAAATTCAGTAGCTAGAACATCACAGTACGCGACGCGTTGGATACCCCACTATTCCCCTATTTTCTCTGCTGTCTTAACCCGATAGAGAACGTTGCGCGCAGTTCAGGTAATGAGTCAGGGCGGGCGTGTTTCGAAATGGCTCGAATGGCGTACAGGACGCGCGGGAACTCCCGGGGACCCACGCGGGACATACATATATGTATGGGCAGCGGGGGACTATCAAATGGGAAGAAAACCCAGAAGCATGCGCATTTGCGCTGTTTGGAAGAGAAGCGCCCGAGTGCCAGCGGGGTGTGCTCTCGAAGTCAAACTCTCGATGATTCAATTAAGGCTGCACCATGCCTCTTCGAACAGCGTACCGGACAAGGCTGGCAGTCTCATGGATGTCGAGCTTCTGCATTAAACGCGTACGGTGCGACTCCGCCGTCTTAACTGAGATACCGAGCACCGAGGCCACGTCCTTTGTTGATTTTCCCTCGGCGATCAGTTGCAGCACCTGGCGTTCGCGGGGAGTGAGTGAGTCGGCAGGCCTCTTTGACTTGGACCGATAAGCTTCAAGTAGAGCGCGCGAAACGCCGGGGCTAAGGTAGATTTCTCCGCCGGAAACCTGGCGCATCGCCTGGACAAGATCGCGCGCCGCCTGGCTTTTTAGAACATATCCCTTGACGCCTGCGTCGAGCGCTTCGGAAAGATACTGCTCCTCATCATGCTGAGTAAGGAGAATAGTTTTAATTTTCGGAAACGAGCGGCTGATCGTTCGGGCAGCTTCGAGCCCATTGAGCACGGGCATGGCAATATCCATCACAACGATGTCTGGGCGTTGCAGTTCGACTTGACGCACTGCTTCTTGGCCCTCGGCGGCCTCCGCTACGATTTGAAACCCTTCACGCTCAAGAAGAGATCTGAGGCTCTCTCTCACTAATACGTGATCGTCTGCGAGTACGACGCGGATCGACATATGCGTGTGACTCCTTATTGCTCGAGAACTGATTATTCGCACTTGGATACGCGGGCCGAAAAAAACCACTTAACAGCATGCAACCGCTAGCGGCCCCGATCAAGTTCCACGGTCGCAGATCGATTGAGGGTTGCCAAGAGCTGGATTCGCAGCTCGCCGCCCTCTTCCATATCCAGTCGCTCTGAATCATCATGTCACCGTGATCGAACGACTAAGCAAGCTGTCTACAACCGCGCTCACCAATTAGAACATCCGGTTGGCACGGGCCGAAATTTCGTTGCGCCGAAACTCTGCCGACCGGTCGTAGTTATTTCTCGTGTCCCGACCACTCCTTCAAATACATGCTGATAGCAGAAAGAACTGTGACTTAAAGGTATGCATCTATGCGTAAAAGGCTCGTCCAGCTTCCCCCGAAAAGGGCCAAACGACAGTCTACTGTGAGTACCATTCCCGGCGTGCGTTCCTCAAGGCGGCATATCCCGGCATAGCGCACCGGGTAAACACCCGAAATCGAGGACGCAAACCATACAGCCTTAAAGCGTTTAGCGCACCCGATATTGCGGATTGTCCCGTCTTGCTGACCACCTTCCGATTGAGACAAACTGTCCGGACGGCAGATCAAACGGTCGCAATTTGGAGCGCGAGACTTCGGTGATCGTCGCATGCGAGGTGCGGCGTTAGCGATTCCCAATGGGGGCGTTGCGATGTCTGTGGCGAAAGACACGCGCGGAGGCCACCACGAACTGGGCCGCGCCGACAGACGAGACGCGGGCCATGAATTCAGGCGCGGGAAGTGCCCGATACCGTTCCGCAGCGGCGGCGTAGGCAAAGACGACATCGAGGCGTTGTTCTCGGCCCTCATTCTCGCGTTCGATAGCGACCTTGGGAGCGCGGCGCGCGAGATCGACCAGCTTCGAGATTTGCTCCGGCAGAACCGAGGCGCGGATAAGTTGGCTGCGCACTTTCGCCCCGAGCTTTGGTCCGTGGTTAAGCAGGCGATTTTGGAGCGCGAACTACGAAATCTCGCACTTACAGATGATTTGACCTGCTTATACAATCGAAGAGGCTTTTTCGCAGCGGCCACCCATCAATTGAAAGTGTCGCTGAGAAATATGCGCGGTGCTCTGCTGTTCGTTTTCAACGTTAAAAATCTCCAAGAGGTGGCTGGTTCGTTTGGGGATCGCGAAGCTGATTTCATGCTGGTCCGAACGGCCGATCTATTGGAGCAGACTTTTCGAGACTCGGACATTTTGGCACGCCTTGCCGCAGATCAGTTTGCGGCGTTTGCTACCGAAACTTCAGGCAAATGCGAGCAGTTCATCTTGGGGCGCCTGAAAATGGCGCTCAGCAAGTGCAACGAAACCGATCTGCGGTACCGGATCTCAATCAGCACTGGAAAAGCTCGATTCGACCCGCACCGTCCGAACGATCTAAGCCAGCTTATCGTGGAAGCCGGGCGAGCAATCCATAGAGGAAGGCGCGTTTGAGCTGGTGCTCCGCGATTAAAGATATTGCAAATGCCGCCAGATAGTGACGGGAACGCAATCGATGCACATGAATGGCAGGTTTGAAACACGTCTTTTCGTGACTGTCCCATTGTACGTGCTTGATCCCACGCACCCGGATTTAGTGGACTTGGCGCTTACGGAAAACGTCAGTCCGTGCGGAGTGCGCATCCTTTCAAAGCGATGTGCTCAGCCCGGGGAATCTTGGGAGCTACGCCCGCTGTCCGGCGAGTTGCAAATGTCGGTGCGGGTTATTTATTGCGAAAAAATCAGGCGACATAATTTCCGCATTGGTTTACGGCTACTTGACCCCATCCAACAGTGGTGGAACGGCGGCCGCGAAATAACACGAAGCCGGATCGAGAGTATTCCACGGGAACAGCGCTATTTCATCGATGCACGCCGCATTCCCGAGTAGCGGACAATCAGTGTGACATTATCAAATAACCCGGTTTTAACTCACATCGATAGCTCTTCGATCTGCCCTCCCCTACCTGAACATTGCAATTGGCCCACGGCAAAGTCGGGTTCGGCCCGAGCGGAAAGACTGTCTCGACCGAATTCACTTCAGCTTCAAACGTTGGCCCTTCCGCCGGGGGCGGCAAGCTAAAGTTGATCGATTCGCCGAAAATAACGGGATACATTTGGCGGACTGAGTCGCTGATTTCGCGACGGAACACTTCTCCCTGCATTAGAAATGTGGTCGTATCGGACCAATCCAGAACCGACACGCTAATCTGGCGCGCAATTCTGGAGTATTGATTATTGACGACTCGCGTGAACGGGCACGGCCCGGCGATACAGGAGACTCTAGCGTTCTCAAATACATTACCGTCCCCGGCGTCGAGGCTAGCTGAGCTTACGTTTGCTTTCCACGTGCCGTCTGGAGAGCAGGGTCGCTGCCCGTGACACGGCACGTTTCCTTGGTTTTTGACCTCGAAAGTTGTGACTTCGCTTCCGATATTAATTTCATTTTCCGTCTGAGTCGAATATCGGATCACAATGTTCGAAATTTTGATCGGAGGGCCGGGAGGTGCGGTCTTTCGTTGTGGAGCGATGGGTGTCATGCTCACCACGTTCAGGTCATTTCCGATGATCTCAGTCACGTTCAGCGGCTGGTAATCCGGCTGGCGGAACTGTAGCACGACCGACTCGCCGCGGCGGGCTCCGAGAGGTAGCTCCAGCTCGAAGAAACCAGAAAAGTTGGTTTTCGTGATGATCGGGACAAGTGCACCCTGCACGCTAACTTGGACATCGGCGATAGGCGACTGCTTCTTTACATCCACGTCCCGCTTGATGACGGCACCTTCCATCACGAGGTGCTTGGCGCGATGCACCCACACGGTCTCCACAAGACCGGCGGCCACGCCTCCCATGACCAGAATCGCTACCGAGATGGCAACTCGGCTGCGGCTACGCATTCAATCGTCCGTAATTCGAAAATATCAGCAACACGCCTCCAGCAGTCAATGCTCGACAGCGGTTCGATTGTGGCAAATAATACCCCTCCGAACGCGTTTCGTGTATGTACGAGTGGAAGTACCGCTATAATTTTACAGATGCGCGATTCTTTTTCGTGGAAAATGACACGGCGTAAGTTCCTAGTCCAGGCTCTCGGCGCGGGTGCCTGCTTGCCCTGGGTAGCTCGATACTCAGATGGCGCATTGATCGGCGACGCTCGTCGCCCGCTGAGCACACCTTTTACGCCGCTGCCCGGACAAGTGCCGTTCTCGCCAGATGACGACCAACTTCTGGATGAAGTGGAACGCAGCAGTTTTAAGTTTTTCTGGGAGCAAGCGAACCCGGACACCGGATTGGTGCGCGATCGTGCCAATGTGATCACACAAAAGCAAAGTACGCTCAGCAGTATTGCGGCGGTGGGATTCGGCCTAACCGCGATTTCCATCGCCGACGCGCGTGGTTACATTCCGCACGCGCAAGCTCGCGACCGCGTGCTGAACACCCTTCGTTTCCTTTGGAAGAAATTGCCCAACCACCGCGGCTTCTTTTATCACTGGGCCAATATCGACACTGCAGAGCGGCAATTCGACTCCGAAGTGTCGTCAATCGATACGGCGATTTTACTGTGCGGAATATTGACCTGCCGCCAGCACTTCGAAGAGTGGGAAATCAAAGAGCTTGGACACTTAATTTTCGATCGCGTGGAATGGACGTGGCTTTCCGAGGACACGAGCGTGTTGTCCCATGGCTGGACGCCGGAAACAGGCTTCCTTCCCTCGCGCTGGAACGACTACAGCGAAATGATGATGATGTACCTCCTGGGGCTGGGATCGGCCACGTATCCACTGCCGGTTGCAAGTTGGGACGCGTGGAAACGTGTTCCTTTCGTTTACGACGGGATCAAGTACATCGGCTCGTTCGCGCCGCTTTTTATTCACCAATACTCGCAGGCATGGTTCGACTTCCGAAATAAGCACGATCGATACGCGGATTATTTCGAGAACTCAATTCTCGCTACCGAGGCGCACAAACGTTTTTGCCTGGATCTAGCCGGTCAGTTTCCAGACTACTCGGACGATCTGTGGGGCATTACTGCCTCGGATTCCGCGAAGGGATACGTGGTCTGGGGAGGCCCCCCGGCCACGGGTCCAATCGACGGAACGGTTGTGCCGTGCGCTGCCGGAGGATCGCTGCCATTTTTGCCTCAGCAGACCGTTAGAGTGCTCCGAACGATCAAAGACAAGTACGGAGAACACGCTTGGTGCCGATATGGCTTCGTCGACGCCTTCAATCCCCTGACGAACTGGTACGACTCCGACGTGATCGGAATCGATACCGGCATAACGATGGTCATGGCCGAGAATGCTCGCTCTGGATTCGTGTGGGATACATTTATGAAAAATCCGGAGGCCAGCAGGGGAATGGCACGCGCGGGATTTCAGCCCAATGGTCCGAATTACCAATTCAATGGATGAGATGGGGACGCCGGGGCGTAGGAATTTTTACTTAAATTCGAGCAGCACAAGTCCCTGCGGCGGAATCGCAATATCGAGTTTTCCTTTTTGAAAGTACGCCACTTCAGGAGCGGGAAGTTCCGCGGCGCGCCGGAGTTCAACAATCTGCTGTCGCGTCGGATACGCGGGGCTGCCCATCTGCTGATAAGTCCTCAGAAGAGATCCGTGGGTATCGTCCAAACGGGAAACCAGAACCCGCGTTCGGTGCTTTAGCCCATCAACAATTATGTTCACGGACTTGGGCGTGCCAGTTTCCTCGGGCAAGAAGAGATTCCAGACCGCCATTACGAGCGTTCCGTCTTTTCGCCGCGTAAGCAGAGCAGAATCCGAGTTGAGCGCGATGCGTTCGTCTCCCAGTCTGTGAAGTAACTTAAAGGCGTTGAACGAGGGTTTCGGCAGGTTATCTTCGGCAATCAGGCCAAATCCGCCGTAGAACGGCTTCTTTATCACGCCTTGTTCTTCGAAGACGTCAGAGAACGTCCAATAAGACATCATATCTGTTAGGCCGTCGCACTGGCGAATTGTGTCCGCGATCCACGGACCCATAAACAGGGAATCGGTTACGTCCTCTTCGTTCTTGTAGCTTGCGTTGTATTCGCTCCAAATGATCGGAAGATTGGGACGTTTCGAGGATTTCACCTGGTCGTAAACTTTCCTTGCGGCGCGGCATACCATCTGGTTCCGGGACACCGGCTCGTCTATTCCCAACACGTTCTTCGCGGAATCGTTTCCGTACACGTGTGTTGAGACAAAATCGAGGGGGACGTGGTTTTGAACGGAATGTTGAATAAAGCTGCCGATCCAAGCGGCTTGTGCAGTCGCGGGTCCGCCTACCCTGAGACGTGGACTTACTGATTTCAGTGCCCGTGCCGTGACGTCGTAAAGGTGATAGTACGATTCCTGCTTCGGCTCTCCCGCCCAGAAGTCCAGGTTAGGCTCGTTCCAGACCTCGAAATACCATTGCGAGACCTCGTCGATTCCGTACCGTTCGACCAAGTGCTGCGCAAAATGCGTAATCAGATTCGCCCATTTATTCCAATCTTTGGGAGGCGAAACGATGGGATGGTACCAAAAAGCCTGCTCTGTGGGCCGGGCGGCTAACTGCCTGGGCATGAAGCTGAGCTCGACAAACGGCCGCACGCCGTTGTCTAGCAATCCGTCATATATGTGGTCCACGTAAGAAAAGTTGTAGACGGGGGTGCCAGTCGCATCTTCTCCGTAAAGGCCCACGTCGTGATCGAAGATCCCGTGGAACCGAATGTATCGAAAGTCGGTCGCTTGCTTTACTTCACGTAGGTCGCGGCGGTATGCGTTTCGCAAGCTCAGGACCGCGCGACCAGAACCGAACATCTGCTCCCAGAAATGAGGGAACGGATGGCTGGGTGCGTTCGTATTGACCTCTATTGTTTCCTGCGAGGAGGCGGGGCTGGATAGTGGATTCTGATTGAGTTGCAGGGCGGTCGTGCCGAAATTCCGTGAGGCTGCCGCGAGCACGGCGGAAAATGAAAGGATCCCTACGACGACAACGGCCCTCGCCTGCCGAGTCTCCAAGAAAAAGGCCTTTCTACTCGCAATTATCGCTGAATCATAAGCCGCGTTTTGACAGCGTAAGTTCTAACGATGCATGATTTCTAGGCTGCGGACTGCACGCTATCAGCCGGCGTTCCTGCGGGCCTCAACATTTCGACGATATCTTGCTCCCATCCCGGAAGAACGCGCGGCGCTTTCTCGTGCAGCACGCGCTCGGCAGCGGCAACCCGCGAGTCGGCATGAAAGCGCCGCTGCATGGCAGAATCACACAAGGCGTTCGAGATCGCCACGAGGCTCATGCCCTGGTGGTGAGCCATCCACGTGCGAACGATTTCGTGCTCTTTGCCGCGCGCGATCCTGCGGGGCGTAAAGTCGATTGCATCGTAAAAACCGTAGGCGCCGAGCCAACCCAAATTCCTCATCTTAGCCAAGTTCCGGACAGCGACAACGGGCTCGATCATCATGGCCAGGAAAGTGGCGTACGGAGCGATCACCACGTCGTTGGAATATTCGTCCCTATGCAGCGCCAGAGTCGGAACACCGAAAGCGTGATATACGTAATGGCCGTCTGGGTTGTATTCGTTGCAAGCGCACTCGGAAACGCCCCAGGGAATATCACCTTTCCCCTCCGCGAATTTCCGTTGCACTCGAATTGCGGCTCGCGCGCTGCGGTCGAGCAGTGAATTGCGGTGTAGCTTTGTCCATAAGCAGGGCATCACGTATTCAAACATAGTGCCTGCCCACGAATAAAGCACCGGCTCTCCGTCGTGCGTGCCGTGGAACCGTCCTAGGCGAAACCACGTCTTCTGCGGGAGCGTCCCTTGCGCTATCCCCGCGAACGCGGCGGAGCGCGCTTCAGAAGGTAGCAGGTCGTAGTGCCATTTGCTGATGGAGCCCTCGTCTGCGTCATAGCCGATCGAAAGCATCTCCCGCTTGTCGTCGAAAAACATGCCGAAATCCATACCGTCGGCCAGGGATTGCGCCGCATCCGCGATCCGCGTCAATTCGTCGTGGAGGTTTTTCGCCGCCGCTATCGAGCATTGCAGTTCGCTTAAGAGGCGCTCGGCCGAGCTTTGAACCGAGACAGGAGTTTCGGAGCCGCTTGCCAACCGGCGAACCGCTTTCTCCAAAGTCGAATACAGCTTTGAGCTGGATTCGAGAGTGAGATCCGACAGCCGGGGCATGCTCGTGACTCCCAGACGTTCGCGGATCTGCGCATATTCCGGACGCATCCAGGGAGCGAACTCTCGAATTGTGGCGCACAGCTGTTTGACCCGGCATTCGAGTTCGCCGGCCCACCATCGAACCTCGTCGGCCGCCGAACCCTCCGCGAGCCTTTCGACGAAAATGGCCGTATCCACTTCGAGGGTCACGAACCTCTCGACTGTGTCGGATGTATCCTTCAAAAGGAGCAGCACACGTTGTCGCAAGTCCCGGATAGGCGAGCAAAGCTCGTCCGCTTCGGGCTGTTCATGAATGATTTCGGCTAGCAGGTCGACATGGTCGCAGATGCTCTGCCACGAGATTGGTCTTAGCAACGGCTCCTTCAATATCTCCCAACAGCCTTCTTTCAATGCCCAAAGGCTGCAGAGTAGATTTCCGTTATCCACCGTGGAGACAAATAAAGGTTTATCCGGCTCCAGGGTGTGCGTGGAATACCAGTTGTAGAGCTGACCGTTGCACTTCGGCATCCGGCGAACCGCGTCAAACGTCTTTGCTGTGCTTTCGGCGAATTCAGCCGCAGTAAGATGACCCAGGTCATGAGCTGCGAGCCGCGCGTTGAGTAGCAGACCCAGGTTGGTGGTTGAAATGTGATGAGTCACGAGCGGCGGAGTTTCCTGCAACAGGTCTGGCACCAGCCAGTTTTCCTCCGCATTGCTGAACTCACGAAAAAAACGCCAGGTACGCAGGCCCGCATTTCTGACCAACGCCTTCTGATCATCACTCAACGCCGGCTGGCGTGCAGCCGACGGCTGGTCGAACCAGCTAATTATTTTCGGCAACATCGCCCAGGCAGCGATGAAGGGAAGAGAGACGGCCAAAACCAAGGGGTGAAAAATTCCCATCAACACCCCAATTGCGGTCGCTAGAACCACGCTACCGCGAACGTACTTATCTACAATGTGGGTCCGCGAGGCAGACTCGGAGTCCTCCGCCGTCTCCCATTCCAACATGCGCCGACGAGTGAATTTCATTCGAACCAGGGTTCGGATCGAGGCATCGAGCTCCACCAAGGCTTGATGGCAAAGAAACGCTAGCCGAAGGAAAGTCCTGGCGTGGGTCGCCGCCCAGTCCTCGAAGAGAGCTTTCCAGAAACTTCGCAAGAATAGATCACGTCCTGCATTCGCCACGCTCAGAATCAGCCGTATACACGCAGGAAGGAGCACGATGCCCAAGACAACTAGCGTCCAGCGGAGCGCGTGCTGCGGCACCGCAAACCATCCGTACAAAAGTGCCGCGAAGATCGTCAGGTCTGTCAACGCACGGCGGAGATTATCGAGAATCTTCCAGCGCGACACATGGCTGATCGGATTTTTTACCTTGCGGCCCACACCATCGCGCACATGAGGAAACAGCCAGGGACCGATTTGCCAGTCTCCCCTCATCCAACGATGCTTTCTGCGACTCAGCGCGCTAAAGCTCGATGGATAGTCGTCCACCACCTCAACATCACTCAATAGCCCGGCCCGGACGTAGGTGCTTTCAATCAGGTCGTGGCTCAAAACGGAATCGCACGGCAAACGGTTGTCGAGGACTTTCTGGAAGGTATCCAGTTCATATATGCCCTTACCGCTGAAAATTGCCTCTCCAAACAGGTCTTGGTAGACGTCGGAAACCGCTCGCGTATAAATATCGAGCCCGGTGTCTCCGGAAAGCATGGAAGCCAAACGGGACCGATGTGCCGATCGCACGCTGATTTCCACGCGCGGTTGTAAGATCCCATACCCTTCCACCACGATGTTCGATGCAGAATCGATCACGGCAGAGTTCAGGGGGTGAGCGATTGCTCCCACGAGCCGGTACGCGGAGCCGGAGGGCAATTGAGTATCAAGGTCCAGCGTAATGACGTAGCGGATCTCAGGAAGAACAGACAGATTCCCTGTCTTGAGAGTAAATGGATCTTCTTGACCCAAAAGATAGCGATTGAACTGGAGGAGCTTCCCGCGCTTTCGCTCCCATCCCATCCACAGTCCTTCTCGACTGTTAAACGTGCGAGGCCGGTGAAAATGAAAGAAAGGCGCGTAGCCCTTGCCGGCGTGTGTTCGATTGAGACCTTCTATATGCTCGGAGCACATCTGGGCCAATCCGTCCATCTCGTCAAATTGTTGATTGGCGTCAGGAAAATCGGTCAATAGCGCAAAATGAAGGTTCCGATCACGGTTCCCCAGAAAACGGATTTCCAGATCCTTCACGGCTTTTCTCACTTGCGCTTCACTGGCGATCAACGTGGGAACCACGACCATGGTTGCGCAATCGCCCGGTATGCCCTTTGAAAAATCGAGCTTCGGCAGTTTTTGAGGTGCCACCAGAGACGTCACACATATATTTGTGACCATCACCGCGCACTCCACGATTGCCAAGAACAAAAGGAGGATCGGCCAAAGCGCGGGAGGCTGCGCGTGAAGCGCTGAGAGGGCGATGACAATCAAAGCCAGAGCGGCGATTTCAACGGAGGCAAAGTAGAAGTAATCGGGCGAGTTGGTTGCCAGTTGCTTGAACTTTTCAACGAGGCCAGCTCGGTACCCGATCCGATGTTTTAGAATTTCTTTGCCTGGTCCGGTCAAGTAATACCCGACGTGTGTTCTACGCTGTTTCGCTCTGCCGCTAAACGCGCTCAGCCTCTGAGCGTCACGCGCTAACACGATAGCTTCTTGAGCTACCTCGACCTCGCTGTAGTCACAATGAGCCGCCAAGCTGCCCACGGCGGCGCGATAGGCGTCGCGGCTCTCGAAATCCATGCGGCCGTACGTTCCCAGAGGATCGGTCTTCAAAATTTTTTCGGTTTGATCGATCTTTTCAAAGAGTTTTTTCCAGTCGAGGTCCAATACCGCCTGAAGGCTTTCCAAGCAGCGCCGAAGGCGACTGGAGCTTTTGGCCCTGACTATGGTCATCTGCGGCTGCGATTGCGTATCGAGGTGTTCGGCAAGCCCGGCAATGCGCTCCAGGAGTGCGAACTCCAGATACCCCCTCAGATTCCAGAGTTCTTTCATTTGAAGAGGCGATTGCTCCTGGATAGCCTGTGCGAACACCGGAAACTGGAATTCGTCGAATGCGTCGCCAGTGGCATCCAAATAGCCAACTGAAAGCGCGTAAATCCGAGGTGCTGGATTTTTCCAATCGTCACGCGTTACATGGGGCAGGGTAGTGTTTGAACGAAGCGCCTGCCGGCATTCACGGGACGCCGTACGAATGACCATCAGATGACCCAGAAGAGCGGAGTCATCGCCCTTCAAGCGCGTGCCTGAGGAAACTGAGTCCTGGAGGCGGTCGGCCACTTTGCCGATCTTACTGGTTGCCGCGGCGAGAGCGCGCGCAAAGCGCTCATGGGAATCGGCGGCATCTAACAAATTCCAGGAGCGGGCGGTCTGAAGCGCCTGATTGTGCAGTTGCTCATCTACTGTTGCGGTGCGCTTTCTTCCAATGACGAACGAAAGCTCAGACTGCGCGGCGCCGCTACCGGGCGGAAGATCTGATGGGTAGCTCGACGCGGAATCTAACGGGGGATGATGTACGGTAGCCATGTCTTAGGTGCCTGCTCTCATCGGTAATTTGCCGCCTGCAATTCGAACATTTCCGCGTAGCGTCCGCCATACTTGATCAGTTCATCATGCGGACCCTGCTCCGCGATTTGGCCGCCCTCGAGTACCAGAATTCTGTCTGCCATTCGCACAGTCGAGAAGCGGTGAGAAATCAAAACCGACATCTTTTGCGTCGTCAGATCGGCGAAACGTTGAAATAAATCATGCTCCGAGCGCGCATCCAGAGCGGCGGTCGGTTCGTCTAGAATCAGCACTTGCGCATCTCGTAAGTAGGCTCGGGCGAGGGCTATCCTCTGCCACTCGCCTCCGGAAAGCTCCACTCCCCCTTCGAAACGAACGCCGAGTGTTTGCTGAAAGCCCTTCGGCAGCCTGCGAACAACCTGCTCAGCGAAGCTTTTCTGGGCTGCCGCGCGAATTCGAAATTCGTTGTCGCACTCCTCGATACGGCCCAAACCGATATTTCGCGCAGCGGTCATCTCGTAGCGCACGAAATCCTGGAAAATAACTCCGATCTCACGCCACAGATCGTCGAGGTCGTATTCGCGAATATCCACTCCGTCAAGCAGAATTTGGCCCGAAGTCACTTCGTACAGGCGCGTCAGCAGCTTTACGATGGTGGTCTTGCCTTGGCCGTTCTCACCGACCAGCGCGATGCGCTCCGAAGGCCGCAGGCGGAAGTTAATGTTGTTCAAGACGAGTCGTGAATTCCCTGGGTATGAGAACGAGACGTCCCTGAACTCGAAACCCTGAGTGATCGGGCGCGGTGCCGGAAGTGCGTTGGGTTTGGAGACCACCCGCGGCTTCATGGCGAAGAACTCGAGCAGGTCGGCCATGAAAAGAGCCTGATCGGCGATGCTGGAGAACGTAGAGAAGAGCTGCTGGATATTCGTGCTGGCGCCCGAAATCGCACCGGCCAGGAAAACCAGAGTACCGATCGTCAGAGCGCCCAAGATCGTCTTGTAAATTACGAACGCGTACGTGCCGTAATAACCAACGGTTCCGAGCAAAGTAAGCAGGGCGCCAATGTACAGCTTGCTCTTCGCGAGCGAAACGTTCTGATTGTGCAAGGCGTCGGAAATTTCCGTGTAACGCCGGACAAAGAACGGGCCGAGACCAAACAGCTTTAATTCCTTCGCGCTTTCTTTGCTGCCTCCGAGAATGCGGAGGTATTCCATTTCGCGCTTGCCCGTAGTCTGCTGGAAATTCAGCGAGTATCCGAGAAAGGCAAAGTGCGTCTCGCCAAGGAATGCCGGTACCACGCAGACAACGAGTCCTAGGAAGAGCAGAGGGGAAAACTTGATGATCGCGGCGGCTAGGCTGACGGTGGTGAGGAGCTGCTGAAAGAGACGACCGGACGCTTGGATCATCACAATTCGGTCCGTGCCCTGCACGCGGGCCCGCTCCATTTTGTCGTAAAACACGGGATCTTCGTACGAAGTCAGATCCAGCTTGGAGCCGTGCTCCATGATCCTCGTGCTGATGTAGCGCGCGTACTTGTCGGCCAGGACGGTGTCGCAATAGTCGATCCCCCGAGCTAGGATGGTCCCCAGGCTGGCAAGAGCGAACTCCAAAACAACCAGCCACCAGAAGTAGTGAGGCAGGGCGGCGCTGTGCTTCGTGTAGTCCGTGATCGCATCGATGATGTATTTCGTCACCCACAGCATTGCGAGTGGCAACAGCGCGGCAATCGCGCGGACGGCAAGCTCGGCCACTACGACCTTGGGAGCCGCTTCCCAAACCAGCTTGCCAAGGGGACGGAAATTGCTGAGCGCCTTTAGGCGCTCTCGCCATTTCGGCCTTACGCTTTGTGCGTTTGTACTCATGTTGCAGTGTCGCCAACCCCTCGCAACCACCTGCCACCAACGATCACGGAATTCTCACTCCGAGAGGCGTACCGAGGAGAATGCGATGAACTCGTCGTAAAGGGCCCGCGCGCCTCGTTGGATGATTGCCCTCGGCGATCAACTCCTGAAGGCCCAAAGTCATGGACTACCTTGGTCTTAAGCCTGCGGCGACTACCAGCGGTGGAACGCTCTGTTTCAGATATCAATCTGTCAACGCCTCGCGTAAGCTGACCATCGTATTAATGCACGTCCGATGCCATGGCCAGGGCTCCCGCAAGTACCAGAAGAGTGTAGACTTAGCTTACGACGAGGGGTGCTCCATCGTATGCTTTTTGCTCGGCGACCGCAAATAATTCAAAGCGAATCGTAGACTAGAGGCGTGAGCTGCCAGTTAGTTTAGTTCGCTTAGAAAAGTGCGATACCTTTAGCGGAACGCAGGGTATTTCCGGGCTCAGCACGCCGATGCCAATTCCAATCGCCATTGCCGCCCCTCCCAAGCAAGGCGCTGGCTGCGGCTCCAAAGCTCCCGATTCGTCGAAAAGGCTTTCGCGACATGCCGACCACCTAACCACGAAGATCGCGATCGCAGTCGAGACGAACGCTCCGATGGCGCTCAAAACTGGTCCAGAAATTGTCAATTCATTCGTTCAGGCTAGGATTGGTATAGATGAACGCTCGAACGATGTTGGCGACTCTGCCGCGATTACGTCTACCAACTCCTTGCAGACTACCCTGATCTCTTGCTTCGTTAGTTGTCCGGAAAAGGGAATCGCTAGGCAGTTGTCGGCGGCACTCTCAGTATTGGGAAGCTGCATAGGGATTTCGGAGCGATATTGCGCGAAGTAAGGTTGGCGATGAATGGCTGGAAAGTACCCTTGCGTGGCGATACCCCATTGCTGCAACCGATTCCGAATTCGATCGCGCGTTACGCTTCCGGGTGCGCCCGCCGCCTCGATTACGTACACGAACCAACTCCGTTCCGCATCCTTCACTTCTGCCGGCAGACGAATCGCGTTGATTCCACTCAGCGTGCGCGAATATTCCGTGGCCACTGATTCTCTTGCCGCAAGCAATTCTTCGATTCGTTCCAGCTGTGCCAGTCCCAGCGCGCTATGCACGTCGCTCAAGCGGTAGCTAAACCCGAACTGCACATGCGTCAACCAACGGCCATTTTCGTCTCGCCCCTGATTTCGCAACGACCGGCAGCGTGCCGCGATAGACGCGTCGTTGGTTACGACCATTCCACCTTCGGCCGAGGTGATTTGCTTGTCTGGATAGAAGGCGAATACAGCTGCATCGCCGAAAGTTCCAGCGCGGCGTCCGCGATATTTCGCTCCGATGGCCTCGCTGGCATCCTCAAGAACCATCAATCCGTAATCTCTCGCGATCTGTTCGATCGCCTCGATTTCGCAGGGCAATCCGAACACGTGCACCGGCAGAATTGCCTTCACCGTCTGGCCGCTCTTCATGTTCAGCACGCGGCCGTCTTTGTTTCGGGTGCAGCACTGTTCCAGAAAATCGCGAAGGTTTGCGGGATCCAGGTTGTACGTCTCGCGGTCGATATCCAACAGGATCGGTGTCGCCCCTTCGTACAATATGCAGTTTGTGGACGCCACAAAACTAAAAGGCGTCGTGACTACCTCGTCGCCTGGCCCGATACCCATTGCCCGTACGCACATGTGCAGTGCTGCCGTGCCGCTGCTTGCCGCGACCGCATAACGCATACCAACATATTCTGCGAACCGCTCTTCGAACCGATTCAGCCAAGGTCCCAGGCTCAGTTGCTTGCTTCGAATAACTTCCGACACATATTCGATTTCTCGTTCTCCCACATCCGGCAAAGACAGCGGGATATTCATCTTCACTCAGCTCACTTTCGATAGCTGCAACTCAGTCTGCGGTTCCGCGTGTCGCTGTGCGAGTAACCGGCGCGCTGCGAACGAGTATGCCTCCGCCACCCTCAGTCCCTCCGACTAACGGGCCAGAGTCCAGACGGTCGAAAATCCTGGCTGCCGAAGAACTTGATGAGGACGTCGGTTCGGCTCATGCAGGAAACCACGATTGCAATCCGCTCAGCAATACGGGACATCGTTCAAAAGACAGTCCGAGCCGCCTGATCTTCCGGGTAGGGCGAAGACCGTAAGGCGCGCCATGTTTCGTCCGCTCTCTCCAGTTTTACATCTTGTGCAAACTCGCGTTCTTCACGTTTTGCAGCCAGTGACGCTTTCCGCCGCGCTGCAAATAATCTGACCGTGTGCTTATAAATACGGTAATCGTGCATGAAATTAAGATAGCGGTGGGCGGGTTGGTGGATCGTTGGCCCCGTGCCGAAAATACGGATGGCGGCGCTTGCTGGTCGGCAGCAGGACGGAGCTTTTGGCACGCGACCTACTCCGTCGGATTTTGATAGCTTGCTTGAGTGCGACGCGTAGATTTGAATCCTCGCCGCACGATGACCGCACAAAACAAAGTTGAGCTAGCGTCCAGCCAACCCGCAGGTTCATGATGTCTGGGTGTTGCGCGTTGGTTCGCGATCGTTCGCACCCTGAGGAGGAGTTTCCATGGCAGCGCCAAAGATTCTGGTTTTGACGGGAGATGCGGCTGAGTCGCTGGAAGTGATGTATCCGTATCAGAGGCTGCGCGAAGAGGGCTACGACGTCCAGATTGCCGCGCCGAGCAAAAAGAAACTGCATTTCGTGGTGCACGATTTCGAGCCAGGCTTCGACACCTACACGGAAAAGCCCGGCTATAGTTGGGACGCCGACGTGGCATTCAAGGACGTGAATCCGGCCGATTACGCCGCGCTGGTAATCCCCGGCGGCCGCGCGCCAGAATACATTCGCAACGATGCTGACTGCAAGCGAATCATTCAGGCGTTCTTCAAACAGGAAAAGCCGGTGGCGCAAATCTGCCATGCGGGACTTGCGCTGGCTGCTGCCGGGGTACTGAAAGGGCGCAAAACTTCGGCGTACCCGGCGATCGAGCCGGATGTGCGAGCGGCTGGCGCCGAATTCGTTAATTCGGAAGCGGTGATCGATGGCGTGATGGTCTCAGCGCGGGCGTGGCCGGATCATCCGGCGTGGATGCGCGAATTCATCAAAGTGCTGAAAGCAAAAGCGCCGGTAAGCGGGCGCGGCGCCGTGGCCTAGCGCGAAAAATTGCGGTGCTGCGGGGCCAACACCGCGGCACCGCCGAAGCGCCGCCGATTGGGGATCTCTACCAGCAGTAGATAGCTGGTGATCGAACCTGCCAGGAAGGCGAAGTACGGCGCCGGAAGCGGCGTGAAGCCGGGAACCGGGCGAGCGGAGAAAAGGACAAGAACATCGCGGTCGCAACAGTCGTAAACGCCCGCGGGCATCGCAGTCAAAGAAATACGGGCTGGGATACAATCCAGGCATCGCGGTGCGCGGATGTGCGAGGCGAGAGGAGAGACCGGTGAGCGAAATCTTCCGAAAAGCAACTTTGGCCGTGGCTATGGTGGCAATGGCGTGCGGCCTGGCAATCTGCACCCACGCTTCAGGAACGACGAAGATTTTGACCGGTGTGGTGACCGATATGGCGTGCGGCCGGTCGCACAGCATGATGAAAGGGAACGGGAGCGACGCGCAATGCGTCCGAACGTGCGTGAAGGGCGGCAGCCCGTTCGGGCTGGTCGTAGGCGACAAGGTGATTGAGCTGCGCGGTCATTCAGAAGAGCTCAACAAATACGCGGCCCAGAAAGTGACCGTGCGCGGCGCGATGCATGGTAAGGATTTCTTGGTCGAGGCTGTAAAACCGGCGAAGTAGAATTTGGCGACTGGACCAGATGGCAGCGCGATGGGCGAAGTTGATTCCAAAGAGCATTGGGAGAAGATCTACCGGCGAATTCCTGCGGAGGCGGTGAGTTGGTATCGTCCGCATTTGGAAACGTCGATGGAGCTGATCGAGCGCGTGGCGAGCGGGCGCGCCGCGCCGATTATCGACGTGGGCGGCGGGGAATCGACGCTCGTGGATGATTTGCTCGCGCGCGGATACGAGCGCGTAACGGTGCTGGACATTTCCCAGACCGCAATCGAGGCGAGCAAGAAGCGTTTGGGAGCCGCGGCCGGCCGCGTGAAGTGGGTAGCGGCGGATGCGACGCTGGCGGGGTTCGAGCGCGGTGCGTACGAAGTGTGGCACGATCGCGCTGTGTTTCACTTTTTGACGACGGCGGAACAGCGCATCGCGTACGTCAAAAATGTAGCGTGCGCGGTGCGTCCGGGAGGACACGTGATCGTCAGCACATTTGGCCCCGAAGGTCCGGCGAAGTGCAGCGGCTTAGACGTGGTCCGCTACGACGCCGAGCAACTGCACGGCGAATTCGGCGCGCACTTTCGCCCGGTGGAGAGCCGCGAAGAGCTTCACGCGACTCCAGCCGGGAAGTTGCAGCAGTTCTTGTATTGCCTGTGCCGCGTCGAGTGAATGGCGTGTACTCCGGCGGCGGCTTACCGGACGGCTTGGCATAAATTCCCAACAGCTTTGAGATCACACCAAAATCCAAGGGCTAAAACCGGGCGGAGCCTTCCATGCCAGCGAGGCGGCGCGGGTCGTTGCCCGGAATCGTCATCGTGAAAATTGATTCGACGCTGGTGTAGTCATAATAGCCGAGGCGGGCGATGGGACGCGCTTTCAGAATATCGATGTGGCCGTCGGGCGTGACGTAATCGTCAGCGATGTGAATCGCGAGCACTCGGCCGAACACAATGTCCACAGTGCCCATGGTCCCATTGCCGGACAGTCGAATCGTCTGATGGTAGGCGCACTCGAAATGCACCGGCGATTCGGCCACGCGGCACGGTTTCACAATGCGCGAAGGGGATTTGGTGACGCCGGAGAGATCGAATTCGTCCACGTCGGACGGAACCTCTTCAGCGGATCTGTTGACCGCTTCGCGCAGAGCGTAGGTCGCCATGTTCCAGACGAACTGTCCTGTCTGCTCGGTGTTCACGACGGTGTCCTTGCAGCGTCCGCGCGTGGTTTGGTTGGAAGCGAACATCACGTACGGCGGATCGAAAGTGAGATTCTGAAATTGGCTGAAAGGAGCGAGATTGTGCACTCCTTCGCGGCTGACGGTGGAGATCCATCCGATCGGCCGGGGAACGACGCAGGATTTGAATGGATCGTGCGGCAGGCCGTGCGGCGTCTTGCCAGGCTCGTAGAACATGGTTGAATCCTCCGAGAAATGCGAATACGTGGAGTGGGCGAAAGCTCAGTGCCAATCCGCCGGCAGGATTATAGATTCAACTCCGATTTTGAACCCGCGCTGAATCCATGAGGCAGTTAAGAGTTTATCTAAAAGGCAGCGGCCAGTGGCCGGTGCGAGCGCGGTGCGCCCAAAGCCGGTGAAACACCGCCTGAAATCTAGAAGCTTGTGGCAGTGGTTCTTGCGGAGCGCCGACCGAACCGCGCTGCGGTAACCGAAACGGATACTTCTCAAGCAGCTCTTGGAGCGTTTCATCATCCGCCGATAGAATTAACGGGAGCGTAGACTTACGGGTGACGCGGGATTGCTCGCGAGTGGCGATTCCCGCGGCGTTCCACAGCTCGTCGAGTAGGGCATCGCATTCGGCGCATCGAGCCGGTGCTTTCATGACGCCGCATTATAATGCCGCAGAGTCAAGTAGTGAAGGCATTGAGACACGAACACCGGGCGAATACGGGAGACGAGTGCGCTCGGATAGAGCCGCAGGAACTCTCTTTCGCGCGAATCCGGTTCGAGTTAAAATAAGTGGATATACTCGGCGTGCGCATTCGGCAATGCGCACCTGTATTTACCACGTCGCGATGATCCGGCTGACAGGAGGCCAGGTAGATGTCGAACAGCGGCAATGGGAAACCGGCGGATTTAGGCGCGGACTGGAAGACGAATCCGCGCTGGGCTGGCATCACTCGGCCTTACAAACCCGAAGACGTGGAGAAGTTGCGGGGTTCGGTCCACATCGAGCATTCGCTGGCTCGCTTGGGCGCGGAGCGGTTGTGGCAATTGCTGCATTCGGATTCCTACACGGCGGCGCTCGGCGCTATGAGCGGCAATCAGGCGGTGCAGCAGGTGGCTGCCGGGCTGAAGGCGATCTACGTGAGCGGCTGGCAGGTGGCGGCGGACGCGAACGACGCTGCGGAAACGTATCCCGACCAGAGTCTCTATCCCGCGAATAGCGTTCCAAGTCTGGTGAAGAGAATTAACCGGGCGCTGGTGCGGGCGGACCAGGTTCGTCACGCGGAAGGCGATCACTCCACGTATTGGCTGGCGCCCATGGTGGCCGATGCCGAGGCCGGATTCGGTGGCAATCTGAACGCGTTCGAGCTGATGAAGGCAATGATCGAGGCCGGCGCGGCTGGAGTGCATTTCGAGGATCAGTTGTCGTCGGCGAAGAAGTGCGGGCACCTGGGCGGCAAGGTGTTAGTGCCAACTTCGGAGGCGATTCACAAGCTGGTGGCGGCGCGGCTGGCGGCGGATGTGATGGGCGTGCCCACGTTGGTGGTCGCGCGGACCGATGCAGACAGTGCCACGCTGCTCACCGCTGACGTTGACGTGCGCGACCGCGAATTCATCACCGGCGAGCGCAGCGCGGAGGGATTTTTCTACGTTCGCCACGGACTGGAAGCGGCCATCGCGCGCGGATTAAGCTACGCACCATACGCCGAAATGCTGTGGTGCGAGACCTCCACGCCGGATTTGCGCGAGGCCAAAATTTTCGCCGAACGAATCCACGCGAAATTCCCGGGCAAACTGCTGTCGTACAACTGCTCGCCGTCCTTCAACTGGCGGAAGAATCTGGACGATCAAACCATCGCCCATTTCCAGAGCGAACTCGCGGCGATGGGCTACAAATTTCAGTTCATCACTCTGGCGGGATTCCACGCGCTGAATCATTCCATGTTCGAGCTGGCGCGCGGCTACAAAGATCGTGGTATGGCCGCCTACTGTCAGTTGCAGGATCACGAGTTCGAAAGCGAACACGATTTCGGCTACGCCGCCGTGAAGCACCAGCAGTTCGTCGGCACCGGATACTTCGATACCGTGCAGCACGTGATTACAGACGGCACGGCTTCCACTGTCGCACTGAAAGGGTCCACCGAGGCGGCGCAGTTTCACGGGCACAAGCCGCGACCAGCGCACACGGCGCCTGCCGTCAGAGAGCGCTGCTGAACGGCCGTCGCCGGTTGGAATATCCGTCGGCGACGAACTCACTGTTGGCGACGCTTTTGATCGCTCTTGCTTGGCGATGGCCGTGTCGCGTGCATCCGCGATGACTGGCGCCAACTTCCCCTTACGTTTTGTGAAAATCTCACCGCGTTTGCTGTATCTTTCCTAGGATGGACACTCTTTCCGCGCGCGCCACGGACGACGCGATTGCAAAGCTCGCTGCAGATGAGCGCTGCACCGGCGCGTTGCACTGGGTTGAGCAGAATTCCGACTGGCTTACCGAACAGCAGATTCGCCTGACCGAAATTCCTGCGCCGGAAACGCGCGAAGCGCGCCGAGCGGAAGCTGTGAAGGCCCTCTTTGCCGCGTGCGGTTTCAAAACCAGCATCGATTCGGTCGGCAACGTAGTGGCCGAGCGGCCCGGCGCCACGAGCGACAGCGTGATACTGCTCGCCGCCCATATCGACACGGTTTTTCCCGAGGGCACTGACGTCAGCATCAAGCGCGAATCCCGGCGCGAATCTAGTCGTCAATCCAGTCGCCAATGCAGTCGATTGATAGGACCGGGAATTTCCGACAATGGCGCAGGAGTCGCAGCGCTTGTGGGACTGGCGCACGCGCTTTCTGAACTGCGGGTTCACACGGAGAAGACCATCGTGCTTGCTGGAGACGTGGGCGAAGAAGGCGAAGGCAATCTGCGGGGAATCCGGCAGCTCGTCGAAACGTACCGCACGCGGCTCTCCGCTGTGATCGCGGTCGATGGACCGTCTACCGATTACATCACCACACAGGGAATTGCTTCGCGTCGCTTCGAAGTGTATGTGTCAGGTCCGGGCGGCCATAGCTGGTCGAATTTCGGAGCGCCCAATCCCATTACCGCGCTCTCGCGAGGAATCGTGCGCTTTTCCGCGTTTCGCGTGCCCAGTGATCCGCGAAGTTCTTATAATTTCGGCGTAATCGAGGGTGGCAGCGCCGTCAATTCCATTCCCACGCGCGCTTCCGTGAAGGTGGACTTGCGCTCGGAGGATGATCTCGAACTCGGCCGCCTGGAATCCGCTCTGCGCGACGCGATGCAAGCCGGTTTGCGCGACGAACTTGCCATCACGGACCGGCCCAGCGAAGCGCTAGCGTTGAACTTCCGCTCGCTTGGCGCGCGGCCGGCTGGAAAACTGCCGGCTGATTCGCCGCTCCTCGCCACCATTCGCAATGTGGATCGTTTTCTGGGTAATCGCGCGCGCGTTGAGCGCAGTTCTACCGACGCGAATCTTCCGCTCTCGTTGGGAATTCCCGCCGTCGCGCTCGGCGGGGGTGGAACCGGAGGGGGTGCGCATACGCCCGACGAATGGTACGATCCGACGGGCCGCGAGCTCGGGCTCAAGCGGCTTTTTCTCATCACTGTCGCCCTCGCCGGCTTGCAGTCCTGACGGAATTCCATGCCGCGGCTTACCGCTTGCCTTCCGCTTTGCGTTCGCCGTACCGTCTTGTGAAGCTTCACACGCTACGCTGAGCGAGCACCCTTGATGACCAAATGATGAGCAAGCGCCTCCTTGCCGACCTCGCTCTGGGTTTCGCCTCGCTTATTTGGGGCGCCACATTCGTGCTGGTAAAGGACGCCCTCGCCGATATTTCCGTCTTAACCTTTCTTGCCGTGCGCTTCGCTCTAGCCGCGGGCGTGATGGCGGTCATCTTCTGGCCCTCCATCCGCAAAATGAACGCGCGGACAGTTTGGTCCGGCGCGCAAATCGGCATCTTCATGTTCGGCGGATATATTTTCCAGACCACTGGCCTGCAATTCACCACCCCCACGAAGGCCGCATTCATCACCGGAATGTGCGTTGTGCTCGTGCCGCTGCTTCTGGCGATTTTCGCGCGGCGCCACATCACCAAATGGGTTTGGACGGGCGTTGCCGCGGCCTCCATGGGACTCTATTTCTTGACGGTGCCGCCCGGAGGGCTCGGCGCGCTCGATAAAGGCGATCCGATCGTATTCGGGTGCGCCCTCATGTTTGCGCTGCAGATCATTTTTATCGGCCGCTACGTAGGGACGCATTCCGTCGGCGCGCTGGCTTTTTTACAGGTGGCCACCACGGCCGTGCTTTCGGCGCTTTTTCTGCCGGTGTTTGCGGTCGCCAAATGGGAACAGCCGCGGCTGGTCTGGGGCCGAGAGGCGATTCTCGCGATTCTGATCACCGCGATAGGGTCCACCGTAATTGGCTTCTCGTTTCAGACGTGGGCGCAACAGCACACCTCTCCGTCACACACCGCCATCATCATCAGCCTGGAGCCCGTGTTCGCGGCGCTCACTTCCTGGCTGCTGGCTGGCGAACACTTCGGCGCGCGCACGCTGGCTGGCGCCGCACTGATCCTCGCAGGGATTCTGATCGCCGAGCTCTTGGGTCCGTCGCCGGTCGTCGCCGAATCGCCCGAACCAGTCGTCGGCGCGCTGAAGTAGCCGCTTCCGAAACTTTCGCGTACCATTTCGGCGTCTCGGCGGTTAATCCTTACGAGTGGAGACCATAGCGATGGAAGCGTCACGCAGTGGCATTGGCAACGTGGCACCTAACTCTCAATTGCTGGAAATGGCGATGGCGTACTCGCGCAGCCGGATGCTGTGCGCAGCCGCACGTCTGGGTGTCGCTGACGCGCTCGGCAGCGAAGAACGCGATGTCGAGGAATTGGCGAAAGCTTGCGCCGCCGATCCGGGCTCCCTCCATCGCCTCTTGCGCGCGCTGGCAAGCATCGGAATCGTCGCGGAACGTACTCCGGGCCGCTTTGTTCTCTCGGCTCTCGGTGAGCCGCTTCGCAAGGATGCGCCAAATTCCGCCTGGGCCGGAGTTGTTTTCTGGTCCGATCTGCTGGCGGACCAATGGTCGTACCTCACCGATTGTGTCCGAACCGGAAAGAGCTCAGGCCGATTGATGGAAAGCGCCGGCGTTGCGTCGCGCTGGCAAACAGATCCTGATGCTGGCGCAATTTTCAGGGCTGTCATGGGCACCGCGCCTGCGGAAGATTACATGCCGATTGCCAGCAGTTGGGATTTCAGCGGGAGGCACGTCGTTGCCGACCTAGGAGGTGGCGGAGGCGCTCTCATCAGCGCAATTCTGCAACGCCATCCTGGCGCAAATGGAATGCTTGTCGATCACCAAGCCTCGATCGACGCGGCGGCTCCGCGACTCCGAGCCGAAGGCTTGACGGACCGATGCAAGCTCATCGCTGCCGACCTGCTCGAAGCCGTGCCTCCGGGAGCCGATGTCTACGTGTTGAAGCATGTTCTCCATGGATGTACCGACGATGTCGCGACAAAACTCCTGCGGAATTGTCGCGCCGCGATTCCGCCAAAAGGCCTTCTCTTGATCGTCGAGTTCGTACTCCCGGACGTGGTGTCCCATGCCGACCCAAAGCTCGAAGGCCGCTTGATGAGCGATCTGAATATGATGGCCGTCACCGGTGGCAAAGAACGCAGCGCCGTGGAGTGGCGAACCTTGCTCGCGAAGGCACGATTTGAAATGAGTCGCGTCATTCCGGTTGTCGCGGATGATGGCACAGCGCAAGACGTTTCAATCGTGGAGGCTCGCCCGCGCGATCCGCAGGGCTAAATTTCAGCGTAACCTTTCGCCGCTTCGGCAGTTTATCCATTGTGAGTGGAGATGAACCTTATGACTGGCCGTGACTTTCGGCGGTTGGCGCTCAGCTTTCCAGCGAGCATCGAGAAGGCACATCTGGGCCATCCCGATTTTCGGGTCGCCGGGAGGATTTTCGCCACGCTCGGCTATCCCGATCCGCGGTGGGCCATGGTCAAACTCACTCCGGAGCAGCAAGCCGAGTTTGTGGCCGCCGATCCGGCGATTTTCGTTCCGGTGAAAGGCGGATGGGGACGCAGAGGCGCGACCAACGTGAAATTGCGCGCCGCTAAAGCTGCAAGCGTCCGCAGCGCGCTTGCGGCGGCCTGGTGCAATACCGCGCCAAAGCATCTCGCGAAGGAATTCGAAGCGAATTTGCGATCAGCGCCAACTGTGACCGAGGCTGAATGACGGCCCAATGAAGTCAACTACCGACGCGAGCGAACGGCTGCTGGTTGAAGCGGCGCAAAAAGATCCGCGCCGGTTCGCCGGCCTCTATGAAGCGAATTTCGAGCGCGTTTACGCCTTCATCGCGCGCCGCGTTCGCGATCGCGCCGACGCCGAGGATCTGACCGCCGAAGTTTTTCATCAAGCCCTCGCAAACCTGAAGAAATTCGAATGGCGCGGTGCCCCGTTTTCGGCATGGCTATTTCGCATCGCCTCGAACGCCATCGCCGATCGCTGGGAGCGCGCGGCGCGAGAACGCGGTAATCCTGAAGTCGACGATCCTCCTGATCCTCGTGGCACGGCCAGTCCGGAGGAAATCGAAAAACGTGCGCGGCTTTTTCGCCTCGTAGCCGGTCTGCCGTCGGATCAGCGCACCGTGATCGAAATGCGCTTCGCGGTAGGGAAGAGCATCGCGGAGATTGCACGCGAAATTGGACGCACCGGCGGCGCAGTGAAGCAGTTGCAATTCCGAGCGATTCGCACGTTGCGGACTCAATGGGAGTCAAAGCTTCGTAAGAAAACGAGTGGTACACATGGCTAAACAATCGCCAAGCGAACAACTGGATAACGTGATCAGTCGGCTTCTCGGCCGTCCCGATGCGCCGCTGCCGCGCGACGAAGTAGCGCGCCCGTTTGATTCGAGTTTTTCGCCAGTGATCGAGGTGATTGCCGTGCTCCGCGATTTGCCGCGCCCCGATTTCAAAGCACGCCTCAAGTCAGATTTGGAAAGGAGAGCAACAATGGCAGCAACAGCCAAACCGGTTCCGGAATTTCGGGCGAGTGCCACACCCTATCTAAGCGTCCGCGGAGCGGCCGACGCGATTGAGTTTTACAAGAAAGCCTTCGGTGCGGAAGAAGTACTCCGCCTTATGCAGCCCGACGGAAGAATTGGCCACGCGGAGATCGACATAAGTGGCGCAAAGATTTTTCTAGCTGACGAATTTCCCGAGATCGGTTTCCGCAGCCCGGAATCCCTCGGAGGGTCGCCGGTTCAAATCAGCCTTCAGGTAGAAGATGTTGATCGCATGGCGCGGCGTGCGATCGAAGCCGGTGCGACGGTCGTGCGTCCGGTAGCCGATCAATTCTATGGCGAGCGTTCGGGGCACTTCCGCGATCCATTTGGCTATACCTGGGCGATTTCCACTCTGACGGAAAGGTTGTCGCCAGAGGAGATGCAACGCCGCAACGACGAAATCTCGGGGCGACAAGCCGCACCTTCCGCCGCGTCAACGTCGAAGGGACCTGCCGTTTCCTATATTCGCCAGGGATTTCACACCGTCACGCCATACTTAATCCTCTCGGGCGCGGCGCGCTGGATCGACTTCGTGAAGCAAGCGTTCGGCGCCGAGGAGAAATTCCGTGCCCAGCGCCCCGGCACGGACACCATCATGCACGCCGAGGTGAAAATCGGCGATTCCATGATCGAGTTGGCCGACGCGAACCCCCAATTCCCCGCCATGCCGATGACTCTGCTCTTGCGCGTCGATGATCCCGATGCCGTTTTCGATCGCGCCATTGTCGCAGGAGCGGAAACCATTCAGCCGGTCAGGGATCGTGATTACGGCACGCGCGCCGGCAACGTGCGCGATGCGTTCGGCAACACGTGGGATATCGGCAAGCCCTTTCCGGGCGATAAAATTTTCCAGGAGTTCCGCAGCGTTACTCCGCACCTCTATGCCACCCGACCGGCGGATTTCATCGAATTTCTGAAAGCGGCATTCGGTGGAGTGGAGGTGTATCGCGTACAGCATCCCGATGGCGGTGTTCCGCACGCACAGGTGCGAATCGGTGATTCGATCATCGCGCTGGCTGGCGGCCACGGTCCGTTCCCGCCCAGGCCTTCCACCCTGCATCTGTACGTTCCGGATACGGATGCCATCTACGAACAAGCAATGCGAGCGCGCGCCGAATCGATTCAGCCGCCGATCGATCAACCGTACGGTGATCGTAGCGCGGGAGTGCGCGATCCCTTCGGTAATCGCTGGTTCATCGCCACGCACTTGCGCGACGTCGCGCCATAAACGCATGCCTCGCGAAAGCGCGGGTTTCGAGCGCAATTTTGGTAGTTTTGTGGCGTTCTAAGGCCGTGGAAGGCAGCCTTTTGTAGCATGCTCCTTGCATGCTTTGCGGCTTGTTTTCTTCGCCCTATGTTCGCTCATAATGCCCGCTAGGGCATGGCGCTTTAGGGGCCGCCGCCGACGCGCCAAGAGAGAAAATTTCAGTTGTGGTGGTATTTCACGTCGAGCGATTGATGCAACGCGGGCACGTGGAGATTTTTCTTTTCGTAAGCGGAGATGTCCGGCTCGTGTTCCAGGGTGAGGCCGATGTCATCGAGCCCTTTCAGCAAGCAATCGCGGCGGAATGGATCGACGGTAAATGAGTATCGCAGGCCATTATCGTCGGTGACGATTTGCTGCTCCAGATCGACGGTGACGCGATAGCCTTCGTTCGCCAGCGTGCGTTTGAAGAGTTCGTCCATTTGTTCGTTCGAGAGCGTGACGGGCAGAATGCCGTTCTTGAAGCAATTGTTGTAGAAAATATCGGCGTAGCTGGGCGCCAGGATCGCGCGGAAACCGTAATCGAGAATGGCCCACGGCGCGTGTTCTCGGCTCGATCCGCAGCCGAAATTCGCGCGCGCCAGCAGCACGCTCGCGCCCTTGTAGCGCGGGTAATTCAGCACGAAATCCGGATTCGGCTTTTCGCCGGGCAGGTAGCGCCAGTCATAAAAAAGCGTGCGGCCAAACCCTTCGCGCGTGCATGCCTTCAAAAATTGCTTCGGAACCATCTGATCGGTATCGACGTTCACGCGATCCATCGGTGCGACCAGTCCGGTGTGTTTTGTAAATGGCTGCATTATTCAGCTCCTTCCGCGCCGTTCCATTCGCGGACGTCAACGAAATGGCCCTCGATTGCGGCAGCGGCGGCCATGGCTGGGCTGACTAGATGCGTGCGGCTGTTCTTGCCCTGGCGCCCTTCGAAGTTTCGATTCGAAGTGCTTGCGGAACGCTCGCCCGGCGGGAGTACATCGTCATTCATGGCGATGCACATGCTGCAGCCTGCGTCACGCCACTCGAATCCGGCGTCGCGGAAAATCTTGTCGAGACCTTCTTGCTCGGCTGCGGCCTTCACCGCACGCGAGCCGGGAACGACGAGCGCCTGCTTCAATGTTTTCGCCACATGCTTCCCGGCGACCACGCGAGCGGCCGCGCGCAGATCTTCGAGCCGCGAATTGGTGCACGAGCCGATGAACACGCGATCGAGCGAAATATCTTCCAGCGCGGTGCCAGGCTTCAATCCCATGTAGACCAGCGCGCTTTCGGCCGCTTTGCGGTCCACGGGATCGGAGAACGAGCCTGGATCGGGAACGCGGCTGGTGACCGGCGCGACCATACCGGGATTTGTGCCCCAGGTGACCATCGGGGCGATATCGGCGGCGAGCAGCGTCACCGTCTTGTCGTATTTCGCGCCGTCATCGGTCGCGAGCGACTTCCAATATTGGACCGCTTCCTGAAAATCCTTGCCCTGCGGCGCGAACGGCTTGCCTTCAACATACGCGAAGGTGGTTTCATCGGGAGCGACCATTCCGGCGCGCGCTCCGCCTTCGATGGTCATGTTGCACATGGTCATGCGGCCTTCCATCGAAAGGCCGCGGACGGCTTCGCCAGTGTATTCGGCGACGTGTCCATTGCCGCCGCTGATCCCGATTTTCCCGATGATCGCGAGGATGATGTCTTTCGCGGTGATGCCGTGCGGGCGCTTGCCCTGCACGTCGATCTTCATGGTTTTCGACTTGAATTGCGAGAGGCACTGCGTGGCCAGCACGTGCTCCACTTCGCTGGTGCCAATGCCGAAGGCCAGCGCGCCCAGCGCGCCGTGCGTGGAAGTGTGGCTATCGCCACAAACGATCGTGCAGCCGGGAAGCGTGATGCCCAGCTCGGGGCCAATCACGTGAACGATGCCCTGATTGCGGCTCTGCATGTCGAAGAGGTTGATTCCATTCTCGCTGCAATTTTGCGCCAGAGCTTCAAATTGCATGCGCGCATCGGGATCGGCGATAGGCAGCGCACGATTTTTCGTGGACACGGAGTGGTCCATCACCGCGAAGGCGAGCTCGGGACGACGGACTTTCCGTCCCGCAGCTTTTAGTCCCGCGAATGCTTGCGGGGAAGTGCCTTCGTGGACCAGATGGCGGTCGATATAAATTAGAGTGGGCTTGCCGGGTTCTTCGCGGACCACGTGCGCGTCCCAAATTTTTTCGTAGAGTGTGCGTGCTGGCATGGCGCTAGAGATTACACCCCCCTGGCAAATATTGTAATACTCGCGCAAACGGGCTCGAAAATCCGAGCGGTCCGTTGCGCGGAACGAGCAGAAGCTCGAAACTCGGAACCGCAAAATGCGTGTGTTTCGATGCGCCGGGATGTTCCGGGTAGACGGAGAGCCGATCGTTTGTTTTCAACAAGTTAGACGCGATTCTACTCGAGTGACTGTTCCGGGTAGAAATGGCGAGCGGCGAGTTTTTCAGGCGAAGAGCAGGCGAAGCGAGAAGAGCGGACGCAGTACGGGATGGAACTCTGGAAGTTTGAAGCGCTGCCCGCCTAGCAACCGCTTCCTTCGCCACTGCGAGACCTCCCCGCTCAGATTTCCTTCAACAGCCGGGCCCACACAAGCCTTCAATTAGCATATTACCACACCGGGCAAGGGGCGCTGCAGATTTGGCGGCTGGCCAGTTTGAATTTTGACTGCTTGTGTCACGATCCAGAAAATTCAAACTGAGCCGCTATGGAGCGTCGGCGGCAAGCCGAAACCCTCCTATTGACATCCGATACGGATAAGTTTATGTTCCCATCGGTTGCCTATAGGAGGCGAGAGTGGCTACGGAACCGACAAACCTTTTACAAGGGACGCTCGACCTGATGATCTTGAAGGCGCTGGCGCTCCAAGAAATGCACGGCCTGGGGATTTCGCGCCGGATCGAGCAAATCACAAAGGGGACGTTTCAAGTGAAGCCTGGATCGCTATTCCCGGCGCTGCACAAGATGGAAGAAGCGGGCTGGCTTAGTTCTACTTGGGGAGAATCGGAGAATAACCGCCGAGCCAAGTATTACCGGCTGACCAAAGCGGGCCGACGGCAGCTCGAAACGGAAACGGAACGCTGGGGCCGGATTTCGTTGGCGATTGGGCGGGCGCTGGAAGCGTCCTGAAGAGGAGTTCGCCATGCGCCTATTTTCAATCGCGAAAAGTTTTTTGCGATCTCTTTTCCGCAAGCAGCAGATTGATGCGGAACTTGATGATGAGATTCGTTCCACCGTCGAGTTGCTCGCCGACCAAAAAATCAAAGAGGGGATGCCGCCCGACGAGGCGCGGAGAGCGGCGCGAATCGAGCTTGGCGGCGTGGAACAGATGAAGGAAAGAGTCCGAGAGGCCAGCGCCGGAGCATGGCTCGAAATGCTCCTGCAAGACCTTCGATTCGGGCTTCGGATGCTGGGGAAAAACCCAGGTTTTGCCGCTATTGCAATACTCACACTGGCCCTCGGCATTGGTGCCAATACCGCCATCTTTTCGGTCATAAATGCGCTATTCCTCCACCCGCCCGGCGTTTCGGGGCCCGCGCGAGTTGTCACCGTACGCGCACGCTACGACAAACTCGGACTGAAGAACATCGTGGTTTCCGCACCCGATTTTGCGCAGATTCGCGACAGCCACGCGATTTTCTCCTCCGCCGCGATGGCGAGCAATTCGGGCTTTAACTACACCGCCGCTCTGTATCCACAACGGCTAACTGGAGCTGGCGTTACGTCGCAGTGGTTCAACGTATTCGGAGCAAAGCCGGTTTTGGGCCGAGACTTTACTCCCGAAGAAGACCAACCGAATGCCAACCATGAAGTCGTGCTTTCGTACGGTGCATGGCAGGAATGGTTCGGCGGCAGGAAGAATATCCTCGGGCGGACGATTGAACTCAACGAACAGCCGTACAGGGTCATCGGCGTGATGGGACCAGAATTTCGATGGCCGGACGTGGATTTGTGGGTGCCGCTCGGGCTCCCGCCGCAGAGCTTCGACCCAGCCAACATTTTCAACGAAAGTTATTTCGCAGTCGCGCGACTACGGGCGAACGTTTCATTTTCGCAAGCCAGTGCCTACGTCGGGCTTCTGTCGCAGCGCAACATTCAGGCGCCTTCGTTCGCTTTTGGAAGAAGGTCGGGGTGGGGGCTCTTTATCATGCCATTCACGCAACTCGTTTACGGCGACCTTACCACACCGATTGAAGTCCTGTCCGGAGCCGTCGTTTTTGTCCTGCTGATCGCCTGTGGAAACATCGCCGGGCTGTTGCTGGCCAAAGTTTCCGGTCGAACCAAGGAGATTGCTGTCCGCGCCGCGCTGGGCGCTTCTAGGCCGCGACTTCTCTTCCAGATGATGGTTGAAAGCGCTGTCCTTGCAATTGCTGGAGTGCTGGTGAGCCTATTCGTCGCGTACGCGGGCGTCAAGGCTCTGGGGTTGGCGGCACCGCACACGCTCGTCGCTGGCTTGGGTTTTGCGCTGAATAGCCGGGTACTTTTGTTCGCTCTCCTGATAGGCGCGTTTTCTGTCGCGCTCTTTGGCGGTATCTCGGCATGGCATTTTTCCCGTATCGAACCTGCACATCATCTCCGCGAATCGGTCCGAACGGCAACAAGCAGTCGAACCCAACAAAGGATACGATCCGTTCTGGTTGCTGGGGAAATCGCACTGGGACTGGTTCTGCTGGCAGGGACCGCGCTCCTTCTGAGAAGCCTGAGTGGATTGGACCATGTGAATCCTGGATTTACTCCGCAAGGCGTAGTGACTGCGGCAGTTTCACTTCCTGCGACGCAATACGATACCCAGGCAAAACAGGATGCTTTCTATCGGAGCGTCCTTGACCACCTTGCGCAATCGCCGGGAATCGAGAGCGCGGGCGCGGGCTTTCCCTTGCCGTTCACGGGAAACAACCCTTCGGCGTCGTTTCAAATTGAAGGCCGACCCGCAACCCCCGATTCGCCGGGGCCGCACAGCGATATTCGCTACGTCACGCCCGGATACTTCACCACACTACGAATTCCACTGCTCCGCGGCAGGTTTTTTACAAACGAGGATCGCTCCGGTTCACAACGGGTAGCCGTGATCGACGCCAATTTAGCCCGGCAGTATTGGCCGGATCAAAACCCTGTCGGCGAAAAGATACGGAGCGCCTCAATATCAAGCGCGCCGTGGGCCACGGTCGTCGGTGTAGTTGGCCATATCCGCTTCGATCAATTGACCGGCGCTGAAGCGTCTAATGGGTCTTCTCAAAGTTCCAGTAAAGGTGCCGTCTACTATTCGCTTTTCCAAGGCGGCGCACCGTACGGTTACCTCATGGTTAGAGGAGCAGGCAGCAGCGCCAACGCGCTTAGCGGTTCAATCCGAGAGGCCGTAAACGTCGTCGATACCCACCTACCCGTTTATGACATGAAAACTATGAACTCGCTGATCGAGGCATCGCTTGGTCCTCGGCAATTCGCGGCCTCGCTTCTAGCCGTGTTCGCAGGCCTTGCCTTGATGCTGTCTGCTGTCGGGCTATACGGCCTCGTCAGCTATGGCGTTGCACAGCGCACCAACGAAATCGGGATTCGCATTGCCTTGGGAGCGCGGCGCTCAGACGTACTTGGGATGATTTTGCGTCAGGGACTCACGCTAGTGATTGCGGGGACCGCGGTCGGGACTGCGGCAGCTCTCGCACTCACCCGAGCCATGAAGGGGTTCCTTTACGGCGTCAGCCCGTTTGACCCCTTTTCGTTCCTAACCGCAGCCGTAGTTTTGATTCTGGTGGCGATTGTGGCCTGTTACATCCCTGCTCGCCGAGCCATGAGTGTCGATCCGATGGAGGCGCTGCGGCATGAATAATTTTGTTCGAAACTGCGGCAAGGCTGCTTCCCAGAAGGGCAGCGCTACATTAAGAATCTCGAAGCACTTCGACTTCGTCTTGCCGTAAACAATCTCCGGTACTCGACATCGCCCCATATCGGGGCGAAACTGCCGCCTGTAAACGTTCTCGCATCCCGTCTTCGATTCAGTTCGAAATTTCAGGTTCACTCTTGACATCTTTAGCGTGAGCGTCCATGTTAGTTGGCTTTCCTTAGTGGGGCGGCGAAATCCACGGGGCCGGCGTCAACAGGAGATAGGTGTTTGAGAGTTCGCGTTTGTTTTCACGATAAATGTTTTGACGGCGCATCGTCCGCGGCAATTTTTTCGCGTTTCTACCGCGAACGCATCGACCCCAATGCCGAGTTTTTGTACACGGGGATGACCCACAAGGCTTCGCACCCCTTTGAAGGCGGCATTTTTGACGGCGACGAGAACGCGATCGTCGATTTCAAGTACTCCAGCTCGCCGCTGCTGACCTGGTGGTTCGATCACCATCAGAGCGCGTTTTTGAGTCCGGAGGATGCGGAGCATTTCCGCAACGACCACTCAGAGAAAAAGTTTTACGATCCCTCGTACAAGTCGTGCACCAAGTTTCTGGCCACGATTGCGTCGGAGAAATTCGGCTTCAACGCAGCGCCGCTGGCGGAACTGATCAAGTGGGGCGACATTATCGATGGCGCGCAATTCGCTTCGCCGGAGGCCGCGGTCGGACTTGCCGAACCGGCCATGCGCATCGCGCTGGTGATCGAGGCCGCGCCCGATCCGAATATGGCGCCGTGCCTGATACCGGAATTGGCCACGCGTTCGCTGGCTGACATCGAGCGGCTGCCCATCGTACAGAAATATCTTCCCGGGCTGCTGGAGCGGCACAAGCGGTCGATCGACATCATGCGCGAGCGCGCCGATTCGCGAGACGGCGTGATCTATTTTGACGTGACGGATTTGGATTTGGAGGGCTACAACAAATTCGTGCCGTACTACTTGTTTCCCGATGCGATGTACTCGGTCGGGCTGAGCGCTTCGCCGGCGCGCGTGAAAGTGTCGGTGGGCACGAATCCGTGGAAGGAGCCTCCGGCGGGCGTGAATCTTGCTTCGCTTTGCGAAAAGCACGGCGGAGGAGGGCATGCTCGGGTGGCCGCCATCTCACTCGGCCCTGGCGATCTGGTGCGCGCGCGGCAAGTGGCCAAAGAAATTGCGGCAACGCTGCGGCACTAGCTCTGGCGTGCCCTGGCGATGCGCGAATGCGCTGTTCCTCATGCTAAAATAAGTCTCCCTTTCGGGCCGCTAGCTCAATGGTAGAGCAGCTGACTCTTAATCAGCGGGTTGGAGGTTCGAGTCCTCCGCGGCTCACCACTTCTTCTTCGTAAGTCCCTGCAAAACGATTGGTTGACCCTTCCAGCCTCATTCGAGGCCAGACCAGATTCGGGAACATCTGGGAACAAAACTCCTGCGACTCGCTCGACCGCACGCCGTTGCGAAACTGGGATCGACCGCATGTGAGGTCGCGTACAAAATTGTCGTCGTGCCATCCCGAAAGCGACAAAGATGTTCGGGTTTCAAAGTCGCAATGTGACCTCTGCGCGGAGATTGCGACAATCATGTTCGTCGCTGCTTGCAAATAGTGACAAGAGTGTCGCGGAGCGTAGACGAAAAACAAAATTCCTCGCCTTCGCTCATCAAAATACTCGTAAAGACAGCTACTTTTTGAATACTTCGGAATGGCCTTCTGCTTGCAATTGCCCAGAGCGGATGACGGATCGGCATTCAACCGTCATCTCAGGGGGCCACATGGGCGAGACGTTCACTAAATATGAGGAGACGATTAAGAAGACTCACACGCGGCTGAAAACGAATGCGCTGAATTTTTGGGAGGTGCTGGCGCAGGCGATCGCGCTGATCTCTCCGAGCATGACCGCCGCGCTGATCGTGCCGCTGATGTTCGGCACCGCGGGCACCGCAGGATGGCTCTGCTACCTGTTTGGCACCGTCATGCTGCTGTTTGTGGCCATCAGCTTGAATCAATTTTCGAAGCGATACACTTCGGCCGGCAGCATGTATGAATACACGGTAAAAGGATTGGGTCCCAAGGCCGGCGGAGTATCAGGCTGGTCGCTAATCTGGGCGTACATGTTCATCGGCATTGCTGGCGTCACGGGATTCACGCATTTTGCCACCAAGCTGCTCGTTCTTTCCGGCGCCAAGGGCTACTTTTCCCATCCCTGGATCACGCTGTTTGCGATTTGCGTGATCGCTGCGTGGCTGCTGGCGTACATGGACATCACTTTTTCAACCATCCTGATGCTCATTTTCGAAGGCGTCTCCGTGACGCTCATCATTGCGCTGGCTTTTTTGGCCATCGGCAAGACCGGCGCCATAGACGTTTCGCAGTTGCATCCCGTCGGCCACGGCCTGAAGGACATCGGTCTGGGAGTGGTCGTCGCGATTTTCAGCCTTGTGGGCTTTGAGTGCGCCACGGCCTTCGGCGAAGAAGCGAAAAATCCGCTGAAGACCATTCCGCGCGCGGTGATCGGGAGCCTGCTTCTGACTGGGGCCTTTTTCGTTTTTATCACCTATGTTGAGACCCATGCGTTGGCCGGCAATAAGCCGGCCTTGGATCAACTCGATGCACCGCTCTCGACGCTCAGCGCCAACCTCGGAGTTCCGTGGATGGGCGTTTTGATCTCCATTGGCGCGATGATCAGCTTTTTTGCGCTGGCGCTGTCGTGCATGAACGCTGGATCGCGTGTGCTGTTCACCATGGGACGCTACGGAATCTTCCCGATTTCGATCGGAAGTTCGCACAAGCGAAACCTTACTCCTCATATTGCGATCACGTTGTTCGCGGCGATTCAATTCCTGATTCCGACTGGCTTCCTGGTGATGTCCTATGCTGATTTCCACGGCTGGCAGATGGCGCCCTTTGACGCGTTTAACGACGCCGGTTTGTTTGGCGCGATGGGATTCTGCGGTGCGTACGTCCTCATTTCGCTGGCCACGCCGTTTTACCTGAAGAAGATTGGTGAGCTGAAGCTGCGCCACATCGCGATCGCGGTGATCGCCTTGGCTCTGCTGATTGTGCCTATCGCCGGTACGGTCTATCCTGTGCCGTCGTTCCCGATGAACTATTTTCCGTATATATTTCTGACGTACATCGTCATCGGCATCGGACTGGTTTGGATGCGTAGCCGCAGCCACTCGGAAATTGCCGGCATCCGCCGCGCGCTAGAAGAAACGGCTATGAGCGTGGAACTGCGATTGCCGGATGGGATGACGGGAGACGCGCAGGCAGCTCCGGTTCCCGAAGGGGGTGCAGTATGACTGAAGGAGTTGTGGCAACTCTCCATCGCTATCCGGTGAAGTCGATGATGGGAGAAGAGCTGAATGCAGCATTCCTTACTGAAAGGGGGCTGTTCGGAGATCGCGCCTTCGCTTTGCGCGACTCCGAAACCGGAAAGATCGTCAGCGCCAAGAACCCGCGGAAGTGGCCGAACATGTTCCGGTATCACGCGGCGTACACTTCTCCGCCGGCTACGGATTCGACTCTCCCGCCGGTACGCGTAAGTCTTCCCGATGGGGGCTTCGCACTCAGCTCCAGCTCTGACTTCGCACCCACTCTTTCATCCTCTCTTGGCCGGGCGGTTAGCTTGCTTTCGGCGCCTCCGCAAAACCCGCACCTTGAAGAGTACTGGCCGGACATGGCGGAACTCTCGAATCGCGACGTGGTTACGGAAGAAGCTATGCCGCCCGGAACGCTTTTCGACCTTGCCGTGCTGCACGTGCTGACCACTGGCACGCTCGACCGGTTTCGCGAGCTCAATCCGTGCAGCCGGTTCGAGCCTCGGCGCTTCCGACCGAATCTGATTATCGATACCGGTGAGCGGAAAGGCTTCGTCGAAAACGACTGGATTGGAAAGGTGCTGGCTATCGGTCCGCAAGTTCGCATTCAGGTGACTGGGCCCTGCCCGCGCTGCGTGATGACCACGCTTGCACAGGGCGATCTTCCGAAAGATCCAGAAATTCTGCGCACAGCGGCGAAGTTTAACGAAGTGCACGTGGGAGTCTACGCGTCGGTGATTCAGACGGGGACCCTCCACGCAGGCGATTCAGTCACCGTTCTCTAGTGCGCTGAATCGCGATTACTCCTTGAATCTTTTGTAATCGATATGCAGCCTTTTGATTTTGTAATTGATTACGCGGTTGGTGGTTCGCAATAGAGCAGCGGCCTTAGAGCGGCTCCCACGCGTGGTTTTCAGCGTGTCTTGAATGAGGTCCTTTTCGTATGCATCCACGGCTTCTTTGAACGAAAGGTTGGTGAGCGTGCCGGAAGCTTCCGCGGTTTGCAGCGAAGGGGGCAGATGATGGCCGTGAATCACGTTGCCGTCGCACACCAGGACGGCCCGTTCAACTGTGTTTTCGAGTTCACGGACGTTGCCCGGCCAGTGATAGCTCATTAGCATGTCGATGGCCGGCGTGGAAATCCTTCTGATATTCTTGCCGTGGCGGCCGGCATATTTTTCCAGGAAGTGTTCCGCGAGCAGCAAAACGTCCGATTTGCGTTCGCGTAGCGGCGGGACGCAGATCATAAACACGTTCAGCCGGTAGTAGAGATCTTCGCGAAATATTCCGGAAGCGATAGCTTTTTCCAGGTCTTTGTTCGTGGCGACAATCAACCTGACGTCTGTGCGGATGGTTCGTGTACCGCCGAGGCGCTCGAATTCCTTTTCCTGCAAGACGCGCAACAGCTTCGCCGCCGTGGACGAGCTGAGCTCGCCGATTTCGTCGAGAAACAACGTGCCGCCCTCCGCCAATTCGAAGCGGCCCTTCCTTTGCGAATGGGCGCCGGTGAATGCGCCGCGCTCGTAACCAAACAGCTCCGACTCAATTAGGGTTTCCGGCAGGGCTGCGCAATTCACTTTAACGAATGGATTGTTCTTCCGCGGTGAATTGTAATGAATGGCGTGGGCGATCAGTTCCTTGCCCGTTCCTGATTCACCCCGCAGCATCACGGTGGTGCTGGTTGAGGCGACTTGAGTAACTTGCTCGTAGACGCCGCGCATCGGGCCGCTATTGCCAATAAGATTCGAGAAATCGTAGCGCTCCCGCAGCGCTTCACGGAGATGCACGTTCTCATCGAGCAAGCGGTGCTGCTCCGCGTCCACCAGGCGATTGACCTTGATCGCTTGACCGATCATCGAGGCGACCAGACTGAAAAACTTGAGCGCGCGGTCGTAATTCCTGTCGCGGTCAAACGGCAATTCCACGGTCAACGCACCGCTGGTCCGATGGTTCACGATAATGGGAACGCAGATCAAGGTGAAATCATGGCCGGGCGGACATCGCCGCCGCGCGAGATAGTTCGAAAGCGTCGGCTCGCGGCTGGCTTGCGGCACCACTACAGGGCGCCCACTCTCCACCACGCGCCCGACGACACCTTCTCCAACCTGGCCGCGACCTCGCTCGCCGGAAGCGCTCAGCCCGACGGAAGACTCGATGTACAACTCGCACGTGTTCTCCCGCAGGAGCATCAGGCTGCCGCAAAATACGCCGTGGTAATGTTCCAGAATGCGCAGAACGTGATGAACTCTGGCTCCGAGGCCCTGATCGCCGGAGAGCGCCTTGCTGATTTCCAGAAGAGACGCGAGATTCCGGATTTCGCCGCTGTTTTCCTGCCCTCGGTCTATGAAGGAGATTTTTTCGGATTTCGCGGGGCGCTCTGGCATTTTAAGGTTCCATGCAGTCCTCTTGCGCTTACGGAGTGCGTACGTCCGAAATTGAATCCCTTTCGTTATGTCATGTTCGCCAGTTGCCGACCAACTCAAAATTCGTATGCGTCACATTAGGGTTTGCGATGGCAGTGATGACGGCCGTATGTGAGCGGCGGCTTTAGGCTTAGGCGAGCGAGCTGGTTACGCTAGATCGATGCGGGGCTGCTGCGGCGCTTCGTTGGATCAGGCGCGGAAAAAGCGGCTCATGACGAAATCGCTGGTGATGGGTTCGCCGCTGAGGACCATGGCCAGCAGTTCGCCTCCCAAGACTTCGGGAGCGATCACGACGTCGGCCTGCACCAGTTTGATCCGCTCCATGTGCTTGCTGTCGTTGATGGCGACCACCGTTTTAGCCTTGCCCTTCATTTCCTTAACCGCCAGGACAATGAAGGCGTTGTCCGAATCGTCGGCGCGCATGGCCAGGACGGCCTGAGCCTGATCGGCTCCGGCTTTACGGAGTGTTTCGAGGCTGTTCGCGTCGCCGACCAGAAGATCATTGGGATCGATATCGCCGGAAACGGGCGCTTGCGGCATCACCAGAACCACTTCCTGATTGCGCTTTTTGAATTCGCGGTAGGTGTTGTACGCGAGAGGCGTGGCGCCGATGACGATGAAATGGTTGGTGCGCTTCATACGTTTCTCCTTCGGTTTGGTGAGGCGGGTGATCAGAGGACCAGCGATCGCTGTGACGGACGTGGCGAACACCGCCAAACCGAGAATCATCACGGAAACGGTGAACATCCGGGCGTCTACTGTCTTCGGAGTGATGTCCCCATAGCCGACCGTGCACATCGTGACCACGGAAAAATAAAAGCTGGTTACCAGATCTTTGATCGGCGGCGCGAATTGCGGGCCGAAATAGAGGCTGCCGAAAACGGCGTAGATCAGCAGCAGAAGCGCACTGGTAATGGCGAAGAGCGTTCCTGCGGCGAGACTAGTGCGGTCGAACCAGCGGTAGGAGAGTAGGAGTGCGAGCAGAAGCAGGCCATCGTAATAGAAGATTCCCGAGCCACGCCCATTGCGGCCGAGAATGGCGACGCTGAGAACCATGGACGAGGTGAGCACGACGGCAACGATCCAGGCGAAGCGCGAGCGAAAGAGCAGACCGACGGACATCACCAGCATGGCCACGCCGATTAGGACATAGGGCACGCTTTTCGGGGTGAAATCCAAAATGTGATGGGGGAAATCGGAGAGCAGTACCTGCCGGTGATACGCGAATACCAGACGCACGATCACGTAACCCGCTCCGGCCAGAGCCAACGCGAGCGGGATGTGGGGAAACCAGTAGCGAGTCCTGGCAGCTTTTGCTATGCGGCGGGCGGCGGTGGTAAGACGCGCGAAGCGACCGGGACGCCACACCCAGCTGGCCATTCCTCCTTCGTGCATGCAGTCGGCTCCGTAAAAACGCAGCCGCTAATATAACAGGCAAGGGCCGGGTGACAGGAGACCAGCGGAAAATTAGCGGCGCGGATGAAATTCGGCAGGGATTTGCGCGGGCTAACTCTTTGTGTGAGGCGGGAAATAGAGTATCGGCGGAGCGGCACCGCTTAAGCTGGTTGCCCACGAGTTGACCGCCTTGGCACGTATCGCCGGATGGTACAGAAGTACCATCGCGCTAGGCGGAGCGGAGAGCGAGCATGGGTATGGCACGATGCGTTAACCGCTCAACGAGTGGCGGACACTTTAGAAAGCGACGAGCGGGCAGTCCAGCGCTGTTACGGAGAAGACGAGACATGAGGCTAAAATTCCTCGGGATCGCTTTGAGTGCAGCTATGTGCTTGCTTGCCGTTCCTGCGGCGAAGGCCCAACCCGGTTGTGTTTCGGTGGGCACGACCGTCGAAAACGCGTACGGAATGCAGTTCTACACGGTGACAAACAACTGCGCCATTGCGGTGGAAGGCGTGTTTACCACAAAAGCTGGCGGATCGTATTCGTTTGGCCCCCTCTCGTCCGGAGCGACTTCGATCATGCAATCGACCGCGACGGGCGTCTTTCGACATTACGACTGCGATTTCCCCAAACTCCCGCGCACCACGGCCGGGATCGGCAGTTGGGCAAGCTGGACCTTGCCGAAGTACGATTCGAACCCGGCGCACGTGGTTTGCCAGTAAGTGGGGGATTCGCTACGCAGTGAGAACCTAGAAGAGTCACTCTGAATTTCTTCCCGACTCGCGATATACTCGGATCACGCGACATCTGGTCGCCATCGGCAATTGTGCCGAGAAGGAGGTGATCCAGTGAGGTACTGTTTACGTTGACGCAGTAGAGGGGGCGCTTGTGAGTTTGCCGGGCGCCTCTCTCCTTTCCTCCCCTCCCGCCTGTCATACTCCGCTTGATCCTGCTAGACAATGTTTTGGTCTTATTCCCTAATTGGCCGACGACGGTGCGAGCGCGATTGTTGGCATGGCGGGGATGAGATACAGTGGCTGCCCCTTAAGCAAATAGCTGGCGAGTAGCTGCCCTTGCAGGAGACGAACATTTGGCGCATTCCGGCACAAAAGTGAAGCTGAAGCCGCTGATTCGGCGATCGGCCATTGAAAAGCGCGTGCGAGAGGTCGCGCGACGGATTACGCAGGATTTTCGCGGGCAGCGCGTGCATTTGATCGGAGTGCTGAAAGGCTCGTGTATTTTTCTGGCCGACTTGGTGCGGGAGATCGATCTGGAGACGTCGATCGATTTCATTGCGGTGTCGAGCTACGGGCGCGGCAAGGAATCGTCGGGGCAAGTGCGGCTGCTGAAAGACCTGGATAGCAACGTGGCGGGACTGAACGTGATCCTGGTGGAAGATATTCTTGATACCGGGCTGACTCTGAGTTATCTGTTACGCGTGCTGCGGCAGCGAAAGCCAAAAACGCTTCGCGTGGCGGCTTTCCTCGATAAACCTTCGCGACGGATCAAAAAGGTGAAGACCAATTACGTGGGTTTCCAGATCCCCAACGAGTTTGTAGTGGGATACGGCCTGGATTACGCGGAGCGCTACCGGAACTTGAAGGATGTTTGCATTCTGCAGTTGCCGCCCGAAATCGCCTGAGTGTCCCGCCATGACTCCCGCGGAAATCGCGCGCCTGATCGACCACACGCTGCTAAAGCCGGAGGCAACGCGTGAGGACGTTGAGCGAATGTGCCAAGAAGCACTGCGATTCGAGTTTGCATCCGTGTGCGTGAACGCGCGCTACGCAGCGCAGGTGGCGGAGGCCCTGCACGGCAGCGCGGTGAAGACTTGCGTCGTGGTCGGATTTCCCTTGGGCGCCACGCTGACTTCGGTGAAGGTGTTCGAGACGAATGAAGCGCTTCGCCTGGGTGCGCGCGAGATTGACATGGCGATCGCCATCAGCGCGCTTAAATCGGGTGACGACGCCGCGGTGGAATCCGAAATACGAGCGGTGACCGAGGTGGCGCATCAAGGTGGCGCGATCGACAAAATAATCATCGAGGCTGGCTTGCTGACCGAGGGTGAAAAGATGCGCGCGTGCAAGGCGGCGGTGAGCGCGGGTGTCGATTTCGTGAAGACGTCCACCGGATTTGGGCATGGCGGAGCGACCGTGGAAGATGTACGCCTGATACGGCGGGCAGTAGGCGCGAAAATAGGAGTGAAGGCGTCTGGCGGGATTCGGTCGCTGCACGATTGCCTGCAGATGCTGGCGGCGGGCGCCACGCGCATCGGGACGAGCTCTGGAGTGAATATTGTGGAGGAAGCCCGCACGGCTACCAACGGCAAAACGTAGCCCAGATAGCGGGTTCCGCCGCTAGAATTCTTTCCCTGCAAGCTGCGTAAGTTGCAAATGAGGCAATCTGCGTCCAAGTGCGTTCGCGAGTGCCTGTTATAATGGGGCGTCTCGCGTCCGTAGGTAGGGGATCAAATTATACTTGCTCGCCCTAACGCGCAGCGCGCGTCACGAGCGGGTATCGCAGTTCCACGTGTGCCAAATGGATTCGACAGAACTCAACCCGGTGATGGAGATGCCCGCCGAGACGCTAGCGGTGCTCGCGGAGATCAGCCACGAGATCAATTCGTCGCTGAATCTGGACGAGGTACTGGCGCGCGCGGCGGTGCAAGTCAAGCGGCTGATCGACTTCGAAATTTTCGCGGTGCTGCTGCCCACCGAGAATACCAACGAACTCTATATTCGGTTTGCCATCGGGCATCGCGTGGAAGTGGTGGAAAACTGGCGCATACCGATCGGCGACGGTATCATCGGCTCGGCGGCGGCGATCGGGCAGGCGATTCGAGTGGGAGACGTGTCGAAAGATCCGCGCTATCTGGCGGCAGTGGACGAAGTGCGTTCGGAACTTGCGGTGCCTCTGATCGTGCGCGGGCGGATGATCGGAGTCATGGACATCGAAAGCCGGCAGCTCGACTATTTCACTCCGGCGCAGCAGACGATTTTGAGCCTGGTGGCCGAACGAATCGGAACGGCTATTGAAAACGCGCAGTTGTATGAAAATTCGCAAAAGCAAGCACAAACCCTGCTGCTGCTGAACGAGATTGGACGCGAAGCAAGCGCCACGCTGCGCGTGGAAGAGGTTCTCAAACGCGCCGCGGAACTGGCCAAGCGATTGATCGACTATCAGATCTTCAGCATTTTTTTGCACGACGATGCCGCCAACGTGTTTCGTCGCAGCGTGTCCGTGAAATTCGGGCAGCAAGTACGAGAGAAATCGGTGATTCCGGAACACGAAGGACTCGTGGGCGCCGCGGGGAAACTGCGACGGCCTATTGCCGTACCGGATGTGTCGCTTGACCCGCGCTACCGCATGTCGAATCCGGAGACGCGATCGGAACTTGCCGTGCCGATGATCTACAAGGGGCGCGTGGTGGGCGTGATGGATCTGGAGAGCCCGCAGCTGAATTACTTTACACCGGACCACGTGCAGGTGCTTTCGATTTTGGCGGCTCATCTGGCGGTGTCCATCGAGAACGCGAATCTGTACGAACAACTGGCTCGCGACGAGCAGCGCATGGAGCGCGATCTGAGCGCGGCGCGGAGGATTCAAGGTGCGCTGCTGCCGCGGCTGCCGGGGCGCGAATTGGGACTGGATATCGCGGCGCGCGTGGTTTCGTCACGCGAGCTGAGCGGCGACCTCTACGACTTTCTGCGTTACGGGCCGCAGGATTTGGGCATCGCGCTGGGAGACGTGAGCGGGAAGGGAAGCGCGGCGGCGCTTTATGGCGCGGTGGCCGTGGGCACGCTGCGCAGCCTGGGATCGTCGAAGCCGCGGCCCGCGAACATGTTGCGCGCGTTGAATGGCTTTCTATCAGAGCGGTTGATCGAAGGGCGTTTTATGACGCTGTGCTTCGCCACATGGAATCGGCGGGCGCGGCGGTTGCGCATCGCCAACGCGGGGCAGGAACAGCCGTTGCTCTACCACGCAGGCCGCTGCGAGAAAATTCCCATCGCCGGATTTCCACTGGGAATCTTCGACGAAGTGACGTATGACGAGCGCAGCTACATCCTGAACGCTGGCGATATTTTGGTGCTGTATTCGGACGGCATCGGCGATGCACAGGCTGCGAACGGAGATTTTTTTGGCTCTGGACGCGTAGGCGACATCGTTGCGGCGAATCCCGATTCGACGGCGGACGGAATTGCCGACAAGGTTCTTGAGGCGGCGGACAGCTTTTCCGGTGGGAAGCATCCGGTGGACGACCGGACGCTGCTAGTCCTGAAGTGCGAGTGAATGATGTCCAGCCAGCGCGCAATCTGCGCCAGCAGAGTTAGCGTTCACTCCAGCGCAGTTTGCTGCGAAGGATTTCGAAATAGGTTTTGGTGGGGGGGCGGACGAGCGTAACACGATGCGCGGATTTAGTGATGGTCACGCGGTCGTTGGCCCTCAGCTGAAAACCCGTTTGGCCGTCGAGCGTCACGTAGACCGGCTCTTCGGCAGCGGCGAAATCGAGATCGATACGCGCTGTGCTGGGAATCACGATCGGGCGATTCGTCAGCATATGCGGACAGATGGGTGTGATCAGGAAAGCGTCGAGCTCGGGATCGACGACGGGACCACCGGCGGCAAGCGAGTAGGCGGTTGAACCGGTGGGCGTAGCAACGATCAGGCCGTCCGCGCGGTAACGTCCCACGTGGTTTTGATCCACAAACACATCGAACTCCAGCATGCGGGCGAGCGCGCCTTTATTCGCGACGGCGTCGTTGAGCGCACATCTTCGCCCGACGGAGTGGCCGTCGCTGCGCACTTCGGCGTCGAGCATCATGCGGACGCTAGTGCGGCACTGGCCGGCGACCATTTCAGTTAGCAGCGGGTAGAGTTCTTCGAGGGTGACGCTGGTCAGGAAACCGAGCGCGCCGAAGTTCACGGGGAGGATGGGCACGTCGTGGCCCGCAACGGCGATGGCGCGCGCGGCGGAAAGCAGAGTGCCATCGCCGCCGAGCACGATGGCGAGGTCGATCTTCGCGCCGAGTTCCTCGCGCGAGAAGCGCTGCGGACCAGAGCCCAGGCAGCCATGCGTTTCGTGGTCGATTAAGACGTCGATGTGGCGGGCTTGTAGCCAGTCGACAAGCGGCGGAACCACTTCACAGATCTTCTCGCGGATTGGCTTGGAAATAATTCCGGCGGTGCGAATCATTCGGGGAAAATTCTACTCTACAACCGCGACGGCCAATAGATGTTTGTAAGCGCGCAAGGTTATGGTTTTGGTTCGGCGGGGCGGCGCGCGTGCAAAAAGAATTCTTGATTGCCTTCGGCGCCCGGCAGATGGCTGGGCTTTACGCCGATGATTTCGAGGCCCTCCGATTGCGCTGCCGCGACCACGCGGTCTATAGCTTTTTGGTGGAGCTCCGCATCGCGCACAATTCCACCTTTTCCCACGTCGCGCTTTTCCAGCTCAAATTGCGGCTTTATGAGGATCAGCAGATCAGCGCCTGAGGCGGCGACGGGCACGATGGCCGGCAGGACCTTGGCTACGGAAATAAAGGAAACATCCATGACGATCAGCGCAGGTTTCTCGGGGATTTCGGCGGCAAGCAAGTAGCGAGCGTTTCGCTCGATTGCGACGACGCGGGGATCCTGGCGCAGTTTCCAATCCAGCTGATCGACGCTGACGTCGACGGCGTAAACTTTGGCGGCGCCGTGTTGCAGGAGGCAATCGGCGAACCCGCCGGTGGAGCTGCCAACGTCGAGGCAGATTTTTTCCCGTGGGCTGACTGCAAAATCATCGAGCGCGCCTTCGAGTTTGAGTCCGCCGCGGCTGGCGTAAGGGTTGGAATCGCCGATGATTTCGATGCGTGAATTGCTTGCGACGCGCGTGCCTGCTTTTGAGACGGGCGCGCCATCGGCGCGAACGTGGCCTGCGAGCAGCAGAGCCTGAGCGCGCTCGCGCGAAGGTGCCAGGCCGCGGGCTACGAGGAGCACATCAATGCGCTCTTTTGCCGGATTTTTTCGGGGGCGCGACGTGTGCTGTGGCGGGTCGTTGGGCATGGTGAGAACGTGAGACGCTGCGTTGTTTGACGGCGGCTGGGCCTAAGTTCTAGGAGCGCCGCGCCACCAGAAATTGCGCGAGCTGCCGCAAACGATCGGCGCGCACGCCATACGGATCGAGCTCTTCCAGCGCGCGAGACTCCAAATCCGCGGCGACGGCGCGCGATTTTTCCAGGCCGTACAGCGCCGGATACGTGGCCTTCTGTTGCTCCTGGTCTTTCCCCGCCGTTTTGCCCAGCGCGGCGGAGGACTCCTCGACGTCCAGAATATCGTCAACCACTTGAAAGGCCCAGCCGATGAGATCGCCAAAGCGGCGCAGGCGCTCGACGTCGGCATCGGGCGCACCCCCAGCGATCGCCCCACCGACGATGGAGCCGCGAATGAGCGCGGCGGTTTTGGAGCGATGAATGTATTCGAGAGTCGCGGCGTCAACGGGCTTGCCGCCTGCCTCGACGTCAGCTACCTGGCCGCCGACCATGCCGTCAACGGTGCTCGCTGCGGCGCCGACTTCAGCGATCACGCGCACACGGCGCGCAGCCTCGATGGGCGCATTGGCGAGAATTTGAAAAGCGAGCGTGAGCAACCCATCGCCCGCGAGAATGGCCATGGCCTCGCCAAAAACTTTGTGGTTGGTGGGCTTCCCGCGGCGCAGGTCGTCGTTATCGAGCGCGGGGAGATCGTCGTGAATCAGTGAATAGGTGTGGATGCATTCCAGAGCGCACCCGGCGTGAATCGCGCCGTCGAGGTTGTCGGTAAAGATGCGCGCGGATTCCAGGCAGAGGATCGGGCGAATGCGCTTACCGCCGGCGAAAACGCTATAACGCATGGCACGATGGATCGTCTGCGGAGGAGTGGAATCAGGCGGGAGCAGACGTTCGAGCGCCGCTTCGATGGCTGAATGATCGGCGGAGAAAAAGCCGGGAAGCATCATGCGTGCGGAGCACAGAAATCGGTGCGACGACAGAGCGGCAAATGCTTAGGATGATTCATCTTTGGGCTCGAAGGGTTCGGCGGTGATTTTGCCGTCCGCTTTTTTCAGCAGGATTTCGACGCGGCCCTCTGCTTCTTCCAACTGCTTCTGGCATTCGCGCGAAAGTTTTACGCCTTCTTCGAAGAGCTTCATGGCTTCGTCAAGCGAGAGTTCGGTGCTTTCCAGGCGCTTGACGACCTCTTCTAGCCGAACGAGCGACTTTTCGAAGTCGCCCTTTTTCTGCGTTTCTGCCACCGATTTATTTGCCGGTGAGTTCATTAGGTTGAATGAGGCATTCTAGCGCACCATTGGGTTACGTCAATGGCGCGCAGGGAAATCGGCGCGTTACAAAATCGCACAGCGGCTAAAGCTGGCCTGATCTCGCAAAGCTTATGACGCGGCAAAACTGCTACCCGCGAACAGTTGTCGTTCTCGCCCAGACCATCTAAGAGCGTAGCTGTTGGATCACCGCGTCGGTAAATTCCGCCGTGCTGGCCTTGCCGCCCACGTCGCGCGTCAAGTGCTTGCCCTCGTTGTACACGGCTTGCAACGCGCCCTCGATGTTTAGTGCCGGCTCTGTTTCGTTGAGGTATCGCAGCATCATGATGGCGCTCATCAGCAGGGCGGTGGGATTAGCGATGCCTTTCCCGGCGATGTCCGGCGCGGTGCCGTGCACGGCTTCGAATATGGCGGTCGATTCGCCGATGTTTCCGCTGGGCACCACACCGAGGCCGCCGACGAGACCCGCGGCCAAATCGCTCATGATATCGCCATAGAGATTAGTGAGCAGCAGCATATCGAACTGGCAAGGATTGAGGACCATCTGCATGCAGGCGTTATCGATGATCATCTCTTTGTATTCGATATCGGGATATTGCTCGGCCACTTTGCGAATGGACGTGAGAAAAAGCCCGTCCGACATCTTCATGATGTTCGCTTTGTGAATGGAGTGGATTTTTTTTCGGCTCCATTTGCGGGCGTACTCGAAGGCAAATCGAGCGATGCGCGTGGATGCCCGTTCGGTGATGATTTTCAGGCTTTCCACCACGCCTGGGACCACGGTGTGCTCGAGACCGGCGTATAAGTCCTCGGTGTTTTCGCGGATCAGCACCACGTCCACGTTCGAATATCGCGAAACTACGCCTGCGAGGTTTTTCACCGGGCGGACGTTTGCGTAGAGGTCGAGCGCTTTGCGCAATTGGACGTTGAGGCTCGGCGGCCCGGTGGCGATGGCGGTGGCCAAAGGGCCCTTGAGTGCCACGCGGTTCCTCAGAATGGACTGGACCGCAGGGGACTCCATGAAATCAGTGGAGTGGTTTCCGATGTCGCCACGGGCGTTGACTTCTTCCCAACGGACTGCGACTCCCGCGGCCGCGATGATTTGCTGTACGGCTTCGGATACCTCGGCACCGATCCCGTCGCCAGGGATGAGCGTTATAGTGTGTGGCATGTATGACAAAGATTTTAGCAGGGTGAGCGGGTGAATGCCGCAAGCGGATCGCCTTTTTAGGCCGCTTTTGGCCTGAAAATCAACAGTTTGGCGCACAGTGCGGCTCCGGAAATTGACGCCATCGTGCTTGCGCGCATCTGGTATAATGTATTTGAAGCTCGGTGTGTGGCGCGTGCAGTTGGGTGCCCGATTTCGATTTGGGAGGATTCCAGAATGGTTCAATTGACACCAGTGGCCGTGACCAAAGTAAAAGAAATTCTTTCGCAGCAGACCCCTGAGCCGACGGCTCTCCGCGTCGCCGTGGTCGGCGGCGGCTGCTCCGGTTTCAGCTATCGTATGGCGTTCGAGAATCAAGTCAACGAGAATGCCGACAATGTGTATGAGTTTGACGGCTTGAAAGTTCTCGTGGATCAGATGAGCGCAATGTATCTTGACGGCGTTTCGATCGACTACATCGAGACTCTCGAAGGCGCAGGATTCAAGTTCAACAATCCCAACGTCAAGAGCACCTGCGGCTGCGGCAGCTCGTTTACCGTTTAGGTTTCTAAAGGCTTCTAAGCTCTCCCGCGGTTGCGCCGCGGCCACCTTAGGAGCCTTTTTTCTTTTCCCGCGTGAATTTGTGCCTTCCTATTGCTCTCCCGGTCCATCTTGCTCCGCGCATCCGCCCGTCCGGGGCGGCATGCTGTTAAAATCCCGAGTGATGGAGTTCCTTCCGACGTTCGCGCGCCTGCTTGCGCCGAGAGGCAGGGAAGCGCGTCCAGATGCCTTCGGGCCAGACTCAGGTAGTGCCGAGGCCGTGCTCACATCATGACCGCGATTCAGATTTTCGGGATTCTCTTGCTGATCGCGGCAAACGCTTTTTTTTCCGCTTCGGAATTTTCGCTGGTTGCGGTGCGCCTTTCGCGCATCCGGCAGCTGGTGCAGCAGGGCGATCCACGCGCGAAAGTGGTCGAAAACCTGCTCGGCGATCTGGGCCGCGTGGTTTCCGGAGTGCAAGTGGGGCTGACCATAGCCAGCCTCTCGCTCGGTTATCTCGGCGAAGTGACGCTGGTCTCGATTCTGCAGCCATTCGTGAACGAAATGACTCCGCGATGGGCGACCATCGTGGAGCACGGCGCGGCGATCGTGATCGTTTTCGGGCTTCTGACGATCCTGCAGGTGGTATTTGGCGAGCTGGTGCCCAAGGCTTTGAGCCTGGCGCGCGCGGAGCGCGTGGCTCTGCTGATCGCGCGGCCGTTTTACTGGTTCGTGCACACCTTCCGTTGGGCCATCGATCTGCTCGACGGATTTTCCGAGAAAGTGGTTGGCGCGCTGGGCATTCTCTCGCCGCAAAGCCACACGCTGATACGCTCCATCGAAGAGTTGCAGGTGATGATACAGCAGGTTCGCGATCTGGGATTGTTGCCCGCGTCCGAAGCAAAATTCATTCAAAACGCGATGGAGTTGAGCCAGGTGCAGGTGCGTGACATCATGGTGCCGCGGCCGGATATTCACGCGCTGCCGTCGGACGCCTCGATTGACGACACCATGCAAATGTTCGCCACCACGCAGCGTTCGCGAATTCCCGTGTATGAGGGCACGCTGGACCACGTGCTGGGCTTCGTGCATTTGAAAGACGTGATGTGGGCGCTCCTTGACCGCTCGCGGGCGCATGACGGCGAGCCGGCGCCTTTTCGCCTGACGAATTTTCTGCGTGAGGTGGTGATCGCCCCGGAAACAAAGCCGGCCAGCGAGTTGCTCCGCGAATTGCTCGCGCGGCGCACGGGACTGGCGATGATCGTGGACGAATTCGGCAGCATTTTGGGCCTGGCCACTCTGGAGGACATCGTGGAACAGATGATCGGCGAGATTCACGATGAATTCGACGTCGTCGAGCGGCCGATGATGCTTCCCGACGGCTCGATGATCTTCGAGGGCGCGACCAACGTGCGCGACCTGGAAGTGCAATACAGCATCGTCGTGCCGGAAGATGCCGGGTACTCGACGGTCGCGGGATTTGTGTTAGCGCGGCTGGGATTTATTCCGCGCGGCGGGGAAAGCTTCGAAGAAGGCGGCTACCGCTTCACGGTGATGGAAATGGACCGGAAGCGCGTGTCCCGCGTGAAGATCAAAGCGCTGCAGCCGCCGGAGGCTTCATCGAGAGGCGCTTCGCTTTCCGGCGAGCCGTCCGCCGCATCCGCAACCGCGCAATCCGCCGCTGAATATACTAAGGTGCACGCCGCTGCCATGCGCGAGCGCCGCGCGCGATGATTCGCGTGCCGGTCGGAAGCCCGGAGCTATATCAAGATCTTCAAAGTCGAAGGCTGTGAGTGGGTGGTAAAGAAAGGCGCCTAGCTCAACTCGACGGTGACCTCTGCGCCCCGGGCAGCTCCGAGCATCTTTGATGCGTTTCCTTTGTTCATCGCAATTTCTAGATGGCCCGTAGAGCCGATCACGCCAACGGCTTCGCCCGGTGCGGCCTGTGAGAATGTCGTCACCATTTTCGTCACCTGACCGTTTCCAGCTTTAATCGTGAACTTGCCGTCCGCTGTCGCGAGCGCTGGCACATCGGCAGGAGTTAAATTCGTAATCAAATTTCCGAAATGATCGACGCGCAGGACAATGCCTTTCACGGTGTTGCCGTTCACTTTTGGCTTGGGCATGGCAAAGCGCACAAAGTCGGTGATCGCTTCGCCAAAAGCGGACGTTTGCCATGATTTCGTTAGCCACGCCGCCACGGGCGCGAATACATCACGGCCGTGAAACGTGTTGCTCACTGGCTGGCGGAAATAGTGCTCGGAAATCACGTTCCACACATGCAGCGCTTCCGACTGGTCGTACACCGACGAAAACACGCCATTATCCGGGCCGATAAAATAGTGTTGATCGCCGGCCACCAGTAGCGGACGCCGCGTGGTGCCCACGCCCGGATCGACAACAACCACGTGAATCGTCTTCGGCGGATAGTATTTGTACGCTTGCCCGATTGTCAGCGCTCCATCCAGCACGTCGTGCGGCAGCACGTTGTGCGTGATGTCCACGATCGTTACATCGGGGTTGATGCTAAGGATAACGCCCTTCATCGCACCGACGAAATAATCGCCCGTGCCGAAGTCGGTGGTCAGTGTGATGATGGGTCGCGCCAAGAGTGGCTCCTGTTTTCGCCGCCAGAGCGGATGTGCGGCGCATGTTCGACTCTATCGGACGCCCGCGCGAGGGTCAAAGGCATCGCTGTGCCTAGCGGCGAGTGAGTAACGCGCTGGGTCCGGTAAATGCCGGGCCGCACCAGGTATGTGCCTGCAATTATTCCACTTATTACGTTTATACCACGTTCTGCAAAATCTACTCCGATCAATGGTTGAAAAGCGTCCGTGATCTGGCCTATGTGGCAGAAACACAGTCACTTCCTAAGTGCGCGGCCAACGGAACAGCGATTGCCTTTGAAGTAGTGGAGGCTATCAACCATGCGACCGAAAACATCTTACTGGTATTCGAAGCTCACGCTCGCGGCTGCGGGATTAACCGGTTTTGTGATGCTGTGCGGTGCGCCGCAACTCCGCGCCGACAGTTGCCAGAGACGCACTGAAAAGGCCGCTCATCATCTGCATGAAGCCGTCGACCATCATGGTCCCGATAGTCCACAGGCCGACCACGCGAGGCACGAACTTCACGAAGCTCGCGAATATTGTTGGAGCAGGGACCACCGCTGGTGGGACTCAGATGCACACCAATGGCACTCTCACCAGGACTGGGACGATAACTACCATCACGATCCCGACGACAATCACTAGCGGCTTGCCACGCAAACGGCTACTTGCTCGGGCGCCATAGAGCGCCCGTGACATCAAGCCTATTGTGCTTCGATCAGATCGATCTCGCCCACGCCGCCGTGCACGGTCATCTCGATGTTCTGGGCTGATTTGCCGTAGGCGGCGTTGACGTACGTATCGCCTTGGCGCGTGAGTCCGTCCGCGTTCACCGCGCCGATTCCTCCCGAAGCGATTACACGCACTCCTTCATCCTTTGGCAAATGAACTCGAGCTTGTCCGACGCCACCTTCGATATCCGCTTGCAGATCGCCTGGCTTAAGACCGGTTAAATCGAGATCCAATTGCCCCGCGCCCATTTGTACATTTAGTTCGCTCAGATCGAGGCCGTTCGGCCGCACCCAGGCTTGTCCCGCGCCCATGTCTAATTTCAGATCGATTGGAGCCGCGCTGCCGAACTGCAGTTTCCAATCGTTGTAGGTGTTGCCGAAATGCGGCGAATTGCCGTTCTGCTTGATTTCCAGATCGCCTTGTCCATCGGTCACCGTGTAGTTCACTTGCGGATCGCCCTGCCAACTGTCGTAATGAAAATCGGCGTCCAGCAGCTTGCCCGCGCCTCCATCCAGCCTCAGTTGACCGGCGGGCATCTGCACGTGGACGCTCACCGACTTCGCTCCTTGCAGCTCAATGGATTTGGTCAAGTGCTGCGCGTGAGAATGATCGCTCCAGTCTCCGTTCCAGTTGCCCCAGTTTCCGCCGTCCCACCAGCCATGCCACCCGCTCGCGCTGTTTGCGTACGAGCTGCCGTGCCACAGCGCGAAGACGAACAGCGCCAACAGGGCGATCCACGCAATGGAAGTTCCGGCGACCACGCTGCCCTCGGGATGGCCCTTGTCCCAGTAGCTATCCCAAATCTTGCCGATGCCGACAAAGATCAAAATCAACGGCCAGTAATGCCAAATGATCCACCAGGGGTCAGCGCCCGGTTTGAATTCCCACGCCAGAAAAATCAGCCCCAGCGCGATCAAGACTACCGGCCCCGCAATCGAATGCCTGCGCCGCGGAATGCCACCGTCAGCCATCATTCACCTCGCTTGCCAGTAGATACGCTTTTCATCCGGGAAATGTTTCATTTGCGCTGGCCCGGCTGCGCGACGGCTCAATACCGGCCGCAACTTTTCGCCGCGCTCCGGGTTCATCAGCGAGACGGACATGAAACCCCCTAATTCATCGCCGCGCGTACCAGCTACCGGCGGCAATTCGAAAGCTGCGAAAACGCCGCTTCGTAAGGTGCCCTTTGCGGCGATGTTTGTCGCCGTTGCTGGGAGCGCACTGGTTCTATCAGGACTGGCCGCTGCTGCGCGGCCGAATGCTGGGGCGGTACGAAATACCTCGCGCGCGAACGCGGCGCACATCGTCGATAAGCGCGTTATTGGTAAGCTGCCCATCACTGAACTCACGGAAGACCAAGCGATCCTGCACGCGCTCAACCGGCTCGGCTACGGTCCTACACCTGGCGAAGTCGAGCACGTCAAGAAAATTGGACTCGAGACTTGGATTGATCAGCAGCTGCATCCCGAAACGATCGATGATTCAGCGCTAGACGCGCGGCTGGCTAAGTATCCCACGCTGAGCATGTCGTCGCAGCACCTTCTCGATCAGTTTCCGCCACCGCAGCTAGCCGCGAAGCGTGCCGGAGAGACGCTGGAACAATACAAGCAGCAAATGGCCGAAAAACGTCGTGCGGCGACGGGACAATCGTCAAACGGGCCGATGACGCCGTCGATGAACGGTGCCGATAACAACATGAATCGCGCCGACCAGATGCTCGCGCGCGTGCAGGGGCCGAATCGCATCGTAGCCGAGCTTTCCATGGCGAAAATCGAGCGCGCCGTCTACAGCCAGCGGCAGCTCGAAGCCGTGATGGAAGACTTCTGGTTCAACCATTTCAACGTGTTCGCCGCCAAAGGCGCGGATCGATGGCTGCTCACCTCGTACGTCCGCGACACGATCCGGCCCAATACGATGGGCAAGTTTGAGGACTTGCTCACGGCCACCGCACAAAGCCCCGCCATGCTTTTCTATCTCGATAACTGGTTGAGCGTCGATCCCACAGCTTTCGAGCAGCGCCAGCAGCAAATGGCCGCGCGCCGCGCGAGATTGCAATCCATGTTTCCTGGGTTTTTCCCACAGGCGCCCGGGGCCGGAGCCGGTGATCGGGCGCAATCGAAGCAAGCGGGTGCGCGCCGGAAACTGCGCGAACTCGGCGTCAACGAAAACTACGGACGCGAAGTAATGGAGCTGCACACCGTCGGCGTCGATTCCGGCTACACGCAGCAGGACGTGATCGAAATGGCCAAATGCCTCAGCGGCTGGACGATCCGCGCGCCGCGCCGCGATCCGCAGTTCATCTTCCGCCCCGCGTTCCACGCGCAGGGGCCCAAAGTAGTGATGGGACACACGATCGACGCCGGTGGCGAGCAGGATGGAATCGAGGCGCTACAAATGTTGGCGAACGATCCGCACACCGCGCGCCGGATTTCCTTGGAATTAGCACGGCATTTCGTTTCGGACGAACCGCCACCCGCGCTCGTTGATCGCATGACCAAGGAATACGAAGCTACCGGCGGTGATATTCGCAGTGTGCTGCGAACGATGATTTATTCGCCCGAATTTTGGTCGCGGCGGGCGTATCGCGCAAAGGTAAAGACGCCCTTCGAGCTGGTGGCCAGCACCGCACGCGCTTTGAATGCCAACGTGACTGTCGCTTTGCCGCTCGTTCAGTGGACAGCGCGCATGGGCGAGCCGCTTTTCCTGTGCCAGCCGCCCAACGGCTACCCCGATAAAGCCGAAAGATGGGTGAATAGCGGCGCGCTCCTCAATCGCCTGAATTTTGCGCTGGCAATTTCCATGAATCACGCGCCTGGCACGCAGGTGGATTTGAGCGGCGTCTTTGGAGAAGAAGCCCCGGCCGATCCGGATGCGGCTCTCGATCGCGCGCTGCAAGTGCTTCTCGATGGGGAGGTGACCCCGCAGACGCGACAGACGCTCGAAGCGCGCCTTCACGACCCGAAAATCGTGCAAGCCCGGCTCGACGATTCCGTTGAGCACGTGAACGGGGGCCTGCTCGCAGGATTGGTCCTGGGCACGCCGGAATTTCAGCAACGATAGATCATGCAAAGCCAATTGCATGTACTGACGAAATAAAGGACACACGCGATGAAAATTTCGCGGCGATATTTCTTGAAGAGCGGCGGCATCGCCATGGTCGGGATGGCCGCGATGCCCGCGTTTTTGCAGCGTGCCGTGGCCTCCGCTGCGACGCCGGGCAAAAAGAAAATGGTGGTGCTCTTCCAGCGTGGCGCGGTGGACGGGCTCAACGTAGTCGTACCGTTTGCCGAGCCAGAATACTACCGTCTGCGGCCAACGATCGCGATTCCGCAACCGAAAAGCGGCGTGCAGGGCGCGGCCATTGATCTGGACGGTTTCTTTGGCCTGCATCCCAGCCTTCAACCGCTCCAGCCGCTATTTCAAAATGGCCGGCTTGCCGTTGTGCAGGCTGTTGGGTCGCCAGACCCCTCTCGCTCGCATTTTGACGCGCAGGATTTCATGGAATCGGGCACCCCCGGCGTGAAATCCACCGAGGACGGTTGGCTGAACCGTGCTATGCAGACCATGCCGGAGCGCCAAGCCTCGCCATTTCGGTCCGTGGCATTCAGTCCGTATTTGCCGCTCACATTACAGGGAGCGGCGCCCGCAATCGCCATTCCCGACCTGAAGCAATTCAAAATGTACGGTCCGCCGCAAACTGTGGAAGGCGGATTCCAGGCGATGTACGCACAGGCTGTGGACACGGAACTGCGCGGCGTGGCAAGCGAAACATTCGAAGCGGTCGATATGCTGAAGAAAATTGATCCCGATGCGTATCAGCCAGAAAACGGCGCCGCGTATCCCACCAGCCGTTTTGGGCGCAGCTTGCAGGAAATTGCCGAGCTGTTCAAAGCCGACGTGGGACTGGAGGTTGCATTTCTCGATAGCGGCGGCTGGGACCATCACGTGGCCGAAGGGGGCGCGGAAGGACGCCTCGCCAATCTGCTGCGCGATCTGGGGCAGGGAATGGCGGCGTTTCACGAGGATATGGGCGACCGTATGGACGATATCGTATTTGTCAGCATGTCTGAGTTTGGACGAACTGCTCATGAAAATGGCAGCGGCGGCACCGACCACGGCCACGCGAATTGCATGTTCGTGATGGGCGGCTCGGTGAAAGGCGGCAAGGTGTACGCACGCTGGCCGGGGATGAGCGGCAGCCAGCTTTATCAGAACCGCGATCTGGCCGTGACCACGGATTACCGCAGCGTTCTGAGCGAGATCATTTCAAACCATCTCGGCGACCGCAAACTCGACAACGTTTTCCCTGGTTTCTCAAACGATCCGAAGCTGCGATTCGGGCTGATCGAAACCTAAGCGCGCCTCTGCGGCGGTGCCGAAACTCCCTCGATCGAACGCTAGTCAGATACGTGTGCGGCCTAGTTTCAATACCGTGCCTTAGTCTGTTCGTTAACTTTACGGGATGCGCGGCACAGTTTGCGTAACCACGTCTTCGTGTATCCGTCTAAATTTACGAACTTACAATCGGGCTACAACTGAGAGAAGGGGGGGCACCTTGATGAACATGAAAAGAACCAGCAACCTTTTCCTTGCTCTTCTGTCCGCCTTCCTGATGTGCGGCTGCGTGTACCACGCGAAATTCTAACCCGTGCAGGGGCCGCTGGCTGCGGAGAAGCCGGTTCCCGTTGCTAGCGCCAGGATAACCGGCTTAAACTCCGGCGGCATTTCGTTGACTCTCCCCGATGGAACGGAAATGGTTTCTACGTCGCGCATGTTCTCGGCGCGCAACTTTATGCGCAAGCAACCCTCAGGGGAAACCGCGGCACCGTCCTGCAGCTTGAGATGTATCGCTCCGAAACCACAGGCGATCCAAGTCACGACCAGCGCGGCCCGGTTCGAGGGGTAGCCCAAGACAACCACGGCAATACCTTCAAAGTTGCCGAGTTCTGACGCGTTGCTGCGTCCGCATACAGCGCGCCGAGAACTGATCGCGCCGTGCCCGGTGTAACAAGACCTCGCGGACCAAGCAAAATCACATCCCGATAGATGCGCTGCATTTTAGGTGCTTCGCCACTGCTTCTGGCGAGTCGAATGTAGCCTCGGCCAAAGCTCCCACCGTTGGCTGAAGCTTGTCTATGTCGGGCACAAGAAAGACGCGCATTCCCGCGCGGTGCGCCGCCATTATCCCCAAAGCCGAATCCTCAAGGACCAAGCAGTCGGCCTTACGCACATTTAAGCGTGAGGCAGCGAGGCGAAATAGATCAGGAGCCGGCTTTCCGTATTCTATCTCGTCCCGCCGGCAATCGACTCAAACCGGCTGAGAAGTCCCGATGCTTTCGGGAAATTCGAGTCGATTTGTCGTTCCGTCGAAGTTGCAACCGCCTTCGGTATCCGTCGGGAATCCAGGAGCATCAACAATTCGTTCACTCCGGGCTTTTTTATGATTGGGCCTGCGGCCAGAGCCGCCTTCTCGTCTTTGAGATAAGCACAGCGGAAGCTATCCAAGGAGAATTTAGAGCCAAATTCTTTGAGCAAGATTTGCTCGGCATCTATGCGCGCACGACCGATGAGCCTCATGTAAACGGCATCCGATAGCGCGTAGCCGGACTCGGTACAAGCACTCTTCCACGCTGCTCGATGGAGCGGATCGGTATCGAGCGTTAGGCCGTCCATATCGAAAATTACGGCGCGGACACGCACCTGCGTATCGTACATCCAGGCTCGCAAATGCCGCATCGCCCAAAGAAAAAAGGGGAGAGCGTCGGCTCTCCCCTTTTTGAGTTTACGAAAATCGCGTAGAGGTGGCGCCGGCCGTCGTCTACACGTCCACCACTTTGCTGCGGGTCGACTCGGTGACTTCCTTTACATCGCTCGCTTGAATGCGCATGCCAAAGAACGAGCGGTACACGAAGAAGAACGAGATCAGGAAGAATACGCCCGCCAGGATGTGCGTCAGCTCCGCGTTTTTCGATGCCAGTTCGACCGCCAGCTCAACCGCCAGCAATCCAAACAACGTTGTAAATTTGATTACCGGATTCAGAGCCACCGAGGAAGTATCCTTGAACGGATCGCCAACCGTATCGCCAATCACCGTGGCGTCGTGGAGCGGCGTTCCTTTCTGCTTCAGCTCCACTTCCACGATCTTCTTGGCGTTGTCCCACGCGCCGCCGGCATTTGCCATGAAGATGGCCTGGTACAATCCGAACGCCGCGATAGAAATCAGATAGCCGATAAAGAAGAACGGCTCCGCGAACGCGAACGACAGCGCGGCGAAAAATACCGCGAAGAAAATGTTCCACATGCCCTTCTGCGCGTAAAGCGTGCAGATCTCGACCACCTTCTTGCTGTCGGCGATCGACGCTTTCTCGACTCCTTCGAGCCTGATGTTGGCCTTGATGAACTCAACCGCGCGATAGGCTCCCGTTGTCACCGCTTGCGTGGAAGCGCCCGTGAACCAGTAAATCATGGCGCCGCCGGAAATCAACCCCAGCACGAAGGGCGCATGCAGCAGCGAAAGCTTGCTGACGTTTGTCGTGAGCCCGTTCGTCAGGGCCATGATGATTGAAAAGATCATCGTGGTTGCGCCCACCACGGCAGTGCCGATCAGCACCGGCTTGGCCGTCGCTTTGAACGTGTTGCCAGCGCCATCGTTGGCTTCGAGCAAGTCCTTGGCGCGCTGGAAGTTCACGTCCATGTTGAAGTCTTTTTTGAGCTCCGCCTTAACGTTCGGCACCTGCTCGATCAGCGAAAGTTCATAGACCGATTGCGCGTTGTCTGTCACCGGTCCGTACGAATCGACGGCGATCGTCACCGGCCCCATGCCCAGGAACCCGAACGCCACCAGACCAAATGCGAATACAGGCGCGGCGATCATCACGTGTTCCAGTCCGCCCAAGCTGACCAAATAGCCGACGGCCATCAAGATCACCATCACCAGTCCCAGGTAGTACGCCGAGAAGTTGCCGGCCACGAATCCAGACAAAATACCCAGCGATGCGCCGCCCTCGCGAGCCGACGTCACCACTTCGCGCACGTGCCGCGATTCCACCGACGTGAACACCTTCACCAACTCGGGAATAACCGCGCCAGCCAGCGTTCCGCAGGAGATGATCGTCGACAGTTTCCACCATTGCGTCGGATCGCCGCCAAGATCGGGAATGATGAAGTAGGAGATCAAGTAGGTCAGCGCGATGGACACCAGCGAGGTGATCCACACCAGAGACGTTAAGGGCGACTCGAAATTCATCTCGTCGGCCTTACCGTAACGCGCTTTGGCGATGGACGCGTTCAGGAAGTAGGCTACCGTGGCTGCTACCAGCATGGCGATGCGTATCACGAAGATCCACACCAGCAGTTCCACCTGCACCACCGGGCTTTTGACTCCCAGCAAGATGAACGTGATCAGCGCCACGCCCGTGACGCCGTAAGTTTCGAATCCGTCCGCACTCGGTCCCACCGAGTCGCCCGCGTTGTCGCCCGTGCAATCGGCGATCACGCCGGGGTTGCGCGCGTCGTCTTCCTTGATCTTGAAGACGATCTTCATTAGGTCCGCGCCAATGTCGGCAATCTTGGTGAAGATGCCCCCGGCGATGCGCAACGCCGCCGCACCCAGCGATTCGCCGATAGCGAAGCCGATGAAGCACGCGCCCGCGTAATTCCTGGGCACGAACAGCAGGATGATCATCATCATCAGCAATTCAACGCTGATCAACATCATGCCGATGCTCATGCCGGCGCGCAGCGGAATCTCATACAAAGGAAATGGCTTGCCGGGAAGACTGGCGAACGCCGTCCGCGAATTCGCGAAGGTGTTCACGCGAATTCCAAACCACGCCACGCCGTAGCTGCCGCAAATGCCCAGAACGCTAAACGCCAGAATCACGACCACCGAAGTGACCGAATCGTGCAGCAACACCCCGAAGTACAGCAGAATCACGGCCGCAATAAACAGCCACAGCAGCACCAAAAATTTACCTTGGGTGATTAGGTACGTTTTGCACGTTTCGTAGATCAGCTCGGAAACTTCCAGCATGGCTCGGTGCACCGGCAAGTTTTTCAGCCGCACGTAGATGGTCAGTCCAAAAGCCAGCCCGAAAAAGCAGAAGAGAATTCCCCATACCAATAGGAGGTGGCCGTTGACGCCCAAAAAGTTCACTTTGGAAAGGTCGGGCAGTTTCAAATCCGCTTCGCCGCCGGCGCCTTGCGCGCGAACTACGCCCGCATTCAATAGCGCGAAACTTAGAATTGCGGCGCAGGCGGCCAGCACTCTCTTACCTTGGCCGCGGAACAGTCCTGCGGCTGCGCGTAGGGTGTCCATCAATAATCCTCCGTCGACAAGTTCATCTGGGGATACTTGGGCGTTCTTTTGGGAAAGACCTTTCGGCGAATACCTTTACGGCCGGGATCTCTTCCGTCCGCACCTGCAACTTTGCCGTCCCAGCCCGCAAATGCTTTCGTCCCCCGAAGTGGAAGACTCTCTGAGTGAGAGCCTAGGTGCGAAAAGTCACTTCACGAAACTACGTTTCTAGCAGGAAACGCCTTTTTCGTCAATCGGCGCGCCATGGTTGGGGTGAGCCGCCATGGTGCGACTCGGCGGTGCGCCCGGCTGTTGTTGCGTCGGAAAACGACGAACGCGGACGCCCGAAAAAGAGTACGTATCCATCGGGGTCGGTCACCTCGAAGCCCGTCGTGTGTATCCGCGAGCGGTTCGCTGAAAGCCGTGCCGTGTTGAACGAAATCGGCCGCGAGTGCGTCAGGGTCCGACGCGTGGACAAATGCATCCCATCGCATCGAGGGATCGCGCTTCGGATTCGGCAGCGGGACGAGGTTTCCGCCCGATTTAACGAACAGTTGTGCGCCGTCCCGGCGCACGATGGCGAAAAAGGGGTTTCCCTCAGGCTCGCTATGCACAAGCTCGAACCCGAGTTTGTCGCGATAGAACGCGATAGCTCGGCTGACGTCACTGACGATAAAAAACGGCGATATTGCCTCCGTCTTCGGTCGTGTCACGTTTGCTCCTGTCGTGTCCATGCTTTGCAACTCTGTTGTAGCGTTCCCAGCGGCGGCCATTTGAAATGAGCGCGCGCAATATATGCGACCGTTTCGTGTGGCGTCAAACGATTTGTGTTTGCGCCGTTGCAGGGCAGTGGGAGGCCGCTCTCGAATGCCATGCTAAAATCCCACGATGGCTAATCGCAAAATTTCTCCCGGAGGCACGATCGACGGCGTTGTTGAACTCCCCGGCGACAAATCCATCTCCCATCGTTACGCGATCGTTGCCGCGCTCGCTGAGGGCCACAGCGAAATCTCGAATTACGCGTCTGCCGCCGATTGCCGCAGCACGCTCGAATGTCTCCGCCGCCTCGGCATCGAAATCGAAACCAAGCAGGGCGTGGTTCACGTTGCGGGCAAAGGGCTAAATGGGCTGCAGGAGTCGCGCAAGCCACTCGACGCTGAAAATTCCGGAACGACCATGCGCATGCTCTCCGGAGTGCTCGCCGGCCAGCCGTTTCGCTCCACGATCACTGGTGACGAATCCCTCCGCCGCCGCCCCATGCGCCGCATCATCGAGCCACTGCGCCAAATGGGCGCTGAAATTCAAGGCGACGACCGCGGCTGCGCGCCTCTGGAAATCCGAGGCGGAAATCTGCGCGCCATTGACTACACTCCGCCCACTCCCAGCGCACAGGTAAAATCCGCGATTCTTTTCGCCGGGCTATACGCGGATGGCATCACCACCGTCCACGAATCCGTCTGCACGCGCGACCATACCGAACTCGCGCTGCGCGAATTCGGCGCCAATGTCGAGGGCTCGCGCGGCACGATTCGCATTCATCCGCGCCCGAAGCTCACCGCACGGCGCTTGACGGTGCCAGGCGATCTTTCCGGAGGCGTTTTCCTGATGGCCGCCGCGCTGATTCTGCCGGAATCTTCGCTGATGCTTCACAACGTCGGCCTGAATCCCACGCGCAGCCGCGTCCTCGATTTCCTGATCTCCATCGGCGCGAAGGTTCACGTTCCCAACTTGACGTCGCGCGATGGCGAACTGGTAGGAGATGTTTCGGTGAACTACGCACCGCTCGTCGGCGGTGAAATTGCCGGAGCGCAAGTGGCGGAAATGATCGACGAGCTTCCCATGCTGGCCGCTCTCGGCCCGTTCACCGAGAAGGGAATTGAGATTCACGATGCGCAGGAATTGCGCGTGAAGGAAAGCGACCGCATCGCCACGCTCGCCGCCGGTCTTCGCGCCATGGGCGCGCGCGTGGAGGAATTTCCCGATGGCCTCTTTGTAGCAGGACGGAACGGGCGCGCAGGACGGGAAGGACGCGTGGGAAGCCCTTCGGGAAAATCGACCGGCGCGCCGGAAGGCGCCGCAAACGCACCGGAAGGTGCTACAAAAAGCTTGCGCGGCGCCACAGTCGATCCGCAAGGCGATCATCGCATCGCCATGGCGCTCTCCGTCGCCGCGCTCGGTGCCGAAGGCAAAACCACCATCCGCGACGCCGAATGTGTCGGCGTCTCTTTCCCCGAATTTTTCGCCACCCTCGAACGCCTCCGCGGCGCCTCCTAGGTTTTGAATTTTCGGGTGCCGCATCCTTCGCGCAGTTCGCGAAGGGTGCGGATTTTGCCTTTTCGGGGTGCCCCGCGCACTTTCCCTCGCGATGTCATTCTGAGGGGCCGCCTTTGCCCCGAAGAACCCCTCTTCCGAAGCGTGACACGCCGCCTTCGCTCCGCGACCTCGAATTCCCCTCGGTTGCTCCCCCGCACCGCACCGCCGCGCCATCGCGATTGTCATCCCGAACCGAGTCCGGGCGATTGTTGCCAGGAATCAGAGTGCGTGCCTCTTGCGACTCCGTCTTCGGAGTCCGTGTGGGTCCCAACCGGACCCGGTGGTTTGTACAGGGAAGGGATCTGCGTTTCCGGTAAATAGGTGCCCCACTTGTCCTGTGAGCAGTCGCAGGTGCTCGCTTCCTGAATGTAGGGTTTTTCCGGGAGCGCCAATCTCCCGATTGGCGTGCTGGCTTTTTCGCGCTAGCCGCGGCCGCAGCCAAAAAAGCGAAGGCGTGCCTTTAGCTCAATTTGTGAACGTGGGTCTCGGACTCGCTTCGAACCTTGAATTCCCCTCGCTTCCTCCCGCACCGGGCCACCGCACCGTCGCCGGTGTCATCCCGACAGAGGCAGCTTTCTGGCCGACGAGGGATCCGCTTTTGCTTTGTAGCGCTGGCGTCTCGCCGGCGGGTTGCTCTTGGTATTCGGGTGCCGTTTATCCTGAGGTGAAGCCGAAGGACGTCCTTCGCGAAGGGTGCGGGTTTTAGCCCCTGGTATTGTTTTTTGTAGCGGCCGCCTTTAGGCGGGCGCCTGAAGCTTTCGCGACGGTCAGCGGTGAGGACATCCTGGCCAGCAACAAGGCCGGCGCATTCCTTCTTTCAATTCCGTGCGCACTCGCTCAATGTGCTGCCTTCTGGTTTCCGGTTTCTTTACGGAGATAACCCAGCAGATCCACTCATTGCGGGCGAGAGGCGTGATGTCCTCCCATTTTGCCTGTGCCGCCGGGTCGGAAATCAGAACTTTTCGTAAATCCGCCGGTACGCTGTGCACCGCGCCACCGGAGATCGCTTTCGTGGTCATCGATTTCATTCTACATCGTCACGCAATCACCAAACACGCTGGCGCACCAGCGCGGATTTTCGCCTTTGCGAGCGACCGGCGTGCTTTCGCTCGCGCTGTCATTCTGAGGGGCCGCCCCTGCCCCGAAGAATCTCTCTTCCGAAGCCTCAAACGCCAGACTCGCTCCGCGACCCTGAATCCCCCTCGGTTCCTCCCGCACCACACCTCCGCGCCTTCGCGGCATGAGCCGAGCGTGGCTTTCGCGCACGGTAGGTCGGCGTAGCGCCGGCGTCTCGCCGGCTCCTCGGGCCGCGGAACTTACCACGGCCTCTTGAATTTTCGGGTGCCGCATCCTTCGCGCAGTTCGCCGGGGTCCCCAACGCGCTTGCGCGTTGGGGAGGCTGCGAAGGGTGCGGATTTTCCCGTTGCGGGTGCACCACTTGCCCTGAGCGAAGTCGAAGGGTGCTCGCTTCACGAGCGTGGCACCAGACTCGCCCCGCGACCTCGAATTCCCCTCGGCTCCGCCCGCACTCAAGCGGCGCGCCGCACCCGACGCACACCCCGCTATCGCAACTTGCTGCGGTTACGAGATCGCGCCCGAAACAAGGACTCGAACCTGCAAAGAGCGGCTTCTTAAGACCGCCGTCTCTGCCAATTGCACACGAGCCCGCAGCAAAATTCCGGCACGGTTAAATCGGCATTCGAGAATGTTGCGAGCCAGACGTGCCGACGGGGTCAGCCATGGACTAGGTGTACACTCTCGCCATGCGTGCTGAAGAAGCATTAACATTTGAATGAAGAACAGGAGCGGAATCCGTGCGGCAATTCTGGCTTTTCGGGGCTAACCCCGGCAGGTACAAGTTCGTCGACGAGTTGCGTCTTGGCAAGGCCGATTGGTGGTACGTGAAGCAGTTTCGCGACAAGTTACGCAGGGGCGACAAGGTGATTCTTTGGCAGAGCGGCGACGAGGCGGGCATTTATGCATTCGGTATGCTCGCGAACAAACCGTACAAGATACGAAACGAATGGCGGGTTGACATTAAATACGACCCATTGATGAGGCGACCCGTATTCAAGCGCGAACTAAAAAAGCATCCGGTCCTCAGGGATATGGCTGTCTTGAAGATGCCGCGCGGCAGGAATCCCTTCCGTGTAAAGAAATCTGAATGGCTGGCTTTGCAGGAGCTAATTTCCAAAGATACTGTCTGTATCTTCACGCACTACCAGAGCGAGGAAAACAGTTTCACCAACGGCCTCGTAGCTCTCTTGGAATTGTCTTCGAGAATTGGCGGATCACTCCCGGCAATGTCGCTTCTGCATTTGATCGACATTGAGCCACAGGGAGAAATCGGGAGTTTCCGTGTGCTTTCGGGCTTCGACGGACATGCCGACGCTGAGTTGTGCGGGCCACGCTCTTGCATTCGGTTCGAGACGAAGATCGGGTCCGGTGCCCTCGACGAGGACCAGATAAAGCGCCACCTCAGGTGGCTGGAGCGCGTCCCGCAGGCTCAGAAGGTGCTCGTACTCCTGACTCCGGATGACGGCAGCAGCCGCTACATCAAGGAATTCCTCTCCAGCAAACGCATTAAGTCGTTCTGTTCCAAGAACAAGGACTACGCAGTGAGGCATTTGGAATGGAAGGCGGTGCACGACCACCTCAAGCGCGCCGTTGAACGCGGGAAAGCTACTACGTTTTCCCTGCTCGTGACGCAATTCTTGGATCAGATTCGCGATCGCATTTTCGAACAGGACTTCGCGGGCGTCATTACAAAAATTGCGTTCGAATCAGGAAACGTCGACCCCGATCGATACCTTGATGATCTCAGAAAAAGACGAAGAGGCGATGAGTGGAATCTGCCGAATCCGATCAGACAGCTTGACGGAACGCACAGGAAGCTATTGTTCTACCACAAAGACCGCGGGATAACTGCGGAGGTCGAAGTAAAGGAAATGAGAATCGACAGGCGCAACGCCTCGTTCCCTGCTTTTTACGTTTTCGCCGATAAGCCCAGCATTTTTGAAAAGCCTATATCGTTGAGTCACATTCGTTCGATTCACGGTTTCAAGAATTTCGGGGTGCATCGAAAGGACCGAAGTCCGTATCGCAATATCACTCGTGAACAATACGCGCAGTTAATCGGCGAGCAAAGCGCTTGAAGGACACTGCCTTCAGCCTCCCGTCAATTCAAAAGGCGCGGGTGCCGCATCCTTCGCAGCGTTTGCGAAGGATGAGGATTTTCGCCTTCCGCCGAACTCCAATCTCTACTCTTCCGGTTCGCCGCCCTGCTCCTCTCGATCGAATTCCTCGCCCGCGCGGATCAACGCCGCGCCGTAGCTCACTTTGTCGAACGAGTCTTCCCTCCGCAGCTTCCCGCAAATTCGAATCAGCGACTCCATTTCCCGGCTGTCCAGTTCGCCCATCAAGGCCCGCAGCATCCCCTCCTGCTTCGGCAGCACTTTTCCGATCAGCCTCTCGCCCTGCGGAGTCAGTTCGACCGTCCCCACTCGCCTGCCGAGCCTCGGCTTGTCCCTCCGATCCTTCGGCAGTCGGCTCGCTCTTATCTCCGCAGCGGGCAAGCTCGTGACGCCCCGGTGCACCCAGCCAAACTCTTCCGCCCGATAAACGGTCTCTTGGACGCTCTCGCGGCTGCGCCCCAGCTTTGCCTCCGCCTCGCTCAACCTCAGCCGACCGTCCCGGTGCAGCAGCACCATCAGCCGGAACTCCTCGCGCGAAAGACCGAACACATCTAGCGGCACGCGCAGCTTCGCTTCGATCCAATGCGCCGCGTCGGTCAGCTCCAGGTACGCAGCCCACGCCAGCCGCTGTTTCTTCTTGGGTGGTTGTCGCCGTAAGCTGTCCACGCCGCCTCCAAAACGCGTTCCGTCTCAAATCCATGCCAACCTGCGCGCAAGACGCCCGTTCAAGCGCAATGAAACGCGCTTTTTGGTGCAAGCTACCTACAGCAGTTGCTACACCAGTTTGTCGTGCGTTCTTCGGCTTTTTGGATTTTGCTTGGAGTTGTGAGCGCTACTGATTAGAAGAGGTTTTGCGCAGGTGAATCGTTCCATACGTGGTGACGATGGTGATTGTGGGCCCACCGGACGCGCCAACCCTGCCCGATATCTGGCCGCTCGCGTCGGTGTTTGAGAGGTCTAGTTGCCCGCCATCGAAATCGCTCTCCACGTCTCCACCGCGCGAAATCGCGGACACTTCAAATGCCGACTGCGGCGGCAGCGTCAGCTCCACATCGCCTGCATCGTCGGTGATGTGGATGTCCTCGCGAGGGGGCGCCGATAGCGTCACTTTGACATCAGCGTGCGCGTCAGTAATGTCCAGCTGTCCGGTCGCGTTTTTCACATCGACGTCCGCATTGTGCGTAGCGATCTTCACCGGCCCGCTCGCGCCGGAAATCTTCACGTCGCCCAAATCGGCTTCGAGAGTGCCGTTCAGCTGCGAGGCGTTGATCTGCGACCACGGCTGCGCGCAACGGATGGTCTGCGCGACATTCGCCGCGCGAATCGTTCCGTCGAAGGGGCCCGCTATGGAAACATCACCTTTCACATCGGCGACGCTTACGTCCCCGCCGCGCCCGGCGACGCTCACGTTTCCGGCCGCGCCTGTAATCCGCGCGTCGCCGTGCGTCATGTTGACGGCCACATCCGCGCCCGCATCCCGCACCTCGACATCGCCGGAACGCGTACGCGTTTGGAGCGCGCCGTCAGCATTCGAAATCCGGATATCGCCTCGCCCAGTGTTGGCGGTCACGCTGGTGCTTGCGGGCGTCTGCACGTCCAGATCGACGCTGGCTCCTGGCCGCGAGCCTACGCCAAACCGCGGCCAGATGTGATACGCGCCGCCCATCTCGACGACTGCGACGTTCGACTGCCGCAAGGTACGATCGGCGGATGTTTGGCTGAGCCCCCAAATGGACTTTTTTACGTTGACCAACAGATCGTTGCCGGCGTGCCCTTCAACGGAAATGTCGCCGCGCGGAATATCGATCGCCAGCCGCGAGTCCGCCGGAAGCGTCTGAGGCGGTAGCGTTTCGCTGCGTGTGTACGACGGCCCAATCTGCGGCATGTCGATATTGAAATGCGGCACTCGGTTGCGCACCCAATCGCGAATCACGAACCCGCCCAACACGAGCACTAGCACCACGATCAGCGCCGCTTCGCCGCCCGACATCGCCGCAGGCCGCGCTTCTCCGCGGCGTTGCGCCAGCATGTAATCGAATATCTTCGCGACGCCCCACAGGATCAGCAGCACCGGCCAGTACAGCGCGATGATGTGTCCCAGGTGCAGCCCGGGATAGAAGATGTCGATCGAGAAAAGAACGCCGATCAGGACAAGCAGCAGGCCCGCGAAAATCGAACTGCCGCGCCTTCTTGCGCTGCTCACCGTGTCCTCACAGGCCGGTATGGCCTTCGTGCGAAGCCGCCGCTTGTGCCAGCAGCAAAATTCCGACAATCACCAGCAACACCGGCCAGAGCGTCGGGAATCCGTATGGTGTATATTCGCCCGCCAGAAAAATCACTCCGATGACGATCACGATCACCGGCCCCGTCAGGCTGCGAATGCGGCAGCGCGCGCACCTGCATTTCGTTCTGGTCGTTTCCGCCATCGACTAGCTCCTACGTGCGTGCCTTTAGCCGATCCGCGAGCAGCCAAGCGCCCAACACGATCAACGCAAACGGCCACGCCTTGCCAAACCAATCCCATTGCAGCAGTCCGAAATTTGCCAGCAGCAGGAACACGCCCAGAAAAATTAAGATAATCGCGCCGGTGGGCCGATGCGATGCGCCGCCGATATCCGTGGCGGCAGGCTCGATTGACGTGGCCGTGGGTGCAAGGTGCTCCCGCTCCCGAGCTTTTGCCGTCCGGTACGCCTCAATCGGCATGTAGAAATAAAAGCACCCCAGCGCGATTCCCAAAAACGCGTGATATCCCGCGGAAATATCCTGTGTCTGCGCGGCGATCAATCCACCGAAAATGATCACGTGTATCAGCGCCTTCAGATACTCTCCGTTGTACACGGCTCCAAGCCCTGGAATAAATCCTAGCGCCAGCGCCGCGCCTGGATGTGGCGTCCCTGCAGCGGCAGTTACGGCGGGCACTGCCGCCGCCGGCGTTCCAACCAGCCCGGCGAGGCATGGCTCGCAATACAGCGCGCCGCGCACGTCGCGCGTGCACGCCGCACAGAGCGCCCTGCCGCAATTGCGGCAGAATCCGGTTGCTGGAACCTCGGTGTGCAACGCGCAGTTCATACGGTTCTCCTGTTCGCGGCGTTCGACGCAAATTTGCCATCCATCGAATGCAGCATTGCCCATTTCATATTGAATCCGCGGATTCGGGCGTCTACTTCACGTCCGGCCGCCGGATCTTGGTGTTCGCCAGTGTTCGGCCGCGCGCCGCTCGGAGCGGGAGCAGCCTGATCCTGCGGCACGGATGGCCCCGCTTGCGGTGCAGCCAGCATCGCGCGGATTTCGTACACCACGCGCAAATCGTTGACGAATTTCTCTCCGCGCGCGTACGTCAAATGCGCCTGCCGATTGCCGGCGCGCGCCAGGTTTAGCGGATTCAGATCGCCGGGGCGCAATTGCCCGATCCGTGCGCCTGCCGCATGCGCCAGTATCACCGCTGTCATGGCGACGGTGGCGATTCCCATCGCAAATCGCGGTTGCCAGATCAAGTTGAACCATGCCGACGCGCCGGCGATTTCGTGCCGCGCTGCTCGCGCGCGAGTGGTCTTGTTGATTACGCGCCGCGCCAGGAGCGCGGGTTCGCCCACCGGCTCAAGCGCCTGCATTTGTCCGACTAGCTTGCCTACTCGGGCCAGCATCTCCGCGCAATTCGCGCACTCCGCGGAATGCGCCGCGCACGCCTGGCGCTCATCTGCCGCGAGCACTCCCTCCAGGTAATCGCTCAGCCGTTCTTCCGTTAATGTGCAGTTCCAGTTCATTTCCGTTTTCGTGTTAATTCGCCTGCACTCCCATTTCCTGCAAAATCCGCGCCAGCTCGATCCTCCCTCGATTGATCCGCGACTTCACAGTTCCTTCCGGCACTTGCAGCACCTTGCGAATCTCGCCGTACTCCATGCCTTGCAGATCGCGCAGGATCACGGCTTCGCGCAACTCCGGCGAAAGCCTCGCCAGCCCCGCCTGCACTTGTTCACTCAGCTCTGCCGCTTCCGCCTTCTGGTGCGGCGTGCGTTCAGCCGAGTGTACTTCGTGCACTTGCGATTCCTCGTCGATCGAATCTGTGAGCCGTTCCCGCCGCGTGCGCCGGTAATGATCCACCAGCAAATTGCGCGTCACGCTTGTCAGCCAAGTGGCGAAAGCTCCGTAGGTCGGCTCGTAACTTCCCAGGGTGCGGTACACGCGCAGGAACACCTCTTGGCTTAAATCTTCCGCAGCTGCCGCGTTCCCGGTGAACCGGTAGCACAGGTTATAGACACGCCGCGTGTGTCGCCGCACCAGCTCCTCCCACGACGGCCCGTGCCCTCGAACGCATAGCTGGACCAGTTGGGCGTCGGGGTCCAAACGTCCTCAGCCTCGTAGCTTCCATTACCGCTCGGCCTCAATCTAAGTAACGCAAAACACGCCCGAAATGTTCCCAAGTCCCGCTGGGCATGAAGACGCGTGCCATTCGTGGCAGCCGTTCGGTTGGCCGCCATCTTATTCGCGTTTGTTACATTTGCACAAGGTCCGGCGTTGCTGGATGAGGCTTTGCCCCAAGCGTCAGCCATAAAAATTTCGGGGGAGTTAAGGAGTTGCAAAAAGTGGGCGCGAGCAAATGGATCACGCTTTGGGTCTGGCGTAACCTCTGCAGCGGGCTACCGGCAGCGATGGATACTTCGGATACGCTGGATCGCTCGCCGATAGCCCGCACATGTAAAAGACCGATCCCCGGTCCGATTCGATCCTCCGCGCGTGCACGCAATCCGCGCACAGTCCCGCGCGCCTTCGCTCTGCTTCGCGCGGAAACTTGTTCGGCTCGCTCACGCCCCGAGCTTAACATCGCAAGTCGCGAGCGCGCCTGGTCGCGTCCAGGTAGCACATCCACTCACGGGCGCTGCGATTCGGCGGTCGCTTGCCGCCATTCCGCGTTATAAACGTACTGAGGAGATTTCCATGGCGCCCAACGATCCCCACGACTCCCAGCATTTGCGGCCCAGCACTAAAATTCTTACCGAAGGCTTCGATCCACGACTTTCGGTTGGCTCAGCGCGCCCCGCCGTGTTCCGAAGTTCGACGTACGTTTTTTCCAGCCCCGAAGCCGCCGAACGCGCCTTCGATCTGGTCGCCGGGCGTGCCCGCGCCGCCGAAGGCGAGGCCGTCGATCTGATTTATTCGCGCTTCAATCATCCCAACGCCGAAATCCTCGAAGATCAGATCGTCAGCGTGGAGGACGAGGCAACCGCCGCACTCGCGTTTAATTCCGGCATGGCCGCCATCATGACCGCTCTCCTTAGCCTGCTGCGTCCCGGCCAGTCGATCGTTTACACCGTGCCTATTTACGGCGGCACGCAGCATTTCGTTCAGGACCATCTTTCGAAGTGGGGCGTCGCGAGCGTTGGCGTGCCTTCGGGCCAAACCGAGCAGCTCGATCATGCCATCGCCACCGCCGAAAATCTCGCGCTCGTATTGCTCGAAACTCCCGCCAATCCCACCCTCGTAATGACCGACATTCGCCGCGCCTGCGCGGCTGCGGCTGCGCGCAAACTCAAGCCCGGGGAATCGCGCCCGGTGGTGATCGTCGATAACACCCTGCTCGGACCCGCTTTTCAGCATCCGCTTTCGCTGGGCGCCGATCTGGTCGTCTATTCCGGCACGAAATATCTTTCCGGTTTCAGCGACATGCTCGCCGGAGTTCTGCTCGCCAAAGATCCCGAGCTGATTCGCCGCATTCGCCCCACGCGCGGCCTTTTCGGAACCATCCTGCAGCCCGACGAGTGCTGGATGCTCGGCGGCCGCTTGCCCACCGTGCGCCTGCGCATGAGCCGCGCCAGCAAAAATGGACAGCGCATCGCCGAAGCCCTGGCGCGCAATCCGAAAGTGAGTCGCGTAATTTATCCCACGCTTTTCACCGACGCCGATCAGCGCCGCATTTACGAAAAGCAATGCGATTTTCCCGGCGCTATGTTTTCGCTGGATTTTGGGGGAGGGAAAAGCGCGGCCTTCGATTTCCTGCGCCATCTGCGCATCGCGCGCAATGCCGTGTCGCTCGGCGGTGTGGAAACACTCGCCTGCCATCCGAAAACGACCACGCACTCCGGCTTCACCGAAGAGGAATTTCGCCAGGCCGGAGTGACCGACGGCCTGGTGCGCGTTTCCGTTGGCATCGAAGACTGGCGCGACCTGCTCGCCGACTTCGAGCAAGCCCTCGCCGCCGTTTAGCGCCCTTGCGGATCGAGCTTGGGTGGCAAAAAACACAATACGGCCTTGCGCGCAACGATCAGATGGCTTGAGTCGCGGCCGATGAGCGGACCTCCATCGTCCGCGCTGGCCAGCCTGAAGTACTGTAGTCGGTGTACTCCCCGGAGTAGCCAATGACCAGCATCACGAGTTCGTTGAACAGGGTGAGCGCGGACTGGTAGCGGCGGTACAACGCTCTGATTTCTGCTGGATCAGCATCGGAAGCGTGCACTGTCGAATTACGAAGCGACGCCCAGCGGTCCATTAGCTCTTTGCGTATCGAGCCGGCCGCTACGAGTGCACGAAGCCTATCCTTTGCTCTCGGCGCACGCATCGCTGCCAGCGCGCCCGTCAGACGTTGCTTGAAAGAATCAGTTAGGTCGGCACCGGAAACGATGCTTGTCGTCTTGGCGATCTGCTCGTCCAGCTCACTTCCCGAGTTAGCAAGATTCGGGAACCCGATGCTTAAAGCGCCCTCAACGGCGACCGAAAGCGCGAGCAATCCTGCGTCGAGCGAGCCCGCATCACCCGTGGCCACAAGATGTACGCGCTCCGAAAGCGGGTGCCAACGAGCGTCCAAATGCGGAAGAACGAATTCCAGATACTTAGCGAACAGGTTCCAAACGTCGGTCTTGATTGAAACGGTACTGAACTGGATCGGCGGTCGGGCGTATCGCTTGGCAATTTTCTTCGGGTGAGGTCGCAGACAAGTCGTGTAACGCCCCGCTTCAGATTTTTCCTGAACCACCCATCGCAACGGAAGGAAAAATACGAACTCAAGTGCTTCGCTTATTCGCATGTCAAGATTAGGCGGCAAATTTGCGTTTTTCGATTCAGCGGCCAAGAATACTGTTCCGCGATGCTCGTGGATTTCGAATTTCAGGCTCGCGGCGTCGAAGAGCGCGTGCGCCCAGTCGCCGCTCATGCCCACCTCGACGCCTCGCAAAAATGTCCTGACTGTCTGGGGCGTGTTTCCGGGGAAATCAAACGCGTGTGCAAAATGCAAGCTGAGGTATGAAGCGCGATTGTTCGACAGGGGGTCGTTTGTTTCTCGAACCAGACGATACAGCCTTCCGGCAACGACTCGGTCGCCGCCGACGCCTTGCGTTAGCTCGGGAAGTATGCGTTCACCACGCCAGATGTCTCCGTGCATCGAAGTGGCTTCAAGGGTGAAGTAGTCGTCGCGAGGGATAATTTCTCCGGACTTCGGAGAATTGGGACCGAGCTTGCGGGCGAACGCGGCGAAACTACCCTTACCGCGGTCATAAAGCTTAAACACGAGCGCGCCCTCAGGCGTCTGATAGATGCTGCCAGCGCCCCTATAAGTCTCTGGAGAATTGTCGGTGTCCTGACGAAGAACCATCTGAGGGCAGTCGATCGCATATTCGCGCCGCGTATACCGATCGATCTCTTCGGAAGTCATAGTGGCCTCGCTTCCTCGTTCTGCGGACTTCGCGCTGCCCCAGTCGTGATCCAATTCACGAGGTCTTCCCAGTTCGCGTTAAGCAGATTTTACGGCTTTTCCTTTTTTCCCTTTAGTACAACTTTCGATTATGATTCACGTGTATGCGGGACGATAGTCAAGGCACTGGGTATCGATCAGGGGGGAAATCAGTGACCCAGGGATTTAAAGTATCGAAGCTCGATGCAGCTAAACGTCAACTAGAAACGGTAATCAGATTGTACTTCGCCGGCCGTGATCCGGTCTCGATCCATACGCTAACTGCAGCAGCCTACAACATCGTCCATGACATCACGGCAAACCGGGGCGCGGAACCGATGATAGTGAAGGATCTATTTGCGTAGTATGTGAGGCCCGGTTACGAGGAGGAGCTGCAAAGAAAAATCAATGAAGCTGAAAACTTCTTTAAGCACGCAGACCGTGACCCTGAAGCTTCCCTTGACTTTAACCCGCAGCAGTCGGAGTTTTTCATCGCTGACGCTTGCTTTCAGTACGAAAAGCTAACCGGCGAGCGCCCACCTCTGTTCGTTGTCTATCGAATATGGTTTCTGGCTAATCGTCCCGAACTTTTCGTCCTTCCCGAAGACGCGACGAAAATCGTTCGGGATGGCGCCCCGTCAATCGTTCAGCAGGGGCGTGCGGGTTACTTCGACGCGATGCTCCCTCTCGTTATGAGGAATCGGCTCTGGGCCGTTGGCCGAGGAACTTAGAACGGTCCGGCTCAGCGATTGCTGGTCCGCGTCTCCGTCGGCATCGAAGACTGGCGTGACCTGCTCGCCGACTTCGAGCAAGCCCTCGCCGCCGTCTGACGCAGATCGCTACTTCTGCTGCGGCGGGTGTTTCGGCATGCGTGGCAGCAGCTTCATCTTTTTCACTTTTTCCATGTATTCGGGGTACATGGTTTCGGGCCCGCCCTTGGTGGCTTCGTACGGCACTCCATTTTTAGCGGCAAACTCAGTCAGGAACGGGTTTTTCCCGGGCATGTAGCTGGGTACCTCGCTCTCGGGACGGTCCACTTCGTCCACCGGCTCGCACGGCCACGTCGACATTTGTTGTTGCGGCGCGTACTCGAAATCGATCGTGCGGATTAGCGGCTGTTCCATGTAAACCGGATCGTAATCCACCACCGCGACGGTCAGCACATTCCCGTGGCGCATGATGTGCGTCGTCGCCACCGCTTGATCGCTGCGCGGCAGCCCGTTCAATCCCAGCCAATTTTGTTTCAGGTGCGTGGTGTAGACCACCAGCGTGTCGCCTTCCCAGTGCCCAACGGAAAATCCCGCCCAGGTATGCGGGGCCCACGCGGGAGGCTCGTGGTGCTTCCCGTCCATCCAGATGGTCTGCTCCGCCTCGTAGGCAGAAAGATGCGTGTGGTAGGCGATCACTTGCTGCGTGGCGCGATCGACGTCCTTCCAGATGCGCAGATTGGAAGGCCCGCGCCAGCCGTAATCCGAGCCGTGCTCGCGGCACTGGTCTTCGGGAGTCTCCACCATCGCGGCGCTCCAGCTCTGCACCCGATGCAGCGCGTTCGGATTGATAGGCATGCCGAGATAGTCGCCCATTTCCGCGCCTGCCAGGCGTTCGGGCTGATCCTCGAAGAATGTGACGCTCCATTCGCCCGAAGGATCGTCCTGCGCGCGCACCGGACTTGCCAGCGGCGCCAAGAGCAAAAACAGCAGCGCGAATAGCGCCGTGACGATCACCGCGATCCTGCCTCGATTGCCCCATTCGAAGTCGCTCATCGGACGCCTCCGGTCCTCGGTTCGGCCCACTACCTGATGCCCGCCTTGTATCACAGAATGGCCCCGTGCGTATCCGCGAATCTGGCCCGTGCGCTGCGCGGCCATCGGCTGACGCCTACCGGAACGCAGCTGGATTTTTCCCGCGAATACGATCCCGGCGGGCGCTCAGGGGAAAGAGCCGCGGAGGCTTCGGGTGAGCGGATTCAGCGAGGGCGGGTTTGGGGCGTGCGATGGTGGCCAGGCCCGTCCAGCTATAGCCGCGATGCGAGCGCAGCGTCACCTCGCGAAAGCCGGATGCGAACCATGGACGCACCTGATCTTCGCGCAGATAGAAAGCGACAGGCGTTACGAGCTGGTCGAAGACGTTGGCGTGGATTTCGTCAAACGGATAGTGATACTGCGCGGCGAAATAATCGCCGTAGGGAAGTTTGGCGGGGCCTTTGCCATCCGCCGACGGACGATAGAAAAGCTTAATCACGGCCCACAGGAGCAGCGCCGGAGGAACGCACGCGACGCGCAGAAAGGGCGCGGGCAGGCGCGAAGTGAGCGCCTTGCGTACCGGATCGACGTAGCGCGTGATCCACTCGTTGCCTTCCTGCCCGTAAACCCAGAAGGCCACCCAGCCTCCGTCTCTAACCCGGGACGCGAGGCTCGCGAAACCGGCCGCCGGATCGGGCAGATGGTGGAGTACGCCCACGGAGAACGCCAGATCGAACAGCGGCCGTACAGGAGGGTTTAGCAGGTCGCCAACGATCACGTGCGCGTTGGGGAACCGTTGCGTGTGCGCAAAGGCCACGAAGGCGCTTTCGCCCAGATCGAGCGCCACGACCGCTCTCGCGCCGTGCGCGGCGACGATGGCAGTGTGGCGCCCCTTGCCGCAGCCGCCTTCGAAGACGAGTTGGTCCTTGAAATCCGCTGGGACCAATGGTGCCACCCAATCGAAGAATTCGCGTTCGTAGTAATCGCGCAGATCGCTCCAGCGCGTCCACTCGTCGGCGAAGCGCGACGCGGTTTCGATCTTCACGTCGGCCAGATTTTTCGGCAGCAGGATCGGCACGCCATTACGAATCGGAAAGGCTGACGAGCAAGCCGCGCAGGAAAGTTCTCCGGTCATTACGTGACCGTCCGGCTCGGCGGGCATGGAATCGCCCGTCAAGGCCAGCGCGCCGCCGCAATTCGCGCAGACTAAAAAATCCAGTGCCGGAATTCGCATGTGTCACGGCGATGATACACGCATCCGCGTCCTTCTTGACAGGTTCGGAAGCTTGCTGCTACGGTTCAAAACGGATGCTTCGAAAATCGCGCAAGTATTTGGTGCTGCTGCTCGCGCTGCTGGCCGCCGGATTTTTCCTCTACAAATTTCGCCATTCCATCGAATTGCATGGTTTCAGTTGGGATACCGTTGGAGCATCGCTGAGCCACGCGCGATGGGAGCTGCTGCTGCTCTCGCTGGCGATTTTTTACCTGTGTTATGCGATCCGCTCGCTGCGCTGGATTCGATTTTCGCGGTCGCTTGGACCGATGCGGTTTGGCAACGTGTTCAGCGCCACGCTGATGGGATTTTCGTGCATTTTTCTGCTGGGCCGGGCGGGCGAGCCGATCCGCCCGGTGCTGATTGCGCGCAAGGATTCGATTTCGATGCCGGGGATGTTCGGCGTGTACGTCCTCGAACGTGTGTTCGACATGGCCGCTACGGCGCTGATCGCCGGGTTTGCGCTGTTGTCTTTTGAAAACGGTAACATTTCCCAGATGTCTCATGTGGCTGCGCAGGACGACGTGCCGATGACCGTGGCGCGTTCGGCCGGAGTGCTGCTGCTGGCGTTTCTGATAGTTGCTATCGGTTTTCTGATTTATTTTCGCCATCACGGCGCGGCCTGGCTGGCGCGCAAATTGCAACACGAATCCTGGCGCCACGGCTGGCGGCAAAAAGCCGCCGTGCTGCTGGAAGGCTTCAGCGACGGGCTGCGCGGCATCCGCACTGCGGGAGATTTGGGCGTTCTGGCGTTCTACACCGCGGTGCATTGGACGTTGGTGTGGCTGGCGTACGTCGCGGCGCTGCATGCTTTTCCGGGCGCACTGTCGTCGATCAGCCTGGGAGCGGTGGTACTGGTTCTGGCGTTCAGTTTGATTGGCTCGGCGGTGCAGTTTCCTGCCGTGGGCGGAGGGGCGCAGGCGGCCACATTTATTGTGCTGACGCTGATTCTTGGAGTAGAAAGGGGTCCGGCGGCGGTGGCTTCGATCATGCTTTGGTTGCTGGGTTTTGCGGGCTGCTGCATCGTAGGATTGCCGCTGCTATTCCGGGAGGGCTGGTCGATGGGCGAGTTGCGTCGAATGGCGCGCGAGAGCGAGCAGGCTGGGAAAGCCGCGCTCTTGGCTGAAGCGGAGCAATCACCGCCGCCTCCTTCTCCTGTCGCGCAGCCAAAGGAGCGCGTCCAGTGAAATGTCCTTTCTGCGGCCACCTGGACGACAAAGTTGTCGACTCGCGGGAGGCGCGCGTGGGCGATTTGATCCGCCGCCGCCGCGAATGCCTGAAATGCAAGCGCCGCTTCACCACCTACGAGCGCATCGACGAAATTCCGTACATGGTAATCAAGAAAGACGGGCGCCGCGAGAAGTTCGACCGGCAGAAAATTCTGCAAGGGCTGCTGAAGGCGTGCGAAAAGCGGCCGGTAGCCGTGAATAAACTGGAAGCGCTGGTGGACGACGCCGAAGCGTTCGTCAGCGAAGCGCCGGACCGCGAGCGCACCACGGCGGAAATCGGAACGCTGCTGATGAACCATTTGAAGAAGCTCGATAAGGTGGCGTACGTCCGCTTCGCCAGCGTGTATCTGGATTTCAAGGATGTGAAGGAATTTATGGACGAGCTGAAAGGCCTGCTGAAAGACCGCGCGAAGAAGTAGCCACGCGATTGAGCCCGCAATGAAATAGTTATGGCTGCCAGACGCCGGCGGCGAAGGTCTTCACTGTGCGGAAGCCGAGGCGTTCGTACAGTTCGACGGCGCCGCGATTGCTGGCGGTGACTGTAAGCGACAGGGATTCATAACCGCGTTGGCGCAGTGCTTCGATCGAGCGCTCCATCAGCAGCCGGCCAATCCCGCGGTGCTGGTAACCGGGCATGACGCAAATTTGCGTGGTGTGGCCCACGCCTTTAGCGACCGTGGAAGTGAGCACCATGCCGACTGGCTTGTCGCCGGTCGCTGGACGCGCCAGAAACGAAGCTTCAGGTAGAAATTGTCCGCAGCCCGGAAGCAGGACGATATTGCGCAGAAATTTCAGGCTGCCCGCTTCGGTCCGGTACTGGTCGTTGATCTGGCTATCCACATGATCCGCGTATGCGAGCTGGATCAGCCGCGCCGCGGATTCGAGCGCGCGATCTTTCCACCCGTCAATCCGCAGCCCTTGCGAAGGCGGTGCGCCGTTGAGCTTGGCCTGATCGAGTGGCAGCAGCATGAATTGCCGGGTGTGCAGGCGAAAATGCTGCTTCAGGAAATTGGGATCAAGTTCGGTACCGAAAGGCATTAGCTGCGCTTCGATGCGTTCCAGCCGAGGAGTGGCGCGGAGCGTGGTCAACATTTCTGTCAGCAGCCGCTCCGTGATCGGGCCTTGCGCGGTTTGCGGTGAGACGTAGAGGCCGCCGATCAGCCCTTTGTGATCTTCCAAGACGTAAAATCCGTAGCCGGTGACGCGGCCATTTTCGGAAGCAGCGTAACCGCCCAGCGCGCGCGAATCGATGAATTTGCGAACCAGGTCGAGTGAGGGCCGGTAATCCCAGCGAAGTTCGTCCAGCCAGTGCTCCGCCTCTTCCTGGAAAAGACCTTCCAGGGACCGCGAATGCAGCTGCCTTAGATCGACGATCTGCATGGAATTGCCCAACGCTCCTGACGCATTATAACTTCGGCCGCTCCGCCTGCCCAATTTTACGATTGCGACACCATGCCCGCACGCCGCCGGGCACCCGTGAACCAATATGCTAACATTCAAGGCGCCGGGGAACAGAAGCATCGTCCGGCATGGGGCAGGAGAACTTTCCTCTTAAATATGCGCTTTTCGACCGCGCGCATCGCCAAACTAGTGTCGTTTATCGTCGCGGTCGCGCTATTCGCCGTCGTTTCGATCTCCACGATATCGGGATTCCTGGTTTACCAAATCATCCATCCAGCGCGAACGCCGGCAACGTTCGACTTAGACGTGATGATGGGGCATCCGTCCACGTTTTCGTTTCCCTTGCCCGATGGCACCATGCGCGAGGGGTGGTTTTTCCCGGGATTGCGCGGGGCGCCGACGATCGTTGTGTGCCATGGATATCAGTCGCAGCGGGCGGACGTGCTGACGCTGGTCACCACGCTGCAGGATCACCAGTACAACGTGTTTCTTTTCGATTTTTCGGGACACGGAACGAGCTCCGGAACCACCACGCTGGGATACAAAGAGACCGGAGAGCTTGAGTCTGCAATCCGCACGTTAGCCGGCCGCGACGATGTGGACCCCAAACATTTTGGCCTGTGGGGCACGGACATGGGCGGCTACGCCGTCCTGGAAGTTGCGGAAACCGATCCGCGGGTAGCGGCGTTTGCTGTGGCTGACGTCTACGGCGATCCGCAAGACATGCTGCGCCTGCAAGTGAGGCAGTCCGGCCTGACGGCGCTGCCATACGTCTTGAGCGCCTCGGATTTTATTTTTCGGATGGTCAACTACTCGTACCGATTTGCGCCGCCCGCGTTAACGAATATCGGCCGCACGCACGGAATTCCAAAGCTCTTCGTCACTTCCGACGATCAGCCGGAGCTTGCGAAAGACGCGTTGCAGCTCTACACGCAAGCGCCCGACCCGAAGCAATTGCTGCGCGACCGCGTGCGTTACCGCGACATGACCGACGACGATCGCAAGAACTACGAGAATGCGATCGTCAGCTTTTTCTTGCAGAGTATTCCGCCCACTGGCCAGTAGAAATGTCAGTAGCACGAACAGAGTAAGCTAGCGCGGCGCGATACCCACCGGAACGTAGAGGATTCCCTTGTCAGGCTCGTCCAGCACGCCCTGGAAGCGTCCCAATTTCGTAATTTGCTTTAATCCTGCGGGAGTGGTTAGAACCAGCGCGGGGAGCGGATCGACGGGCTGCCATTCGGGCAATTGCCGTTGAAAATAAAAAGCCAAGCCGTAATTCCACGAGCGCGCCAGATCGTACGTGAAGATGCGATCGGGATGTAGGTCGTGGCTCATGAATTGCGCGTGGTAGCGCGCGGAATAGAGGGGATCGACGGTTGGGAGCACTTGCAAGTTGGCGATTTCGAGCGCCAGCACGACGGCTAGAGCGCAGACTCCCGCTACTAAACCGATGCGCCGCCCAAGTCCGAAAAATGCGAGCACCAGCGCCAATAAAACCGTCGCGCCGATTCCGATCCAGCCCCAGACCGCCAGCTCGTGCGGCGAGTAATCGGAAATCACCGCGCTCCACGCGATTTTGCGCGCAAACGCCCACGCGCCGATCGCCAACCCGATCCAGGTAATCCCCATGCCTGCGGCGATCCCGAACGCCATTGCGCGGCTTTCCCGAAATGCGCGGATGGCCGCGACCGCGCAAATCAGAGCCAGCGGCGGAATGGCCGGTAAGATGTAGCTTGGCAGTTTCGAATCCGAAAAGCTGAAGAAGAGCACCGGAAAAATCGCCCAGCAAGTGAAAAAGATACCAGGAGAATGCGTCCACGATTTTTCGCGCCACACGCGCAGCCCCTCCCGCGCCGCTGGCCAGAGCAGGATGGTCCAGGGAACTAGCGCCAGTAGCACGATCGGGCCAAAAAACCAGAATGGTTGTGGGTGATGAAACATCGGCGTCAGGTAGCGCTCGAAATTATGCTGCCAGATGAAAACTTTCAGGAAATCCGGGTTGCGTATCGCGCAGAGAATGTACCAGGGCAATGCCACCACACAAAAAGCCGCAATTGCCAGCGGATGCGCGGCGCGAAATGCGGCGCGCCACTGCTTCGTGGCGAGCGCCCAGAGCAAGATGGCTCCTCCGGCTAAGATCACGGCCGCGGGGCCTTTTGCCAGCACGCCCAATCCTAAGAATGCGCCAAAGAGGAGCAGCGCAGCGCGATCTCCTTTTTGAGAATGCGAAGCTTCATCTGCCACGCCGCGCAGCGCGCCGGAGTGTCGATAGACGCTCGCAATCGCCGCCATTGCCAGCGTGATCGAGGCGCTAAACAACATGTCCGGCGTCGCTGCACGCGCGAAAGCGATGCCCGCGACGCTCGAAGCGAAAATGAGCGGCGCCAAAAGCACCGGGCTGCTCAGTGACGACGCCGATCCGCCGTAATGCTTCGCCGCCAGCCAGCCGATGGCAATCGCTGCCGCAAGCGCCGCGAACGCCGATGGAAGCCGAGCGGCCCATTCGGCGGAAAAGTGAAGAGCGAATCCAACCGCCGCGGCCCAATAGTAGAGCACCGGTTTTTCGAACCACGGCTGGCCATAGAGTCGCGGAGTGACCCAGTCGCCCGTTTGCGCCATGGCGCGCGCAATCCAGGCGTAGCGAGGCTCGTCCGGTCCCGTAAGTCCGATCGCGCCCAACTGCCCAAATAGACAGAGGAAAACGCCGGCGGCAACTAACCACGCCGTGAATCCGCGTTCACGGCGCTTATTTTGTGAGGTATTCAAGAGCTTTTAGTGTAGCACCCAGCAGCGGCTCTGAACGGCAGATGACGGTTGCTTCAAGAATGCGATTCTCTGCCCGGCGAATTCGGATCAATCGGTGCACACCACGCTATGTGCAACGGTCACTTCAGCTTGGCGTATTCGGCTTTGGCTTGCTTGAGGATGGGGACGTCCGGGTCGGCGTGCTGCCACAGCGCGAGGAAATCCTGATACGCGGTCTGGGCCTTGGCCTTGTCGCCTTCGAGTGCGTAGGCGCGGGCGAGGCCGAGGTGCGCGAGCGAGTCAACCGGGGAATTCACCACTACGCCTGGATGATCGAGTATTTTCTGAAATTCCGAGGCAGCGCCTGCGCCGTTGTGCGCCGCAAGGTAGGCTTGGCCGCGAAGATAAGCAGGCGTTAGTCTGAGTTGAAATCCAAGTTCGTAAGGAGAAGCGGCGCGAAGGAAGTCGATCGCTTCTTGCGCGTTCCCCTGATGAATAGCGAGCACCGCTCGAATTTCGGGAATGTATCCATTCTGGACGAACGTATCTTCGGGGAAATTGCCGTTCAGATCGTCCGCTATCTTTTTCGCTTCATCCGCCGAACCCGCAAGAGCCAATCCCAGCGCGGCGTTTGCTTGAACGGCGCGGCCACCGGCCGCTTTCAACGCTCGGGCGGCCCAATCTTTTGCTTCGCCGGAATCTCCTTCCAGACCCTCGTTCACAGCCTGGAACGACTCATCCGTCGCCGCCGTTTCCAGCAGGCTCGCTTGCGTCGCCGCTGTAACGGCGTTTTGAGCAAGTTTTAGCGAATCGGCAAGGCGTCCAGAGTAAGCGGCCGTATCGGCTTCGAGCAGAAGCATGGTGCTGTCATTCGCCGGAACGCCGATGGCCGCCACAACATCCCGCGCCATGCCTGCGGCGTTGTTCTGAAGGAAGTCGATCGCGTAAGGAATTGCTAAAGATGCGATGTCCTTGCCGCCGCTCGGATCGCGCTGAAGTGTCGCCCGCGCTTCATCCAGGCGATCCAACGACAGGTAGCAGCCAGCGAGATTGCCGTACGCTAGCCCTATTTTAGGATTCTGGTGGATGACATCAAGAAATTCTGGGACGGCTTCATTATACCGACCCATAAGATAATAGAAAACGCCAATATCGTTGGCAGCAATCCGCGCGCTGCTGCTTTCCGGATAAGTCTGCTGCATTATTTTGAGGACTTGGATCGACCTCTCCAGATTGCCGGTAACTTCATAATCGTAAGCCCCGGAAATGCCAAGCTGCTCCTGTTCGCTCGCCCGATCCTTCAATGCGTATGCTTTCTTGACGTTTTCAGCCGCCAGTTGCGTCTCGCCAAGATTCTCATACATGGTCCCCAACACGGCGTAAGCGCCTGCGAAATTGGGATCCAGTGATACGGCGCGCTGGAAGTAGGGGATCGCACCGAAAGAATCGGCTCGGTCGCCAATCGCTTCGGTGCCGAGGCTGTAGGCTTGCAAGGCTTCGAGCGACGAAGTGGTGGCTTGCTGGAGCGGCACGTCGTATTTCTGCACATGCAAGCGATTCGCCCAGCTTCCGACGCAGAGAGGCCGCCGCCTTCGTGAGGGCATTGAGGACGTCCGGCTTATTCGCCGCCGTCACCTGATCCTGCGCGAGCGTCTGCCCGCTTTGACAATTCACCACTTTCAGCCCGATCACGTATTCCGGAGCGAGGCTGGCAATCGACCCGTCGATCACCGCGGCGCTTCCGACGCGTTGGCATACCTGCTGGGCCAGATCGTCGCTCAGCCTGGTCCCCGCGGGCTGCTCCATCATCCGCAGCGTCGAGGCGATTTCGTCATCGGAAACGAGATTGAGATACGGCGACTGCTGGAGCTGCACGGAAAGGCCTTCGCGGAGGGTGCCGTCGAAGACGGGATCGCCGGTGGTATTGGTGAAATCGGCGAGGACAATCGAATCCTTGCTGGTGAGCAGCGGCGCGCGATGGAAATAAAAGTATCCGCTTGCGGCGAGAGCAGCCGCGACAACCGCGACGCCGGCCCAAAGGAACCAGCGCTTCTTTGGCACCACGTTGTCGTTTGGTGCCTCGCTCACGCGAGAAGAGGATGCTTTCTTCGATTCCTGCACTGCGGCGATGCCGTTTAGCGGTTCATCCGCAGCCGTCCCGATTCCCGCTGGACTTGAAGCTACGCTGGCGGAAGAAACCACGGCGCTGCGCCCGGAGCCGCTATCGCGCTGCAGGCGTTTTAGGTCAGTACGAATGTCCGACGCGTGTTGATAGCGCAGGTTGCGGTCCTTCTCCAGCGCCTTGTTAATGATGGCTTCGAGTTGCGGCGGCAGATCTGGATTCAAGCGCACAGGGGCCACCGGGGCGCGATTCAGAATAGCCTCGAAGATCACTGCGGACGTGTCACCGCGGAAGGGAAGCGATCCGGTGGCCATTTCGTAGAGCACCACGCCGAAGCTGAAAACATCTGTCCGCGCGTCCAGTTCCTTCCCGCGCGCTTGCTCGGGCGACATGTACGCGACCGTCCCGAGCGCCGAGCCGGGGCTGGTGAGCTGCGCCTCGGGAACCTCGGTGGATGCCGTGGAACCTTCCGCTGCGGTACCTTGGACCGTAGTTCCTACCGGCGCCCTGGGCTGTGCCAGCACTTTCGCCAGGCCGAAGTCGAGAATTTTGGCGTGGCCTCGCTTGGTGACGAAAATGTTGGCGGGCTTGATGTCGCGGTGCACGATTCCTTCGGCATGAGCCGCGTCCAGCGCATCGGTGACCTGTACGCCAAGGTCCAGAATTTCTTCGATATCTAGGGGCTTGCCTCGAATCAATTGTCTAAGGGTTTGCCCTTCGAGCAGTTCCATGGCGATGAATGGCTTTTCATCGGCCTCGTCGACTTCATAGATCGTGCAGATGTTGGGATGGTTGAGCGCGGATGCGGCCAGTGCTTCGCGCTGGAAACGCTCGCGGGCCGCGCGATCTCTCGCCAGATCTTCGGGGAGGAATTTCAGGGCAACGTGCCGATGCAGCTTCACGTCTTCGGCACGATAGACCACGCCCATTCCGCCACCGCCTAGCCGCGCGACAATCTGATAGTGAGAGACAGTGCGGCTGATCAGCGGATCGGCATCAGTCATGAGGACGAAATAGTAAGTCGTTGGTGACATGGAGTCAACGAGCGCACGAACCGGCCCAATGCTGGATGGCGCTGACGCAAGTTCCGTCATTCCGCTTCATGCCGTGCTGGATTATGGCGCGCAGGCTCCCGCATAATGGCGCGCTATGCGCGAATGGCTGGAATATGCAGCGGCGTGGCTGGGAATCAAAGCGCTGGGACTTTTGCCGCGCCCGGCTGCGAGATTCGTGGGCGCATGCTTCACCACGCTTGCATTCGCGGTTCGCACACCGCTGCGCCGCGCGGCCGAGTTCAATTTGCGCCTCGCGTTTCCTGATTGGAGCGACGCGCAGCGTAGGCAGGCGATTCGCGGCATGATCCGCCAAGTCGGCTGGATGGCCGGGGAGTTTTCGCAGTTTCCAAGGTACACCCGCGAAAATATTGAGCGCATCGTCACGATCGACGGGGCTGAAAACTTCGAAGCGGCACGCGCGCGAGGCAAAGGCGTGCTCTTTCTCACCGGCCACATGAGCGCCTGGGAACTCGCACCTTTCGCGCACGCGCGTTACGGACACCCGCTGCACTTTCTCGTCCGCCCGGTGGCCAATCGGCGCGTGGACGCGCTCGTAGATTCCTACCGCTGCCTTTCTGGCAATGCGCCCATCGAGAAGAACCGCGCCGCGCGCGCCATCTTGAAAGTTCTCGCAGAAGGAGGCACCGTTGGCATCCTCGCCGACCACAATACGACGCTCGAAGAGGGCGTGTTCGTCGATTTCTTCGGCGTCCCCGCGTCGACAACTTCCGGCCTCGCGCGCCTCGCGCTGCGCACCGATGCCGCGGTTGTCCCCGGCTTTTTACGCTGGGACGGGCAGAGCTGCAAATACCGCCTGGGCTTTGGCCCCGCAGTGGAACTTGTGCGCTCCGGTGACGAAGAGCGCGACGTGGTCGAAAATACTGCGCGCTTCACGAAAGTGATCGAAAACTTCGTGCGCGCACATCCCGATCAATGGCTTTGGGTCCACAAACGGTGGAAAACCCGTCCGCCCGGAGAAAAGCCGATCTATCCTTTCTAAATGATGTTTCACGAGAGAACCTTTCGCTCTGCCGCTTCATCGCGGCGCGAAGTCGTGAATACGTGACCAGAAAAAGGAGATGCCCATGACTTGCACCGCCGGTGAACTCGCAAAATATCTTGGCGCCGCGCTCGCAGGCGATGCGAACGCGACAATTTCCCGCGTTGCCAGTCCCGAGCGAGCGCGCCCCGACGATCTGATCTACGTCGCCTCGCCGAAGCATCACCAGCAAGCGGCCGCTTCCGCTGCCCTCTGCGTGATTGCCAATCCGGGGACACGCATCGCAGGTAAAACCATTCTTGAATCCGACGATCCGAAATTCGCGTTTGCAAAAGCCGCTGATCGGATCTTGCCGAAACCCGCGCCCGTGGAGGTGATTCACCGCTCGGCCATCGTCGCGCCCAGCGCCGCCATCGCAGCGAGCGCGTCCGTCGACCCATATGCGGTGATCGAAGACGACGTGGAAATTGGCGCAGGCTCGCAAATTGGCGCGTTTTGCTTCATCGGTCGAGGCGCGCGGGTTGGCCAAAATTGCATTCTCCACCCTCGCGTCACGCTCTACGCAGGGGCGGAACTCGGCGATCGCGTCGAAATCCATTCAGGAGCGGTGATCGGCGCGGATGGCTTCGGCTACGTGTACGGCGAGGGCCGCCACTGGAAATTTCCGCAGGTCGGGCAGGTGCAGATCGCGGATGACGTCGAGATCGGCGCAAATACGACCATCGATCGCGGCTCGCTCGATACCACCCGCATCGGTCGCGGCGTGAAGATCGACAACCTGGTGCAAGTCGCGCATAACGTTCACATCGGGGAACATTCCATTCTGGCGTCGCAAGTGGGCATTTCTGGCAGCAGCGTAATCGGGGAGCGAGTGATCATGGGCGGGCAAGCGGGGGTGGGCGACCACTGCAAAATCGAGGATGACGCTCGGATCGGCGGCCAGGCGGGAGTGCTCGTCGGCAAGACGATTCGTAAAGGCGAGACCGTTTGGGGTACGCCTGCGCGTCCCCTGGGCCGCTTCAAGGAGCAATACGCGTGGCTCGCGCGCTTGCCTGAGCTGGCGGCGCGCCTCCGGGCACTTGAGCACGGCACCGATTAAGTAGCTCCGCTCTCCCCGCCGCGCCCTCGGATCTTGAGGCAGCGCTCCCGCGTTCATCTGCATCGAAGCTCCCAGTTCCAGAGGCACCGCAAGGCATGGTTTTCGGTTGACCCGGGGCAAGTTCCGCCCGATAATAATGCGGAGGAGCTCTGTAAGTATCAGTAATACCGGGCGTTGGGTGAATCCCGGTTTTACGGAAGGGCTCTGGAAATGCCCGTGGATCTGCCGGTCCAAGGTACGTATTTCAGGCCACAACCCTCGTCGGGGTGTAATTGTTCGGCTCTGTTCGCAGCAGGACGGGAGCATGAAGCGGTCGATGAGGCATGCCGAAGTTGCACTACTAGATCTCTGAGGGGTTGATGACGCCAGAAGCCAGTGTGCGCGTGGACGCGAGCAGTGCTGCGGGACCGGGTGCGGCGGCAGCGCCGCAGCGGAACGTCGAGTCGCAGGTCGAGCGGGCCATTGCACGCAGCGTTCGCTGGCTGCTTTCCGCGCAACATTCCCAAGGTTTCTGGTGGGGCGAGCTGGAAGCCGACACGACACTCGAATCCGACTACATATTTTTCCTCCACGTCATCGGCCAATCGAATTCACCAAAAATCCCCAAACTTGCAAACTACGTTCGTGTGCGCCAATTGCCCGATGGCGGCTGGAATATTTTCCAGGGAGGCCCTTCGGAGCTGAACGCCACCGTAAAAGCTTGGGTCGCGCTGCGCATCGCCGGTGATGCTGCTTCGTCGCCGCATCTGGAACGAGCTAGGCGCCGAATCCATGAGCTGGGCGGTTTGGAGTCCACGAACTCCTACGTTCGCATGTACCTGGCCATGGTTGGCGCGATCGATCCTGAAATGGCGCCGGCGATTCCGCCCGAACTGATGCTGCTGCCCTCGTGGTTGCCGGTGAGTATTTTCGAAATGTCTTCGTGGACGCGCGGGATCGTGATCCCGATGGCCATCGTCAGCGCCATGAGTCCGAATTGGCGCCTGCCTGCGGGCGTCACGGTGGACGAGCTTTTCACTCGTCCAGGCGCAAAGCCGAAATCGCTTTCCTGGGATGGCCAGGTGGTCTCCTGGAAGAATGCGTTTCTGGCGCTCGACCGCGTTGTGAAGCTCTACGAACGCGCGCGCTGGAAGCCCTTCCGCCGCATGTCTCTCGACCGCGCCCGTAAATGGATGTTCGAGCGCTTGGAACGCAGCGAAGGACTGGCGACCATCTTCCCGGCAATGACCAATTCCGTTTTCGCGCTACTCGCCGACGGTGGCGACACCACTGATCCTCTTGTCGCGCGCGAGCTTCGCTATCTTGAAAGCTACGAAATCGATGGCAAGGACGGCATCCGCATTCAGCCGTGCATTTCGCCGTTATGGGATACCGCGATCGCCATGGTTGCTCTCGAAGAAGCCGGGCTCGATCCCGCGCACCCCGCTCTGCTGAAATCGGCCCGCTGGTTGGTGGGCAAGCAGATCCTCGGCCCGGGCGATTGGCAGGTGAAGAATCGCAAAGCGAAACCGGGAGGTTGGGCTTTTGAGTTTCTGAACGACTGGTATCCGGATGTGGACGATACGGCGTTCGTCCTGATGGCTCTCTGGCGCGTGGCCGAACCCGAACCCGAGAGATTGCGCGTCGCGATCCGCCGCGGACTTGCGTGGCTCGCCAGCATGCAGAATGCCGATGGCGGCTGGGGCGCGTTCGACCACGAGAACAACCGGCAATCCCTGAACAACATCCCGTTTGCGGATCACAATGCGATGCTCGATCCTTCCACTTCTGACGTCACCGCGCGCACCCTGGAATGCCTCGGGCAAATGGGCTGGTCCGCCTCCGATCCGGCGCTGGCCCGTGCACAAGCGTTCTTGCAGCGCGAACAGACCCGCGAAGGCGCATGGTATGGGCGCTGGGGCGTGAACTATGTTTACGGCACCAGCGGTGTGCTGCGCGCGCTTGAGGCCGTCGGTTTGCGATCGTCGCCTGAATCGAGGCGCGGGGCCGAGTGGCTCCGCTCCGTTCAAAATGAAGACGGCGGATTCGGCGAGTCCATTCTTTCCTATTACGATGAGTCTCTGAAAGGCCGCGGAGCAAGCACTGCCTCGCAGACCGCATGGGGATTGATCGGACTTTTGGCTTCCGCAGCTCCGGACGATCCTGCGGCAGTACGCGCCGTTGCCTGGCTGGTTTCACATCAGAATGAAGACGGCAGCTGGGACGAAGACGAATTCACCGGCACGGGTTTTCCGTGCGTGTTCTATTTAAAGTATCATCTATACCGGAATTCTTTCCCGCTGTACGCCTTGGCGCGCTACGATAACTTCAAGAAGGGGCGCACGCGATTTTCAGGCGTGCGCGTGGGAGCGGATGAGGTTCGGCGAAGTTACGGATCCCGCCCGTAAGCCACGATGACGAACTGCGTTCGAACGCAAGAGGCCTGCCGCGTTTCCTCCGGAAAACGCCGCCCGCATCATCCCTCCGGAAGAATAGGGCCCGCCGCATCGCATGACCACGCTTGTCACCGGCGCTAGTGGTTTCGTGGGCAGCCACGTGGCCCGTCAACTGGTTGCGGCGGGCCATTCGGTGCGCATTCTGGTCCGGCGCAGCAGCCGCTTGGAGTTTCTGGACGATCTTGCCGCCGAGCGTGTCGAAGGCGACTTGCGCGACGCCGCCTCGATCGCTCGCGCCATGAAAGGCGTTCGCCGGGTCTTCCACGTTGCCGCCGATTACCGCCTGTGGGCGCGCGATCCTAAGGAAATTTACGATAGCAACGTGGGCGGTACCCGCCGAGTGCTAGAGGCCGCAGCCGCGGAGGGCGTTTCGCGCATCGTATACACCAGCACCGTCGCGACGATTGCTGTTTCCCAGCCGCACGGAGCGCATGATGCGCTGCCGGACGAATCCGCGCCGGCCACCGTGGACCAAATGATCGGGCATTACAAGCGTTCGAAGTTTTTGGCCGAGGCTGAAGCGCGGAAAGCCGCGGAGGCAGGGTTGCCCGTTGTGATCGTCAACCCGACGACGCCCGTGGGCCCGGGCGACTGGAAGCCCACGCCAACGGGAAAGATCATCGTCGATTTCCTGAATGGCAAAATGCCCGCGTATGTCGATACGGGATTGAATTTGGCCGCGGTCGAGGACGTTGCAGCCGGGCACCTGCTCGCCGCCGAACGCGGTCGCGTCGGCGAACGCTATCTCCTCGGTGCGCGGAATATGACTCTGAAGCAAATTCTAGAGGCACTTGCGGGCATCACCGGGCGTTCCGCACCGCGCGTGCGTCTGCCGCACGCCGTCGCTCTAGCCGCCGGATATGCGGACGAATGGTTCTCGCGTCTCGTGGGCCGCGATCCGCACATTCCCGTCGAAGGCGTGAAAATGTCGCGGCACCGCATGTTCGTCGCCACCGGAAAAGCGGAAACGGAACTCGGGTATGCGCCGGGCCCGGTGGATGCAGCACTGGCGCGCGCCGTCGAGTGGTATCAGCAGCACGGCTATACGCACGGCCGCGCGGCAACAAAAAATAACGTTCACGCGGAGGCGGCGTAGAGCCGAAGTGAAGATTCTGGTCACTTTCGCGATCGAGAATGAATTCGCGCCTTGGCGCGAGCGGCGAGGGTTTCAGGCCGTTGAGCCCGCCCCAACCGATATCGCACCACCGGAAACTTACGCGACGGAAATTTTCGGAGTGCAGGTGCGAGTGGTGCTGACCGGCGCAGGGCCGAAGCCAGCCGCTGCCGCGATTTCGTTGGCAATCCTTCCGGCGCCAGGCGCCGTCGACTTTTGCATATCGTCAGGTCTAGCGGGCGCGTTAAAACCGAACTATCGAATAGGTCAGGTTTTGGCGGCGCAAGAGGTGCGTTCTGGCGACATTCAGCCAGCGGAGCCCGGTGACTTGCTGCAGAGCAGCGAAGCGCTGTTTTCGTTTGCCGAGGAGTGCGGAGCCACGCCCGTGAAGCGGTTTCACACAGCGGGGCGCGTGATCGGAAAAGCCGTCGAGAAAAAGTACCTCGGCGAGACCGCCGATGCCGTGGAGATGGAGAGCTTTATTGTGTTAGGCGAGGCGCAGCGCCGGGGCGTTCCCGCGATCGCAGTCCGCGCCATCAGCGATTTGGCGGACGAAGATTTGCCGTTCGATATGACCGGTGTCTTCACCGAACAGGGGCGCATCAGCATGCCGCTGGTGCTGGCGCAGGTGGCCAAGCATCCGCAGTCGATTTCGGCGGTGATGAAGCTCGGTCAATCGGCAAAAACCGCAGCCACGAAGCTGGCTGATTTTCTCGATCGTTACGTGGAAAGGCTTGCCGCGGCGGGCACAAGTTTGGAGGGCAAATCCGCTTCGGCGAGAAATTCATAAAAGAAGGAACAAGCAAGATATAAAAATAATGTCGCATACAGTCGCGCAAGTGGATTCTCAGCAAACTGCTCACGAACCTGGACTCATGCAAGCAGGCGTTTACCGCGGCGAAGGCCGGGTGGTGGTGGAGCGAGTCCCGATACCTGAAATCGGCCCCGGCGAGGTGCTCTTCCGCGTTGCCGCCTGCGGAATTTGCGGCACGGATATCAAAAAAATCCATCACGGCTTCGTGAAGCCACCGCAAATTCTGGGTCACGAACTCGCTGGCACGGTACTTGAGGTTGGTCGCGGCGTCACCAAGTTTAAGCCCGGCGACCGCGTGGTCAGCTTTCATCACATTCCCTGCGGCAACTGCTTCTATTGCCAGCACAAACTGTTCTCGCAGTGCGCCGGATACAAGAAAACGGGCCTGACCGCGGGATTCGAACCTAGCGGCGGAGGCTTCGCGCAATACGTCCGGGCCATGCCCTGGATCGTCGAGCGCGGCATGATCGCACTTCCGCCGGGCGTCACCTTCGAAGAAGCTACCTTTGTCGAGCCGGTCAATACGTCCCTGAAGGCGGTTCGCAAGGCACGCGTCGCCCAGGGAGAAACTGTCCTTGTGATCGGCCAGGGGCCAATCGGCATGCTGGTCGGCATGATTGCCAGCTTGGAAGGCGCGAAAGTCTACACCAGCGATCCGCTGGACCTTCGTCGCGCCGCCAGCGTGCGATTCGGCGCCGTCGAATCCTTCGATCCGCGCACTATCGATCTGATCGCTGAAATGCGCGCTCGCACCGAGGGCCGCGGCGCCGACGCCGTCATACTTGCTGCGCCGAATCCTCCACTTGTTGCCGAAGCTTTGGCGATCACGCGTCCTGGTGGCCGAGTGCTGCTTTTTGCGCACAACGATCCCGTGCTGCAGCTTGGTTTTCCCGCCGCGGCAGTCGGCGTGGAAGAGCGCGAGATCTTGGGCAGCTATAGCGCGTCGGTAGACGATCAGGCCGAATCCGCGGAGCTCGTTTTCTCGAGACGCCTGCCCGTCCGCGACACCATTTCGCACCGGTTCCCGCTCGAACGCATCTCCGAAGCGCTGGACTTGGCGGCGCATCCGAAGGGCGATACTCTAAAGATAATTATCGTGCACGAATGAGCAATTCATCCAGAAACGGACACATGACCGCGGCGGTTCTATATGGCCGCGAAGATGTAAAGATCGAGCACGTCGATATTCCCAAATTAGGAGAAGATGACGTTCTCGTCCGCGTGCGCGTGGCGCTCACGTGCGGCACCGATCTGAAAGTTTGGAAGCAAGGTTTTCACGAGCGCATGATCAAGCCGCCCGCGCTTTTCGGGCACGAGCTTTCCGGCGTGATCGAGGAAATCGGAAGCTCGGTCAACGGCGGCGTTCGTAAAGGCATGAGGGTGGTGCCGGCGAACTCCGCGCCCTGCGAGACCTGCTTTTATTGCTGCAAGGGCCAGCCGAATCTTTGCGAAGATTTGCTTTTCAACAATGGCGCGTACGCCGAATACATCCGCATTCCCGGCCGCATCGTTCGCCGTAATATGCTGGAGATTCCCGATAGCGTTTCTTTCACGGACGCTGCTCTGGTCGAGCCGCTGGCCTGCGTCCTTCGCGGCATCCACGAAACGAACATTCTGCCGGGCGATACGGTGGTCGTAATCGGCTGCGGCCCCATCGGCTTGGGATTCGTTCGTCTGCTCTCCGTGCGTGGCGCGCGAGTGATTGCTGTTGGCAAACGGACCAGTCAAATGCGCGCTGCCGAGCGCCTTGGCGCCATTGCTTCGTTCGATGCCGCCGAAATCGAGAATCCCGTCGTCCTGGTAAAACAGATGACCGAAGGCGGCCGCGGTGCCGACGCGGTGATCGAAGCCGTTGGACGCGTCGAAACGTGGCAGTGGGCGCTCTCGATGGTTCGCAAGGGCGGTGCCGTCAATTTGTTTGGCGGTTGTCCGCGCGGGACGGAAGTGAATATAGATCCGACGGTCTTGCATTATTCTGAAGTGACCATCAAATCGACTTTTCACCACACACCGCGATTCATTCGCGAATCGCTGGACGCCATTGTGCGCGGCGACGTTCGCGCCGCCGATTTTATCACCGGCGAAGCGCCTCTCGCGGAGTTGCCTGGCCTGTTCCAGCAGATGAAGAGCCGCAATGGCGAGCTGAAGACGGCGATCATTCCGTGATTCTCGGCGCTCCGGGTGGACGAAGCGCTACTGGAGTTGTGCGCCGCGCGCAGGCGCTGCAGATCGACACACCCTGCAAATCTAAAGCGCGCATAAGCCATTGAAAACAAAGGAGCGGACGCCGTTCAGATCGACACAAAAATGAGCTTGCTCTGATTCTTCATGTTACCGACACCAGAACTCGAAATCGCCAAGAATTTGCCGACTGAAGGATGCGGCTCAGAAGATGCCCAGCGCTATACGCGCTGGCTGGCGACGCACCATTACGAGAATTTCAACGTGGTTTCGTGGCTTTTGCCGCGCCATCTACACCAGCAGTTTTACAATGTGTACGCGTACTGCCGCTGGTCGGATGATCTGGGTGATGAAGTGCCCGATCACGCGCGGGCGCTCGAGCTGCTCGATGCGTGGGAACAGGAGCTGCGGCTTATTTACGGGCCCGAGGGCGGCGGGCCGTCACATCCAGTTTTGATCGCGCTTCGCGAAACGATACGCGCGAAAGAAATTCCCGTTGAACCTTTTGCTAATTTGCTGCGGGCGTTCCGGCAGGATCAGACGGTTTCGCGCTATGCCACTTGGGATGATGTGCTCAACTATTGCGTCTATTCCGCGAATCCCGTGGGGCGACTGGTGCTCTATGTTTGCGGGTATCGCGATGAAGAGCGTCAGCGGCTTTCGGACTACACCTGCACGGCTCTGCAGCTGGCGAATTTCTGGCAGGACGTCTCGCGCGATCTGGAAAAGGGGCGAATCTACATTCCGATTTCCGCGCTCATGGCACACGGCCTAACGGAAGCGGAAATCGTCGAACGCAAATTCGACCAGCGCTACGTCCAACTGATGAAAGAGCTGATCGCGCGAGCGCGAGGGCTTTTCGTGGCGGGCTTGCCACTGGCGCGAATGGTGGACGAGCATTTAGGTGTGGATATCGACCTGTTTAGCCGCGGCGGAATGGCAATACTCGATGCCATCGAGAAATCCGGATACAACACGCTGCAGCAGCGTCCGGTGCTATCGAAAACAATGAAGGCTCGCTTGCTGATCGGCGCGCTCAGCTCCAAGATGCTTCCACGGAAGAGTGGAGAATCGCAGGCATCCGCGCATCCGGCTGAACGACCTGCGGCGATGAGTTCCATAACCCGCGTTGCCGATGCGCGCACCGTTTCCGATTCGTACGCGGAGTGCAATCGCGTCGCGCGGGCAGCGCACAGCAGCTTTTATCTGGCGTTTTACGGGCTGAAGCGCGAGAAGCGGAACGCGCTCTGCGCGCTCTACGCGTTCATGCGGCTTGTCGATAATGTTTCGGACGAGCCGGGCGATTTGGAATCGAAGCGGAGCGGTCTGGCACGCTGGCGCGGCTGGCTTGATGAGGCTGTCGCGGGGCGAACGGATGGGCACGCGATTTTGCCGGCCCTCGCGGACACCATGGCGCGATTCGAAATTCCGGCGCGCTATTTCCACGATTTGATCCTCGGCGCGGAAATGGATTTGACCATCGAGCGCTACGCTACGTTTGACCGCTTGACGGAATATTGCTATCGCGTGGCGGGCACGGTGGGACTCACTTGCCTGCATGTTTTCGGTTTTCGCGATCCGCACGCGCCGGACCTGGCCGAGCGGCTCGGCCTAGCTTTCCAGATGACGAATATCATTCGTGATGTTAAGGGCGACCTCGAAATGGGGCGCGTCTATCTGCCGCAAGAGGATTTAACGAAATTCAGCCTCCGCGAAGAGGACTTGCGCGGGCCGGTGTCTCCGCAACTGCGCAACCTGCTGGAATTCGAAGCGGACCGGGCGTGGCGTTTGTATCAGGAAGGCGCGCCGCTGGTGCGGCAGGTGGACGCCGACAGCCGCGCGACCCTATGGGCGTTAGTTCGCACGTACAGCACGCTGCTGGCGCACATCGAGGAGCGCGGCTTCGATGTTTTTTCGGGGCGCATCTCTCTTTCGAGCGCCGAGAAGCTGCAATACCTGCTGACGGCGGGAATGAGCAACTGGTGGAAAAAGGATGCCCTCGCAAAGCGTTCTGGTGATCGGCGGCGGACTGGCGGGCCTGTCCTGCGCCGTCGCGCTGGCTGACGCGGGCCTGCAAGTCCGCTTGTTCGAGAAACGTCCGCATCTTGGCGGGCGAGCTACGTCGTATACGCTGCCCGACGGCAGCGAAGTGGACAATTGCCAGCACGTGACGCTGGGCTGCTGCACGAATCTGGCTGATTTTTACCGCCGCGCGGGAGCGGACGCGAAGATCCGCTTTTATGACCGGCTTTATTTCGTGAACCGGCAGGGGCGGCGATCGACAATTGAGGCGTCTCATCTGTTTCCGCCGCCGCTGCACATGACGCCGTCGTTTTTGTTTTTCAGCGCTTTATCGTTCGCGGATAAGCGAGCGATCGCGAACGCACTGCTGACCATCGCGCGCTCGGGCGGCTCACCTCCGGACATCAACGGTATCTCGATGCTCGATTGGCTGCACCGGACGAAGCAGACGCCGGGTGCGATCGAGCGGTTCTGGCGCGTGGTACTGGTGAGCGCTCTGGACGAAGAACTGGCGCGCACGGACGCCCGTTACGGGATCGACGTGTTCTGGAAGGCGTTTCTCGGCAGCCGAGGCGGATATCGAGTGGGAATCCCGTCGGTGCCTCTGGCGGATTTGTACGAGGGCTGCAGAGACGCGGTCGTCCGGCGGGGCGGGGAAGTGAAGCTGCGCGCGGGGGTTCGCGAGATCCGGCTTTGCGAGGGCCGATTCGAGTGCGCGGTGATGGAAGACGGTTCGGAACTGATTGCGGACGCTTGCGTTGCCGCCGTGCCACACGATGTGCTGCTTGGGCTTGTCCCGACGCAGTTCAGCGAAGCGGGCGGGGTTTTACGCGGGGTTCAGCAGATCCGCACTGCGCCGATTACGGGAGTACATTTTTGGTTTGACCGGCAGGTGATGACCGAACCGTTTCTGACGCTGCTGGACCATACGACGCAATGGGTGTTCAACAAGACCCTGTTGTACGGAAGTGAAGCAGGAAATGAATCAAAGGGGGCGGACGGTGCATCCCACGTAATAGAAAGCGGGCGAACGCAATACTTGCAATTGGTCATCAGCGCCTCGTATGATCTGATACAACGATCGAGACAGGACATTATCGACCTCTGCCGCCGGGAATTACTGGATGTTCTGCCGGCCACGCGCGACGCCAAGCTTGAGAAAGCCACGGTGATCAAGGAAGTTCACGCGACGTTTTCCCCAGAGCCGGGTGTGGACGCGAGACGGCCTGCGCAAGATTTGGGTGTGAAGGGTTTTTACTTGGCTGGCGATTGGACGCGCACCGGATGGCCCTCGACGATGGAGGGAGCGGTGCGGAGCGGCTACTTGGCCGCGGAAGCGGTGCAGGCAGGTTTTGGAAGTCCGCATAGATTTTTGCAACCAGATTTGCCTTTCGAAGGTCTTTCAAAGCACTGGGCCGTTCGAGCGAAAGCCTCCAGGCCCTGAACGAATGCAAATCCGAGATGGAAAATTTTGCAGCCGCGTGGATAAAACCGCGCGGAGGCAAAGATACAAGTGAGAACGTGTTTCGGGGCATGATTATTCATCCCCCAGGAGGTATCCATGGAGCGGAAGTATAAGTCGAGGGGTTACCGCGACCGGGATTCCGAAGACAAGAAGCGAAACCGCGCGGAACGCCCGAGCGAGGCTCCGCGTCCGAAGCAGGATCTGCTCGGACCGCGAACGCCACGCATGGTGGGAACGGTGATGAGGGCGCGTTGCTCGAATTGTGGCGCCGTCCTAGCGCCGGGATTCGATCCCACCGGAAAGTGCCCGCGGTGCCAGTCGGAGATTCACTGCTGCAAGCAGTGCGTGCACTTCGATACGGGCAGGCAGTTCGAATGCACGCAGCCCATCCCCGAGCGGATCACCAAGAAGGACGCGAAAAATAACTGCACGTTTTTCGAACTGCGCATGACAGTTGAGAAAGATACGTCGCCGGTGATGTACGCGGCCGCGAAGACGCCTGTAGCGGCGGCGGTTTCCTCGTCCAGGCCCACCGATGCGCGACAAGCCTTCGAGAATCTCTTCAAGAAGTAGCTAATCCAAGTCAACGAAATCGAGGATGGCGCCGGAGTCGCGAACAAGTGCGCGTGCTGGCGATTTTCATCGCCCAATACGCCTTCGATCTTGGTTGGAGGCGGCCCGCAGGCGCGCTTAAACCCGCGCCGGGCATCGAGCCCTGGCAACAGCTCCACGGCAAGCGTGGGTGACTTGTGAAGCTTCACACGGCCAATCCTGGTGGCAACCTTCCCGTCTGTAACCCTCTCCCTGCGTCCGCACTTGGGACAGGCGTGTTTTTGCCAAAATCAGGGTGGGGGCAGCGGGAAGAGCGTCGGCTCCGCGGAAGGCTCGCTGGCAATCGCTTCGAGCTGCGGATAACGGTGGCGGAGCGTCTCCGGCACCTTCACTTTTTCACCGCTGAGCATACTGATCAGCTGAAGGGCGTTAACCACGCCCTTGGCTTCGAAGTGGTTGTTGGTAACGACGAACGTGGTTTCTGTTCCCGCGGAGACATGGTGGATTCGTTTCACCCAGGGATCGAGTTCTTCTTCCGAATACAAATAGTTGTAACGCTCGTGGCTTGGCAGGTCGGGTTCGTCGCTGAACCACGTATCGTAGCGGCGGCCATGCAGACGTACGTAGCCGAGCGCGGAAGTGAAGCGCTCGCCGGGTTTTACGGAGCGGCCGATGAGCGGCTGGTCGATATTGCAGAAGCCTACGCGGCGCTCGTGGAGGAAGTGGAAAAAGTCCGGCACGACCCAGGACGAGTGGCGCACCTCGACGACGAGCGGATAGTCGCTAAAAGCATCGAGCGTGCGAGTGAGGCGTTTGAGATTTTCGGGCGTGTGGTGAAACGAAAACGGATACTGCAGCAGCAGGGCGCCCAGGCGTTGCGCGTCGCGCAGCACGTCGAATCCGGCGCGAGCGGCTGCTTCATCTTGCGGCGTCGCACCGGTTTCATGCGTGAAGCGCTGCCACAATTTTGCGGTGAAGAGAAAACGTGGATTTGCGGCAACTCGCTCGATCCACTGAGCGGCGAAGTCGGGGCGCAGTGGACTATAAAACGACGTGTTGATTTCGATGGTGTCGAAGAATTGCGCGAGGTAGCTGGCTTCGTGAAAGCCGCGCGGGCGGTGCGTAGGGTAGAGGATTCCGTGCCAATCTGGATAGGACCAGCCCGCGGGGCCGATTAAAATGCGGTGCGATTTAGCGGATAGCACGTCAGGTTGCGAGGGCATCTCGGGTTAATCGGTCAACACACCAAGCATGTCGTTAGGAGCGTTTCGTCTGCAGCTGATGATACCCGAGTTCCTTCCGCGCTTCATCGAGGCGCTTTCCGGCGCGGATCCGCGTGCGGATCGCTTCTTCTTTGGCGAAGATATCCTCGGCCGCTGCGAGCACTTCAAATTCGTGCTGGCGCGGGATGACGATCACGCCGTCGGCGTCACCACGCAGAATATCTCCTGGTGCGACGCGAGAGTCGCCAAGGTTGACGATTACATCCGTGCCTTCGAGCTGCACGCGGTCTTTGCCGGTGCGCATGGAATAACTGCGGCTGAAGACGGGATAACCGAGTTCGAGGCAAAGCGCGGTATCGCGGCATGCGCCATCGATCACCGTTCCTGCGATCCCGCGGCGATGAGCGATTTCGGTGAGAATGTCGCCCCAGACGGTGGCGTTCTCGCGGCCGCCATTGTCGATCGCGACCACAGCGCCGGGCGGGACATCATCGATGAAATCGCCGACGGTGCCTGCGGGCTTGCCGACCGGGCCGTAGAGCAGAGTGAATGCGCGGCCAGTAAGGCGAAAGCGTGAATCGCGCGGCTTGATGCCAAGGCATTGTCCGGCGATGCCCAGGCGATCGAGGGCGTCGCTGATATTGGTGGTGTCGAGCTTGCTGGCGCGTTCGACGGCTGTATCCGGGGTGGGCAAGGGGACCGTTCCTTCGCGCTGGGCGCGTTAGATGCGCTGGCGTGTTTAGCGGCGCAGCATGTTTTCGTAATTCGCGCCCATTACTTTAGTGATTGGATCGCCATTGAGCAAGGCCTGGGCCATGGCCGCTTCGCGGGCGGCGATCTCTTCGGCGGCTGGCAGAACGCGATCGATCTCTCCCGCAGAGATGAAAACAACTCCGCTGGAATCGGCGACGGCGTAATCGCCGGGCTTCACGTTTACGCCACCGACTACGATGGGCTGATTATTGGCAAGCTCGACGATACGGCCTCGCGCCGTGGATGGCGTGGCGCTGCGGCCGTAAACCGGGTAATCCACTTCGCGCGCTTCGTCCACGTCGCGGACGGGTCCTTCAGCGATGGTGCCTGCCACGCCGCGAAGCTTTGCACCGCGTGAGAGAATGCCGCCCCAGGCTGCCGCATTCAGTCCACTGAGCTGCTCGACGACGATAATGTCGCCGCGCTGCGCCGTTTCGATTGCAGTGGTGCCGATGTGACGCGGGACGCCGGGCGGCGGCTCGCCGACGCCGAGGCGAATGGTGAGAACTTTTCCGGCGATGCGGCGCGCGCAGGTGAGCGGGACAATACCTGCGACCGCGCCTTTGAGGCCAAGCTTATCGAGTGCGTCTGAGACGGCGCAGGAATCCAGCCGATTAAGACGAGCGACGATATCCGACGCTGCGGCTTGGGTCATCGATTGCCCCATTCGCTCATTGCCAGTAGACGAAGCCCATAGCGTTGCCGGTGCCGGCTTCGGTGCGATAGCAGGGGACGTAATCGACGAGCGTCATTTTTTTGCCGAGAGAATTCATACCGCTCGAAACGGGCAGCCAGTTGCGGATTTCGCAAGTGTTGCCGAGAAGATAGCTTTCGGGAATGGCGGCGAGCGCTTTCTCGTCCTGTTCCTGCATGCCTTTGATTACGCGGCGATCGAGATCTTCGTCGATCACAAAATGCGTAAGGCCGCCGGAGCAGAAGATGGCGACTTTGGCGTCTTCTTTCCAGCTTTCGATGGACTTCACCAGCGCGGGACCGAATTTCAGGCAGCGGCTGATTTTCGGGCGATTATCCGGGATTCCCGCGTTCAGGAAAAACGGAACCGTCGGCGGCGGATTATCGACCATGATGCGGCGGAAGAGAAAGCCGAAAGCGTGCGGAATGCCATGGGCGTGGCCATTCACTTTCGGCAGGCGCGCGGATTCAGAAACGTCGAATTCCTGGTCGATGAGAGCGGTGACGAGGTGCTTGGCGAAGTCCGGCGCGCCACGATATTCGGCGCCACCGGGAGGGCAGTGGCCGATTTCGGCGATGGCGATGCCCGGAGGCCATTTTGCTTTGACTTCTTCGCTCTCCGGGACGTTTTCGATCTTTTCACCGGCGAAGACGAGCATGGCCGGAGTGTTCTCTTCACTGAAAAGTTCGCGCTGATCGTTGCCGACGATCACGACAGCGTCCGGCTTCACCTCCGCGAATTTGGCGGCGAGTTTGTCAAGCGCACGCTGGCAGGCGTCGAAGCGTTTTTGGCGTTCGGCGGGAGCGATCACGTCAGCGAAACCGGGTTGGCGCGCGGCGAGCAGTTTCTGGTAATCCATCATTTCGCCGCGGTAGAAATGGCGCGGGTTTTTACGATCCGCGCTGCCGCGAAGATCCCATTGATCGGGTGGAGTGGAAAGCATCGGCCCGTGGGACGAGCCGACGCCAAGAACGACCTTTGCCATGCGATCCTCCATCTGCCGTAGCGGCAGAAAACTTTAGCTCCAGACGCGACGCGCGGTATCGACCACCAGGCGCAGCTTAGCCCATTGGTCGTCCTCCGTAAGCAGATTGCCGTCGATCGTGGAGGCGAAGCCGCACTGTGGGCTGAGAGCGAGATTTTCGAGCGGGAAAAATTTAGCCGCTTCGTGTATACGGCGCACGATGTCGTCGCCAGGTTCGAGCTGCGCGAGTTTGGAGCTGATCAAACCCAGCACGACAACTTTATCGCGCGGAATAAACCGCAGCGGTTCGAATGTGCCGGAGCGCGGATCGTCGTATTCAAGCAGGAAGCGGTCGACGTCGAGAGTGCCGAAGAGTTTTTCGGCGACGGCGTCGTAGCCGCCTTCGGCGTACCAGTGGCTGCGACTGTTGCCGCGGCAGAGATGAATCGCCAGCGTCACGCCAGGCTTGCGAGCGGCTTTCAGGCAGGCGTTGTCGGCCTTGACGGCCTCCGCGAGCGCGCCTTCGGGATCGGTGCGCATGTTTTCGCGAATCCAATCGCGCCATTTGGGATCCATGTAGTAGCTGTAGCGCGGCGCGTCAATCTGAATGTACTTCACGCCTTCGGATGCGAGCCGGACCATTTCGGCTTTGATGATATCGACGATGTCCCAGAGCAGCGCGGAATGGTCTTTGTACACTTTGTCAGTGACGCCGAATTTGAAAGCGATGGAAGGGAATTGCGTGGCGCTCGGCAGGGTCATCTTGATATCGCCGGAACTATGCTGCTTCATGAACGGGAGTTCGTGGCCGGTGAGCTGGCGAACCGCACGCAGCTTTTCCGTGACGATGCCGCGGACCGGCCCCTGCATGCGCTGGCCGGGCTGCTGCCCGGACCAGGTGCGCGCCAGACCTTCGCCGAAATTGAAACCTTCGACGGCGTCAGTGAAATCGCCCATGAAATTGCTGCGCCGAAATTCGCCGTCGGTGAAGATGTCGAAGCTTAATTCTTTTTGCCTGGCGAGCACGCGGAGGATGGATCGATCTTCGATTTCGCGCAGGCGCTCGGGATTTGGAGGATTGGCGCGGCGCGCCTCCACAAGTTCTTTAGGTCTGAGAAAACTGCCGACTTGATCGGCCCTATACGGGACGGACATTCTGTTGTTGGCCCTTTGCTAGGTTTTAGTTGGCGCTCGCTGCCCTAGGCGGCTTTCGCGCCGGTTTCTAATCGGAATACTTTCTTCGCGTTGTCCTCAAAGATAGCTTTCTTGTCCGCAGCGCTGAGCCAATCGAACGCGTCGATGTAAGACTTCACGTCGTCCATCCACCGGCCGGTCTTAGGATCTTTCGCAGTGCCCACGCCAGGGCGCTCGGTGCCGAAAACGCAGCGATCCGCGCCCACGGTCTTGATAAGTAGTTCGCAGGCGAGCGGCGTGTAAAGTACCGTGTCGAAATAGAGCTTGCGAAGATTGTCCATAAAACTGCTTTGCGGGCCGCGGCGGAGACTGGGCGCGATGAAGCGGCCTACGTGGTAGGGAACGGCGCCGCCTCCGTGCGAGCAGACGATCTTCAGCTTCGGAAAATCCTGAAACACGCGCGAATTGACGAGGGAGATGACGGCGATCGTCTCTTCGTTGATGAAGTGGAGCGAATAGCTATGGCGCGGCGAACGGCAACCCGCGCCATGAATATAGCCGGGCACATCGAGTTCGACGAGTTTTTCGTAGAGCGGATACCAGAATTCGTCGCCTAGGCCGGGCGTGTCGTAATTGGTGGCTTCGCTGGGATCAGGATTAATTAGGCAGCCAACGAAGCCCATCTCTTTCACGCAGCGCTCGAGCTCGGCAAGACAATTTTTCGGACTCACGCCAGGAGCTTCGGGAAGACCGCAAACGCCTCGAAAGACATTTGGGAAAAGACGGCACTGCTGCCCGACCAGATTATTGCACTCCTCGATGAACCATTGCGAGATCTTGGCGGGCTTTTCCGCTTGCATCATCTGATATGGACGAGGCGAGAGCATTTGCATGTCTGTGCCGACCTCTTTGAGGAGATCGAAGTGCGACTTGCCGGTACCGAAGGTGGGCTGCTTCAGGAAGGCGGTCATTTCGTCGTCGCTGATTTCCACTTTGCCGCGGCCGTGCGAGCCGCGATGCGACAAGATGTTGGCCTTGTAGACGTAGAGCGAATCCGGAGCGGTGAGATGTCCGTGAACGTCGATAACCATTGGCCAACCTCCATTAATTGCAAATTGAACCGCCATGAAACCGAAAGCTGCAAATGGCGCGCCGAACCTTTCCGAGCGCGCGCGAAAGGCAAACTCTGTAGATAGCCCGTGGAACGCGCAATGTCAATGTATTCAAAATTATACAATCGCGCGCCACGCGCAGTCGCGTATCTAATTCGACCCCGCGCGGCTGCGTAGCTGCTCACAAATCCTGCCTCAGAGTTCCGCGCCCCAGCAAACGTCAATGCGTTGCAATATTTCGCACGGTGCAGCGTTTACATAAGTAGATGGACGAAGCGCTCAAAAGCAAATGGCCCATGGTCGAGCAGGACCGGCGCCTTTCGGAATATGTGAGCCGCGACCGCGCGCGCCTGCGAAATTTTATCCGCAGGCGCGTGGCGGACCGGGAGGACGCGGAAGACATTCTGCAGGACGTCTTTTACGAGCTGGTAGAAACCTACCGGCTGATCAAGCCGATCGACGAAGTGACGGCGTGGCTTTTCCGCGTGGCGCGCAACCGGATCATCGATCTCTTTAGACGCAGGCGGCGCGAGGTGAAACGAATCCCCCCGGCAGTCTTCGCGAGCGACGACGGCGAGACGCTTCGGATGGAGGATTTGCTGCCGTCACCGGATGCTGGCCCGGAAGCCGCATACGCGCGAAGCGTGCTGCTGGAGGAATTGGAGGAAGCGCTCGAAGAGTTGCCTGAAGAGCAACGCGGCGTGTTCATCGCGCACGAGCTCCTCGGATACAGCTTCAAGGAAATCGCGGAAGAGAGCGGAGTGAGCGTGAACACGCTGCTTTCGAGAAAGCACTACGCGGTGATGCATCTGCGCGAGAGGCTTCGGTCGATCCACGACGATTTTAAGAATTTGTAAGGAGGGCGGACGATGAGAGGACACTGGATTTTAAGGATGCTTAGGTTCGTGTTGATTGCGGCCGTGTTCATTGCCGTGTTTGGCTTGGCAGTGATGGGCCTGTGGAACTGGCTGTTTCCGGTACTTTTCGGGTGGCACCGGATCGACTACCTTCAGGCGCTGGGCATCCTGGTGCTGGGCAAGATTTTGTTTAGCGGGTTCCGGGGCGGGCCGGGCGGGAATTGGGGATGGCGGCGGCGCATGATGGCGCGCTGGGAAGCGATGTCGCCAGAGGACCGCGAAAAGTTCCGCCAGGGAATGCGCGGCCGCTGCGGCGGATTCAGGCAGCCTCAGGCGGAGTCGAAACCGCCGACGGCTTAGCGCGTTGGACCGATTGTCCGGTTAGCCGACTAACCAGTCGTTTAGTCGTCAGTGGCCAGCCATCTCTATTTCGAACGGGCCGGGTTTTGTTCCGGCCGCGAGTCTCATTTCTTCAACGCCGTTTCCCAGTTGAGGATGACTGAGAACGCCGGCGAAGGCGCCGGGGTTTCCGCCGTGGGCGACGCCATGATAAATCGCTTGCCATCCGCGGCGACGTTCCAGAAAAGCATGCCGTCTGGCGCCTTGAACAGCTCCTTCGGGATTCCGGCCTGGAACACGCCGCTGGTGCTGACGTCCACGGCCATTACCTTGCCATCCAGGGACAAGTAGAAAAGTTCCTTGCCGTCGCGCCGCCAGAGAGCGGTCGTGCCGCCGTCCTTGGACACCATCCATTTGCCGGTGATCGGCAGGGCCCGCGGCGGGGATGCACCGGTTATGGCAGCGGCGTCGAACGGCCGCACGTAGATTTCGTTCCTCCCGGATTCATCGGAGTGATAGGCGATCCAGCGTCCGTCGGGCGAAAAGCGGCCCCACGCTTCATCGAACTGCGTATCTTCAAAAGGAATGGGCTTCCGATCGCCGGCCGCGCCACTAAGGGGCAGAATCCAGATACGAACAGGGGGTGTCGGTGAGTAAAAGAGCAAGAATCGCCCGTCAGGGGACCAACTGCTCGGAATCGCATTGGCGTTGGACTTGTATAGTAATTCGCCTTCGCCAGCCAAATTCGAAGCCTTTAGATAAATACTGACGTCCCCGTCTCTGAGCGATCCGTACGCGATCCGGCTACCGTCGGGTGACCAGACCGGACTCATATCCCAATCCGAATTGAACGTAAATCGCGTGGTCACACCTCGTGCAAAATCATAGAGCCAGATGCTTCTTTTTTGGGGATTTTGAACATCGGCTCGCTCAAAGGCGACGCTTTTGCCATCGGGCGAGAGTGCCAGAGTTCGGTACACGCCAAGATCCCCGATGGTTCCCAGAACCTTTCCCTCCCGGTCAAACCATGCCAGATGCCCGATGAAGTTGCCTCTGGATCCGCCCCTCCGAATACTTGCATTGCTGCTGCCTATGTACGCCAGCGCGTTCGCTGACGCGGAAAAGCTTCCGATCCCGCCCCCTCCGCCGCTGCTTCCCACCTGTTCGGCAATGGGGGTTGGTTGCCCTTTCAACTCTAACCGACTATTGTCGAAAGGCTGCGCCATCAGCGTGCCCTCGCGCATGAAAAGCAGATATCCGGTATTCGGATCGGCGGTCCTCGCGTACCCTGGCCCCCAACTTGTGGCTACCAGGAGTTTGTTGCTCTGCTGCTCCGGCTTGGCGTCCACGGACGCGAGATAGATTCCATTTGCATTCGCGTCCCTGGTGTCGCGGGTGTAAAGGATGTGTCGCCCGTCCGGCAGGAATGTTGGCGAGTAGTGATAATCTTCGTGATTTGCCGCAACCACAGCGGTGATTTGAGTAGGAACACCGCCGGAGGCGGGGACTCGGAACAAGCCGGCTGGATTGCCGAACACGATCACGTCGTTCTTACTCCACGTTCCCGCGCCATAGCCGTTCCCCTCGCCCGGTATGTCCGCCAATGTTTGCGGCGGGCCGCCCGTCGCCTCAATTTTCATCAGCTTTCCTTGCAACTCGTACCCGATGAAACGGCTGTCCGGCGACCAAAAGGGTGGGCCTGTGGCGTCCGTCAGCATGCGGGATTCCCCCGTGTCCAGGAAATGGACCCACAGGGCTGAGTTTCCACTGGGCGAAGCGGCCAGAAAAGCCAGCTTCCTGCTGTCCGGCGAGAGGGCGGCGAACGGCGCCAGCCCCGTGTTCGCGGGAGCCGCAATCTGAAATCGCACCGGCGCGGCCGGCGTCCGCGGTTTTGGGCGGACCAACACGAAGATAAGCGCCGCCAAGAGACATGCACCGCCGGCAATAGCCCACGGCAGGGCGCGGCGCCATCTCGGAGCCGCGGCTTGCGGCTTGCCCGCGAGGGCTGCATCGGGCGCGCCGGAGAGGACTTCGTCGAGGGAGATGCGGGCGTCGCCGATCGCTTGCAATCGCTGCTTCGGATCTTTCTGCAAACAGCGCTGTAACAAAACTCGAACTCGCATCGGCGTTGCCGCGGGAAGTTGCGACCAGTCCGGCTCTTCCTTTATTACGGACGCCAGAGTATCCGTCACCGTGTCGCCATGAAACGTCATCTTGCCTGTTAGCATCTCGTACAACACGCAGCCGAACGCCCAGATGTCGGCGCGACGGTCCACCGGTTTGGCCTTCGCCTGTTCCGGTGACATGTACGCTGCCGTGCCCAATAGCACGCCTGCCTGCGTTGCCATCCGGCTGATCGTCGGAGAATCGGCGATGTCGATGGAGGACGCGTCGCCTTGATACGCTTTCGCCAGACCGAAATCGAGCAGCTTCACCGCGTCGTCGGTCGTCACTTTCACATTCGCTGGCTTCAGGTCCCGATGCACGATTCCGTGTTCGTGCGCGTATTCAAGCGCCTCGCACATCTGTTTCGCGATGCGCAGAACCTCGCCAATCGGAATTGCGCCGGTGCTAATTCGGTCGCGGAGTGTTGGGCCTTCGACCAGCTCCATCACCAGCGCGTGAGTCTGGCCGGAATCCTCGAGGCCGTAGATCGAAGCAATGTTGGGATGATTCAATGACGCGAGAACCTTGGCCTCGCGCTGAAACCGCGCCATGCGCTCGGCGTCGCGCGCGAAGACGTCGGGCAGAACCTTCATTGCGACATCGCGGCCCAGCTTCGAATCGTGCGCGCGGTAAACTTCCCCCATCCCACCAGCGCCAATTGGCGCGAGAATTTCGTATGGGCCGAGGCGAGTGCTTGGTTTCAGCGTCATTTGGGCCCGGGTTATACGCCTAAACGCACTAGCGCAGCGTATTGCTTAGGCTGGAGATCGCTGTAAAGTCGGCGGTGCCGCGATTCCCGATTCCTGGGCGGTTGATAGCATACTCGGAATTGAAACTGCCTCGGCGGCCCAACTGGACGTGTAACGCTAGAGCTTTATCGGGCGCGCGCTTTGGTGAAGCAGATAGAAGTGTGCACGGCGCTCTTCGCGCGTTCGATAAAGCCGTTAGAAGGAGGCCGCCCGTGGTTGCGGCGGACGCGGCTTTGCTAT
>JBAWEZ010000028.1:0-158487 GCA_049591475.1 Candidatus Acidiferrales bacterium
ACTTTCTTCCCTGCGTTCCTGGCGTTGTAATGTCGCCTTGGCGAAGCTAAAGGAAGCGGCCAGCCGCGTCTTCCGCGAATAGCTGTGAGGAACGCATTCTTGCTTTTGCAGTTTCGGTTTCTGCACGCAGTTCCGGAAAATCTCTTTGCAGTAATCTCTCAGCGTTTACTAAATCACGCTGCATTGTCATAATCCGTTGACTGATGAAACGCTGGGAGCGCTATCTCGCGAAACATGAAGGCCCATGCCACGCTGCTTATCCTGGTCCTGCTAGCTTGCGTTAAACCGATCTTTGCCGGTCCGCCCTTCCAGACCGACGATCCCGATCCTGTCGATTTCCATCACTACGAGTTCTACATTTTCGGTGGCGTAGATGGCACGCCGGTCGAGTACGACCCCACCGGTCCGGCCATCGAGTTCAACTGGGGAGCGGCTCCGAGACTTCAGCTCCACGTGGTTTTTCCACTTGGAGCCATCATCCCGTCGAACAATCCCGCGTACCTCCCTGGCGGCGTGGGTCCCAGCGCCTACGGCATCACCGATACGGAGATCGGCGCGAAATACGAGTGGTTCAAAGAAACAAAATACCGCCCTATGATCGGCACCTTCACGATGGTCGAAGTCCCGACCGGTAGCTACTCGAAGGGACTCGGTGTTGGCAAAGTCTGGTACAAGTTGCCTCTCTGGATGCAAAAGAGCTGGGGGCCTTGGACCACGTATGGCGGCGGCGGATACGAAATTGTCCCGCAAACGCAGTACGACAATTTCGCTTATGAAGGCTGGCTCGTGCAGCGAGATATGGGAAAGAAATGGACTCTCGGAACCGAGGTATTTCACCACGGCGACGAAGGCTACGCCACGCCGCAAATTCGCGCTGCCACTTTGATCGATACGGGTGGTTACTACTACTTTCGCAATCCCGGATTCCAACTGCTTTTTGCCTATGGACGCTCCGTGGCCGGGCTCACCGAGAACTACGCCTACGTGGGTCTCTACTGGACGTGGGGTTCGCAGCCCGGCCACGGTCTCAACGGCTTCTTCGCCCATCACTTTCCCCGCTAGATCGAGCCAGCCGTCCGCTGTTTGCGCAGCGGACACTCTGGTTCCAGCGGCCCACTTACCACGCCAGTGACCTCGCGAAGCGGCGAACTGCGTCAGAGAATTGTTTCGGCTGGTCAATGTTGGCGAGATGAAAAGCCTTGGGGATGACTTCTAACTGACCTCGCTGCGCAATGGCTAGAAATCGCTTTTCGTGCATGCGGAAGCCAAGGTCCATTGCGCCGTTCAGAAGCAGAACCGGTCCCGGATATGCTGCCAGCTTTGGTCCGAACTCCCGGCTCATCACTTGGCGAATGCCCGCTGCCCCACCACGCATGAAAAAGCCCGGAGCGATCAGGGGTTGCGCGCGCTCCTTGCCATAAATGGCGAGAAACATTGCCTGAGTAATCCGGCTCAGCCATCGCTCAGGAAGGTAAGCCATGGCCCCGAATACTATTTTGTAAGGCAGGTTGTACCATCCGCGCGGCTCAACGGAGGCGCTGGCTATCACCAATCCAGCGGTCCTTTCCGGATAGCGCGCTCCGAATTCGATGGCCACGTATCCACCGAGCGAGAGTCCAACGATGAGCGCGCGGCCATTCGCCACCTTATCTACGATCTCCGCGACTTGCTCAATAGCTTGTTCCAGGCGGAAAGGTTGGTTCCGCAAAGCGCCGTGCCCTGGCAAGTCAAGGGCGACGACCCGAAATTCCGACGCGAGGGCTCCAATCTGCGGCTGCCACATTCGGCGCGTTACGCGCATACCGTGCAGGAATACGATTGCGTGACCGTTCTCAGCGCCTGAGAGATCGTAGCTCTGCACTGTGGCCATGCTCGTGATAATCCTAGCGCGGTGAGCGCCAGGGGAAGACGGCTTATTAAAGGTTTGCGCTGAAAGGGCGTGCCTTCCCTCGCTGTTCGTTCACGCCGATAACGAGGAGCCCGAGGCTCAGCGCTGCTGCTCCAACGATGCCGAAGGTTGCAGCGGAAGGCCGACGAGCCGCAGCAGTTCCTGAAAACGCGGGTTGGACCGCAGACCGTCCATGCCCGGATCGATGTGCAGATAGATAAGCCAATGGGAGTGCTCTTCGAAGGATTTCTCCAAGTATTCGATCGCGCGATCGCCTTCTCCCAAGCCTGCGTGGATTCCGGCAAAACAGTAAGCTGCAATATATTTTTGTTTTGCCAGACTTGCCAGATCATCGAGGATGCGAATAGCCTCTTCTTTTTTCCCGGCCGCGCCAAAAGTCTGCGCCAAAGCCGCCCGTATCAGAGGACTGCCGCCAGACAGCATCACTCCCTTCTCACCTTCGGAGATGACCTGTTCAAAGCGACCCATTTTTCGAAGCGTCAGCCCTAGAATCCAGTAAATGACGGGGTAATTGGGGTCCAATTCGATGGCGCGCCGGAGCTGCTCGATGGCGTCGTCGTATCGCCGGGCCATATAGTAGGCCCAGCCGATGGCGACGCTGATAATGAGGGACAGTGGATCGAGCTCCCGGCTCTTTCTCATTCTGACGATCGCTTCTTCGTGGCGTCCCATAGTCATCACATACTCGGCGTACCAATGATTGGCGGTCGGATAGGCGGGATTCAGTACAAGGCTGCGTTTGAATTCCGTGTGGGCCTCTTGCCACTGCCAATCGCAAAGCCACAATACGGCGGCCAGAGGCGTGTGGGCTTCGCCGAGATCGCCATCGAGCCGCAGGGCCTCCATCACGGCCATTTTGGCATTAGGGAACGCATCCCTCGGAGGTAGATAGCCATTCCATCCCAGCAGAACGTATGATTCGGCCAAACCCGCATAGGCCAGGGCGTAGCCAGAATCCTTGTCGACAGCTTGCTGAAAGAATTGGATCGCTTTGTAGAATCCTTCTTCGGTCCACCTGTTCCAGTGATGACGGCCCTGCAAGTAGAGCCGATAGGCCTCGGCATCGTGCGTTTGGTGCTTGGTGAGGCGGCTTTTTTCGGCTCGGGTAAGCTTTAACCGCAATTTCTCTGATATTTCCGTGGAAATCTCGTCTTGAATCGCAAAGATATCGCCGGGTTTGCGATCGAATTGAGCGCCCCACAATTGAGAACCCGTGGCAACATCCACTAGCTCGGTCCCAATGCGCAAGGCTCCGCCGCTTTGCATCAATCTTCCGGTGAGGACGGCGCGCACATTCAGCTCGCGACCGACCGCTTGAGGATCGATGCCGCGGCCCTTATAGCGAAATACCGTGCTCTGGGCCATCACTCGCAGTTTTGGGACGGTGGCCAGTATATTGATCAGACTGCCCGCTATTCCGTCACTGAGGTATTCGTGCTCCGCGTCGCGACTCACGTTTTCGAAAGGCAAAACCGCAAGCGAGTCAATGGTCTTCGAGATCCGCGGGGGGCGCAGTGTACCCGTTCGCGTCGTCAAATTCCGCGCCTTCGGCTCCGCTGTTGATTGCAAACCGATCGTGGTCGATAACGGAATGGATTTCGAGTCGCTTGGCGCTGCTCCCCAGCCGGAGTCGGCTTCTCGCTCCAGTCGTTGCAGTTCATCGCGGAGCTCCGCCGCGTGCTGATGGCGCTGGTTTCTATCCTTGTGGAGCGCCTTGTTGATGATTTCTTCCAGCCTCGGCGGGATATCGGGATTGATACTTCGCGCCGCAACAGGCGGCCGCGTCAGAACCGCCTCGATAATCATGCCGCCCGTGGCGCCGCCAAACGCCTGGCGCCCGGTCGCCATTTCATATAGCACCAGACCGAACGAAAAAATATCCGTGCGCGGGTCCAGAGTGTCTCCACGGATCTGTTCGGGCGACATGTAGGAAGGTGTGCCGCTTACGATTCCCGCGAGCGAGTTGGAATCTGAGGCTTCGCCGTCGAAATCCGCGCCCGCCAACGCAACGCCTTTGGGTATGAGTTTCGCGACGCCGAAGTCGAGCACCTTCGCCTGTCCACGCTTTGTCACGAAAATATTCGCGGGTTTGATGTCGCGGTGGATGATACCTTCGGCGTGCGCCGCGTCCAAAGCTTCCGCAATCTGAATCCCAAGTCTTGGAATTTCCTGAAGGGCTAGCGGCTTCCCATGGATGTGACTTCGCAGCGTTTCGCCGTCAATGAACTCCATGACTATGAACGTTCTGCCGTCCTGCTCGCCAATGTCATAAATCGTGCAAATTCCAGGATGACTCAGGGCGGACGCAGCCCGCGCCTCGCGTCGAAAGCGCTCAAGCGCCTGCGGCTTTTGTGCCAACTCCTCAGGCAGGAATTTCAGGGCTACTGCACGGTCAAGCCGGCTATCGACGGCCTTGTATACGATACCCATCCCGCCGGCGCCGATTTGCTCCAAGATGCGATAGTGCGAAATGGTCTGGCCAGTCATAGGCAAAGTCTTGGGTGAGCCGGGATTTACACCAGTGTTGGATCGTCGTCACCGGCTTCCGGGGTCGTTTTTCTTCTATCGTTTCTCGGTGGCTTCGGCGATCCAAGCAGGCTCAAAACGTCGGAGCCCTCCCCGAAGCGATTCACGTCCGCGAGAGGCTCTGGCTCAAGAGCAATGCTCTTGTTGCAGGATGTACAAACGAGCACTGCGTAAGACAATCCATCTGCCTGCCTGAACATGTTGCAGCGCATCACGCGTCGGCAACATACAGGAACCCACATCATCAAAGACTCGTCCGCAGCCATAAGTCTCCTCGCCGGATGCGAATGCGGGGCGATTATACAATGGAATCTGCTCGCTAAGTTCCGCGCGACGGCCTCGCGAAATACCGTCGTGTCGAAAAGTTGGATCCTAGGCGGGCATTACGCAAGCCAAACGCAATCTAACGCTTGGTAAGTCCGCCAACCGGACAATTCGTCCACGACAGAACGCAAGTCTTGGACGCTGGGTGTGCTCCCCGGAAACTTACGGCGACTACGCAAAGTGAACAGGATTGCGTAAGGTGCTCTTGGGCTGCGCCATCTCTTACTCGTGAATCAATCGCGAAACGGCAGCTGCCGTGGTACGCCATTGGTGATATGTGAATTGGTTTTGATGCCTGAGGAGAAGGCTGGCAGTTAGAACGGCGATTCAACTGGGCTCCGGCCTCAGAAAAGCCCGTCGCAAACAGCACAATCAGATCGCTACAGGTTCGAGTAGAGTGCCCTGTAAGTTACTGAAAAAAAGAGCTGGGCGCCAGTCAGACCGCTACAGCCTCGTTGCACGTTCCGCTGTGATTCCAGCGCTAGAAAATCCGCTCTTTTCTCGCAGGCGCCCTTACACGCTTTCAGTGCTGGCAGGTTGCTGCGGCGCTTCGCCGCTCAGCGAAACCAGTAGCCGCCGCAGCTTGGCGCGGTCGTCCAGTCCCATTCCTACCATTTCGAAGCCCGCCTGGTGCGATCGCACGAAGCGCACCACGGCGCGCATATTGATCGACCGCAGCCCCGACGGTATTTTCAGCGTCGCTTCAGTGCCGACGGCAAGCTGAATATCGCCGCTCAACAATCCGCCGTCGAGGCTCAACACGCTGATTGCCGACGAATATTTTCCGCGCTGTGACGTGATCACTGCCGGCACGTTGCGCGGTAGCCGGATCCGCTCGTAGCGACGATACCGCACCACGTCGCGATCCGGCCGCGCGTCGAGCGGCGCCAGCGCCATCACTTTTTCATTCAGCCCCAGCCGCGCCGCGTTTTCTCGCATCCAATTCGGATCGAGCTTCGCCAGCGCCTGCGCAGCGGCCGTCCGGATCTCCTCTGGGAAAGCCCAGCCGAAGCTTTTGCGCGCTTCCACGAACCGCCGCAGATGGCCCGCCGCTGCCGGCGCGCGCATTCTGCCCAGCGCTTCGATCGCCTTCACGCGGAGAAAATCTTCGCCGTCCGGCAGAATTTCTCCCTCCGCCAATCGCAGAAGTTTGGGCGCCGTTTGCGCATCACCGCACATCCCGATTTCGTCCAGTGCCAGCGGCAGCACCATTGGATCGAGCAGTTCAATCGAATCCGCCAGCAGCCGCCCGCGCTCCGGCGCTCCGGCGATCGAAAGTTGGCGCACCACCGCATCATGGAAGCTGCGCCCGCCGTGCCGCAGGCGCTGCGGCAGCAAGTTCTCCACGGAGAATGGATCGAGCCGGCTCAAAAGCCCCGCGGCAATCGACGCTTTCGCCGATTGCTCCGATTTCAGCACTTCGGCCAAATGCCTTGCGCAAGCGTTGCCCACATCCTTGGCCAGATTCACCACTCGCTCGCGTTCGGTACGCTTTCCGGCGCGAGCCATGCGCATGGCCAGATGTTCGGAGGCACTGTCCGGGATACGCATCAGCATACCCGTCAATCCGTCGGGCATTCTTTCCGCCGTCATCGCTTCTTCGATGAAATCCGAAAGTCGGTTTTCCACGCCGATGCGCGGGCGAAGGCTCTGCACCCACGTGGGACGAAGTTCTTCGAGATCGGCCAGGCAATCGAGAGCCTGCTGAATTGCGCGATAGTAGCGCCGCTGGGCTGCTTCCTGGCTCAGCCGCACGAAAGCCGCACTCAGCAGCGTCTGTAGTTCGGGATCTTTTTCCGCGCACATCTGCTGCCCGATTTGCGCCAGCGCGTCCTGCAGTCTCTGATTGGCGGCCTTGCTGTAAAGCTCGGCGAGTTGACCCAGCCCGATGGCTGCTTTTTTCCGCGCTTCTGCGTCCTTGTTGCGCACGCATGCCGCGTACTTCAGCAGGATGTTTCCCGCGGCATCGGACTCGCCGCGCCCCAGCAGTTCTTCCACGTATTGCTGCACGTTACGCGGCGGAATGCACCAAGCTTCCGGCGATGTCAGCACCGCCCGCTTTCCCGATTCCGGTACGGCAGCCCAGAATTGCCGGTCCAGCAAATCCCCGTGCGATTCCACCGCCATGCCCGCGCTGGTCATTTTGTCTTCGCGAGCCTTCAGCAGTTTTCGCAACGTATCGAGTTCGTGGCCCATCTTTTCCAGCATCTGCCGCACCGCATTGACGCGAACTTCTCCTCGTTGGAAGCGATCGAGCGCGAAACGGATGGCCAGCTCTTCGGCCAGCCGCAGCAGCATCGCTTCGTCCACTTTTGCGGTCGGAGCCTGCGCTGCCACCGAAGCCAGAGCCTGCCGCAGCGTCAGTTGCGCCCCTTGGGGCAGCGCCGCCAGCTTTTGCCGCCATGCCGCTTCTTCCAGTTCCTGCGGATTTCGCTTGTTGGTTGCTTCCGCCAATTGCGCCAGCAAGCGCAACAAACTGTGCATCTCCGCTTCGCCGACCGGTGCGACGCCAGCCGCGCCTTGGGCCGCGCTCGCCGTGAATGCACCGCCTTCCCCCGGTCCGCTGGAGCCGCTCATTCCGGCGGTTCCGACGCCGCCACCCGGCGAAGTTTCGTCCCCTGCACTTCCGGTCCCGCCACTCGCCCCGGAATAAAAATTCGTCGCCAGCGCTTCCCCCGCAGTTCCGGCATGCGACCCGCCAGCCGAACCACCCGTTCCGCTACCGCTTTCGCTGCCCGGGCCGCCACCCGTTCCAGAGCCCCCGCCGCGAGCGCCTTCCGCCGCCGCGATCAGCTGGATCATCTTTTCCGGGCTGCGGAACCAATCCTGCACTTTCTCGGCATCCGCGCCGAGCGTCTTCACCGCCAATTGCGCTGCCATTCGCGTTTCCGAAAACGCTGCATCTTCAGCCACGAATCGAATTTCGTTCACCACGATTCCGGACGGTTGCCCCTTGCCAAAATGCTGCTCCAGCCGGTCCGAAAGCGAACTGGCTTTCGGCCCGCTATCCGCGAACACCTTCACCAAATTTGCGAATTCGTCGCGTTCCACGCTGGGTAGGAAACATATGCTGGCCACTCCAGCCGCGTTCAGAAGCTCGGCGAAGCTCCGCTCGGCTTGCGTCAATTCGAGGGGTACTCCATCCAGAAGGAGCTGGGAACCAGAGGTGCCCAGCAACAGGCCCGATGAACCCGCAGCATGAACTGCTTCCTGAAGCTCGTTCCAGCTGATATCGAATTGCGCGGCAGATCGGGCATGTTCTAAGCCGTAGAGCCGCGCGAACTTAAGCAGCACGTTCAGGCTGCGTACAAAAGCCCGTGCGTTCGGAACTGTCGATTCGCTTGGCAATGTCAGCTCACTTTGGAAGGGGGCCATCAGCTGCTCGACCCGACTATGTACTAGGACGAATAGCTGCGGGAATGGTACGAAAGTTCTAAAGTTGCGATCAGTGCAACTACGAGAGGTTCAATTCGGGAGCTCTACTTTTACGCCCAGCTCGCCAATCGCCGGGCGCGTTCGGCGGATCACCTCTCCTGCCGAAAGCTTCTCGCTGAGAATCACTAGCGAGCCATCCTCAAAATCACATACAGCACAAAAGTAGTACCGGCGAAACGCACCGTGATAGGCATCCAATCCGCGGCGAGCCAGCTCGCCTTCGAGTTCCGGATCGGTCTCGGGAAGCACGCCGCCAGCCCGCGTGCCAAACGTCTCGCTTTGAAAGCGATCCATGAGCAATTCGAGTTCCTTCGCTCCCGGCGCTGGAATCACGATCGAGCGCTGATTGGCTTCCCTGTACGAAATCGCGTGCCTTTCGCAGAATTCGCGCACGCGGTCCAAGTGGCTGAAAAAGTCTAGCGCCCAAGGTCGTTCTCCGGCGAGCAGCGGCAGAATTCGGCTCCAGATGTGCGATGCCTCACTCCCCCGCGCCGGCTCGCGATTTTCATCCGCCTCAACCAGATCGACGCCCACGGAGCGCACGTCCGAACCGAGGTCGAGCGGTTCCACATCTAGGAGAAACATCAGACTTCCTCTTCCAACCCAGCGGGAAATGTTTTCTGGAATTCAGGAGATTGCTTGCGGACTTCCAGCCAATCGAAAAATGTGTCCGGAGTTTCCAGCCAGATTCCGAACCAGCGGGCCACTTCTCCCTTTTCGGCGCGTTTTCTTGCGTCCACTTTGTGGTTCCGCGCGATCATTTCCGCGCGTCGCCGGCCCAGTCGCGCCACTTCGCGCACGCGCTCTTCGCCGCCGCCCTGATGTTCGGATTGAAATTTGCGAAGGAGTTCATCCAATCGCACCAGGCACATCTCCGCCTCGGCGAGCGTGGAAAAGTGCAGCAGGTCTGAAAACTCCTCGTCGTAGCGGCCCGCCGGATCAGCTTCCGACTCCTTGGCCCGCGCCACACGCATTCCGGCTTCCTCCAGCACGTTGCCAATGTATTCTTCGGAAGTTTTACCGCCGGTTCCCAGCCGCGCGATCAATTGCCTGCGAATCTGTTCGATTTCAGCGGGGGTAAATCGAAGTTTCTTGAAGGCCCGGGCCGCCTCAAGGATCAGCGCTTTCTTAGTGGGAGAAACATCGTCCGCCTCGTTTTGCGGATCTCTTAGATTCATTGACGGCCTCGCGGCTTGGCTGGATCGACGGACCCTGCCGGGGCTGCTTCTTCTGCCAATCGTCGGCGGAGACGATCAATATTACGATCCTGCTCGGCGAGCGTGCGGCTGAAAAAATGGCCGCCGCGGCCATTGGCGACGAAATAGAGGTAATCCGAGTGTGTGGGATTCAGCGCCGCGCGCAGAGATGCTTCCCCGGGATTCGCAATCGGTCCGGGCGGCAAACCGCGGTGTTCGTAAGTATTGTAAGGAGAGTCCACGCGCAAGTCGGATGGCTTTACGTCTTTCACCGGCTCTCCATCTAATTCCTTCGCGTATTGCACCGTGGGATCACACTGCAGAGGATATCCGCGCGCCAATCGATTGTAGAACACTCCGGCCACCAACGGGCGTTCATCCGCGTTCGGCGTCTCGCGTTCTACGAGCGATGCCAACGTGACTACCTGCTCGGTAGTCAATCCCTCAGGGTGTGGCCCGTCAGCCGAATCGATGGACTTCCACACAGTCCTGAAATCAGCCACCATGCGCTGCGCGATTTCCTCGCAGGTGGTGTGGTGCGTGAATTCGTAAGTCGACGGAAACAGAAAGCCTTCGAGGCTCGTCGCGTGCGGGGCGAGATCGGAAATTAGCGACGTGTCATGCGCGGCGGCCAGAAATCCCTCGCGGCTGCAAATTCCCTGATGATCGAGTTCGCTCGCGATGTCGTACATTGTCCAGCCTTCGGGAACGGTTACGATGTGGACGAACACGCGCCCATGGGCGATTTTCCAGAACACCTCGCGCGAGTCCATCGGACGATCGATCATATATTCGCCGGCTTGCGGTGTTTTGCGGTAATGCCAGGCGCTGAAAAGCGCAAACGCGACACGGCTGCGAATCACATCGTCGTGTCGGAGGATCCCGGCGACTCGCCAGCGCGAAGTACCTCGCGGGATTTCCACGAACACTTTTTCCGGACGGTGGCCGCGATACGGCCGGCTGATTTGCGACTCCAGCCACCCGGCGCCAGCGCCGATCGCGGCGATTGCCAAAAGTGCTAGGAGTCCTAATCGGCGCCACATCTTTTACGCCTTCCGCCCGGCGGCAGTTCGCCCGTGTTTGTCGAGGTAATCGCGCAGGAGAATCGCCGCTGCCAAATCATCCACGGGCTCGCCGTTGCGCCGCTTTGATTTCACGTCTGCGACAGTCTGCTTGGCCTCCCAGCTAGTAAGACGCTCATCGAACAATTCCGTTGGGATCCCCACTTCCTTTTCCAGCCGCGCGGCGAATCGCGCCGCTTCATCGGCCATCTCGCCGGGGGTACCGTTGATGTTCAGAGGATGCCCGACGATGATCCTCGCAAGGCCATGTTCGTGGCAGAGATCGCGAAGGCGGCGCAGGTCGCTGCGTCGATTTGTCCGCGCGAACACAGCCAGCGGATGCGCCGTTAAGCCGATTGGGTCCGACAACGCCAAGCCGATGCGCTTGCGACCATAATCGATGGCCAGAATTCGCGCAGTTTTCTCCGTACCGCCTGGCACGAGAGCGCCTCGCTCGCTTGTCCCTCGAGGGATCATGACTACTATTCTATACAATGGGAGTTGCCTGGCGAAATCCACCCTGCGCACCAGCCGTTCCAGAAGTAAACGCTCGAGTCTCCCGGGCCGGGACCTTTAGGTAGGGCTGCACGGGCGGCTCGGACTAGCGGAGTGCGTCTGACCGTGTCGCGTGCCATTGCGCCCAGAGTCCGCTGGCCTTGAGCTTGGGCTCGAGCGCCCCGGAGTGGATGGAATGCTCGACTTCCAAGCGCGAGCGCCGCGGGCCGATTCGCGCCTCGGCATCCGCTAAGGCGTAGGAAGTGACGGCGGCGATGGCTACCGCGCGCTTCAATTGATCGATCTCGGCCAGGGCCACGTTGTCAGGTGAGGAAACGACGCGCCGGTGTGATTCAGCCGGTGTACTAGAAGTGGCAACGAGCGTGGGAATGCCCTCCAGCCAAAACGGCGTTACCACGGTCGGCACGAGTACAGCTTGCGTGAATTTGCGAATCCCAAGCGTCTGTAAGGGTGAAAGCGCCTCGCGCACCGCGCTAAGCGTCTCCGGCCTGTCTTCAAGCGAATAGCCGTCGAGTGGCCCACTGGTCGCATCGATCGCGGCAGCGGCGGCTATGCGGTCGAGATCGGCACCGTGCAGGCGAATGTAGGCCCATACGCTGGCCGAACGCCCGGTCGTGTTATGAGCTCCTGTCGCGAAGAGCACAAAGCGAATGGACCTGCGTGGAATAGAACCGCTGGCATGGATGACGCGTACCGCGTCGACGAGCACTGCGGCGTTTTCGGCGGCCGCTACCGGATTGGTACCTGTCTCAACAAGGGGAGCGGCGATCAGAACGTAATCGTCCGGATGGTCGCGCCCACGAATTTCGGCAACTACACTGTCCGGTCCCCCTGGAGATCCAAATGCTTCAGCTCGAACCTGGTCCGCTCCCGCTCGATGAAAAGCATCGAACGCCCACCTTGCAGCGTCGCGGCTAACCGAAGAATCGTGGGATGAGAGTATTTCGGCCAGATCGCGAGTCTCTCGATCAAGCGGCGATGGACCGAGAGCGTTACGGATCATGCCGGGCGCCAGATCGGCGCACGTTTTTTCGACCGAGCATGCTCCCGTCCCCTGCGGCACCCGTCCCCATCCGGGCGGCGATTGAAGTGGAGGCAATTGAGCGTGGGTTGCGGGCGCAGCTATGGCGATCATCAGTAAAGCCACCGCGAATGCTGTGATCGATGCCGCGTTCAAGATGATCGTGCGGGTATCGAAGTACAGCGCCCGATATTTCGCTCTGGGCGCGAGTTTTCTACAGCTCGATGGGACGTCGCTAGTTGTGGAAAAAAAGCTTCCCGCGGCAGAAAATTCCAACCAGCGGCACTTTCTACCTATCTCTAGCAATGTGACCCCGCTGAAACGTTCCATAATCCTCACGCCCATAAAGACTTACAAAACGGACAAACTTTGGCAACGTAGCTGCGACAGGGGCGGCTGTTGTCTCATTTTGAACACGCATCGTGCTCTCTGGCAAGTTTGCTGCTAGGGGAGACTTTCGGAGGGCACACAAGAACGGCTTGCTGAAGGTTCGCAGCGACCGTCCGATCAGCGCATTCGAGAGAAGTGCCCAATTCAAAAGCACTTTGCCCGCCCAGTTCCGGGTGAAGCCAGGGGAAGGCAAAACGTGAAGAGAGTACCTGTGTTTCCGGAGCAGACACAGACAGTAAAGCCTCGTGAACCGAAGAAGTCGAACTCTTTGATTTTCTGCGAGAGAAGTACCGGGGTGGCACAGTTCGGAGCCGCTTCGAGCGGTCATATTGACTTCACCGTCGAACGCGCCGCCGGCCTTCTGGCGATGCAATGCATGGCCCGCGGAACGGAACCAGATGATTTCGCAATTCTGGTGCCCGCCGAGCGATTGCTTTCCCAACGACTGATCGCACGAGCCAAAGAACTGCTGGCGCAAGGCCGTTCGGCCTCCAGCACCACCCAATTGAGTCCCCGCCAGCAGGAGATTCTGCACTCCGTGATTTGCAACCGCGAAAACAAAGAGATCGCCTCGAAACTGAACATTACGGTGCGCACCGTCAAATTTCACATTTCTTCTCTTTTGAGCAAATTTGGAGTGGACAACCGCGCCGATCTGGCCCGGCGAGCGGCTAGCATGATGCGGTCGCCGGTACTCGCGGATGGATACATGAGCCCGCCGAGCGCACGAGAACAGCCTCGATCGCGCGAACTTCACACCGTGCCTATGCAATCGAATGCGGAGTTGGGCGACAAGAACTGCAGCATCCGGTTCCGCGTGATGAGCGCGTAAGGCGCCGCTCGCATATCCGGAAGAGGTACCCTTCCCGCGAGGAAACTCTTGACCGTTCGAGCTCCTATTCGCCGACATTCCGCCCGGCGCAAAAGGAACGGCCTCAAAAGCGGCGATCATGTGAGCTCGATCTTACTCACGTCCACCGACGGAGCGGGCAACTTCATCTTCATTGCTTCGAGTGTCTCCACGATGATGTGGGAGACGGCGAGATTACGAAACCATTTTTTGTTTGAAGGGATCACGTACCAGGGTGCCTGCGGAGTGCTGCACCTCGCAAGCGCCGCTTCGTAGGCTTTGGTATAATCATCCCAGAACTTCCGCTCGGCGAAATCGGCTTCGGAAATTTTCCACTGACGGTCCTTATCGTCGATACGCTGTTGGAAACGGCGCTTTTGCTCGTCCCTGCTGATGTGAAGAAAGAATTTCAAAATCTTCACGTTGTTTTCCACCAGCATGCGTTCAAAATCGTTGATCTGATCGTAGCGCCGCGACCAGACATCCTTGGGCTCTAAATTGTGGACGCGCACAACCAATACATCTTCGTAGTGCGAACGGTTGAAAATTCCAATCTCACCGACCGGCGGAGCAGCCTTGTGAACGCGCCAGAGAAAATCGTGCGTCAGTTCTTCCGAGGTGGGCTTCTTGAAAGAAGTGACGCGGCAACCTTGCGGATTCACGCCGGACATCACGTGCCGGATGGTGCCGTCTTTACCAGCCGCATCCAGGCCCTGTAGTACGATCAGCAGCGCGCGCGTGTGCTCGGCGTATAGCAGATATTGCAGGCCATCGAGTTTATCGATGGTTTTATCGAGGATAGCCTTCATTTTGTGGCTTTTGTCCCAGCCGAGCGTATCTTCGGGGTCCCATTTTTCGAGCTTCACCTTTTTCCCGGGCGTGGCGATCAATTCTTCGGCGAACTTAGTGGCCATCTAGGCTCCAGCCTCCGCGAGTTTGCGCAGGCGCGATTACGCGTGCGAAAGGCGTGCTGGCCCCTCACGGCGTAGTGCGAACAGGCCTACGCTAACACTTTCGCGACCAAATTTCAGGGCAGGTTTGCAAGGGTCCGAGATACCGGAAATGTGGTTCGGAACAGTTTGAAGCGAGGTCAACGACATGCGAGTGCGCAAGCGGGGCGAAACGGCGCGCTCCGCTCGCAGGGAGAACCGGCTCAGCTTTTCACGTCGATGGAAACGGGCCGCGCGAGCTCGAAGGTCATGCGAGTCTCGGGCGCAATTCGAATATCGCGTCTCCCGGTAAGAAACGCAGCTGCGGTGCCAGCGCCAGCGCCGATCGGAGCGCCAATCAATGCTCCGGCGCCTGCGCCGGCGATTGCGCCAATGATGGCACCTGCTCCCGCTCCACTTCCAATCAATTTGAAGTTGTGCCTTCGATGGCGCCCCTCAATCCGGGCGTTCGAGTCGGTGCGGATGTGATACAAGCTTCCGCTTACGGTGACGGTTTCAAGAGCGACCAGCAGGTGAGCACGCTTCTCCATTCTTCCGGACGCCAGCGAATCAACTACCACGCCTGTTGCCTCCGCCCCCTTCGGAATCACCATCTGCCCGTGCACTATCACGGGCTGCGACACGGTGGCTTCGAAGTGATCACCCGGATTGCTTCGATTGCTTGAAAGCGCGGAGTTGAGGGTGACGTGAATCGAAGTGGAAGGCGGGACAACTACCCAATCCGCGGGATTCTGCGAATTAGATGCCGCATACGCGCCGACCACGGCCAGCAAGACAGGGAAGACGACCGCAACGAGACTGTATTTAATGATTCGCATAATTTTTCGGACGCTCTCGATCCTTAACTAAGCAAATGCAGCACGCGAGGTTCCGTTGTAAGCGTGGCTAATCGGTTGAAATTAAACGGGGATGGACGCAGCTCTTGCGGCCAAGCAAGCAAGAATTTCCGGGCCCAAGAATTTTTGAACCATGGGTGCTTTGCTTTTGTCGATGTTTTCCGAGTGCGACGGGCGCACAAGGCCGTCTCCGAAACACAGTCAACCGGACGCGTAATCAGATCGTCACGCAATATTGGTACTCATATCACACTTACGATAGTGCAGCCATCGGGAAGCCGCGGCTGGGTCTAAATGTAACACAATTTTCATGCTGCCGCCGGAACTTCCGACGTAAGATGAGGATTAGGTTTGAGACCGTCGGATGGCTACCACCACCCCGCCCCCAATTTCGGTTACTGCACAGTCCGCGCCGGAGCAGATCGCGCCCGCCAAGCGCGAATTCCCCGGCTCGCTGGTGGTCGTCGAGGGAATCGACGGCTCGGGAAAAAGCACGCAGCTTTACCTGCTGAAGCGCTGGCTGGAAATTGGCGGTTATCGAATTCACTTTACAGAGTGGAATTCGTCGCCACTGGTGAAATCGGCAACGCGGCGCGGCAAGCAGCGGCGGCTGCTGACTCCCACCACGTTTTCACTGCTCCACGCGGCGGATTTTGCGGACCGCTGCGAGCGGCAGATTCTGCCTTTGCTTCATGGTGGTTATCTGGTGTTAGCGGACCGGTACATCTATACCGCTTTCGCTCGCGACGCAGCGCGAGGCTGTTCGCCGCGCTGGCTGCGCAATCTCTATAGCTTCGCCCCTGTGCCGGACATCACGTTCTATTTTCGTGCGCCGCTGGAAGTGGCTGTGAATCGCATCACTGCCGGACGGCCCAAGCTCAAATACTACGAGGCGGGCATGGATTTAGGGCTTTCGCTCGACCGGGCCGAGAGCTTCCGGATTTTTCAGGACCGTATTCTGAACAATTACGATCAGATGGTTGAGACGGACCGTTTCGTCCTGATGGACGGCACCATGCGCGTGGATCGGTTGCAGAAAGTGATGCGCACCTTGCTGGCAGACCGGGTGGAATTGAAGCGGTTCGCGCCGAAGAAAAAGAAATGACCTCGGCAAAGAACTCGCAGATCATCGCAAGTGGCTCTTCGAACGGGCGGGGAAAATCCGCGCGAAAAACGAGGAACGGCCGCGTGGACGGCGGAACGCGTTTCTATGGAACTCCTCTGCCGGGAGTAAATCCAGAAGAGCTGAGCGGCAGCTTGATCGTGGTGGAGGGCACGGACGGCTCCGGGCGCTCCACACAAATCGCGCTGCTTACGGAGTGGCTGGAATCCGAAGGCTTCGCGGTCGAAACCATGGGACTGCGGCGTTCTTTCCTGGTGGGCGACGATATCGACGCGCTGCTGGCGGAAAACGCGATCACGCGCATGACGCTGGCGCTGATGTACAGTACGGACTTCTTCGACCAGTTGGAGCGCCGAATTCTGCCGGCGCTGCGTTCGGGTTTGATCGTGCTGGCTGACCGGTATATTTTTACGCTCATTGCCCGCGCGGCGGTGCGCGGAATCGGTCGCGACTATTTGCACGGGATTTACGAGATCGCGCTGCGGCCGGATCTGACTTTCTGGCTGGACGTGCGGCCCGAAGTGGCTTTCGACCGCGAGTTCAAGAAATCGCAGACCATCAGCTACTGGGAATCAGGCCGGGACATGTCACTTTCGAATGATCTGTTTCAGTCGTTCATCCGCTATCAGTCGATGATCAAACGCGAGTTCGAGTATCTATCCAAACGCCACGGATTCCTGGAAATGGATGGCGAATCCAGCGTGTCCGAAGTGAATCGCGAGTTGCGCAAGAAAATTGCTTCGCATCTTGGCATTCGCGGCACTCACTACCAGCCGTCGCACGCCCTGGCGCATCTCTGGCGCTAACGAGTGGCCGCTCCCATCCAATTGGCGGCCGTGGACGCGGGATCGACCGCGATCCGGTTGGCCATTGCGCGCGCTACTTCTTCCGATCATATCGAAATTATCGAGAGCGAACGCGCGTCCGTGCGCTTGGGTCACAATGCCTTCACGCGGCGCATGTTGGACGACAAAACGATCGCCCGCGCGGCGCGCGCCTTCCGCCATTTTCGCAGCCGCATGGACCAGCACCAGGTGGGCGCGTATCGCGCCGTGGCTACCGCGGCCGCGCGCGAAGCCCGTAATTACCGCAAGCTGCTGGATCGCATCCGGCGCAAATCGGGACTCGAGGTCGAAGTGATCAGCAGCGAGGAAGAAGCGCGGCTGGTGTGCGCGGCGGTACGCTGGGCGCTTGCTGATCGCGTGCAGCCACGGCTGATCTTCGATCTCGGCGGGGGCAGTCTGGAAATGAACTTTTTTGATCGCGGCGTGCTGCAACGCCGCGTGGCGCTGCCGCTGGGAACGATTCGCTTGATGGAGACGTATTCGATCCAGGGGCGAATCGACGAAGACGGCGCGCGCAGGATGCAGCATCACGTGATGGCGCTGCTGCGCAGCGCGCTGCCTTCCCCGCCGAACTTGTCGCGAGCCAGCAGCGTAGCCTGTGGCGGCAACGCCGAGGCGCTAGCGCGCCTGGCTGCCGGAACGCCGGTCGACCGTACGCCAACCATTAGCGTCCGCCTGCTGAAGGATCAGATGTGGCGTTTGCTCGAATTAGACGTCCCGGGCCGCATGCGCGTATTCCGATTGCGCAAGGACCGCGCCGAAGTTGTCGGCATCGCCGCGGTCATCCTCACTACGCTGGCTAAATGGCTCGACCTCAGATCGATGCTCGTGCCCGGCGTAGGCGTGCGCGAAGGCTTGCTGCTGCAAATTTTAGCGGAGCAGTATTCGGGTGGCACAACCTCCGAGGCAGAAAAAGACCGCGCCGCGAAGTTTCTGGCCTCTGTGCGCTGGTTCGCGCGGCGGATAAACTACGACGCCCAACACGCGGACCAGGTGGTGCGGCTGGCGCTCTCGCTTTTCGACCAACTACGCCCGCTGCATGAAATGGGGCCGGAAGAGCGGCTGCTGCTGGAAGCGGGCGCGCTTCTGCACGACATTGGGCATTTCATCAGTAAGAAATTGCACCATCGCCACGGTGAATACCTGGTCCGGAACGGCGAGATTCCGGGCGTCAGCGGCTGGCGAAAGGACATGATCGCGGCGCTGGTCCGCTATCATAACTGCAAATCGGACCCGCAGGTGCAACACGCGTCCTACGCGGCGCTGAATAGCGAACGGCGCAGGCAAGCGCGCCTGCTCACCGCCCTTTTGCGGATCGCGGAGAAACTCGAATCGGAACACGCGCAACGCATCGCCGGAGTAGATGTGCAAATTTCCGGGCGCCACGCAATTTTTCTGATCCGCGCCTCGGAGGGCACGCGCCTCGATATCGCGGGACTCGATCGCAAGTGCGACCTCTTTGAACGCGAATTTCACTTGAAACCAGAGTTTCGACGCGACCAGCGGAAGGACAAGGTGGCGTAAACGATGATTCTGTATCTGGTGCGCCACGGCATTGCTGTCGATCGTACCGATCCAAAATGCCCGCCCGATCCGGAGCGGCCGCTCACCGCTCGCGGAGTGCAAAAGGCGCGCTCGGCGGCGCTCGGTTTGCGAGAACTCGGTGCCAAGCCGGACGTGATTTTGACTAGCCCTTTCGTTCGTGCCGCGCAGACCGCCGAAATTTTCGCCGAGGCGCTTGGATTTCCACCGGAGAAAATCCGCGTCAGCGAATTTTTGAAACCCGGCGACAACCCGGCGGAAACCGTTCGCGAAATCGCGCGGCTCCGCGCCAAGGAAGTGGCTTGCTTCGGGCACGCGCCGCATTTGGACATGCTGATTGCCTATCTGGCGGGCGCTCGCACCGCGTTCACCGAGCTGAAAAAAGCTGGAGCGGCTTGCCTGGAGCAGGCCAGCACCCAGGGGCGCTGGGAGCTCCGCTGGATGCTTGCGCCAAAGACGTTGCGCGAACTCGGCGACTAACTTCGATCCACCTGAAATGCTAATCGGGATTGCGCGAAGAGTTATGGCGAAATCGATGTGGGCTCAGGCAGTACGCCGCTGGTGTACAGGTATTGGGGCGCCCGCAAGCGAATGGCCCAGCGGGAAACCTGCGCGCCACGTTAGCCACAGCGATTGCGGCCCGTGCAGCTTAGCGTTCACTTCGGCCAGCCTGGATTTTCGTTCACCATCAATTTTCTTGTTCCAGCCGGCCACTGCTGGGGAGCCAAACTGCCCGGCATCGTGCCGAATCGCAGTACGAAGCACGTCCAGATCATGGACCTCGCCCAACAGGTCCTGCACGCGCTTCAAATCGTCCGACCAAAGCTCGTAACGGCGAGGCAGGAAATTGTCCACCAGATAGCGAAACCGCTTGATGGCGATGCGCAGCCGGTGCCACGAAGTGCGACGTCGCTTTCGCCGCGCCTGGCGGTAAAGCTCAGCGGCTTGATTCAGCTTCGCAAGCGCCAGATGTTGGAATACCACGCTCTCCAGCGGGAAAAATCTAGCCTTCGGCCCAAGTTTACGAGCCAGCTTTTTCCACTCCTTGCGATCGAATGAGCCAAGCGCTTCGGCCGCGGCCTTGTGGGCTTCCTTTTCCCGAGTGGCGAGCAACCGGAGCATGTGGAGCCGCACAGGGTCTGGCGCCGGGCCGAGCACCTTCACCAACGCCGACATTACTTGCACATCTCGCAATTCGCCGAGCGCCCGAAATACAGAACTGGTCGCTTTCTTGAGCTTGCGCCAGCCAGGGCTGGGATTCACCTCGCTCATGGCATCGGCTATGGTGCGGCAGCGGCGCAGGGCTACGCGCAGATCGTGAACGTCGTCGATATCGAAGCCTTGCTGCGCTATCCCCGCGCGATCATTCGCACGGCGCATCCATTCCTCTAGGCCCGCCGGTTTAGCGGAAATGGTAGCCGGAATAGGAGCCATAAAAGCCATATACGTCGGATTATCCAGTTCAGTCCGTGAGGGGCGGGAACGGAAAAACCATGTTAACGCGGCGCCGGGCGTTTTTCCAGCAGTGGCTTCTTCAGGTCAGGGGGGCGTCGAAGAGCTTCGCCAGATTACTCTACCGCTGCCCGTTCAAGAAACGAAGGCGCAGCCGACGCGTGTATGGCCGCTCTCGCCCGTCTGTGCGTAGGCCTTCTTGAGCACCACTCGGACGGGCGGAAGAATCGGCACGTGCAGCACGGCATTGAACTGCTGCGGCAGCTCCTCAGGGCGGTCGAATTGCAGAGCCACACCGCCGTAACTCAGATCCAGCACTTTGGCGGTTTTCTGTTCGAGGTCGGTAAGTATTGCGTGCGACTTCGTGCCTGCCAGCGATACGCGCTCCCATTTGCGTTCAGCGTGCCCGTGCTCCGGAGCGGCGCCCTGACCGCCGGACGCGCCCGAGGCAGGCGCGGTAGTTGGGGCAGCCGGGGCCTCGCTGGGCTCGGTGGGTTTCGGCGCAGCGGCAGCTGGAGGAACAGGCTCGCGGTGCGCGGGCGGTGGCATCGGTGTAATTCGGGCATCCTCCTGTGCGGCGCGCTTCAGCTCGTAAAGGCGACGGTCGGCTATACTGAGCAATTCGCGTTTCTGATCGCCGTCCTGTGGATAAACGGCAATGCCGAAATCTACGGTCACTCCAATATTAAAGTTCGCTGGCGAGAGATCGGCCTCGTACTGCGAGCGAACTCGGCGGCACAGCGTGAGCGCCTGTTCGGGGTCGGTCTGCGGCAGCAGCAGTGCGAATTCGTCTCCGCCGATGCGAAACGCAGAATCAGAAGCGCGCAGCGTTTTGCGCAGGGTGGCGGCGACGAGCTGCAAGATGCGATCGCCCTCGAGATGCCCGTGACGGTCGTTCACTTCTTTCAGCTTGTGCATATCGAGGATCACGATCGCCAGTTGCTGGCTATATCGCTTGGCGCGAATCATTTCCTTCTCACAATGCTCGTCGAAAAGGCGCCGATTGTAGAGACGAGTTAAGGAGTCGGTGGCGGCGTCGAATTGAAGCTTCTTGAATTCCTCGAATTCCACCAAGATAGGAACACGAAGGATGTTTGTGGAGGCAAGTACGTCCACGATCGCGGTTTTCAGCGCGATGCGCCGGCCTAAGCGCTCGGAAATCTCCTGGCGACGGTGGAGGATGTGCCGCCAGTATTCATTGCTCTGCGTTTCGCTCAGGTCGATTTGCGCTATGGTGCGGAAAAACTGGCGCAAAAACTGACCGCGCGCCGCCTCGTCGAGACCTTCCAAGGTCTCGACCAGCAGGTCAAAAAAAGAATCCTCCGCCGATGTCTGCGGCAGAAAAGCTTCGCCGGGCTGGGGCATTCTGTAAAATTCCAGAGTTGTATTGGCCTGCCCTAGACTTCAGGGGCACCTGCGGGGGCAAGATAACTCTAGCACGGAACACTCCAATCGGTCACCTTGGCGGAGGAACTCCCGGTTGGGTAAGTTCCGTTGCTCCCGCTAGTTACGATCACGCGGGAATTGTGAATCTTCGTGGGTGGCGGGGGAGTTGTGAAAACCGGTTCCACTAACGCGCACGACCGCGTCGCTTTTGCCTCTAGACCTATGGATCTAGCTGGCTGCGGATCTAGCCGACCGGCTTGAGGAACTCTACGCCGATAAGATGGACGTCACCTGCTTCTTGCTGGCGCTTCACCCTAGCTTGAATGGGCGGCATGCCCGCAGGAACCAGGGCTGATGATGTGATCGAAGGCGCTGGGATCGTTAGGGTCACCACGTCGTTCAGGGTCAGTGGCCGTGGACAGGTAATGAATGCCCCCAACGCGCTGATATCCAGGGTCTTCGCCAACTCCATGAACTGGTCGCGATGCGCATCGCGGCCGCGGACGAACAGCGGGATCTGCAGACGCAAGCGTTGAGAGCGTCTTCGCTCCTCGTAAAGGCTGGAGAGGGCCATTCGGTGCTCGATGAGGTCTTCTTTGGACGCCATTAGTACCTTGGTTTTAGTACTTGTTACGGCTTGGGTTTATGAGCAACTCGTCAGCCGAATTCGGCAATGATCTAAGTCCTGTGTTTACAGCACGCCGGAACGCATTCGGTCGGCGCTTTTGAGCACATTGCGCTTCTGTGCTGCTGCTTTGCTGCAATCAACTTCCGTGATTGTGCAAAGCTAGGACGCATTTACCATTGACACCCCTGAGGGTGTTTGCGAGCATACGCTTTCGCGGGCGGATTCTCTCCCAGCTGATCACGAGAGTCTTTTTGATTAATGCCTGAACGAGTTCTGAATGGGAGGGTAGGTTGTCCAGGAGCAGTACGGCCGATAAACCGTCGGCTGCGCAAATCAACTTTCAGTTGGTTGCCAGCCTCTTGGACGCCGTGGACCGCCCGCTGCTTGTAGCCGAGCGCACTGGTCAACTTCTTTTCTCCAACCTGCATGCCCAGGACGCTCTGCACGCTCGAGGAATCCAGGTCAATCCAGAGCTGGACCTTTTCCGGGATATTCTGAGCGTGGACCGGAAACAAGTCCTGAAACAGCTGGAGGACGGCCTGCACGAAGTAAATTTGCCCCTGAAGTCGGCGGCTGCCGGGGAAATCAGGGCGCGCGTTCGCTGGTTGCCAGAGCCCGATTGGCTAGCAGTTTATATCGACCCGGTTCTCGTAGCGCCTCCTGACGATGAGGCGGAAATGCGCGAGACGGTGCAGTCGCTGCTACAAGAGCGCGAGGCTACGTATCGAAATCTCTTGGCGGCGTACCTGCGATTGCAAGAGGCCAACCGTCAAAAAACCGTGTTCCTAGGATCGGCGGCGCACGAGCTGAAAACTCCGCTCGCCGTGATGAAGGGCTACTACGACATGCTGCTTTCCGGCTCGCTTGGCAAATTGAGCCAACGGCAGCGCGACATCCTACAGGAGTCGAAAGAAAGCTGCGATCGCCTGGTGCGCTTAGTATCGATGTTTTTGAACTACTCGGCCCTCGAGAGCGGAAAGCTCGTACTGCAGTTGCACGACAATGACCTACGGGACTGCATTAACGATATGACCGGCCGTTGGCACGACGCCTACCAGCGCGGCGGCGTGAATTTGGAAATACAGGTCGACGCCGATCTGCCTACGTTTAACTTTGATTATCAGAAAGTGCAGCAGTGCATGGTCAACCTGCTCGATAACGCATTAAAAAACACTCCACAGGGTGGATGTGTCACACTCTCCGCTCGGGTTCACTTTTGGGAACGCCGCACGTCCGAAGCTTCGCCGTCGGAAGAGCGCCGGCGCGGAACTGCATCGCGCCCCAATAGCGTGCTGGTCTCCGTTTCCGACACGGGCAGCGGAATCGCGGCCGAATTTCATCAGGAAATTTTCGAGGAATTTGTCCGGGTCGATCCGTCGTCGTCGGGAATGGGCCTTGGCCTGGCGATCACCAAGCGATTGATACAAGCACATCGCGGCAAGATTTGGGTGGATAGCGAACCGGGTCGCGGCAGTACCTTTTCATTACTTTTGCCGGTCTTTGTGGAATAGCCTCACACGAATCCAGCATTCCAGGGAAAAATTGATGGCGAAAAAAGAGAAGATCCTAGTAGTCGATGACGAGCCGAGCATACGAAAGTATCTCCAGACGCTTTTGGAAGTGGAGGGCTTCGCCGTCGAAACCATCTCGAGCGGCAAGGAAGCTCTGCAAAAGATTGGCTCGGGCGAGCGCCCGGACTTCGTCATCCTCGACGTGTTGATGCCGGAAATCGATGGCGTTGAAACGCTGCGCCAATTGATGCAGATTGACCGCTCGCTCAACGTGATCATGCTCTCCTGCTCGAACGAAGTGAACACCGTCGTTGAAGCGATCCGCATCGGCGCGCTGGATTACCTCACCAAGCCTTTTGAAAAGCCCGAGCTGGAGGCGGCTTTGCTGAAATGCCGCCAGAAGCAGGAACTGCGCGCGGAAAACGAATCGCTGAAGGAATATTGCGAGGCGCTCACCGAAGACATCTCATTCCTGGCCGCCAGCCCGCAAATGCTCAAAATTCGCCAACAGATACTGCAGATAGCGCCAGTGGACGTGCCCATCTTCATCAGCGGCGAAAGCGGAGTGGGAAAAGAAGTGGTCGCGCGTATGGTCCACCTCCGCTCTACGCGCCGCCAACAGCCGTTTATCAAAGTGAATTGCGCGGCGTTGCCCGGCGAGTTGCTCGAATCCGAATTATTCGGGTACGAGCAGGGCGCATTTACCGGCGCTGTACGCGCGAAGCCCGGAAAATTCGAGCTGGCCAACCGCGGCACGATTTTCCTCGACGAAATCGCGGAAATGGCGCCGCACCTTCAGGCCAAGCTGCTGCACGTGCTGCAGGACGGCCAGTATTCGCGTCTTGGCGCGCGCGCGGTAGTGAATGTGGATGTGCGGGTGATCGCAGCCACCAACGTGGACGTGAAGGATGCTATGCGCACCGGCAAATTCCGCGAGGACCTCTACTATCGTCTCAACGTCCTCTCGCTGCACATTCCGCCGCTGCGCGAGCGCACCTCCGAAATTCCTTTGCTGTTCCGGCACTTCCTGGTGAAGTACAGCGAAAAATACCAGAAACAGTCTCCCGAGCCGTCGCAACACCTGCTGGAAGCGGCCATGCGCTATTCTTGGCCGGGCAACTTGCGCGAACTTGAAAATTTCATCAAGCGCTACGTCATTCTCGAAGACGACGAGGGCAGCTTGCGCGAACTGCTGGAAATGACCAGCCAACAGCACGTCGCACCCAGCGAAGCCGCGCCTGCCCCCAAGGATCAGGGCCTCAAGGCGCTCGTACGCGGCCTCAAAGACGAAGCGGAAATGGAAGCAATTGCTAACGCGCTTGATCGCACCAACTGGTGCCGCAAAGATGCCGCACGCATGCTGGGAATCAGTTACAAAGCGCTGCTTTATAAGATGCGGCAGTTTAATCTGGACTCGGGACGCGGCGCGCGCTCCGCTGCTGCCAGAGCCGCGGCACGCGATGCAGCGGCAGCGAAGGAAAAAGAAGCTCAAGCCGCCGCGCCCGTGCCGGTCGTGGTGCGCACTCCGTAGGCTCGGCGTTACGGACCGTCATCGCTCGTGTTCGCGAAGTTGCGAGCACCGCTTTTTGCGAGCGTGCCTGATAGACGCGAAATTTTGCAGCCCGTTCGCGAGGTTGTGCTTCGCGCATGTCGTATTTTCACGCGAACTCAATACTTCCTTCTTCCGGGTACTCATGGTCACTCCTTTGCCAGGCTTCCCCTTATCGGCACTAGTGAAAATAGTTGCATATCTAGAGCACATGCAATGAAATAGCACTACACATTCGCGCGTGGATTGTTCTAGTATCTCGGCGAACTAGGCGGCATGCGAGCTTCGCTCGCGTGTGGATGGCGGACAATAGCCTTCACTAGATACAACTGAACATCACACTCCGAGCTTTGGTTTAAAAGGGGTTGGTCGCCTCGCTCCGACTTTCGTGGCTTTTAGGCCGACGGGAGAGCATCGGTGTAGGCGTAGGGGCTATGCCAAAACGAAGCGTCTCGGCTTTGGAGCAGAGATTGCTCGGTCTAGCTCTCAGGGGGAATCCTGTGAACTGCAACTTAGCCCAGAAGGAGCTGCAGTGATGACGGAGCGTCGCACAGCGCGTCGGTACGATCTATCACTTCCGGTGAACGTTCGCGTGCCCGTTAGCCGCGAACCTAGGCCGCAGAACGGTCGCACTCGGGACATCTCCACCCGCGGCGTCTACTTCACCGTGCAAAATGATTTGACTCCTGGTACAGAAGTCGATTTCACCCTTACGTTGCCCGCAGAAATTACGCGTGGAGGCGAGGTTTTCGTGCGCGCGCACGGGCGCGTGGTGCGCGTCGATAAGCGCATGGACGATAACCACGAAACTACCGGCGTTGCCGCGGTCATCGAACGCTACGACATCATTCGCGGCGAAGGTACCCGCGCTTAGTTCAGCGCCAGCTATTGCTGCTGGCGCGGCCGCGCCAAGAGGTAGTTCTGCGTTCGACTTTGTATAGCTAAGGATATACTGCCCGATCGGCTCGTGCTCTCCTTCGGTGCCTGGGTTGCCAAGCCGTTGAGAACCGCTGTTCCCCCGTGTGCCAACTATTTACTTCCGATCGCCCGTAGTACTTTGACCCGAGGGTGCGTTAGGGCGGCTCAACGAGCCCTAACGGCGGCGTAAGCCTCGCCCCGTTAACGTCATTTTAAAGCTGCAGGCTGTCACCCTCAAAAAGCGGCCACCAAGGTCCACTGCGCCGTTTGGCCGAGCATGTGCACCAACAGTGCGGGTTCTGATAGGGATGGGGCTGGCTCTAACCATGCCGGCCCGATCCGAGGCATTCGCATGGCGGCCCCTGCTCCAGCAAAAACGTCCGCACCAGGTCTTTCTGGCGAACTGCCGCCGGAGCACCTCTACTACGGGCCATCGGAATCAATGCGCACGGTGCGCCGAAAAGTTGATCGCGCTGCCGGCCTTAACGTGCCCATCCTGGTCCTCGGCGAAAGCGGAACCGGCAAGGAAGTGTTGGCGCGCTACATACACGCTCTCTCTCCTTGGCGAAATGGTGCGTTCATCAAGGTTAATTGCGCCGCGATTCCCGGAACTCTGCTCGAAAGCGAGCTATTCGGCTATGAAAAGGGCGCGTTCACCGGCGCGAATTTATCGAAACCTGGTCGAATCGAAGCTGCGCGGGGCGGTACCCTTTTTCTCGACGAAATCGCTGAGCTTGATGCCAGCCTGCAAGCGAAACTCCTTCACGTCCTCCAAGACGGAGTATTCACGCGCATCGGAGACTCTGAGGAAAAGCACATGGGGGCCCGCGTAATCTGCGCCACTAACCGCGATCTGTCGGGCGACCTCGAGTCCGGCGCATTCCGCTCCGATCTTTTTTACCGGATCAATGTGATCAGCGTGCAATTGCCTCCACTGCGCGATCGCCGCGAGGACGTCCCGCAGCTCGCTGAATATTTCCGCCAGCGTCTCAATCAGCGCTTTCAGCGCGATGCCGCTCCGCTTTCCGATGCTGCGATTCGCTTATTGCAGGAGAAGGACTGGCGCGGTAATGTCCGTGAACTCGAAAACACCATCGCGCGCTACGTGGTCCTGGGCTCTGAGGATGAGCTTTTCGCCGAACGCCCTGATCGGACGGTATCGAAGCCGTCCTTTACCACCCCAGCCGGCGCAAGCATCCCGCTCAAACACATCACCCAGCAAGCCACGCGGAAGATGGAGCACGAAGTCATACTAAAGGTCCTGCAGGCCAATCGCTGGAACCGTCGCAAGACCGCCGAGGCCCTGAAAATCAGTTACCGGGCGCTGTTATACAAGGTTCGCCGGGCCGGGCTGCCTGCAAAACGGCCACCTCAAAAGTCCGAGCCCGCTCTCCCGCTCAGTTCCGGTACTGCCACCGTAGCGGACTGACTGTCTGCCGGGTAAGTGACCTAAGCCTCCAATTGTTCCGGGGTGGCCTAGTACCTGGTATGAAATCACCCCCCTCTCTGAATCTTGCCCGACCTTGTCACTTAGGCTAGCCTGACTTTAGGATGGCCAAGAACGGCAAGCATAGTTTGAGGGTCTGCCTGCTTTCCCCGCATCCGATGGTTCTCACCGAGTTCCATCGCCTCCTGGAGGACTGCGGCTTCCAGATCACCTCGAAGCAACTGGATTCAATGCTCGCGCCGGATCTTCGCAATCTGGACGTACCACGCGCGTCCGTCTACGTTGTCGATTCGCACGCCGCGCGCCAGGCCACTGGCGTCTTGCTCGGTAACATCCTGGAGCATCACTCCAGCGCCCGGCTTTTGGTTGTCGGAGATCAGTTGAAGGAATCCGAAAGCTACGCGCTGCTTCGCCAGGGGGTCAAAGGCATTCTCACGTATGCTGAAGCGCGCGAACAATTGCCCCGGGCTCTGCCGCAGGTAGCATCGGGCGGCATCTGGGTTCCGCGGCCAGTCCTTTCTCGTTTCGTGGACTCCATTTTGAATGGTCGACAGGCGCGCCGCCTGAATCCCGATAGCGCCACAGACCTCAGCCAGCGCGAACAGGAAGTCTTGACCGGATTGCTTGAAAACCTCGCCAACAAAGAACTCGCTCAGAAGATGAAGATCTCCGAACGTACCGTGAAATTTCATGTCTCGAATCTGTTGGCAAAGTTCGGAGTGCGCCGCCGCGCCGACTTGATTCTCCTTTGCTATCAGCGCCGCGTCGGCATCTAATTTCGTTCGCGCCCGCTTGCTTATCCTTTGCTGATCTTTCCTTATGGTTTCCACGGCCGTTTCCGTCCAACGCGGCTGCTATAATCCAAGGTGAAATTCACGCACGTAATCCGCGTATGCCTATGAGCACCTTCTACATCGAGAATTTCGGCTGCCGTGCAACGGAGGCAGATGCCTCGGCAATGCGCCACGAGCTTCTAGCGCGTGGCTTGATGCCCACCAGCGAGCATACTTCCGCCGATGTGGTTGTGCTGAATACCTGCACCGTCACCGCGGCTGCCGATTCGCAGGCGCGCGAAGCCGTGCGGAAAATTCATCGTGCGAATCCGGGCGCGCGAATTATCGTCACCGGTTGTTACGCGCAGCGCGCACCAGAGGAACTCGCGGCCCTCGACGGCGTTGAATGGGTCGTCGGCAACTCGCGCCAATCGGAAATTCCTCGGTTGGTTGCGCCACAGCCTGAGCCGGCGAAAGCCCCCGCCCGCATTTCCGGCGTTACGGCGTTTTCGCGCGTGGTCCTGGCCGAATCCGCGACCGACTTTGTTCCGCTGGCGCGGATTTCCGACGGCGCGATGTCGCTCTCTCGCGGCGCCGCCAAAATTCTCACGGGTGACATCTTCGCGCAGAGCACTGTCCAGATCGCCGGCGTGGATTCACTCGCGGGTTCGTCATCTGGCGATCGCACGCGTCCGATCCTGAAAATTCAGGATGGTTGCAACAACCGCTGCTCGTATTGCGTGATTCCTTTTGTGCGCGGACGCAGCCGCAGCCTCCGGCCCGATGTCGTCATCGACGAAGTAGGCCAGCTTCACTCGGCGGGCGTGAAGGAAATTGTGCTCAGTGGAATCAATTTGGGCAGTTACGGCCGCGATCTTACCCCGCGTGCCGCGCTTGTAAACCTCGTGCATCGAATTTTGGACGAAACGTTAATCGACCAGATTCGCTTTAGCTCTATCGAGCCGCAGGACATCACCGAAGATTTCGTCTCGCTCGTCGCTGGTTCGCGACGCCTGGCGCCGCATTTCCACGTTCCGCTGCAGTCCGGCTCCGATCGCATTTTGCGTGCTATGCATCGCTGGTATCGTACAGAGCACTACGCGGAGCGCATCTCACTGGTTCGCCGCTTTCTGCCGGATGCCGCCATTGGCGCCGACGTGATCGTCGGATTTCCCGGCGAATCGGACGACGACTTCCGCGCCACACGCGAATTTATCGAGCGGCTGCCCTTCACGTATTTGCATGTGTTTTCATTTTCCGCCCGGCCAGGCACCGCGGCCGAGCAGCTCGGCGACGCTGTACCTCCTGCGGAGATTCGCGAACGTGCCCGCATCCTGCGCGCCTTAGGGCACAAAAAATCCGCGGAGTTTCGCGCGTCTCTGGCCGGTCGCTCCCTTCGCGCGCTCACACTCCATCGGTGTAGAAGTGATTGGACCGAAGCGCTGACCGGGAATTATCTGAAGGTGCGGGTTCCGGGGCTGCATCCGGCGAATGAATGGCACCAGGTATGCATCACCGTCGACGAGGCGGCCGCCATCGCTTAGGATTCTCAATCAATTCTCGAAAATCACCTGCGCCAGCGCCAAATTCCCGCTGTGCGTGATCGACAGCGAGATATGGCGCACGCCCAGGCGCTCGGCAAACTCACGAGCCACGCCGGCGAGCCTCAACGTGGGCTTGCCGCCTCCTTCGCGCGTCACTTCGATATCGCGCCAGCGAATCCCGTGCTGCCAGCCCGTGCCCAGCGCTTTCATCGCCGCTTCCTTCGCCGCGAAACGCGCCGCGTACCTCTCGTAGCGGTTGTGAAATCGCTCGCAATATTCCGTTTCGGCGGGCGTGAACAGCCGCTTGATGAACGCCTCGCCGTGGCGCACGATTGCCGCTTCAATGCGATCGATTTCCGCCATATCCAGTCCCAAGCCGACGATCAATTTGCATCCTCGCGAAGTGAATAGGATCGGCACGCGCGGGGGAAATCCGCACGAGCAGCGCGATTATACCTGACGATCCGGCCTGCATCGTCCTTCTGAGGGGGCGTTCTCTGCCGGCCGAAGGATCTCTCTTCGATTCCGCGTGGCAACAATGTCATCATATCCATTCTATGAGCACCGTCCGTATCACCGCCACACGATCGAAAACGCGGCATCGAAAACCTGTTGGTGCGAGAGCTAAATCTGCGTGGAATTTGCGTCGTTCCGGCGCGTTGCAAATTCTGGAAGCTTCGCCGCTCGCGCAGCTCGATTGGCTAGCGCACGGCTTCAGCACGCGTCCCGGAGGCGCAAGCGAACTCGATTCCGCTCCTCACCGCGCTGGCCGCCGCGAATCGCGTGGCACGCGAAATGAGACGGAGCGCGTCTTAAATCTGGGCTTCATCGATTGGGATACCCGCGAGCGCGTGCTCGAAAATCGCACCAAATTCTATCGCGCAATTCGCGCTGGCACATTGCAGCCCGTCGCGCTGCGCCAGATTCACTCTGACATCTCGTACCGCGTCGATTCCGCGCTTGCGCAATCGAAAAATGCGCCGCAGGGCGACGGGCTTTTCACCCGCGAGCCCGGCTTTCTGCTCGCCGTGCAAACCGCCGATTGCATCCCCATCCTATTCGCGGATACACGCCTCCGCGCCGTTGCCGCGATTCACGCGGGCTGGCGTGGCACGCTCCGGCGCATTGCCGCGAAAACGCTTGGCCGCATGCAGATGGAATTTGGCACCCGCCCCCAGGATGTGATCGCCGCGCTGGGGCCAGGAATCGGTCGCTGTTGCTACGAAGTAGGGGAAGACGTGGCCCGCGAATTCAACGCGCAGTTTCCGAACGCCCGTGACTGGTTCGATGGCCCCTTCGACGCGCTTTCCTCGGGCGAAAGTGATCCGAATTGGCTCCCGTGGCTCACCATGATGCCTCCTGGCCACGCGCCACCGCCCCTGCGCGTCAATCTCGACCTGATCGCTGCAAATCGCGCGATTCTAGAAGACGCGGGCGTCTCGCCCGTGAATATTTTTTCGGCTGACTACTGCACCGCCTGCCGCACCGATCTTTTCTTCAGCTATCGCCGCGAACGTGCCACCGGCCGCCCCATCGGTCGGATGATGGCCGCCATTGGCATCAAATAATCACGGCGTATAAGCCTACTGTTTTCCGGCCTAGGCACGTGGCAGGATGAGCGGCCTACGGCATAGCTGCCGCCGCTTCCGCGAGTGCCAACTGCCCGCACGCCGCCATCACGTCCTGCCCGCGTGAATCGCGCACAAACGTCATCACGCCTTTGTCGATCAAAATCCGCTGAAATTCTTCCACGCGTGTTCGATCCGGCCGGTCAAACGGCAGCGCGCCTGGATTCCACGGAATCAAATTTACTTTCGCGCGAATATCCGAGAGCAGCCGCACCACGCGCCGCGCATCTTCCGGCGAGTCGTTGATGCCGCCCAGCAGCACATACTCGAACAGCAGCCATTCCCGCGGCCGCAGAGGATAGTTCCGGCACGCCTCCAGCAGCTTTTCGAGCGGATACTTCCGATTGATCGGCATAATCTGATCGCGCTGTTCGTTCGACGACGCGTTCAGTGAAATGGCCAGGTTCGGCCGCACTTTTTCCTGCGCCAGCCGCTCGATTCCCGGGATGATCCCGCTGGTCGAGAGCGCTGCATGTCTTGGAGCGATCGCCACGCCGTTCTGGTCGAGTAATATCCGCAGCGCGGCAATCACGGCATCGTAATTGAGGAGCGGCTCGCCCTGTCCCATCAGCACGATATTAGTCTGCGGTTTCAGTTGCGCGCGATTGTCTTCCAGCGCCACCAGCACTTGGCCGACAATTTCGCCGGGCGCTAGATTCCGCACCAGACCCAGGGTTGCCGTCAGGCAAAACTGGCAATTCACGGCGCACCCGGCCTGCGTCGAAATGCAAATTGTTTGCCGGTTCTCCTCCGGCATGAACACCGTCTCGATGTTCGCCGGTCGCATCTCCGGCTTGCTGCCCGCATCGCCCTCGCCGCCCGCATCCAGTGCCAGCACGTACCGCACCGTCCCGTCCGACGACAGATGTCGCCGCACGATCCGCGGCAGCATGATCGTGGACTGGCGCGCGAGCTTTTCCCGCACCGCCGCGGGCAAATTCGTCATCGCCGCGAAATCGAATTTCCGCTCGGCATACAGCGCGTGGTAAATCTGCGCGCCACGATACCCGCGTTCACCCAGCGATTCCATGAGCGCGCATAGTTCCGCCTCGGATAGGCCCAACAGGTTCATAGGCAGTGCGGGTTGTTCAGAAGGCATCGCGAATCTCAATTTAGTCTTTATATTATCACTGCGCTACGTATCGGCGCTCGGACGCGGCGCCGCCAAAAAAACCAGTGTTCCGCCTGATATGACTTTGCCGCGCCGCCGTGCGAGAATAGCCATAGACATGGCGAAAAAGACAAACGCGCCGCAAAAAGAAGTTCTGCCCAATGGCTTGGTGGTGCTCACAGAGTCGATGGACTACGTTCATTCCGTCTCAGTCGGTATTTGGCTGCGCTCCGGTTCGCGCCAGGAGCCTTCTGAGCTTAACGGCATCTCCCACTTCGTCGAGCACATGGTCTTCAAGGGCACCAAGCGCCGCACCGCTGAGGAAATTGCCCGCGAAGTCGATTCAATCGGTGGCATGCTCGACGCTTTTACTTCCAAGGAAATGGTCTGTTTCAACGCGCGCGTGCTCGATGAACATCTCCCGCGCGTCTTCGATATTCTCGCCGACCTTGTTCTCGAGCCCAATTTCGCCAGCGATGATATCGCTCGCGAGCAATCCGTGGTCCTTGAAGAAATCCGCATGACCCAGGACAATCCCGAGGACCTGGTTCACGAGCTTTTCACCGAGCATTTCTGGAGCCCGCACGCGCTCGGCAAGCCCATCCTCGGCACGCCGGAAACCGTTTCGACCTTCACGCGCGATTCCCTGCGGGACTGGTTCCGCAGCCAGTATGCTCCCAATCGTTTGGTGATCACCGCTGCTGGCAATCTGACGCATTCGCAGCTTGTCGATCTAGTCGCTGCGCGCTTCGCGCACCTCGCTCCGGCGTCAGCCGCCGTTCCCGATGTAGCGCCCGCTGCCGCGCCGCATATCACGCTGCGCACCAAGCGCGAGCTAGAACAAGTTCACATTTGCCTCGGCGTGCCCGCGCTTCCGGCCACGGACAAGCGCCGCTTTGCAGTCTCCGTGCTCAACAACATTCTCGGCGGTGGCATGTCCTCGCGGCTGTTTCAGAATATTCGCGAGCGCCAGGGTTTGGCCTACGCCATCTTCAGCGAAATCAGCTCGTATCACGATGCGGGCGTGCTGTCCGTTTACGCCGGCACCTCGATCGATACCGCAGCGCAGGTGGTCCGCTCGGTACTCGAAGAATTCCGCCGCTTCAAGGATGATCTGCTTGACCCATCCGAACTTCGCCGCGCCAAGGATCACCTCAAGGGCGCCACACTGCTCGCGCTCGAAAGCTCCGGGCAGCGTATGTCCAGCCTGGCGCGCAATCATCTCTACTTTAATCACCAGTTCACGCCGGACGAGCTGATCGCCATGCTCGAAGCCGTCACCGCCGACGACGTTCAGCATGTCGCGCGCGAATTCTTTCAGCCTTCGCGCCTCGCCGCTTCCGTGGTCGGCAATCTCAACGGCTTCGCCCTCACCCGCGCACAGCTCGCTTTCTGACATACCCATGGCTATTGAAGGTCATCGTATACCACTCGCCCGCCGACCACGGTTAGCACCGATTTAATCTGCTTGATTCCCTCGTCCGAGACTTTCTGCGGATCGAAGTAATTGTTATTCAGCACAACGAGATCGCCAAGTTTGCCAGTTTCGATCGACCCTAGCTCGTTTTCCTCATGGAAGAACCAGCCGTTATCCGCCGTATACATGCGCATGGCCTGCTCGCGCGTCACCTGCTCTCCGGGATTGATCAGCGCGCCGGTACAGTCTTTCCCGGTCACCATGTAATAGATTTCGAACCACGGATCGAGGACGGAAATGTCGCCCGCGTCCGATCCGGCGCCCACATGAATGCCGCTATCAAGCAGCGTGCGATACGGCGGACCCGCCGGCTGTCCCGCAGGCGTGCCTTGGCCGCCCTGCAGATACTTCCAGCCATGCAATGCCAGACCCACGCCAATGGACTTCATTGCCTGGAGCGTCTGCGGATCAATTTCTGGGACGTGCGCGATCGACCAATGCAAACTGGCGATTGGCGTCACGGCATTCACCTTTTCGTAGGTCTGCGCTGTGAATTGCACTTCCGCCAAAGACAGAGTGTGCTGCTGATAAGTCCAGCCGTGCTTCGCGACCATCTGCAAAGCCGCCTCGTAGTTCTCCGGGTGCTGCCCTCCTGCAAAGTTCGAAAACCAGGGGCTCGCAAATTCGCCGATTCCGGAAACTCGCAGCATGTTGTCGCCAAAATCCGGGAACAGATTTAGCAGCCGTTCCCTTAAAAGCGGCAGCGCCATGGTTTTGTCCATCGAGATCTGGAAAAGCCGCACGCGCTCATCCAGCTTGTGCTGGTGGTCGAGCGCGAGTATCTGCCCGTAAACGGTCCAGGGATCGGCGCTGGCAATTCCGGGAAACGTGAAATCGTCCTGCAAATCGGGGCTGCCTGGATCGGCGAAAACCCCCATGTCCACGCTGGTCGTCAGGCCGTATTGCAGCGCGTACGACTGCGCATACTCAGCGCTGCGAATCTTGTCCTCGGGGGTTTCCATTTTGCGCAGCACGCCTAGCGCCGCGTTGGCCGCGGGGCCGGCCAGCGCGCCGGTCTCGCTCACGGTGATGCCCTTGCTTTCGAAAAATTTCTTCCCTAGGCTGTTGGTCACCGCAGGTCCAAAGGTCGCGAAGTACACCGGATGATTCGGCACAGCCTGATCCAATTCCGCAAGCGTCGGCATCCGGTTTTCCTTGAACAGCCTGGGAGTCCAGTCGCCAATCGCCGTCACCCAGCCGCCCGCCGGAACGGTTTTGGCGCGCCCCTTCAGCATCGCCATCGCTTGCGGAATACTCGTGGCGGTTTCGACCATAACGTCGTAGCCCGGCCGCTGGCTGAACAACACGAAATGGTTGTGATCGTCGATCAGCCCGGGGACCACCACGCGCCCGTGGAGATTAATCACCTTCGTGCACGGATTCAGCTTGTGATTCCCCGGCGGTCCCACAAAGGCGATTCGGCCCTCCTGAATGGTCACTTGGTTCGCCACATGATCCTGCGCATCGAACGTATGAATTTTGCCGTTAATCAGCCGCAGATCGCGTGACCACGAGCAGGCGTCCTGGCCCGCGGCCGGAACCGCCATCGCCAGCACCACCAGCAACATCAGCATCGGAAATCGCATTTGCTTTCCTCTCAGCGTCGAGTTTTCCGACGCTCACTACCTTCACTCCGCAAGTGGAGGCTGCTCCCGCCCGGCAGAGCGTCTTTGAGTTCCTTGGCAGTCCAAATCAGCGCCCGATTGTATTCCTCCTGCGTCCGTTTTCCGCAACCACAGCGTTTTTCCTTTGACGCCGCCAACTGTCTTTGACATCATCTTCGCGGAAGTAAAATCCATCGGGCATTTATTGAGGGACGCATCTCGATCCGTATCTCCATCCTAGCCTCGGGCAGCGCCGGCAACTCCACGTTGCTCGAAACCGGCAGCACCACTCTCCTCGTTGACGCTGGCCTCGGCAAAAAGGAATTGACGCGCCGCTTCGCAGCTCTGGGCCGCGCCTTTCCCGAGCGCGTGGACGCCATCCTAGTCACCCACGAGCACTCCGACCATTCCAATGCGCTCGCGCAGCTCGCACGCCACTGGCATTGCCCTGCGTACCTCACCGAGCCGACGCACCGCGAAATTCTGAAAATGTACTCGAACGATCCTGCCGATCCCGGCTCGAAAGCCACCTTCGAGCGCATCGAATTCATCAGTGCCGGCGAACGATTTGAAATCGGCGACGTGGAAATCAACGCCTTCCGCATCCCCCACGATGCCGCCGATCCCGTTGGTTTCGCCTTCCGCGCCAACGGCACGAAGGTCGCCGTCAGCACCGATCTCGGTTACCTGCCCGAGCATGTAAAGCAGCATCTTCGCGATGCCGACTTTCTGATGCTCGAATCCAATCACGATCTCGAAATGCTTAAGGTTGGCCCCTATCCCTGGCACATCAAACAACGCGTGATGAGCCGCACCGGCCATCTTTCCAACACGGTCGTCAGCGACTTCCTCGCCGATTCCGAGGTCTTCGACGCGCGCCCGCGCCATCTCGTCCTCGCGCATCTCTCCGAGCAAAATAACCACCCCGATATCGCGCGCCTCTCCGCCGAACAAGCCCTCGCCGCGCGCGCCGTCGATTTCGCCTTCCGTGGCTCGCTGCACATCGCCTCCCAGCGCATCCCCCTGGGCCCCTTCGATCTCTAGCACGCTCCTCCAAAATTCCAGCTGAAGCCACGTACTCTTGATGTATATTCCCAGCCACTAGGAGCGCGGCACCGTCCTCGTTCAATGCTCGCTATCGGCGCTCCACTTGTGTCGCATTGGGAGGAACAAGTCGGCCCGGGTAAGGTAGTGCCACCGTGTCTTGACGCCCCAGTTATCTCGCGGTCGTAGAGGTGCCGCTCGATGATCTGCCAGAACTGCTCTGCGAACAACCCTGACGGTCAAGCTTTCTGCGGAACCTGCGGACATCGACTGACGGCGGAGACGATTGGCTCGCTGACCGAACGCATCGCGAGGCTGGAAGTACAGCATCGCGAGCCGCTGGATGACGGGGTTAACACCCATAACCTGGAACTGCAAACCGCCGAGAACATAATGTCTCGCGTGCGAAAGTGGACGACGCTAATTCTATACTTCACGGGAATCCCGGCGGCAATCGCGTTGCTCGCTCTAGCTATCATTTTTGGCAAAGACACCTTCGATATCCGACACATTGCCGCAAACGCCCGAGAGTCGGTGAATGCAGTTATAAGCCAAGCTCAGGATGAGGCTGCGAAGGCAAAGAAAACGGCCGACGATGCGTCGGCCAAGTCTCAACAAGTTGATGCCGCGATCAACGGCACCGAGCAATCTGTCTCGAAGCTCAAGAGCGAAGTAGATGCGCGCTCGACGGACGTGGAAGCCTTGGATGCACAATTGGACGCTACTCAGCAACGCCTCAATATGCTCATCGCAAAGGCAAATAGCCAAGAGACACAATTTGCCAAGTTGACGCGGCAGGTTCAAACGATCCAATCGGCGAAGGACGTCGCCGACATTCAAGCCGTATACCCAATCTATGGACAGCGCGTCGCTCAGGGGCCTCATGGAATATACATCGATCCAAAGGCGAAGCCCGAGGGCGCGATTTATCTCGATCTGAATTTGTCGCTAACGCAGACTCCAAACATAACTGACGCGAACGCCGGTGCAGCTGTGGCCGCATTATCGAGCGCTGGCTTCACGGTTTCGGTAGGACCTGTCTACATGATTGCCAGGACGGCAAGCGGCAGCGCGCAAAATGTGGGCATGGGGTTCGATTCTGGCAGTTGCAACGGGTGGGTCCACTCTCAGCCGCCCTGCATTTTGTACTTTGCGTCCCGCATGAAGGGCTCGGCGTTGAAGGCCCGCAGCTTGCTAAAGGTTGCGCAGCAAGTAAATGATGATCAAATTTTTTATCTCGATCGTGCGAAACTGAGCGCCCAGCAACGCGAACTACTCAGCCTATCAGCTACCGATATCGTTGTGGTTCTCGGTGAATGACGCGGGCTAACCGAAGAAGCGATCGTTAACCGCCGCTGACGCACAGCTGAATCGAGTGGCAGTCGCAGAAGAAGCTACCGGAATCACCTCACCGCACCCGTAGCGCTGTCCTTGATTTGGCAGGAGGGCGTTGCACCCGCGCCGGCCCCGCGCTGCCTTGCCCACCACCAATTCGCCGCCGCTAACCCCGCCGTCACCAGCATAAGCAGCGCTTCGCGCACATCCATCTGCGTCAGCATCAGTGGCGAAAAAATGATTCCCAGCACAGCCCACACCGGCCCCCATCGTATTCGCAGCGCCTCCGCGTTCGGTCGCATTCGTCGCAAGCGTATGAGCGACGCGCATACCCCGCCGTAGTAAATCGTCGAGGCGCCCACCGCGAGCGCCAGTGCCCACAAAAAAGTTCCAGTCAGCGCGAGAATCCACACCAGGGCCGCAAACAAGAAAATCGCCAACCCAGGTGTGCGAAATCGCGGATGCAATCTGCCCAACCACTCTGGCCCATCGCCGTTTTCGGCAAACGCACTAGCCAGCCGCGGCGCGTTGAGTATTGCCGCGGAAATGTATCCGTATACGGAAAGCATCACGGCGATGGCCACGAACGTTTCGCCGCCAGGCCCCAGCAGCACTGCCGCCACGGCTCCTATCGGCCGGTCCGTTGCCTGGTTGCCAATCGTCGCCACCGTCACGAATTGCAGCAGCGCGTACACCGCCATGCACACAGCCATCCCGGTGAACAGAGCGAAAGGGATGCTTTTCCGCGGGTTCTTTACTTCGCCCGACGGCACAACTGTATCCTCGTATCCCTCATACGCGAAAATCACCAGCAACAGTGATTCCGCCCACGCTTTCCATCCCGGAGTGATGATTTCGGCCGGATGGATCGTCTGCGCGGCGTGCCCGAAGCGCCACAAGCCCAGCGCGATCAAAATTCCGAGCGGTGCCAGCTTGGCCACGGTCAAAACGCTGCTCACGTTCGCGCCCGCGCGCACGCCCCGGTAGTTCGCCGCCACAGGAATCGCGATCACCGCCGTCAAAATTGCCGCGCGTGTCCACCCGTGTGCTGTTTGCGGAAACATGCCCGCTAGATACGTGACCAGCAAATTTGCATTGGCGGCGCAGCCGCCGAGCAGCGACAAGAGCCAGAACCAGCCCGCTTGCATTCCCGCGAACCGCCCGAACGCCGTTCGTACGTACAGGTACGATCCGCCCGGCTCCGTAAATTGCGACGCAACTTCCGCGTAACACGCCATGATCGTGGCCATCGCCAGCCCCGCCGCGATCATCGCCAGCGGACTCGCCCGTCCCAGCCGCCGCGTCAGCTCCCCGGGAATCCCGAAGATCCCGCTGCCGATGATGCAGTTGATCACCAGCCCCGCCAGCGCCCACCGCCCAATCGACCGCACAAACTCCACATATCCTCCCGTCACCGCCAAGCTGCGCAGGCGGCGCCGAGCTTAGCATCCTTCGCTCCGGTGCAAGTGTAAGTCGCGCGTCATCAGCCCCTAACGTTTACACGTAGCGCCGCGAACTTCCGCGCCCATTGCGTCCCGCTGATGTCTACCGGGAAGCGCGGCAGCTTGGGCCCTTGGATTTCTATTGACGTTCCATCAAATCCATGCTACCCTAGCTTGTTTTTGTTGTCTGCTCGGAACCCGCCGAGGGCAGGCAACGCGGATTTGAAACGCCCCTCGGCGGCAGGCGCGGTCCGTGTGTCTGATCCGGATTGGGAAAGGAGGCGGTTCGATGAAAGAGGCGTTGCAATTACAGCGAAGTAAAATTCGCAGTCGCCAGATCGACACACTCAGCCATTCTAAATGTGCCCTAACTCGTAGAAAACAAACGGTTGCCTCCTTTCCAGATCGACACAAATCCGCATGCCTTCGTCCGAACCGCTGGTTGGCCCAAATCAATCGTCGTGCGAATAGTTCGGAAGCGCGATTCTTGCCGGTCCTCAGCGAACTCGATCCGGGCTGCGCCCGAGCGGGCGAGGCTGGCGCATCCCGGTTTCAGGAACTCAGGTATGATGGAACCGGAAACTTCATCGGCAACAACTGCGATTCAGGGAGACGAACGTGATCTCGCGATATACCCGTCCGGAGATGGGCCGCGTCTGGAGCGAAGAAAACAAATTCCAGAAGTGGCTGGATGTCGAACTCGCCGCCACGGAAACGCTCGCTGAAGCAGGCATCGTCCCGCGCGCAGCCGCAGCTAAATTGCGCGAACGCGCGCGCATCGACGTGGCCCGCATCAACGAAATCGAAGCCAAAGTTCGCCACGACGTCATTGCTTTCACCATCGCCGTGCAGGAAGCCGTTGGCGACCCGGAAGCCGCCCGCTGGCTGCATTACGGCCTCACCTCCAACGATGTTGTCGACACCGCGCAGGCTCTGCTGATTCGCGATGCTTCCCGTTTAATCGAAAAGGGCCTCGCGCACTTTGGACAAACTCTCGAAAAGCGTGCCTGGGAATTTAAGGACACGCCCGAAATCGGCCGCACGCATGGCATCCACGCCGAGCCCATCACCTTCGGCCTGAAGATCGCCAATTGGTACGCCGAAAATCATCGCGATTACGAACGCTTTGCCACCGCCGCATACGCCATGACCGTCGGCAAAATTTCCGGCGCGGTCGGCACCTGCACTCATCTCGGCCCCGAAGTCGAACAGAAAATCTGCGCCAAGCTCGGTCTCGCCGCCGCGCCGATCACCTCCCAGGTGCTCGAACGCGACCGCCACGCGCAATACGTCAGTGCACTTGCCATCATTGCCGCAACGCTCGAACGCGTTGCGATCGAAGTTCGCCACTTGCAGCGCACCGAAGTGCGCGAACTAGAGGAGCCATTCGGCGGCGAGCAGCGTGGCAGCTCCGCCATGCCGCACAAGCGCAATCCTGTTTCTAGCGAGCAAATTTCGGGCCTCGCGCGCGTGGTGCGCGCCAATTCCGTCGCGGCGATGGAGAACGTCGCTCTGTGGCACGAACGCGATATCTCGCACAGTTCGGTCGAGCGCGTGATTCTGCCTGATTCCACGATTCTCGTGGACTACATGCTCAACCGCACCGCGTGGATCGTGGAAAATATGAAAGTCTTCCCCCAGCGCATGTTGCGAAATCTCAACGCCACGCAGGGCTTGGTTTTTTCCGGCCAGTTGCTGCAGGATTTGGTCGAGCACGGCGCACCGCGCGAAGATGCCTACAAATGGGTGCAGGCGCACGCCATGGCCGCGTGGGAATCGGAATCCAGCTTTCAGGAACGCATCTCCGCCGATCCGCACGTCCGCGAATTTCTCGACGAGAAAGCTCTAGCTCATACGTTCGATTTGCGTCGCCAGCTTCGCGCCGTGGACGCTATCTTCGCGCGCGTCTTCGGCGCAAAAAAGTCCGCCGCGCAATAGACACTCTCGATGGAAATTCGGGTGGGATGCCAAAGGCGGCGCGGGTGAAGGACCGCCGTTACAGCCCGCTCGCGTTACTGCACTCGCTGGATGTAGCGGCCTTCGGACGTATCTACCTTAATCCTATCGCCCTCGCCCACGAACGGCGGCACGTTCACCATCAGCCCCGTTTCCAGCTTCGCCGGTTTCATCACCGAGCTGGCGGTTGCCTTCTGAATGCTCGGTTCGGTTTCCACCACCGTCAGATCGACCGTATCGGGCAGCAGCACACCGATCGCCTTCCCGTCGTAATATTCAATCTTCACCGGCATGTTGGGAATCAAATAATCCTTGGAGTCGCCCACGATGTCATTCTGCAGCGCCATCTGCTCGTAGTTTTCCGTGTTCATGAAGTGGTGCCCTTCACCATCGCTGTAAAGATACTCGAACTCCACTTCGTCCACCGTCACCTTGTCGAGGAAATCCTCGGCGCGGAACCGGTAATCGATCATCGCCCCGGTGCGCAGGTTTCGCATGCGCGTTTGCATGGCCGCGCGCTTGTTTCCAGGCGTGCGATGGTCCACGTTGAAGATCATGTGCAGATCGCCCTCATGCTTGATGATCATCCCCGAACGCAAAAGTGTCGCCTTAATGGTCATGACCTGCTCCTGATTTCTCTCATGGGATTTCCCCGCAGGGGAAATTTAGCCGGGAGGGTCCTTACCCGCCGCAGTCTTCGCCCGGCGCGCTTCAATTGCCCGGACCGAAACTCAAATTATAGCGGCCCGGTGCGCAGTCGGTCAAACAATCCTCGGCCCGCCAATCCGCTAATATTCGTCTTCCAATGTTTTCAGGCGTTTAATTTTCAGGGAAACGCGGAATTCGCGCGAGCGCACATCCGCCAGCACCGCTCGTCGCGTGGCCGCAGGCATCGCGGCAGGACCGATCACGCCGGCCGTCTCGCGCGGAAAGTGCTTCACGAAAATCGCCGCCAGATGCGCTGTGGCGTAGGGAATGGGCGTGGAAAGCAAGCCGCGCTGCCGGATCTGATAAAGAGTGGGGAAGCTGGCGTCCCAGCGCACCAGCAGCTGCTCGTTGCCTTTCACTCCGCGCACCAGCACGGCTGCTGCGAAGCGTGCGTTTTCCAGCGCCCCTTTTCGGATCAGTTTAGCCACCGCGCGCGGCGTCAGCGTTTCGGGGAAATGCTTGCGCGAAATGCCGCGCGACCGGTTCAGTCGACCCTGCCTGTACCACCGCCGCAGCTTCTCGAAATCGTTGCCGCCGATTTTTGCGTCCACGTCACGCACCGAGAGAGCATAAGGAAGCAAGCAAACTTCATCTTGCGCCGCCAGGTATACGGGAACCGCGCTGATCGGTGGAGGAAAACGGAAAAGTTCCCGCTCGTCAAACCTCTTCGCCAGATGGAAGTGGCCCTCGCGGTACACCGGCGGGCGAGAAATGGCTTCGTCGTACGCCACTTCCGCGGACCACGTCGAAATCGGGTCCTTGCTCTCCGTGCTTTCGAAAAGCCGGATCTGCACTGCTTCAACTTTGTCCAGCAGTTCCGAGCCGCGCTGCGCCAGCAAGTTCGTTAGTCCCGGCGCCACTCCCGCGCAAATCAGCGCGACTCGGTTTTTAGCCACGAACCTCCGGTGAAATTGGAATTGCTCCGGGCGAAAAGGATTTGCCGTCAAGTGGGAATTCAGGTCCAGGTAGTGCGCGCGCAGCCTCAGCGCCGCCCTCAAAATAATCTGGTTGTAGACGGCCGGCGAAGCATTGATCAACAGGTTTGCGCCGCGCGCCGCGCGCACGATGGACCAGATGTTGCGTGCATTTGCTTCGACAACTTCAATTTCGCTTTTTTTGCCCAGGAAGCGCCGCGCGCGTTCCACGTCGCGGTCGCCACACCAAACCGAGTGACCCTGGCGAGCCAGCAATTGTGCGAGCAGCGACCCGGTTCCGCCCGCTCCCAGCACGAAAATGCGCATCGGCTCGCAACTGTATCATACAGTTCTGCTTGCTTGAGGACCGCGAGGGCCTACATGTGCTCACCGGCGCTACTAGTCGGCTTGGTTGACAAGCTTCAAAGCGGGCGCGTATCATTTCTATCGGTAAGACGTTCGACAACGAACGCTCTATCCCCTTCATTGCTTCATCCCCCGAGCAGGATGGAGTAACCGAGGTGGCACCCTCGGCAAGCAGGGCACGCACCCGTACGGAGGCTGTTCTCCATGTCACCCGACCAAAATCCTAACGCCCAGGTTTCTTCGGCCGATTCTGGCGCCGAGCAACCAGCCGCGGTTTCTCCTGCAGCCATTCCTGGCGCGCAGTCCGCAACAGGAGTCGCTACCGCAGTGGCCCGCGAACCTGAATCCTCTCCCTTGCTGACCGAGGATTCCGTGAATTCTGTTTCCGATGGACACGTTTCCCCTCCAACGGAAGACCATGCTCGCACTGAGTCCGCCCCTGAAAAGTTGGCCTCCGAATCCGCGTCGGCGGAGCAATCCACTGAAGCGCAAGCGGAGGCGGCCGAAATGGCCGAAGCAATGGATCGTATGCTCGATCAGTTCCCCGCCGCCGAGGCTGCGGCCGAGGGGGAGATCTTCGATGGCCACGTCCTCGCCGTCACGGACGCCGGGGTCGTGGTCGATGTGGGCGGAAAATTCGAGGGCCTCGTTCCGGCGCAGGAGTTCCTTGATTCCGGCGCTCCGATTGAGTTCGGTCCTGGCCAGACCATCGAAGTCGAAAGGTTGCACGAACGGAAAGACGGCTACGTCCTCCTTTCGCATGTCCGCGCGCATCGCCGCCGTTCCTGGGAGCGCCTTGAAAAGGCGTCTCGCGAGCACACCAACCTCACGGGCAAAGTGCTTGAGCGCATCAAAGGCGGCCTGGTGATCGATGTAGGTGTCCGCGCGTTTTTGCCTGCCTCGCAGATCGAACTGAAGCCGGTGCACGATTTGGAAGCTTGGAAAGACCGCGAGATCGAAGTGCGCGTTCTGAAGCTGAATCGTAAGCGCGGTAATGTTGTGGTCAGCCGCCGCGCCATCCTTGAAGATGAGATGAAGACCAAGCGCGACGCGCTTGCCTCCACTCTGGTCGAGGGTGCCGTGGTCACGGGCCGCGTAAAGAACATCACCGACTACGGTATTTTCGTCGATTTGGGCGGAATGGACGGCCTCCTGCACGTAAGCGACCTCGTTTGGGGACGCGTGCCACATCCTTCAAAGGTGGTGCAGCCCGGCGAAGAGATTCAAGTCCAGGTGCTGAAGTTCGACAAGGAAAAGCAGCGCATTTCGTTGGGCCGCAAACAGCTTCTTCCCGATCCTTGGGCCACCGTGCCGGAGCGCTTTGCTGTCGGCACTCGCGCCACCGGAAAAGTAGTGGGCGTTACGGACTACGGAGCGTTCGTGCAGATCGAGCCGGGCATCGAAGGTCTGGTGCACGTTAGCGAAATGACCTGGTCAAAGCACGCCAAGCATCCTTCCAAGATCGTGAAGGTTGGCGATGACGTCGAGGTCGTCGTTCTGGAAATGAAGCTCGATCAGCGCCGTATCTCCTTGGGCCTCAAACAGACGCTGCCCGACCCGTGGGACGCCGTTGCTGAAAAGTTCCCGGTTGGCACTCTGGTCAGCGGGCGCGTTCGCAACCTGGCCGATTTCGGCGCGTTCGTGGAATTAGAAGAGGGCATCGAAGGTTTGATTCACATCAGCGACATGAGCTGGACCGAACGGGTGAAGCATCCGAGCGAAAAGGTGAAGAAGGGCGAGATGGTCGAAACTCGCGTGCTAAAAGTGGACACGCAAAACCGCCGGTTGTCGCTCGGCATCAAGCAAGTCAACGACATTTGGGCCAAGTGGTTCGCCGAGCATAAATCCGGCGAGGTGATTCGGGGCAAAGTGGCGCGGACGGCCGAATTTGGCGCGTTCGTCGAACTTGCCGAGGGCATCGAAGGCCTTTGCCACATTTCCGAAATCGAGGAGCGGCGTGCCAAGGGCGACCGCGACAAAACCGCCAATAATAAGTTGTCGCGTGAGCAGCGCGTCACCTCGGTGCTCTCGGCCGGTCAGGAATATGATTTCAAGATCCTTAAGATCGAGCCCGAGCAGCGCAAGATCAGCTTGAGCTATCGAGCGGCGCAAAAGCAGGCGGAGCGCCAGGAAATGGAGTCGTTCCGTTCGACGCGTTCTTCGCCCAATGCCACGATCGGCGACGCGCTTTTGGCTAAGCGCCAGGCTTTGTGACGTCGTCCTTCCGTGGAGCGGGCGAGGTGCCCGGACGCGGGAACTGTTGCGAATTGCATTTACCTTAACGTAGATTGATGATATTCACGGGATTGTGCGGCGCCCCGCCCCGGCGCGCAACAGACCGGATCACAACACGCAGCGAGAGGAGGCTCTCCACCGATGGCAGAGGTCGTGGGAGCACAAGAAAATCCGAATCACACAATGACCAAGGCCGACTTGGTAGGCGAGGTCGAGCGCGTTGCCGAATTGTCGCGCAAGGAAGCGGAAGCCGCCGTGGAAACGATTTTCGACAGCATCATCACGGCGCTGCAAGGCGACGATAAGATCGAAATCCGCGGTTTCGGCAGCTTTCGCACCCGCGAACGCCGCGGCCGCACGGGGCGAAATCCGAAAACCGGCGCGAAAGTAGATGTTCCGGCGAAAAAGATTCCTTTCTTCAAACCCAGCAAGGAACTCAAGGATTACGTCAATAACCCGGAGGGTTCTTCGTCCTCCGGCGCGCAGAGCTAGGCGGGATGGACTATCTTTGGTCGCCTTGGCGCTATCGCTATATCGCCAACGCTTCGAAAGATGACCGCTGCATCTTCTGCGACGCTCTTGCCGCCAACGACGATGCGCGCACGCTGGTCGTCTTTCGCGGCGAAAAAAATTTCATCATTCTGAATCGTTATCCTTATACCAGCGGCCATGTCATGGTGGTTCCCTACGCGCATGTGGCCGATCTCGGTGCCGCCGAACCGGAAACGCTCTCCGAGATGATGCGCCTCGCGCAGCGCGTGCAAGGCGCGCTTGGCCGCGTCTATCGCCCGGAGGGTTACAACCTTGGCATGAATTTAGGACGCGCCGCTGGAGCCGGCATCACCGGCCATCTCCATCTGCACGTGCTGCCGCGCTGGGCGGGCGACGCCAATTTCATGACCGTCACCGGCGAAACGCGCGTGGAGCCGGAAGAACTTTCGACCACTTACGAAAAGTTGCGCCACGAACTAACGAACTGAATTGAGCGCAGTGCCTGTGTTGGCCGCGAAATTCACCCGTAATTCGGCGGATTCACTGACTGATCCATCCCCATCGTCTTCTGCCCGCCTTCCTGCACATTCACGCTGACGAGCGACGGGCACTTCGACTCGAATGCGTCGCGCAGCGCAGGCTCCAACTCCTCGGGACGATCCACGACGCGCGCCTGCATTCCATAGCCGCGCGCGATCTGCGTCGCGTCGATTCCCGGAATGTCGATCCCTGGCACGTTCTTGCCAACTTTCGTGAACTCGCGAAACCCGTTCAGCGCCGAATAGTTCCCGTTACAGATCACCAGGAAAATCACTGGCGCTTTCATCTGTACCGCGGACCACAGCGCCTGCACCGAATATTGCAGCGAGCCATCGCCTACTGGGCAAATCACGCGCCGCTCGGGATGGGCGAGTTGCAGGCCAACCGCCGCCGGTACGCCAAATCCTAAAATCCCGCTGCGCACCGAATAAAACGAGCCGGGCTCATCCAGCCGGATGTAGCGGTCCAGATCGCCCTTCGACGAAGGGCATTCCTCGGCAATAATGGCGTCGCGCGGCATCAGCTTCGCGAGCGTGTTGAAAAGATATGCCGTCGTCATTGGATATGCAGGCTTCGGCTCTGGCGGCGCGGACTGCGGCGGCGAGTCTCGTTCAACTTGTTTCACCCGCTCACTCAAATATCTTGCTGCCATGGAAATATTGCCCACGATGCTCGTCCCGGCCAACGCCGCCGAGGCATCCTGCGGCGAATTCGTAATCTGAAACAGTTTCGTTCCTGGACGGATCGCGTCACCCGGCACGTACGCGTAATAGAGAAACACCGGCGCGCCCAGAACCACCACCGTGTCGTAACCAGCCAGTTGGTCCGCCAAAGGCTTTTGCGCCGGCAGCAACCCGCCGTGAAACAAGCGATGATTGCGCGGAAACGCCCAGCGCGGCGCGATCGGCTCGGCGTAGACGTCCGCATTCAGCCGTTCGGCCAGCGCGATCACGTCATTCCACGCGCCGTCCTCCTCAATCTGCGATCCGGCGATCAGCGCGATCTTGCTGCTGGAATCGATTGCGCGCGCCACTTCATCGAGCGCCGCGGAATCCGGCGCAACCGTTTGGCTTACTCGCCGCGCCACCACGGGTTGGCACGGCTTGTTCCAATCGTCCATCGGAATGGAAATGAACACAGGCCCGCGCGGCGGTTGCATCGCCAAGTGGTATCCGCGCGCAATCGCCGCAGGCACGTCTTCCGCGCGCAGCGGCTCGCACGCCCATTTCACGTACGGCCTCACCACTTCCACGGCCCGGCTCACCAGAAAGGGCTCAGCCATGATCTGCCGGCGATCTTGCTGCCCCGTGGTCACCACCAGAGGCGCATGCAAATAGTAGGCGTCAATCAGGGCCGAAAGCCCGTTGCCGACGCTCGCAACGGAATGGAGGTTCACGAACGCCGCTTCATTTCGCCCCAGCGTGTACCCCAGCCCGATGCCGGCCGCCGCGCGCTCGTGCAGCCCCAGCACGTATTCAAATTCCGGGGGCATGTCCTTCAGAAACGGCAGCTCGCTCGATCCGGGATTGCCGAAAATTTTGGTAATGCCCAGGTCGCGCAGCACCTGGTAGGTAGCCTCTCGTACTGTTGTCAACGCAATCCTCCGCACTCGCCGTAAATTCCCCGTAACATTTTGTCCTCTTCACCCGTTATAATCACTCGCACCGATTGCACGGGCAGTCACATACATCGTAATCTGTTTGGCCGCCGTAGACGTATGCCCGCCTGCGCGCATCCGCGCGGTAGGGCGATCGGGGTGGGGTCGCGCAAGATTCCGTTACGGATGAAAGGGTTCGCATGAGCGACATGATCGTAGTGCAGGACCTCGTCAAGAACTACGGCAATTTCTGCGCGGTGAACCATATCTCGTTCACGGTGCCGGAGGGCAAGATCTTCGGCTTTCTCGGTCCAAACGGCGCGGGCAAAACCACCACGATCAAGATGCTCACCACAATTCTGGAGCCTACCAGCGGCACGCTGCGCGTCAACGGACACGATCCGGTGCGCGAGCGCAAGCAGGTCCGTCGGTCATTCGGCATCGTCTTCCAGGATCCCAGCCTCGATGACGAGCTGACCGCCCTCGAAAACATGGACCTGCACGGCGCTCTCTACGGCGTTCCTCGCGGCGAACGCATGAAGCGCGCCCAGTCGTTGCTCGAACTCGTCGGCCTGTGGGAGCGCCGGGGCGACTTCGTCAAGCAATACTCCGGCGGCATGAAGCGGCGCTTGGAAGTGGCCCGCGCGCTGTTGCACCGCCCGCGTATTTTGTTTCTCGACGAGCCTACCATTGGCCTCGATCCGCAGACGCGCAATCACATCTGGGGCTACATCGATACTCTTAGCAAGGAACAGAACGTCACCGTCTTTTTTACCACGCACTATATGGAAGAGGCCGATCGTGTGGCTGCCGAATGCGCGGTAATCGACCACGGCAAAATCGTGGCGCAGGATACGCCCGCCGCACTCAAGCTGCAGACGGACTGTGCCACGCTCGAGGACGCGTTCATCGCGCTTACCGGCCATGCCATTCGCGACGAAGAAGCTAATTCCACCGACCGCATGCGCATGATGCGCAACGCCTGGAGAGGAGCCGGCCGCCGATGAGAGCCATCTACATCCTGTGCATCAGGCAGTTGAAGCGTTACGTCCGCTCGCCCGCCCGTATTGTGGGATCGCTCGGCCAGCCCGTGATATTTTTGCTGGCGCTCGGTTTCGGGCTCGGCTCGATCTTTAAACTTGCCGGCGCTGGCAATTATTTCACTTTTCTCGCGCCGGGAATCATCGCCATGGGCATCATGTTTACCGCGGTTTTTTCCGGAATCGAGATCATTTGGGACCGCCAGTTCGGTTTCCTAAAGGAAACCTTGGTCGCGCCCGTTTCGCGCCTCGAAATCGTCTTTGGCCGCGTGCTTGGCGGCGCCATCGTGGCCATGTTGCAGGGCTTTGCGGTCTTTATCGTTTGTGTGGCGTTCGGCTTCCGCGTGCACAGTTGGCTTCTGGTGCCCGTCGCGCTCGTCTTCATGTTCCTGATTTCGCTGCTGTTCACTTCCATCGGTACCGCCCTCGGCTCCGTGCTGCAGGATATGCAAGGCTTTCCGCTAGTGATGAATTTTCTAGTCATGCCGCTCTTTTTCTTTTCGGACGCGCTCTTCCCGATGAAGGGCTTGCCGAAAATCCTGGAGGGAGCGCTGCGCCTCAATCCGGTGACCTATGGAGTCGACGGCCTCCGTGGCGCGCTAAGCAGCGCCTTCGCCTTCAGCATCGTCACGGACTTCGGCGTTCTCGTAGTCCTCAGCCTTATCCTGCTCGCCATCGGCAGCTACTTGTTCTCGAAGATTCAGTTGTAGGTTGATCGAAAGGGAATAGGCCGGCAGCTATTTGGGGAAAAGCGTAAGCGGCGGCTCGGGCGCATACGCCTCATCGTCTGTCAGCCCTGGATACGCTAGTTTTCGGCATACGTAACCTACGAAAGTTGCCAGGCACACCGCCCCTTCAAATTCCAGGATCACGAAGAACTGATCCCGCGAAACGGCAAAACACAACCCTGCGAAAGGAACCAGAATCGAAAGTCCTGCTTTGTGGCAGGTCCGCGGTGACCACTTTCGGTGCCGCGCTATGTGCGAGAGCAATACACCCCAAAAGAACGTCAGGCCGCCAAGCGCGCACATCGTTGCGGATAAAAAACCGATTCGGAACAAAATGTCGTGCTTCAACGGTGGTAGCAGCGAATATAGCCAGTAAACCGCCGACCACGAAATCACCAGCGCGGCGACGGTGCCAACTTTTCTGCTTCGGGGTGACTGGAACATTGCTCAAGCTCCCAGTGCACCGAGGTTACCAAATCGTTACGTACTGCGCAACATATACGCGTTCGCAGGTACCCGGTCATCGAGGTCGCCGGTCCGCGAAGCCTACGCTAATGCGCTGCGGCCTGCACCGCTTCCGCGCCCACTGTCGCACCTGGCTTCGGCATGGCCGCAAACAAAATCGCCACGATGCCCACCGCCGCCAGCGCTGCATTCAATTCAAACGCCGGCGTGTAGCTCTTGTAAGCGTCGAAAATCCAGCCGCCGACGATCCCCGCCGGTGATGCAATCAACGAAATCAGCAGCGTCATTGTCCCATACAGCTTCGGGAAAGCCGCCGGCCCGTAGTAGTGTGCGATCATCGTCCCGACGCACGTAAATGTCCATCCGTACGCCGCTCCATTCAGCAAGGCGGCAATATAGGCCATCCACAAGCCCGTCTCGCCAGGCATCGCCGCGATCGCCAGGTAGGTCCCCACGAAGTACACCGCTAGCCCCACCACAAACGCCATACGCGCATTCATAAAATCCATCAGCACGCCGCCCAGCCACCGCCCCAGGAGCGTGCCGATTGTCAAGAAGCCCAGTGCCCAATCGGCGTCGGATCCGCTGAATCCCACCCCCGTCAGGCGTCTGGCCCAGTGCGCCACAAATAGAAAAAACGGAAATGTCGCGACGATACCTCCCAGGGCGATCAACCAATAAGCTGCGGTCCGGTATGCCTGGGAAGTAGTCCACGGATACTTCGTCGCCAGGGTATCCGTGCGGGTCACCTGCGTTTGCTGCTCCGGCGGTATGCCATCGACGAACTGTCCCATTGATTCGGGGCTTTCCTTCACCCCGAAAAACGCCAGGATTCCGGCAATCACCACGGCGCCGGCCACGATGAACCACCCCAACCGCCAGTTACCTCCATGACCGCGAATAACGCTGCCCAGCAGCGGGGCGGCCAGTAGTCCCGCGATTCCGGAAGCCGAAACCGCAATGCCGTTCGCCCTCCCGCGATATTTTCGGAACCAGCGCGCCACCGCTGTGAACGCCGGAACCAGCGTTGCAAAAATGATACCCGTTCCGATAACCACGCCGAAGGCAATCAGGTACTCCAGGGAAGTCTTCGCAAACAGCGCCATGTACAGCGCGCCCAGGCAAACGATCGCAGAGCCGAGCACGAACGTCGCCCGCAGCCCGATCTTCACGATCGAGATCGCCGCCGGTATCGCCGCCAGACCCACGAAAATATTCAGCAGCGTGAATCCCAGTCCCCGCGTGCTGGCGCTCATGTGGATGTCGCGCGACATGAAATCGTTGATGATCACGCTGCCGCCGTAATAGGGGACGCCCATGTTGACGAAATCCAGGCAGAACAGCACAGCGACAAGATTCCATCCGTAGAATTTCGTTTTTTCCGGCACGCTTGATCCTCCCCGTTTATCTTCGCCGATTGCGGGGCCATTTCCGTTCGACGGGACGTCCGTCTTCCCTGGGATCCGCAATGCGTTCCTGCACGTTCAGGTGGATGCATTCTAGATTGATCTTTCCTCTTTGCAAGTTGAATGTACAATGTTCCACGGCCTCACCAAGTGCCGTGGTTTTGCGGGTACCGCATCCTTCGCGGTTTGCGCAGAAGATGCGGGTTTTTCGGATGTTACCTGCGTTGAGTAACCTCGCCTAATCGAAAGGGCCTCCACCACGAATCTCCGCACCCAAGTCGGAATCATCGGTGCTGGCCCCGCCGGACTGGTCCTCTCGCACTTGCTTCATCTCCAAGGCATCGAGTCGATTGTCATCGAGTCGCGTAGCCGCCAGTATGTCGAAGATCGCGTCCGCGCCGGCGTGCTCGAACAGGGCACCGTCGATCTGATGAAGGAAACTGGCGTTGGCGAACGCCTCGAACGCGAAGGGCTGACGCACTACGGCATCGAACTCCGCTTCCATGGCCGCAGCCACCGCATCAACTTCAAGGAACTTGCCGGAGGCAAAGGCGTCACCATTTACGGACAGAACCACGTCACCGCCGATCTCGCCGACGCGCGCCTCGCCGCTGGCGGCCACATTTTCTATGAGGCCGAAGGCGCTTCGATTGACGAATTCGCGGACACCACGCTCGGCCCCCATCCCAGCCTGCTGCCGAAGATTCGCTTCCGCTGCGAAGGCGAGCCGTACGAACTTCACTGCGACTTCATCGCTGGCTGCGACGGTTTCCACGGTGTTTGCCGCCCGTCGATTCCCGAATCGGCGCTCACTATTTACGACCGCGTGTACCCTTTCGGCTGGCTCGGCATTCTCGCCGAAGCGCCTCCATCGAATGACGAGCTGATCTATACCTATCACGAACGCGGCTTCGCCCTGCTCAGCATGCGCTCGCCCACGCTGAGCCGCCTCTACATCCAGTGCTCTCCCGAAGAGGACATCAACGAGTGGCCGGACGACCGCATCTGGCAGGAGCTGCACAAACGCCTCGCCAGCGCCGACGGCGATTGGAAATTGACGGAAGGTCCGGTGTTGCAGAAGGGCGTTACCGGCATGCGCAGCTTCGTCGCCGAGCCCATGCAATACGGGCGCCTGTTCCTCGCCGGAGACGCCGCGCACATCGTGCCGCCCACCGGCGCGAAAGGCATGAATCTCGCGGTCACTGACGTGCGCGTGCTGGCCCGCGCTCTCGCCGAGTTCTACCACTCCGGCAAGCGCGACCTGCTCGACAACTATTCTGCTATCTGCCTGCGCCGCGTCTGGAAAGTGCAGCGTTTCTCCTGGTGGATGACGTCCATGCTGCACCGCTTCGACAGCGAAAACGCCTTCGATCGCCGCCGTCAGCTCGCCGAACTCGACTACGTCACCAGCTCCCGCGTCGCCGCCCAATCCCTCGCCGAAAACTACGTCGGCCTGCCCATGGAGTGGTCCGCACACTAAGACGACCGCTCAGCGTGTGCCGCGCGCAGCGATCTACTAGGGAAACAGCGTGTTGTTGGGATCGTGTCCAGCTTCGGCAGGACGCTCTGCTTCCGGTAATGCGAGGTTGTGGTCGAGTACAATGCTTTTCAGAAGCAGCGCTTGCGCGGCTTCCAGTGGCGCTCGAGCGCCGATCTTCTCGCGCGTTTCAGCGGGAAGCGACAGCAGCAAGCTTGCTAGAGACCAAACGCAGTTCTCAAGTGCGACCATCCTTGCCACGACTTGCGGCGCGGAAGCCTGCGCACGAACGACGGCGTCCAGCTCCACTTCGCCGGGAACCTGCTCCTGCACGAACTCAATCGCCGCCGTTTCCCGATCATCACGCGGAGGCGTTGGCGTCGGAAATGGAGAGCCCAGCCTTGGTCCGCCCATGCGTCACCCCTATCGCATCGATTATCGCGCGGCCATGCCGGGGCCACAATGCCGCGAGCGCCAATCGCGCTGGGCTTGCCGCTGTATGAAGTGGAAGGTTCCTTCTACTGCGTCACCGTTTTCGCCGCGTCGCCCACTTTGAAATCCGTGCCTGAAACCGGCGTCGTCACCGCTGACACATCATCGACGTCCGTCACCCGCACCACACCCACCGGAGTCGTCATTCTTCGAATCACTTTTCCCGTCGCTGGGTCCTTGATTTCCATCGTCACGCGCTCGATGGAAAGCTGATCGCCCACCTTCACCCCGTCCTTCTTGCCCACATTCAACACCACCTGCCCGCTCACCACGGCAGCCACCAGCCCTTCCACCGCTACGGTGCGCACTTCCACTTTCGGCGCGTCCTGAATCAGTCCCTGGCTCATCTGTTCCACGGCGGCCTTCACCGCCTCGCCGATAATCGTCTGCTGAAAATCGCTCGACCCGAAATCAACGGCTCCCCCGCCAAATCCGTGCCAGTTCCCGCCGCCGCCCAGCAATCCAATGCTCGACCGCGACGATTCTCCGTGCCCGTCCGCCACCGCCATGATTTCCGCCGTATCGATATTCACGATGCGCGCGTCCAGCGTCACCACCGCCTTCGACTTCTTATGCGAAAACCCGCCCACGCCGAATCCGCCCCAGTTGCCGCCTCCGCCGCCAACGTTCTGGTTCTTGTTGTCGTTGCCGAATTGCGTTACCGCGCCCACGATAATCGCGTCCACGCCCAGCAATTTTCCCAGTTTCGCCGCCGACGCCGGATTGGCCCGGTCGCTATTCGAGAAATTCTGTTCCGCCAGAATCTTGTCCAGTTGTTGCCGCTCGATCACCGAATACGTTCCGTCCTGCACCAGATACTTCACCAGCAGGTCGCTGATGCCTTTTCCCACGTCCACATTCGTTCCGAAAACCGCCGAGGAATTCGTCTGCACCGTGGCGTAGTCGAAATCGAACACCGCCACGCGTTTTTTCCGTCCCTGCGGCTGTGCGGCAGGCGCTGCTGGAGCAGCGGCCGTTCCTTGCGCATTCGAATCTTGTGCTTTGGTTTGTGGAGTTGCAGCAAGTACAACCATCAAGGCGCACACAAATAGGAGCGCTAGGGCCCGAATCGTCGTCTTCATTTTCCTCTCCTCGATCGCGGTGGGGAACCGCGTCCATCAGACACACTGACCGCCCAGCGCGATTTCTGCGCCGGACGACACACTCGCTGCGCGCATGGTACGCAAGCCGCCTCACGGCTGTCAACAATTCGCGTTGGCGTGAGCCACGCAGTAGGCGTGGCGATTTCCTCGGCATTCGTTGGGAACGCGATCTGGGGCAGCGCTTTACTGCAACTTGGCGTATTCAGCTTTGGCTTGCTTGAGGACGGGAATGTCCGGATCGGCCTGCGTCCAGAGCGCGAGGAAGTCTTGATAGGCGGCGCGGACCTTTTCTTTGTCGCCTTCGAGCGCGTACGCGCGGGCGAGCCCCAGATGCGCCAGCGTAAGAATCTGCGGATCTGCAATGAACGGATGATCGAGGATCTTCTGAAACTCCCCCGCTGCCTGAGAGCCCTGATGCCCGGCGAGATACGCTTGCCCGCGCAGGTACACGGTCATCATGCCGCCGTCCGGAAGCAGATCGTACGACGAAGTGACGCTCAAGCTTTGAATTGCGTCCTGCGCTTTGCTCCCGCGCAGGTCCAGCACCGCCCGAATCGCCGGCAGGTAGAAAGACTGAATGTACGTCGCATCGGGAAACCGCTGATTCAAATCGGCTGCCGACTTCTGCGCCTCGGCGGAATCGCCTGCCAGCGCCAGAGCCAGCGACGCGCGACCGAGCGTTTCGAAGTTGCTGGACATTTGGATCGCTTTCCTTGCAGCTGCCTCTGCCTGCGCTGAATCTCCGATGGTGGCATCGAACTGCGCAAGGTTCGATTCTGCTTGCGCCGCGCTTTCCTTCTGCTTCGCTTGCAGATCCAATGAGATAAGGCCCTGATACAAATCCTTCACACGCGACGCGCGGCCCTGGGCCGCAGGCACGATTGGCTCGATGGTAGGGTCAACCTGGCGCGCCGCGCTCTCGTTCGCCGCCATTCCGGCCTGGTCGTTCTGGACGTAGGCGACATACCACGAGAGTACTCCGAAAACTGGAGAATTCAGGTGGAGGGCGCGAGCGTGCTGGATCGTCGCCCGCGCTTCGTCCGGGCGATTCAAAAGTAGATAAGCTTCAGCGATTTGTCTATAGGTACCAACGGTCGGACTAAGCTGGGCCGTCTTCTGCGCCGTCGCCAGATATTCATGATACCGGCCAAGTTCCCCGTAGCTAGCGTACAGCCCGCCGAGCGCGTCCGCGCTGTGCGGATAGGCTTGACTGCATTGTTGATTTAGCTGAAGCGCCTTGTCCAAATCACCAGTCACAAACAATTGGTAATTCTTGGCGATACTTAGGTTTTCTAATTCGGTGGTCCGGTCGCGCAGGGCGTAGGCTTTTTTTTGGCTTTCGATTCCCTGCTCGTGGTCGCCGAGTGCGGCCTGAGCTATTCCCAGGAGCGAATGGGCCAGTGCGAAATTCGGGTCCAGGCTCACCGCTTGCTCGTAAAATGATTCCGCCGCGGGCCAATCGGCTTTCCAAAATGCCTGATCGCCCCGGCTGAAAGCTTGCAGCGCTTCCAGCGAGGAAGTGGTGGCTTGTTCTAGCGGCACGTCGTTCGCTTGCAGCGAGGCGCGCGATTCGCCGAGCTTTCCGCGCAGATCCGAAGCTACTCCGCCCAGCGCGGCGAGCACATGGTTTTTGTCGCCGGCCACGGACTGGGCGCTGGTCAGCGTCGCGCCGGTCGAGCAATCGACGGCGTTGAGAATCAGATCGTATTGCGAGCCGATCTGAGCGATCGAGCCTTCGATCACCGCCGAGCTTCCGTCGCGCTGGCAAATCTCTCGCGCTATTTCGTCGGTCAGCCTGGTATTTGCTGGTTTTTCCATCAGCCGCAGAGTCGAGGTGATCTGGTCGTCCGAGACCAGGTTCAGGAACGTCGATTGTTGCAGGTCCGCCGAAAGCCCTTCGCGGAGCGTGCCGTCGAAGACGGGATCGCCGGTGGTATTGGTGAAATCCGCGACGACGATCGAGTCCTTGCTGGTAAGCAGCGGCGCGCGATGAAAGTAAAAGTATCCGCCTGCCGCGAGCGCCAGGATCACAACCACGCCTGCGCCGATAATCCATCCAAGATGCTTCTTCCGCCTGTCACCCGGAAGCGCGACCTTGGCCGAGGAACTCTTCCTCGATTCCTGCACTGCCGCCGCCCCGCCTGAAGAGGGAGCAGCCGGTTCGCTCGTTGTTGTGATCGGCGGGATGACTCCGCCGGACGATGTCGCTGGCGCAGAAGCGGCGGCCGTCGCGCTCTTGCTGGAATCCAGTTCGCGCTTCAAACGCTTCAGGTCCGCTCGCAACTCCGCCGCGCTTTGGCACCGCATCTCGCGGTCCTTCTCCAGCGCTTTGTTGATGATCTCTTCGAGCTTTGGCGGCATGTCCGGATTCAGCCGCAGCGGGGATACCGGCGCGCGGCTCAGGATGGCCTCGAAAATCACTGCGGACGTATCGCCGCGAAATGGCAGCGCCCCTGTGGCCATTTCGTAGAGCACCACGCCAAATGAGAACAAGTCCGTTCGCGCGTCCAGCTCTTTCCCGCGCGCTTGCTCCGGAGACATATACGCGACCGTTCCCACCGTGCTGCCAGGACTGGTCAAATGCGCTTCCCGAACTTCCGTGGATGCCGTGGACGCCGCCCCGAACTCCTGGGGCGCAGCCTTCGGCTGCACTGTCAGCTTCGCCAGACCAAAATCCAAAATCTTCGCGTGCCCTCGCTTGGTGACGAACAAGTTGGCGGGCTTGATGTCGCGATGCACGATGCCCTGGGCGTGTGCGGCGTCAAGCGCGTCGGCGATCTGCGCGCCCAGGTCCAGCACTTCTGCCAAGTCCAGCGGCTTGCCGCGTATCAGGTGTTTCAGCGTTTGCCCTTGCAGCAGCTCCATGGCGATGAAGTGCTGGCCATCGGCTTCGTCGATCTCATGAATGGTGCAGATGTTCGGATGATTTAGTGCCGACGCGGCAAAGGCTTCGCGTTGGAAACGCTCGCGGGCCGCCGGATCGTTCTCGAATTCTTCAGGGAGGAACTTCAGTGCCACGTGGCGGCGAAGCTTCAGGTCTTCTGCCTCATACACCACACCCATTCCGCCGCCGCCGAGCTTTTCGATGATTCGGTAATGCGAAATAGTCTGGCCGATCATTGGAAATTCCGCGCTCTCTGCCTCATTGGGGAAACCCGATGCGGCGCACGAGGTCGGCGTAGCGTGGATCGGAGCGCAGGCTGTCAAAATCGGGGAGCACCTTGAGGGCTATGAGGCCGCTGGCGTGCTTCTGGTACGCTTTTTCCAGCCAGACGTAAGCCTCGTTCTTGTCGCCCAAATCCGCGTAATCCTCGGCGACCCCCATCGGGTCATATCCCGCTTTTGAAGGGTCATCGTTTCGGGAGATGTCCCATTGAAATACGCTCTTGATTCCCCCGGTTGCGTACGCTTGCTTGAGTTCGGCAGCAGCTTCTGCTTCCCCCTCGATTTGTAAAGCTCGCTCCCATGATTCCACAAACTTATCGTAGTTTCCGGTGAAGAGGTAGCAAGCGGCTATTTGAGAATAGGCGACTAAGTCATTGGGGTTCGCTTGCAGCACCAGTTGGTTCTGGGCGATTGCCTTGGGATAATCGCGCTCCAATCCCAACACAAGGGCTATCTCCACGTGAGCGGTGTTCGATAAGGGATCGAGCGCCAAAGCCCGCTGCGCCTGATCCATTGCTTCGCTAAAGCGTCCCATGCGAGCCAGATAACCGGCGTAGCCTTCCAACGCGTTAAAGTAGTTCGGGTTCAGCTCTTCAGCGCGGCGGAATTCGTTCTCGGCGGCCTGGAATTTCCACGTGGATCGGTCGTACAGCGCCAGCGCCTCGTGCGCTTCCGCGGAGCGCGGATCGAGCGCCAGCGCCTCGTCGGCTTCAGTTTGCGCCGTGGGCAGCAGCGAGGCCGCCATCGAATGTTCGAATAGCGCCAGCATCGTGCTCGCGTCCGCCAGGCCCGCATGAGCGGCCGCGTAGGTAGGGTCTATAGCAATTGCTTGGCGGAAGTAATCTGCCGCTTTCGTAAAGTGCGCTGCATTGAATCCGTCGAATTCATGACGGCCGAGCAGATAGAGGCGATAAGCGTCCGGATTTTCCGCCTTTGCTTGGGTCAATTGCTGCTTCACGGCGGGCGACAATTTCACGCGCAGCTTGTCCGAGATTTCGCGGACGATATCCTGCTGCAGTATGGATACGTTGGCCATGTTCTCGCTGAATTGCTCGCCCCAGATCTGCGAGTCGTCCGCCGCGTTCACAAGCTCCGCATCGATGGACACCATGTTTCCGGCCTGCTGGATTGTTCCCGTGAGAACGGCGTCCACGTTGAGATCGTGGCCCACTTTTTCGGGATCGGGAGTTTTGCCCGCATAGCGCATCGTCGCGCTACTCGACATCACCCTCAAAGCGGGCAATTGCGAAAGGGCGTCCGTGACGCCGATGCTGATGCCGTCCTGCAGAAACACAGCGTTGGGACCGCCGCTAGCGCCGGTGAACGGCAGCACGGCAACTGACCGAACCGCCGTCCCGCGCGCGGGCAGCCAATACCGCGCGGCGAGCAGCCCGCCGACGATCGCAAGCACAATGATCGCGCCGGCGGTTGCGACCACTGATTTCTTGCGCCACCACGGAACGGTCGGAGCCGGGGCCATGCGGGGCACCGATCCGCTGCTCGAATCGCGCCGCAGCCGCTTGAGGTCGGCGCTGAAATCGGAAGCGTGCTGATACCGCACGTCGCGATCTTTTTCGAGCGCTTTGGCGATGATTTCGTCCAGCCTTGGAGGAATTGCCGGATTCAGCCGCGAAGCGGGCGCCGGGTTCTTCTCCAAAATGGAGTTGAACGTCACCCCGCTCGTGCCTCCTTCGAACGCTTTGCGCGCCGTGGCCATTTCGTAGAGCACAGCGCCGAACGAAAACAAATCCGTTCGCGCGTCGAGCGGTTTCCCGGCCACTTGCTCGGGAGACATGTAAGCGACTGTGCCCACCGTCGCTCCCGATGCTGTGAGATCATCGTTTTTGAGCGTCGCTCCACCGAAATCGGATGCGCGTGCGCGATCCGCGTTTTGTTTCGCCAGGCCGAAGTCGAGTACCTTGGCTTGGCCGTGTTCGGTCACGAAAAGATTCGCTGGCTTGATGTCGCGGTGCACGATTCCCCTGCGGTGGGCGGCTTCAAGCGCCGAAAGGATCTGAATGGAGAGATCCAGGATCATCTCCGAATCGAGCTTCTTGCCGCCGATGCGCTCGCGCAGAGTCTGTCCTTCGAGCAGCTCCATGGCAATGAACGGCTGGCCATCGGCTTCGTCGATCTCGTGAATCGTGCAAATGTTCGGATGATTCAGCGCCGACGCGGCAAAGGCTTCGCGCCGGAAACGCTCGCGAGCCGCCGGATCGTTCTCGAATTCTTCAGGGAGGAACTTCAGCGCCACATGGCGGTGAAGCTTCAGGTCTTCGGCCTCGTACACCACACCCATTCCCCCGCCGCCGAGCTTTTCCAGGATGCGGTAGTGAGAAACACTGCGGCCGACGAAAGGATCGGATGCGGGCATGGGGGCGTTATCGTAGTCCGGCGTTGCAGAATCGGTCAACGCCGAATTTAGTATCGCGAGCAGCTCGAAACACGCGAACTCCGAAGAAATCCGGAGTGAGCTGAAAGGGCGGCGCTTTCCCGATGTGAGCGGAGTCGAACGGAACTACGCGGCAGATCGCACACTACCGCGCGCCTCCTTGCTCCAAGGACAGTCCGTAGCCACCTGTACCTTTTCTGTACCTCCGGCCAGTAGCCTCTACCCTTCGAATCCTGTTAGCGTCAGTCCGGCACAATGTACGCGCAGTCAAAACTCGGCGCAGGGAGGGCCACCTGGGAGGCCGTGCCGATCCTCGCCCGCGCAACCGCGGCGGCGCCAGCCGGCGTCCCCACTTCTCCGGAGCATGGCGGCCGCTGCCAGTTCGCAGTTTGCTACCGAAGACTGCACTCCAGTCGAGGCTGCTCGTCACGCCCAGAACACGCGCCAAAGGGCGGAACAGTCAATCGGCCTTTGAGACACGTAAGTGTTAGAAAACAAAGGACCGAGTATATGCAAGGGCGGAACGTCCCGGTGCACGCGAATTTTCGTGTTCGGTTCTCCTTCGAGCGTATAATTCGCCGGTCGCGGGCCGAGGCCGCCGGCTACGCGTCATTCGTAGGATAGGAATTGAAGGGTCGAGCATGGCGCAGAAATTTCGGGTCGAAAATGTGGGCAGCCTGCTCCGTCCGCCTGAGCTTCTTCAAGCCCGCGCTGCATGCTCGGCAGGCAATCTCCCGCTTGAAAAGCTACGCTCGATCGAAGATCACGCGATACTTGACGCCTTCGAAGGCCAGCGCGAATCCGGAATCAGCGTTTTCACCGACGGCGAACTTCGCCGCGGCTCCTGGCTCACGGACATGGCTGATGCCGTCCAGGGTTTCGTCCCAGACAAAGTGATCCTCGATTGGAAGGGGCCCGGCGGCGGTGCCGAAGGTAGTACCGCGCAAGTAGTCGGCGCGAAATTGCGTAAGCTGCGCAAAATGACTACGCACGAAATCCCTATGCTGAAAAAATCCGCGCCCGGTCCGTTCAAGATTACTTTGCCCGCGCCTTCGAATTTCATGGTCGCCAGTTACAAGCCAGGCATTACGGACCGCTTCTATCCCACGCACGCCGATCTGCTGCACGAAATCGTCGAGATCGTGCGGGATGAAGTGCAGTGGCTCGTGCAGCAAGGCATCACTTACATTCAATTCGATGCGCCCTACTATTCACACTATCTCGATCCCGTGCAGCGAGATCGCATGCGCGCTGCCGGCATCGATCCGGACGAAGAGTTCAGTAGCGCCGTTGCTGGAGACAATTCTGCGCTGAAAAATGCTCCGCGCGACAAAGTCAACCTCGCCGTGCACATCTGTCGCGGCAACAGCCGCAGCCGCTGGTATACCGAGGGCGGTTACGACGCCATCGCTGAGAAGCTTTTCAGTGAGCTCGACGTCGATAACTTCCTGCTTGAATACGATAGCGAACGTTCCGGCGGCTTCGAGCCTCTGCGCTTCGCACCACGCGGCAAAACTATAGTTCTCGGCCTTGTTACCACCAAAGAGCCCAAGCTTGAGTCGCAGGACGCACTGCGCAGCTGCATCGACGAAGCCGCTAAATTTGTCCCCCTCGAAAATCTCGCGCTCAGCACTCAGTGTGGCTTCGCGTCGGTTGCCGCCGGCAATCTCTTGTCAATGGACGATCAATGGCGCAAGCTCGCGCTCGTCGCCGATACCGCGCGCAAGGTGTGGGGATGACGGCTGCCGCGAATGCACATTTCCAAAGAGGAAGTCGCGATGACGGTGAAGCAGAAAAATGCGATCGGCCGGAAATGGTCCAGCGCCATCGTGTCGTTTGCAGGCGCGCACCTGTGGTCGAACACGACTTCATCGCCAACGCCAAGTTGAAAAAATCACCGCGGTATTACGATTAACCTTCTTCGGCGGCTACTTTTGAGGACAGGCAGCTTGCCGTGCGCAGCGTGTCTGGTTCAGCGAACATCTGCCGCGCTGTATCCACGAACGCTAGCACCGTTGCCGATTTTTCAGTTTTGCGCCACGCGATGGACACCTCAATTTTCGCGTCGGGATCCTCGATCGGAATCGCCGCCGCCGCATTTCCATTGTCCATCCGCGTGCTGATCTCGTCGCCAACAATGAAAATTCCTCTGTTCGTCGCGAGAAGTACTTTATGCACTTCGCCGTGCGATCCCGGATCGGCGGCCAGCGGGCTAACGCGTGGGTCGATGCCAGCCTTCGCGTACAGTCCGAGAGTAATATCCTGCAGCCCACTGCCCACGCTGCGATCCGGCAGAAACAACGTCTCTTCCGCGAGATCCCTCATGCGGACCGATTTGCGTTTTGCCAGGGGATTCGTCTTGCCCATCAGTACAACCAGCCGCTCTTCGTAGAGAACCTCCGAGGCAAGCACCGAATCCACGGGCGGCCGCAAAAATCCAACGTCGATTTGACTTTCGCGCAGCGCCGCGTTTTGCAGCGTTGAGAAAATCCCGCAGCACTGCACTTCAACGGTGGCGTGGCGCTTCGAATGCTCCATCACGATGCTGCCGACCGTATCGCCCAGATGTAGACCCACTCCCACGCGAACGACGCCCAATTCCCCAGCTTTTGCCAGCCGCAACTGCTCGGAGACGCTCGCCGTATGGTTGAGGAGCGATTTCGCCTCCTGCAGAAATAGCCGTCCCGCTCCGCTCAGGGTCACGCGGCGCCGGTCGCGCACGAACAACCGTACACCAAACTCGTCCTCAAGTTGGCGAATCTGGCGGCTGAGCGGTGAGACGGAGATGTGTAATTCCTTTGCCGCCTTCGAATAACTAAGCTGTTCGGCCACCGCAATAAAGTATCGAAGCTGACGAAGTTCCATATGAGTGCCCCAGTCCCGCCCATGACCCTAGACCGTTGATTTTTCTCATTCACATTACCCATTACAGCGTATTTGCGTATTGTGTCACAGAATCGCCCAAAATAAGCAATGGACATGCATTGGAAATTCATGTGTAGTGTCCCGGGTGCTTGGGTGTGGTGTGGGTTTCGATTTAACGGGTTTGGGGTGGGTCCATCAGCGTAAACAGGACTTCCATTGGCTCCCAGCGAGTGAGTGACCGAGCCTGCGTGTTCGAATCCGTTTGAACAACACCTTTAGAGATTTCCAAGGTCCGCGAAGCGGGCCACGAGTCAAGGGGGAAAGATGAAGTCAATTCGTTTGCTTTTGGCGTTGCTTCTCGCGGTGATACTTTTTGCCATTGGCGCTCCGAAACTGATGGCACAAACGCCTAGTTCTGGCGCCCTGACGGGGACGGTTACTGATCCATCGGGTGCCATCATATCCGGCGCAACGGTAACGCTAACAGATACCGGCACAGGGCAGGCGCGCACGGCCACAACGGACTCGAACGGCTCTTATAAGTTCGGGCTGTTGGAACCCGGCACTTACTCGGTGCAGTTCTCTGATACCGGGTTCAATACTTTGACTGTTCCCTCGATTACGGTGAATGTTACGGAAACTGCAGTGCTCAACCGCAAGCTGCAAGTAGGTTCGCAAACGCAGAGCGTGACTGTGCAGGCCACGACCGAAGCGATTCAGACGCAGAACGCCGCGAATGGAGGCGTTGTTTCGGGCCATGAGATTACGTCGTTGCCGCTCGTGTCGCGCAATTATACCCAAGTGATTAGCCTTTCCCCCGGCGTGGTGGCGAACGTATCGAATTCCGCGGCTGTGGGCAACGGCACACAGGACGTGAGCGCCAACGGCTCGCTGGCCAACGAGAACAACTACTCGGTCGATGGCATTTCGGTTGTGAACTCGGTGAGCGGCAACGGCGAGCAGGAAGGTAGCTTCCCGGGCATACCCATCCCCAATCCGGACACGATCCAAGAATTTAAAGTACAGACTTCACAGTACGATGCCAGCGCCGGACGGAACCCTGGCGCGAATGTGAACGTCGTCACAAAGACCGGCACGAACCACCTTCACGGCGATGTGTGGGAATTCAACCGCAACAATTTTTTCAACTCCAACGATTTTTATTATAAGCACAGCGAGCTGAGCGCGGGCGGAAGCGGCGTGAACGCGCCACCCACTCTGAAGCAAAACACGTATGGATTTACGCTCGGCGGCCCGATTATCCACGACAAGCTTTTCTTCTTCGGCTCCTATCAGGGCTTCCGCCAAGTCAACGGCTTTGGTACTACGGGCTTCGCGTCGGGATACGAGCCGAACGTTGAACTTGAGCCGTGGAACGACTATGCGGATTTCGCCAGCGGCGCCTGCAGCGATCTGCGCTGCACGAACAACGTTCCTGCTTATCGGGCTTATCTCGGCAGTGCGTTCCAAGGCCAGGCAGGATTTGCTCCGCTCTTCGGCGGCACCGGTGTAACGATCGCGCCGGATGGATCGAACATCACCAATACGGCGATTGGCATGCTCCAGGCCAAGGGTGCAGTTACGGGGGGCTACAACGGAGGATTTTATTTCCCGAGCGCTCCGGCATCCTGCGGATTGGCTCCTTGTCTGCAGGCCATTTCGATCCCGATCTTCGCCCGCGAAGATCAGTACATGTACAACACGCAATATAACCTCGACAGCAAGAACACTCTGTACGAGCGCTTTTTCTACCAGAAAGATCCCGAATTCGAGCCGTTCAATTGCTTCATTTTGGCCGGCAACTGCAACCCCGGCGCTCCCATTAATGCATACTACGGAAACTATCTGGGTTCACTGGAATGGCAATGGCTTCCCACGTCGACCATCGTGAACCAGGCGAGGTTTGGGTTCCGCCGAGATATTGAAAACAACACCGATCCCAATGCGGCACTAAACGGCTGCAGTCTTCCGAACGGTGCTTCAATTATCCCCATCGTAAATAATGGCGCGCCGTGCGGCTCCATTGCGACGCCGGCTCTGGCTCAACGTTTCACGGAAATGCAGGAGCCGCCCATGCTCGATATTCTTGGGATTGGGTCCGGTCCAGCATGCCCACCCCCGCCCGCCGCATCGCCGTGCGTACCGTGGAGCCAAGGTGGCAACTTCTCGATGATTTCGAGCAACTTCGTCGATACGCTCGATTTCATGGACACGCTCTCGTGGACACACGGAAATCACACCATTCAAGCAGGATTTGACGGCACCCGCGTCGAGTACAACAACACGATTCCGGCCTCAGGCCGCGGCGAATTGCTCATGGATAGCACCGCGGACTTCCTAACCAGCAGCGCGGGGCCGGCAATCGACGGCACGCCGGCAACTCCGACAGGCGGGATATCGCTGGGCTTCGGGCTAAAGGGACCGTTGACCCATTACAATCGCTACAATGACTACTCGGTGTACGGCGAGGATACCTGGAAGGTAACCCCGAAGCTTACTGCGAACATCGGTCTGCGTTGGGAGTACCAAGGGTTCCCGGACGACGTCAGCGGGGAATTCACGAACGTATGGCCCAGCCAGCTTGCAAAGATTAATACGGGATCGGCTTTTGCGGCGCTCGGAGCACCCGGCACACTCGCGGGCTTCGTGGTTCCGTCAAACTTCGCGGTGAAAACGTACGGCCTGACGGCTCCGAGCGGTGCGACGGGCGTCCTGGTCAACGGCAATAAAACACTCTTGCCGGGAAGTCCTTTGAACGAGTTTGCGCCGCGCTTGGGAATCGCATGGCAGCCGTTCGGCTCCAACTTTGTGGTGCGTGCAGGTTATGGCTGGTTTTACGACACGCTCTACACAAACCTCATGATCGATAACCAACTGAACCTGCCTCCGTATTCGGGATCGGCTTCCGGTCCATCTCCGGCAAACCAGACAAACGTCCTGCATTCGCCATGGGCGGCAGGCGCGGGTCCGCTAGCGTGGACTCCGCGGTATATGGTGCCAGGAGCTACCGACCCCTACACCGGCGCGGTTTGCCCAGCCGGGATTTGTTCCTCCGGCTTTACCTACACGCTGGACGATCCGAGCATGTCTGATCGTGCTCCGCTCACTCAGGAGTACAGCCTCGATCTGCAGTACGAGTTCGCCAATGGCTGGGTGGCCGATATCGGATACGTTGGCAGCCACAGCACTCACCTCTACGACTGGTCGCGAGGCATCAACGTGGCTCGCCTAGTCGCTGGAGCGCCGAACAACCCAACGGCTGCCGCGGGTCCCCAAAACGCGGAAATGGTGGCTGCGTCGCTGCCGTACAATGATTCGGCGAATCCGAACCCCATTACGACGAACACGATCGGCACATTCACAAGCAACGCCAACGAGCGCGTCAGCTACCTCGGCTACGCCCCGGGTGGTGCGGTTGCCACGGGGACGTTAGGTGATGCGCTTTACGACAGCTTGCAGGCGCAGGTGAAGCACAATTTTACAAACGGCTTCACCCTGCAAGTGGCTTACACATGGAGTAAGGAGCTCACCAACGTTGACTCGAACGAGGCGGGCACCGGCATTACGCCGCTTGGCCAGGTGCTCTTCTCCGGCGCGAACAACAACGACCCGCTGGACCTGGTGCAACAATATGGTCTCGCTTCGTTCAACCGTTCGCAAAGGGCTGTCATCAGCTACGTGTACAACCTCCCGTATAAGAATACGCACGGCGTCACGGGCAAGCTGCTGGGCGGATGGAGTGTTTCGGGCGTAACGACGATTCAGAACGGCTTGCCGTTCTGGATTACGGACGCCAACGGAGGAACCATCTACGGTGAGGGCACGTCGAGAGCCGCCCTTGCGGATCCCGTCGATTGCAACCCCGTCAGGTTCAGCTGCAAATCGGGAATTCCGGAAGCTACATCTGGGTCTACCACCCAGCGCGCGTATCCGGGTACCGGCCAATGGGTTAACGCCAATGCATATACGTCCCTGTGCGTTAGTTGCGCCACCCCACTTCCGGCAAGCTCGCCGTATTGCATCGGAGGCACGCCAAATCCTGGCGGGTCTCCATCAGCGCCATGCGGCAGCGCTACTGCGACGTTTGTAAATGCCGGTACCGGTTACGGTAACGAGAGCATTGGAGCGATCCTGGGACCAGGTCAGTTCAACTTTGATATGGACTTGGACAAGATGACAAAGGTGACGGAAGGCACGTCGCTGGAGTTTCGCGTCGAAGCATATAACCTCTTCAATCACCCACAATTTAACGAGCCGATCAACACGGCGATCAGCACAACGGCGCTCTTCGGGCAGATTACTTCGACCTCAGTGGCGCCGCGCGTGTTGCAGTTCGGATTGAAGTTCCTGTTCTAGGCGCTACCCGGAAATACAGACCCAGGGCGCAAAACGGTGCTCTGGGGATGGTCGAGAGCAGAAGACAGACGGCCTCATTTTCCCGGAGTTTCGGGAGAGTGAGGCCGTTTTAGTTTAGGGGACTGCCCCAGCTGGCTGAATACCGAGCGAACGTACGCAACCGCGAAATGGAATCGAGTTGGATTTACACAGGAGTGCTGAGCAAGGCGGCGAGACAGCGTTGATGTCATACCAACCGCACTGTTAGGCACGAGGTCGGAGCGGGTTACAGGCGATCAGTTCTCTGTACGCAATCCTGACACTAAAGCCTGGCCCTTCGATTGAAATCCCTCGCCCTGATCATCGGCGCCAAATATATTCCGGTATAAGTCCTGACCGAAACTGGTCTCCAGAGGTTCACTTTCACCCAACTTGAAGGTGCGAGTCCCGTCCGGCATGCGTTCGGCTCGCAAGAAAGCGGCATCTGGCCTTCTGTCATCGAAGAAGCTCCGTGCGAATTCGAACATATGCGTGACGTAAAACACTCGAATGTGCTTTTCGAGCAGTGCCGACACGATTTGCCGGGCGATTTCGGATCCTTCTCGTTCATTGGTCGCCGCAAACGATTCGTTGAACAAAATCGTGGCGTTGGGCGAGACGTGGTCGGCAATTTCGCCCATGCGGGCGAGTTCTTCGTCGAACTTTCCGCTCTTCATGCTCGCATCTTCCTCCCGCTTGTAGTGCGTGCACATTGCAGGAGATAGTTCTCCACCAAAAGTCTCGGCGCCTACGAACATCCCGGATTGCATCATGATTTGTGCCAGGCCAAGACTGCGCAAGAAAGTGGATTTCCCTCCTTGGTTGGCCCCAGTAATGACGACGAGATTCTTGCCTGTGGCATCGAGCGTATTCCCGACCACGCGGTCTTTCGTCCGCAGGGACAGCGATACATCGTACAGTTCCCCAAAGCGAAGCTGACGCGAAGCGGGCCGATTGGGCACAGGAAAACAAACGGGCTCATGACTGACAACCAGGCGCTCGTGGAGATTCACCGCGCCGACATAAAACGCAAGCTCGGCTCGCAGGGTTGTGAAAAAGCTCAAAACATGATCCGCAGACTCGGCGAGCACAACCGCCACGCGACTGATACTACGGTCCCTCAGATTCGACAGAATTCGTGCGCCTGCTTCATCGCGTTCATGAAGATGAAAAGTATAGGCAGGAGGGCCCTTCGAAAAGATTTGCCCAAACCAGCGATGTTTCCCCTTAGGTAACTTGCGCAGGATCAAGTTGGAGCATTCATTGCTGTCGCCGAGTTGTGCAGTCAGCAGCACTCCTTTGTGAAATTTGGATATGGCCAGGTGCTCCTCGATACTAGCCAGATACTCATCACCCAGTTCGCTGGTGAGCCGCGAGAACAGCGCCTTGAATCCTTCCGATTCGAAGGCACTCGCGTTTTGCTCAGCAATGCCCCTTAACCGTCTGAGAATATCGACCAAGACTTGCAGCGTGTCCGTCGCGCCATATAGCATTGAAGACGGATAGTGGCTGGTCATGCCCCATGAACTTTTTCTGGCTTTTACAATCGCTTCGACGGCTATGTTGTACAACTGGACGGCGACTTCCCGGTGATGAATGCAGTCTTTCAGTACCTGCTGCCGATACAAGACGGTATCCATGTCGTTGTTGAATGCGTCCAGAAACGCCTTTCGGGCGACTTCGAACAGAAATTCATCTTCTTGGGCCATGGAGCGCCAGATCGTTTCCAAGTCCAGGTCCTGTGTGAGAGCCGTGGCATTCCACGGAGAGCGTTTTGGCAGATCGAAATCGAGTACGTGCTTGCGACTATCGGCATTTCGCGGGGGGGCTTCTGGTAGATCGAAATCTCGGTCGCGATACATCAAAAGGACTTTCATGGCTTGATCCGCTCGCGAAGGAAATTGTAAGTGACGTGATACTTTTCGGCGATTGCAAGCGCGTAGGCCAATCCGTTCGCAGGCTGCCGCCGCAATTTATATGTGCGAACCGCCGGGTTTGCCGGATCAACGACGCTGACAACGCTCACGGTCTTTTGATTAAGTGAGGCCAATTCGTCCAAAAATGTCACGCAGACGGCAATCAAGTTTCGGTCAGAGATTCGTTCCAGGACTTTCTTGCTCAAATAGAGCGCATCCTTGACGGTCGTCGAAGAAAAGATTTCATTCATAATGAGTATGCTATTCGAGGTCGCCTGGCCGAAGATTGCGTGAATGCGCAGAAGGTCGTCCTGCAACTTGCCCCTCAGATTTGCCGCTTGTTCCTGTCTTTCGAAATGCGTGAAAAGCCGGTCGAACAAGAAGGCGCGAACTTCTGTTCCTGGTACGAGGCATCCAAGGCTAGCCAAATAGTGTATCTGGCCGAACATGCGTGCAAACGTGGTCTTGCCGCCTTGGTTGGGGCCCGATACGACCAAGATGTGCTCCGGGTCACGCAGAAAGAAATCATTGCAGACTACTTTCTGCCGTTCATCGAGTAGTTTAGCTGCGAGCGCAACGTCGAAACAATGACGCCCGGCGACTTCTTTCGACGCAGGTGACACCTGCGCCTCGCAAAAACTGAGTCCAGCAGAGCGAAGTTTATTCACGAAAGCGAGGTACGCGACGTAGAACTGGACTTCGCGATCGAAGCAAGCAATCTTTTTGTCCACAAAATCTTGTTGGGTGTTGTAGAACTCCTCTAACCGGCGAAAGGTTTCCGGATTAAGCAGAGCCACTCGATCTTGTATCTGTGCTTCGATATGGTTCATGCCATCCCAGCGTGGGAGTTCGACCCCATGCTCGTTTTTGGAATCCCGTCGGAACTTTTCGAAGGTTCCTTCGATAGCGATGCTGTAATCGGTTTCCCCTTCATGGTTGCGTACCGTAACGCTGCCGTCCTTGATCAGCACGGCATATCGTAATTCGGATAGATCCCTCAGCAATGTTTGGGCTTCACTGGCGCGATCGCGGAAAGAAACGGAAGTGGTGTATTCGTCGAGATGGTCGCGGAAAGCACACAGACCGCGGGATTTTACGCCGAGCGCATTGAGTTCATGCCTCAGGCAACAAATCGCCTCGGAATAAATTCCCACCGCACCCAGAAACCGCCGCTGCATGGCGTGCTTGTAATAATGAAGCTGCTGCGACTGTGCAATGGCCGCACGCATCCCGCGCATTTGTTTGGAAAACAGATTTATCGCCTCCATCACGGCGCTGTTTTCCAGATCGCGCGTGATTTCCTGCCGATAAGTTATCGCGGCAGCGTCGCGAAGGGATGAATAATAGAACGGCGCGAGATCATACTCTTCTTGGCCAGTCGTGACACGCTTGACGACTTGATCGAGATTCAAGTCCTGAAAAAAAGGAGGAGGCTCAACCGTGCCAACGTCTGTTAATTCTTGCGGGCTTTCAAACAGTATGCTCTCGAAGCTCATCGCATCCTGCCGGCATGATTATCGCAGCCAAGACAGCGCCTTCGTCTCGTTAAACGCGGCTTTGAAGCGTTACAGGCTACGCATCGCGCGCTGTTTTATCAGCTTGTTTCTTTGGGAAGGTATGCCGCGCCGAGGCAATTTCATTGGTGAGACAGACAACTCCACCGCAGCAAGGCAACCCTCGTAGGAGTCATCTGCCCTCTCTGGGGCGATTCTGGGCGAACTCCAACACCCACGATCTGATTATGCAAAAGGGCCGGAGGGGAGTCAAACGGAGCGTTTTGAAAATCGCAGCGCCAGTGTCGGACTTGCTTTTGCAGCGGGTTGTAGTAAAATCACCTTGAAGGCCAAGGAGTTCGGCCTTAAACCGCTGTCCTGAGGCTGGGACGGATGATGACTCCTGACAGGAGAAACTTGTCGCGGGGTCATGTCTCTACCGGCAGAGATTCCCTCTGGTTGTGATTTGAGGAGTAGGTGTATGCGCGTAGGTCCATTTTGGGATCCGGCGCGGATGTTGTGTCGCAGCGATTGATGTGCCGAAGCGGCTGAGAGCAACGGAGCGGACAGGCGTACCACGGGCAACAATCAAGTCGTTCGCGTTGGTTTACGGAAAGCTCGCTAGCGGAGGGCTTTCGCGGGGTCTCGAACGGCAATTCCCGCAACGGGGAAAACGGCTAAAAGGACGGACCGACACTGGAAACCGAAGGCGTTGATATCGAGACGGCGCTTCTTTCGGCAATCGCAGTGATCGGTACTCGCTTGAGAAGGTGCTTGATGAGGGCTTTCTCCCGCAATTGCTTCACGCTCCCATCGCTCGTTTGGTCGCGGAGGCACTTTCGTGTGTGCCGCGGAGAGCGAGTGTCGAAGTATAACCGCCTCCTCGAAATTGAACACGAATTAGGCCCCAGAGCCCGATATGCAGGGCACAGTGTCTATTCACGATGGAAGCATTTCGACGAAGGCTGAAGAGCCGTATGCACGCGAGGATTCACTGAGAGGGAAGTCGACCGGACCAAGCTAGGTAGACAGATCAAAGGTGTTGGAGTTCTCCTTAATCGCCGTCTGGGCAAATAACTCCTACGAGTCGATGTCTTGAAAGGAGCGGTTTATGAGTTTGGGCGATGAAAACGGCACACAGCAAGACAGTGAAATTTCTGTTCATTCTGGTATCGGCAGGCAAGCGTCCTCCACGGGCTCCGCCCAGGCGCCTCCATATGTGGTTGAGTACGCTGACGGTAGCTTCGATCTTTGCGGGAGAGGGGAACCTTGCTTCAAAATTCTCGCAACAAGTCGTAAGGATTTTGAGCGACTGCGTAGGCTCGATGTCTACTCTCTCGCTATGGAGTTTGTGCAAGGGAAGTTCTCACTAGAGGGAGACCTTGTCGCGGCTGTTCGTTTCTATGAGGCTCAGCCGCATCCGCGCTTGCGAACGGGCATTGTCTCAGCACTTGCGACGTTTGGGGTGGGCCGCCTCGAATCCTTGTTCCAAAGCAAAGGGCAGGCCGCAGCCAACATCCGCTTTCATTACGACCAGTCCAACGATTTCTATAAGCTATTCCTCGATTCGCGTATGGTCTATTCCTGCGCCTACTTCAAACATGGTGACCAGTCCCTTGACGAAGCTCAGCTTGCCAAGCTCAACCATATCTGCCGCAAACTTGACCTTCGGGAGGGTGAGAAGTTTCTCGATGTGGGATGTGGCTGGGGAGCTTTGCTCATTCAGGCCGCCGAGCAATATGGAGTCCTGTCCTCGGGATGTACTATCAGTCCAAAGCAGTTCGACTTTGCGAGCACCCAAATTGCGGAACGGCAGCTGAACCGGAACGTACGTGTGGAACTGGCTGATTACCGGGACATACAAGGCTCTTTCGACAAAATCGCCTCGGTGGGAATGTTCGAACACGTAGGCCGAAGACGCTTAGCCAGTTACTTCCAAACACTCAAGCGCCTGCTGAAGCCTGGAGGCTTGTTGCTCAATCATGGAATTACGCGCCCCGAAGGCGTCCACGACGGCCCGGAGACGCTTTTTGTTCGTCGCAAGGTGTTTCCCGGAGGAGAGCTAGCACGTCTCTCCGAAGTCATTCGTGCTGCTGAACGAGCCGGGTTCGAGGTTCTGGACGTGGAAAATTTGAGGCCTCATTACGGCTTGACCTGCAGAGCCTGGGTACAACGCTTGCAAGAAAACGTCACGCACTGTTTGCGTGAAGTCGATCAAGGTGCGTACCGCACTTGGCTCCTCGCTCTCGCTGGCTCAGCCGTACAGTTTGAGGGCGGACACCTGAACGTTAACCAGCTGCTGCTCCATTACCCCAGCGATCCAAGCTGCCGGCCGTTTACGCGGGAATACATGTACAACTGACTCCGCGAGCGGGACGAACAGTGAGGAAGAGTGAGGATAGGATTCCAGTGGGAAAGAACCGATTTGCGCTGAATCCGGATGTTATCTAGCTTGGCGCGCGATCCCAGGGATGAATCGCTCACAATTGTGGGTCTTCGGGAACTTTAAGGCGTTAAAAGGTTCGAGGCCGAAAATGGGATTCAGCGGTGGACCGGCGGATCTTTTGCGGAATGGACCGCGTTTACTGAGGGCGCTCGGTGCGGCAGGTCCCCGCACTCCCGTTGGAAGCAGTGACATGGCAGTGCGATGACGACAAGAGAACTAACAGATCGAGAGATAGAATCTCTGGCTCGGGATCTGGAATCACTGCGAGGAGGCTCGACCGCCGCCGCAGCCCTCATTGGTTGCGGCGCGAGAGCCATTCCTCCCCTGCGACAATTCCTGCTCGAGGGAAGGCCACGAGGGATTTACCAGCCTAGGCAATTGGCGGTCGAGACGCTCGCTGAATTGGGCGCCAAAGACGTTTTGATGGAGTACCTGCGTAGTGACCGGTCGATAATAAAGGACGCTGTCGTTCGCCACGCGGAGGAATCCGTCCGCAGCACGGCCGCCCGGGAGCTGGCCCGCTGGCAGTCGGACGAAGTGTTCGAGTGCCTTCATGAAGTCTCACTCGGTCAGCTTCTTCCGGGAATCGTAGAAGCACTCGGTTCATTTCGGCGTCCGGAAGCAATGCCATACTTTCTGCGGGCTCTTGGTGACGGTATTTGCCGGTCGTGCGCGGAGGAAGCCATTCGCAAACTCGGAGAAACTGCGAAGCCGCACCTCTTTCAGGCGGTTGATTCGCCGAGCCCTTCGGCAGAGGAAGAAATTCCGTCAAGCTTACAACGGCGGCGGTGGGCGCTTCGAATTCTTTCGGACCTGAAGCTGACGGAGGAAGACTGGCCGGGGCTGCAAAAGTTGCTTTACGAAGACGATCCTGAGATTGTCATCACGACGGCCCGGATTAGCCTCGCAACGGCACCTACGCCAGATAAGTGGCGAGGTGTTCGGTGTCTGATCGCGATGTTGCCGCGCGCGGATTGGTTCCTTCGGACGGAGGCCAGGGCTGCCCTAGTGCAGCATTTTGAGATCGCGCGGGAGCCGATCGATGACGAAATTGCCCGAAGAGCAAAAGCAAATCCCAAAGCACAAGCACTCGACGTAGTACTGCGTATGCTGATTAATCTTCGAGATCAGGTACTAGAAAGTGGCGTCTCTCCGCACTAGACGAGATATCGGTTAGCGGTCCGCGGGGAGGAGTTGATGTCATGACAGGCGAGCCCAAAATGTCCCACGAAAAGAACGATCAACAGTTCGCTGATCCCACAACCGCCGTTGAATCTCGACGCGGGTCGTTACGCGATTACGAAGCGGTCAAGTTCGAATTGGCCAGTTTGATCCGTGAAGCTAGTTCGTTCGCGCGGGGCGCCAAAGAGGACGGGCTCGAAGCCGATCTCCGAGGACTACTTAAGCGCTTGGCCGAAGATCGCTTCTATCTGACCCTCGTCGGGCAGTTTAGCCGTGGGAAAACGACGCTAATGAACGCATTGCTAGGAATGGACCGGCTTCCAACGGGAGTGGTTCCCGTCACGTCCGTCATTACCGCTGTGAGCTATAACTCACGCGAGCGCGTGGTGATGCATTTCGAGGACAGTAATTTAACGCACGAGATTTCACTTCCCGAAATTCGCGAATGGATTACTGAGCAAGGAAACCCTGGCAACCGTCGACAAATTGAATTGGCGGAGGTGCAACTTCCGGCCGAAATCCTTCGCCGCGGGGCATTCCTCGTCGATACTCCCGGACTCGGATCGGCCATCGTAGAAAACACGGCCACGACGAACCGCTTCCTTCCGCAGATCGACGCGCTGTTGTTGGTGACGAGTTTCGAGTTTCCGCTTTCGCAGGAGGAAGTTCTGTTCCTACGGAAAGCACGGCTGCTGGGACGAAAGCTGTTCATTGCAGTCAACAAAGCAGATCTATGTTCGGCCGAACAACAGCGCGAAATTCTAGAGTTCATTCAGCGCCGGCTGGCCGAGGAAGGGTGTCTGGAAGAACCACCTCTGTTCGCAGTATCCGCTGCAGAGGCTCTTGCAGCCAAGTTGACGCAGGACGAAAAGAGGCTGGAAGGAAGCGGTATGCCTTACCTTGAGCACGCGCTGATCGATTATCTCGTGAGCGAGAGGTATAGCGACCTTCTAGCGTCCACCTGTCAGCGGCTGGAGGCCACCTTCAGGGGCGCCGGATTACCAGGGCTCACGAAGTTAATAGAGCGTCTCGAAGAAATTGGATCGAAGTTGACGAACCAGAAACGAGCCGACGGTCAATCGAGCGGCGCGCCTACTACCGAAACCGGCCCGTCTTTGAGGGCGTCTTCGTGCTTCGTGTGCAAACGAATGGCTGATGCAACGTTCAGATTCATGAGCCAATTCCAATACGATTTGAGTCATAGCCGTGAAGAGCAGTCGTTCCAAGCGTCGCGCTCAGGTTTCTGCACGCTGCACTCCCGCGAATATGCGCGACTCGCCTCTCCGCAGGGCATTGCGGCCGGATATCCGCCGACATTGTTTTTTTTGGCAGAACGACTTCGGTCACTGTGGAGAGATGGCCAGTTATGTGACAACTGGATAGACGAATTTGAAGCGTTCCTTCCGGGTCGCCGGAAGTGCCGCTCTTGCGAGGTTGCTGCGGAAACAGAAGCGCTCGTAATCGAAGATTTCATTCAGGAATCAGCGAGCCGGCCGCTCGAAGACGCTCAACTTCCGTGCGTCTGTCTCCGGCACCTCTACGCGATCATGCAGAAATCTCCGAACTCGGAACTGGCTCATCATCTCTTGCTGCGTTCAGCCACCATCCTCGAACGTACGGCGGAAAATATGCAGCGATTTGCTTTGCGGCACGGCGGACTCCACATGGAGCTCGCGAGCGACGATGAGCTGCACTCCTCCGAAAGGGCACTGAATCTACTGGTTGGCCAACCGAACGTCAGGCCGGTGGGGAGCGATTGACTTGAAGGCTTGAATCGGACAATAATTATGTGGTTGCGGGTGTTGGAGTTCGCCCTAAATCGCCCCCAAAAGGGGCAGATGACTCCTACGAGGTTGTGGAGCGCGGGAGGAGTTGTCTGCCTTTTGTAGTTCTCTTGCTGCGCCTACCCTCCGAAGATAATTTGCTCTACCCGGATTAGCTCCAGTCTGCGGATTTGCACGGTGCGATGCGATGAACTCTGGCGAACAAAAAGCGCGTGAAACTCTAAACCCGTTCCAGGCGAACCGACTTCGGGTTACCTGCCAGTACATCGACAAGATCCTTGGTGAAATAGAAGGGATTCTTAGCACAGCTACCTCTAAAGCGGCTTTCCCTCGATACTCCGATGACATACTTCCCGCTCAACGAAGGACGATTGAGGACTACATAGCCCGGGTAAGAGCACAACTCGTTCGGGTGCTGGACGGCCAGGGAATCGACCGCGGTAAGCCTTTCGTTCCCGCGGCACGTGCTCTGCACGTCCATCTGGGCGCGATCGATATCGCTGTCGAAGAGTTGAAGCCCCAGTACATGCGCGGATACGGTGCGGTTCCGGAAAGCGTCGCCAGGGAGCTCAACGGTATCGTTGGGGAATTGAGCGCCCTGGTTTCGCGTTTTGACCATTATCTTTCTGTGGGGGTAGGAGAGGACCTGACGGCTCGGCTGGAGCGGCTGGAACGAACCGGAAATGACCTGCAACTGCTCAAAAATGTCGAGGAAATCGTCCGGCAACATGGTTTGATTGAGTTCCGGCCGTCGATTACAGCCATTCTCGATCGTGCGGAAGACAAGAGCTTCGAAATTGCGCTTTTCGGCCGCGTCAGTTCAGGGAAATCATCACTTCTCAATGCTATTCTTGAAACCGATGCTTTGCCGGTTGGAGTCACGCCAATCACCGCTGTTCCCACCCGGATTGTTCACGGCCGTACAGCGTCGCTGAAGGTTTGGTTCTCCGAAGCGCCGACGAAGACGCTGGAGATTGCTCAGCTACCGGAATTTGCAACCGAGGAGCAAAATCCAGGGAACCAAAAGCATGTCGCACGCTTGGTGCTAACTCTTCCTTCTCCGAGACTGGAAGGCGGCGTCTCATTCGTAGACACGCCCGGGCTCGGTTCTTTGGCGACGAGCGGTGCTACGGAGACATTGGCGTACCTGCCGAAATGTGATCTCGGCGTCATGTTGATTGATGCCGGATCAACGCTCACCGCCGACGACCTACAGACCATTATGACGCTGCAGCAGGCGGCAATCCCGGTGCACGTGCTACTCAGTAAGGCAGATCTTCTGGGTTCGCAAGACCGCGAGCGCATTCTTCGTTATGTCAAAGAGCACATTGCTTCCGAGTGTAAGCTGAATCTTCCAGTCCATCCGGTCAGCGTCGTTCCATCGTGCCGCGGAATGCTGGACGACTGGTTTAACCAGGACATTAGTCCTTTGTATGTGCGTTCGCAGGAGCTACGAGCGAGTTCTCTCCGGAGGAAAATCGGAACACTGCGCGATTCGGTTGCAGCCGCACTTGAGGCTAGGCTTAAGCGGCGTGACCGTTCCTCGACGCAATCGAAAGACCGAGCCCGCGTTGCCGAAGGACAGCTCCGAAGAACCACCGGAGCCATAGAAGAGATGGAGGCAGCTAATCGCCGCTACGCCGAGGAATCTGGCGCGGGAGTCTCCGCCGCTAGCGCCGATGCGGCAAAGCGGTTCCTGCACGCATCGTCTAATGGTAGTTACGGCGTTGTTGTTTCAGGCCAGCTCGTACGGGACAGCCTCACCCAATTCGTTCAGGTACAGGCCCGAAAGCTTCAATCGGACATTGCGGGTCTCGCCACTCAACTCGCTGCCGATCTTCGACAGTGCGCGGCGGACCTGGAAATTCCAGACGCTCCGACGGAAGACGAGTTCCGTTCGCTAGTCCGTGGCGCCCCGGTTTTCGAATCACCTTCTTTCACTTTGAGTGTGTCGCGCCCTCGGATGTCACGAGTTCTAGGACAAAAAGCCGCGGAGCGGTCCGTAACAACGCAGATCCGGCGTGGATTGCCGCCGGAGTTTTCTACCGCGCACGAAACCTACTGGCAATTGGTTAAAAGCTGGTCAGATTCAGTATTGCGGCAGCTTAAGAGCAAATTTGAAGATTACGCAGAAAGCTACCGAGCACAAGCAGAACAAGTGTTGGGCGAGCGGCAAATTACTGGAGATGAGATCGGAAAGATCGAGGAAAGCCTGAAACGAATTCGCTCAGATGAAAGCGGTGCAGGAGAGCATCTCTCAGGGGATTCCATTCCGGAAACGAGAGTTCGACCGCAGTAGAAAGTAGCCGTATGAACATCCGAAAGGAGCAAAGAAAGCACCTTCTCCATGAACAAATACCTGGTTGTTGCCCTCGGAGGAGCGATTGGTTCCATGTTGCGTTTCTGGGCGGGGGGATACGTAAGCGGTCGCTTGGGCACCCGGTTTCCGTACGGAACCTTCGTGATCAATATCACGGCCTCATTCCTAATCGGCTTTATTATGACCGTCTTGTCTGAACGGGCGCACTTGAGCCCGAGTTGGAGATATCTGCTCGTAGTTGGTTTCCTTGGCGGATATAGCACATTCTCGTCGTTTGAATATGAATCGTTTAGCGTGTTTCGAGACGGTGAATTTCTCATTGCGGCCATCAATATCGCATTCAGTGTTGGCGTCGGATTTGTTGCCGTTTGGGTCGGCGCTATCACGGGAAGGTCAATTGCATGAAACAAACAGCCAACGCGTCCAAGGCTCCAATCGCCAGCATCGCTACAAGGACCGCCTGCGCCCTTTGCGCCGCGTCGAAAGACTTCCAAAATGATCTGCTCAAACATCTAACACCCAGCGAATGTCATCGCTTTTGCAACGGGCACGGCTGGATGGTGGCCAACTCGACACCTGCGATTTCTGCAGCGGTGATTTTCCTCGGAGCTATTGCCAATCCTGATTGGGGGCCTGCTTCTCCGCTTGCGGAGGACTGCGATATATGCCGAAGGATGCACGATGAAAAGGAGCGTCGCCTCATCGAAATTGCGGATCAGTTCCGTAGTTTGAAAGGTCACTCGTGGCTCCACGACAATGGCATGCTGTGCTTGCGACATAGTCGAGAACTGATATCCAAGGTGCCCGAGGTGCTTCGCGAAAGCGTGCAGGAACTTTTGGCTAGGAACGGTGGTGAAATCGTCGCGCTGCTGGAGGATTATCTGGAACGCGCCAAGGTTGGAGCTCACGCTGGAGGTGGGGTGCTCGGAAGAGCGGCGGAGTTTCTTGTAGCACAGCGTGGAATCGAAGCCTAAGGGGGCGCGATGCTGAAAGAGGGAGCGGCAAAGAAAGTGAGCATTTACGTTGGTGAGGACCACCACTATCACGGGCAGTCCCTGTATTCGGTAATTTTAAACTTTTTGTTTTACCACGGCATTTCTGGTGCCAGTGTCGTGAGAGGGATCGCGGGGTTCGGCGCGGACCACCATCTTCACACCACGCGCATTGAAGTCCTCACGGCGGACCTCCCCATGAAGATTGAATTCATCGAGTCGGCGGAAAAGGTGGAGGAGGTGTTGCCGAAGCTCCGGCAACTGGCCGGAACTGGCCTGATCGAAATTCAGGACACGATGGTCGTGAAGCCTGCGGAAGTAGAAAAGAAGAAAACAACCCAAGAACAGTTGCCGGCTCTGAAGCTCCAAGGAAAAGCGAAGATGATGCGAATTTTTATCGGCGAGCACGACAAGTGGCGCGGTCAGCCGTTGCACAAGGCGCTGATCGAAAGCATGCGGGCCAACGATATCGCTGGGGTGACCGTCTATCACGGCATCCTGGGTTACGGAGCGAACCGGCGGCTTCGCAAAGATTCAGCGCTGCACTTATCGCATGATCTCCCGATTATGCTGTCTGTGGTCGATACCGAAGAGAAACTACAATCCTACTTTCCGGTCTTGGACCAGATGGTGCAGCAAGGACTGGTTGTCCTTTCTAACGTAGATATTATCAAATACACGCATGACTTTGGCGCCGCTGAGCGCAGAAGGGAGGTCCGTCAATGAAGCTGGCTGGAAAAGCCAAGATGCTCCGTATGTATTTTGGCGAAGACGACAAATGGAAGGGCAAGCCTTTGTATCAAGCCATCGTCGAGAAGTGCCGTGAGCTGGATATAGCTGGCGCGACCGTTCTTCGCGGAATCGCGGGTTACGGCGCTAGCTCACTGATTCATCGTGCGCACGTTTTGTCGCTGTCCCATGACGCCCCTGTAATGGTGAGCATTGTGGACTCAGAAGAAAAGATCGAACAACTTCTGCCTTTCTTAGACCAAGTTATCGACCAAGGACTAATAGCCACGTCGGACGTGGAAGTAATCAAGTACGTACACCAGGCCGTACCTAAATAGAAGATTTCCAGTGCGTTCTTGCGGCCTCGTGATGTCACGATGATGCAGCTCAATGCAACGATCGAACGGCTGATCGGGCGCGAAAATGAAATGCGCCAGCTTCGCGAAGTCCTGCGAAAACGACGAAGTCAATTGATTTGGGGCTCTGCGGATTCGGGAAAGTCATTCTTGATCGAAAACGTGCTTGCCGAGCTTTCCGCGAATGAAAGACGAAAATGCATCTGTTGGGCTGGACCGGCCACTCGCCGGCAGTTGGTAGAGCACCTAATTCGGGGTCTCTATCTAGCCGGCGATTCCTTCGTGCGCCACAAAGTTCAAGCGGACAGATTCGGCGAAACTGCGCTCAGTCGCTGGATGGCGGAGCAGTCAGCGCTTCGGCTGAGAGGAATTCTGCTCACCGCAGCCGAGCAGGGCGAATACCGAATCTTTGTGGACCACCTCTCGCTCATCTCGCAAGCAGTCGCTGAGTTGCTAAAGGAAATCGTAAATCGCACGAACACACCCGTGTATCTTGCGGGAAAAGGTTATTCGCAGGCCGAAATCGGATACGCCTGGAGCCTGTATTGGACTGACGAATATCGCCTGCCGGTGCGGCCGCTTTCGGAGGGTGCCGCCCGCGAGTTATTGGGCGTCTGCATCGAGAGGTACGCATTGAACTCGCTCGATCTGGACGGCTTTCGTGAAGAACTGTTGGGGTTGAGCGACCGTTTGCCCGGCGCGATCGTGAAAATGTGCAGACTGGCTGCTGACCCGCGATATCACTATGGCGACCGGGTGAAACTGAAGCTTCTTCATGTGGACTATCTTATGCAGGGAACCGGCCGCTATTCTCCAGTCGGGCATTCGTCATGAATATTCGCGACGGTAATGGAGAAAATACGACGCAACACTTCGCTGCTGAAACTTTCCTGCGCCGTTTGGCCGATCTGGCCGAGGAACTCGGCTCAGATCGAGTGAAAGACGAGGCTGCGAGCCTCTCGCAGCGAGTGACGGAAGGACGATTTTACCTAGCATGCATCGGCCAGTTTAAGCGCGGCAAATCGACGCTGCTAAACGCTTTGCTGGGCGACCGGATTCTACCCACAGGGGTTTTGCCGCTGACCACAGTTCCGACTGTGGTCCGCTTCGGGAGCGCGAGGAGAGCCAGGGTCCGCTTTCAAGCTGGAACTTGGACGGACATTCCTCCGGAACATCTACCGGAGTACGTAACCGAGGAATTGAATCCGGAGAACAACAAGGGCGTGATAGCCGTGGAGGTTTTCTGTCCAAGCCCGCTGTTGTCACAAGGGATGTGCTTGGTGGACACGCCCGGTCTCGGATCAGTGTTCGCAGGCAATACGGCGGCGACTCAAGCATTCATTCCCCATATTGACGCGGCCATTATTGTCGTGGGGGCAGATCCTCCGATCGCTGGCGAGGAACTGGGCCTAGTGCGCGAGATCGGAAAACAGGTAGCGCACCTGATCGTGGTTTTGAACAAGGCGGATCGCACATCGGATGAGGAGCGCCGCATCGCAAAGACGTTTACGAGCAAGACCCTCGAAAAGCAGCTCGGTCGGCCTATCGGTCCCGTCTATGAGGTGAGCGCGGAGGAGCAGCTCAGTGGCCGCTCATCAGGGCGGGATTGGACGCAGCTAGTCGCAGCGCTGGGGAATCTAGTTCGTGAATCGGGACGCGCTCTGGTTCAGGCCGCCGCCGACCGTGGCTTCAAGCGGCTGAGCGATGAGCTTTTCACAATCATTGCCGAAGAGCGAGATGCTCTAGTACGGCCGATTGAGGAGTCGGAGCGGCGGATTCGCAGTTTGCGCCAGACCATTTCCGAGGCCGAGCGCTCGCTCCGGGACGTAAATTATCTCTTCATGGCGGAGGAGCATCACCTTTCGGACATGTTCCTCGCACAGCGGAAGGAGTTTCTCGCTGCAGCGACGCCACGGGTAAATACGGAATTTGAAAACGAGCTGAAGCCGCTTCCGCGACGGTATGGTCCGACGTTCCGCAGAAGCGCGTTTCGCGCGGCCCAGATTGTTTCGGAGCGCAATCTACGGCCCTGGCTCGAAGCTGAACAGGTCGCCGCGGAGCAGCAGTACCGGAAGGTGGCCGCACGATTCGTGAACATCGGAAATGACTTTCTCAAGAAGCTTGCCGAATCCGGGGTGCCCGAATTCACGCGGATGCCCAATTCGTTGGATTCGGACCGCGGCTTTCGAGTTTCGTCGCGCTTCACCTTTGAGCGATCGCTTCACGTTGCGCTTCCTGCATCGCCTCTGCGATACATCGCTGACGTTTTTCTAGGACTCCTACACGCCTACGGAGTGGTCGAGAAGGAATCTCGCGCTTTCCTTGATCACTTGATGGAGATGAACAGCACGCGCGTGCAGTCAGATGTCATCAATCGCGTCCAGGAAAGTCGCAGCCTGCTGCAAGTCGAGATCCGAAAGCTTCTCCATGAGGTAACACGAATTGCCGAGCACGCGTTGGATCGGGCTCGTGCCGCGAAGTCCGAAGGGACGTCCGCAGTTGAAGCCGCAGTAACTAGCCTGGACCGCGTCGAACGCGTTCTTCGAAACCTGTGCCACTCAGGAGAAGAAGTGTCGACAGCCACCAGCAGGAGTTGATTCTAGAGGAGAGGAGCACACATATGCCGACCGTTGTTTCTGAACAGGATTTAAATTCGTCGCTAGCTTCTGCTTCGATGCACCGCTTCACGTCCGAATCGGTGTCGGAGGGACACCCCGATAAGGTTTGCGACTACATTGCAGATTCGATTCTGGACGCTTATATCTCGGCAGATCCAAGGTCGCGGGTCGGCTGTGAGGTGCTTTGCAAAGAAGATGCTGTCGTGGTGGCCGGAGAAATTACGTCAGGGGGTCGGATCGATCATGAATCCGTCGTGCGTCAGGCAATTCGGGAAATAGGTTATACAGACTCCTCCGCTGCGTTCAATGCAGACAAGATCAGAATCCTGCAAATGATATCGAAGCAGTCTGCGGACATCGCGCGGGGAGTGGACCAGGACAAGAACGTCGATGGCCAGCAGGGCGCGGGCGATCAAGGAATCATGTTCGGGTATGCCACGACAGAAACTCCGGAGTTGATGCCACTTCCGATTCTTTTGGCACACCGCCTCACGAAGGGTTTAGCCGAGGACCGCAGAACGGGCCAGTATCCGTGGATTTGCCCGGACGCGAAATCTCAGGTAACGGTTCTTTACGAGGAAAACAGACCCGTGGGTGTGACGGATGTGTTGGTGTCTACACAACATCGGGCGGATATAAGTCGGGAAGAAATTGCGAGGTATGTCCGGGAAACACTCGCACCTAGGGCGTTAGGTGATTGGTTTCGTCCCGGCATCCGGTTCGCGATAAATCCCACCGGAAATTTCGTTCACGGCGGTCCCTCTGCAGACTGCGGTGTTACCGGAAGAAAGATTATCGCCGATACCTATGGAGGGGCTGCGCGGCATGGGGGCGGTGCTTTCAGCGGAAAGGATCCATCTAAGGTGGACCGAAGCGCCGCGTACTTCGCTCGCTTTGTGGCGCGAGAGATTGTGAAGAAAGACCTCGCAACCCGAGTGGAAATTCAAGTTGCGTACGCAATTGGCGTCGCCCATCCCATGTCCGTCAAAGTCGAGACCTTCGGGACGGGCGAACCGGCGGCTGTAGCCGAATTCGTCCGGCAGTTCGATTTCCGTCCAGCTGCGATCATCGAGCGATTGAAGCTGCTTCAACCGATCTATCGGCGAACGACGAATTACGGACATTTTGGAAAGCCAGAACTTCCGTGGGAGCAATAGGGCTGCTGTCGCCAGCCTGAGCGGACGGCGCTCCGATCAGCTACAGGGACGATTGAAGGCGCGAATGGAAGAAGAAGCAAGAAACGTTGCCAGAGAAGCAGCGCGTGCCGCCCCGCAAGAACAGATATCTCTGCTGCTTCACAATCCCCGTGAGGACGTCCTGCTCGGCCTCCTCGACAATCCTTATTTCGATGAGAAGAATCTTTGCATTCTGTTGCTACGCAAGGAACTTTCAGCTTCCTTCGTCGAACAGGTGGCTAGCCATGCGCTCTGGCTTCGCAATTACGCGGTGCGGCGTGGACTCGCGTTTCATCCGCACCTGCCGCACTCACTCGGGCTGCGCTTGGTTCGTGAACTCTTCGTCACAGATTTGGTCCAACTTACGATGGCGGCATCAGCAGCGCCAGCTCTGAAACAGCTCGCAGAGGAATTGGTGCTCGCGCGCCTACCGCAGCTGCCGCCAGCGCAGAAGATGATTCTGGCGCGACGCGGATCGGCGCGCATTACGGGAGCGCTCCTTTCTGACGGGCAGCCTGAAGTGGTTCCGATTGTACTTGAAAGCCCCTTCCTCAATGAGGGGCAGGTCCTCAGGGTGCTTTCTCGCATCAACGCTCCCTCGCGGGTTGTTGCCGCAATTGCGGCGAGCGGACGATGGACGCAGCACTACAGCATCCGGCTGGCCCTCGTGCGCAATCCGCAAACGCCTCTCGCCACGGTGCTTTCTTTCCTACCAAGCATCTCGGCGGCGGACCTCCGCATTCTGGCCGAATCCTCGTCAGTTCCTTCGAATGTGCGTCCGCACGTCCGAGGGGAGCTTGCAAATCGAACGCAACACGGGGCACAGCCGACCAAGATGAACCGGCTTCGACCGAAGTGAACTACAAACGGGCCGCACGTTCGTCAAGACTAAGGAACGCGTGAGGCGAGCGCAGTTTTTTCTCTCGCGGAGCGGAGTGGCGCGATGGCTGGAAGACCACGCGCTGACTGTGCTTACGCAAAGACCTCGCGTGCGCGGTGTTTTGTTATCACGGAGCATCGGAAGATGGGGATGAATCTGCGCCGCAAGCTTCCGCCGATGATCTACAAAAGTTGGATAGAGCTGTTCGTACCCTCTCCGGAAAGCTTGACTGACCTAGACTTTCGATCCCATCGCGCATCGCGAAAAGCCACACTTGCTCAATCCAGTGCCGTGTGCTGTAATACGGCGTGGCAAGGGAGTTTGCCCTCCCGGTCGTCGTCGGGACAAAGCGCCTGCTGTTTTGGCTGATAACTCCTCTCAATTCTGGGCAGGGTGGTCCTGCGCGAGGATAGTAATGGGAGGAGTTATAACCAGGCTAGGATGCCGGTGCGGTGCGAGTTCTGTCCCGCATGTCTGCATAGCGAATTCTGATATTCCCCCTACAAGTGAGCAGCTCCGAGTGCTGTTTCTGTCGAACCGTCTCTGCGTTTCTATCGTCAATCTTACAGCGTTACCAGACTCTGTTTTGGATGGAGGCGCAAAGTGCGACGAATGATTGCGTTCAACATCATTCAGATTCTGTTCGTGTTGGTATTTGCTCCGCTTTACTCGGGCGTGATGTCGCGATTCAAGGAGATCGTTCAGAGCAAGCGGGGGCCGAGCATTTTCCAGCCGTACCGCGACCTCTGGAAGCTGTTTCACAAAGACGAGGTAATTTCTGATCAAACGACTTGGATTTTTAGATTCGCGCCCTATCTGGTCTTTGTCGCGCCAATCTCTGTGGTGGTGCTGATTCCCGTCCTGACGGATTATCCGCTCGCTTTCGCTTTCATGGGTGACATGTTGGCAGCGGGATTTTTCCTCGCCTTGGGCGGGTTTTTCGCCGCCTTGGCAGCAGTAGATACGGGTAACCCGTACGGGCCGATGGGGGCGAGCCGTACTCGTATGGTCGGATTTTTGGCCGAGCCAGTTTTTATGATCGTCTTCTTCACAGTCTCATTCGTTGCTCAGTCAACGATCCCGTACGTCGTACAGCAAAGCTGGGTCGTCAGCGTGGCCGCATTTTTTTCCCCTGCGCATGTACTGCTACTTGTTGCCTTTTTCATGTTGATCCTTGCCGAGGGAGGGCGAATCCCGGTCGATAACCCGAGTGGCCACTTCGAGCTCGCGATGATCGACGAATCGAAGGGACTGGAGTATTCAGGCCGAGGCGCGGCGCTCATGAAATGGGGCGGACAGATGAAGTTTCTCGTCCTGGCCTGCGTGTTTCTGAACGTTCTGCTTGCGCCATGGGGGCTTGCCAGCGGCGAAAGTATCGTACAGGTGCTGATCGCAATACCTCTCATTCTCCTGAAAATCTTAATTTTTGCCGTCATTTTGGTGATGATCGAGACTTCGCTTGCCAAGTTGCGGCTGTTCCGAATCAGTGAGTTCTTGGGAGCCGCTTTCATCGTTTCAGTCGCGGCAATGATTGTCAGCATTTTTGTGGCGGCGTGATTTGAGGGAGGCTGTTCACACATGCACCTGCCAGTTGGCGAATCGCTGAATGCTCTGTGCGCCGGACTGATCCTGATTTGTGCTTTTGCAATCGTCGGCACACGCCAGGTGCAAGGAGTGCAACGTTTCTTCTTATTTCAGTCGAGCCTTCTGGCCGTCGCGTGTTTTTTGCTCGCCTGGGACGAACGCGTGCCGGACCTCTGGTGGCTCGGCGGGATCACCATAGCCGCAAAGCTGATCGTAATACCGTGGGTGATGAAGCGAACTCTAGCTCCCGAACTCTATATCCGAAGGGAGCTTTCGCAGACCATTAACATCCCGTCATCTCTTCTGCTCGCGCTGCTGCTTGCCGTTGGTTCTGAACTGCTGGTCGGGCCGATTGCTTCGGCGAGCGGCAATCCTGTCATTGAGACCAATCTGCCGATCGGACTGGCTTGCGTGTTGATCGGAGCGTACTCGCTTGCAGCGCGTCGAGAGGCCATCCCACAACTGCTCGGAATCCTGGCGATGGAGAACGGCGCCTTCCTGGCGGGAATCGCGATTGCTCCTACGTTCCCGTTGATCGCCGAGTTCGCGATTGCGATCGATGTGGTGCTAATCGCGGTGATCGTGGGTCTGCTGACGAGGACCATTAATCAAACGATGGGCACGACCGAACCGGCGGCGCTTAGCGAACTGAAGGAGGAAACGGTCGAATGGCGCTGATTGCAATCATTGCCCTTCCGGCGCTTGCAGCGCTACTGTGCTGGCTCGGTCCACTTCGGAAAGCGGGTTGGCACATAACCGTTGTCTGCCAGTGCGTCGAATTCGGTCTCGCGGCATTCATCGCAACAAAAGTAATTTCGGACGGCCGATTTACTGGCGCCGCGGGCTGGTTTGAGGCCGATGGACTCGGGGCGCTCACACTAGTTATCGTGACCTTTGTTTGCGCGCTCGCCGCCATCTATGCCGGTGGGTACATGAGCCATAGCAGCAAAGGAAAGCTGTGGCGTTTTTATGCCATGTACAACCTGCTGTCATTCGCGCTTGTGGCTGTTCCGTCGCTGGCAGGTCCGAATCTCACCTGGGTGGCAATGGAACTCGTGACCCTCTTCTCGGTCCTTTTGGTGGGCTTTGAAAACACCGCAGGCGCACTCGAAGCCGCCTGGAAATTTTCCGTGCTTACGATCATGGGTGCTCCCATCGCTCTGTTCGGCTTCCTCGCACTTTACTGGGCATACCACTCGGGTGCGCCTATGCACCGCGAGACGTGGGATGCGCTCCGCGCTGCAGCTCCGACGATGTCTCCCGCGGTGTTGAAGTTTTCTTTTTTGTTGGTGTTCGTAGGTTTCGGCTCAAAGACGGGCTTCGCGCCGATGCACACATGGCTGCCCGACGCGCATAGCGAGGCGCCCACTCCGGTTTGCGCTGTTCTGTCGGGCGTCAAGACGTCTGTTCCCTTGTATGTGATCTTGCGTTTTCTCGGTGTGGTGCTTGCTTCTCCGGAAGCCCGTTTAGGCGAATGGATGGTCGTCATCGGCCTCATCTCTGTTGCCATCGGCGCCTTTCTGCTGCTTCAAGTGCACGACTACAAGAGAATGTTTGCCTATTCCACGGTGGAACACATGGGAATCATCCTGACAGCCGCAGGGTTGGCATCGCGCGCATCGGACTTTGGCGCTGTTTTTCAACTGTTGAACCATGCGATCACGAAGTCGCTGTGCTTCTACGTTGCCGGGATTGTGCTGCTGACGATGGGCACGCGCGAGATCAAATCCATCAAAGGATTGCTGCGGATTTCACCCTTCGCAGGGGCGGTCCTGATTTTCTGCGCGCTCGCGATTGCCGGAGCTCCTCCCTTTCCGATCTTCTTGAGCGAATTTTCGATTCTTTCGGCAGGGATACGCGGAGGACATTCGGTTGCGGCCGCGATTTTGGCAGCGCTGATTGTTGTGGCCTTTATTGGCATCATGCGGCAGGTGAATCGGATGGCGTTTGGCCGGCCAGACCTGGCCGATGCGCACGTCGTAATACCGAAAACTTGCCGAGTGGCTATATTGGCAGCGGCACTGCCGGTAGCGGTCTTGGGGATTTACGTTCCAGGCCCTATTCATTCGCTATTGGTCTTGGCCGCGCAACAATTGGGAGGACGCTGAGATGGTTGTGACACCTTCGACGCTCGCTACTTCGAAGAGAATGCAACTTGACGAGCTTGCCTCGGAGGTACGGGAGCGCTTTGGAACGACCGTCTTGATGTCGCGCGGAAACGGCGGAGTTGCACTTTCGATTGCGCTGCATGACGCGGCAAAGCTGCAAGCGGTCTCTAAGTTCTTGTTTTGGGATTCGGGCTGCTCATTTGGTGGAATTGTCGTTGAGGAACAGCCGGAAAACTGGCGGCTGTCGTACCTGTTTCTTTTGCCGGGCTCAGGATGGTTGGACGTACTGTTGGAAGTTCCGTCTACAACGCCTAGAGTGCCAAGCATCAGCGCTGAGGTTCACGCGGCGGATTGGCATGAACGTGAAGCAGAAGATTTATTCGGGTTTCAGTTCGAGGGACATCCTCGTCTGGGTGACTTCATATTGCACGACCAGATGTGGCCGGAGGGCGTGGCACCTTACAGGAAACTGCAGAGGAAGTCGATGGACGCGCGTCGGCACCACCTCCGGCATCGGCCGAATCCTGAGTGGCGTCCGCTGCTCGTCGTCCAGGATCCCGGCGCCTTCGCAATGCCTGTGGGACCGGTCTATGAAGGAGGACTAGGGCAGTCAGTGCATTTCTTGTTGGAGACGGTTGGAGAAGATGTGGTACGCGCAGTGCCTCGCCTCTTTTACAATTTTCGCGCGGTTGAAAAGATCTCAGAGGGGCAGCCGGTCTCTCGTGCGCTGTTACTTGCGGAACGTTTCGCGGCTACCTCCTCGTTCGCTCATTCCCTCTCGTTCTGTCTCGCTCTCGAGAGGATGTCCGGCACGGAAATTCCTGTTCGCGCCAAGAATCTGCGTATCCTGCTAAGCGAACTGGAGCGCCTGAGACATCACGCCGGTGCGATCACACGAATCTGTGAATCCACCGCACTTTCGGTGGCCGCCTCCCAGGCGGCCATCATCGAGGAGCGGCTGCTGCGCGCTTCCTGCCAATTCAGCGGCCATCGTTATCTGTTCGGATTGAATTTTCCCGGAGGACTACGGCGTGATTTCACGGCCGAAGCTTGCGCCGATTTGATGAAGGTAATGGATCGCGCGGTGAGTGAGTTGCACACGTTGGAGCACGGATTATATTTCACCAGCAGTTTTCTTGACCGGCTGGAGGGCGCCGGAATCGTTGATCCTGAAAAGGCACGCGATTTGAATTTCGTTGGGCCCGTCGGCCGTGCTTCGGGCCAAGCAGGCGATTTGCGATGCGACTGCCCGTACATAGGATATGAATCGTATCAATTCCAGATTCCGCATGAGATTGAAGGCGATGGCTATGCCCGGCTGCGGGTTTTGTTCCAGGAAGCCTACGAATCCGCCAAATTGGTTCGCCAAGCTGCGACGCGACTTGAGCCTGGAGCGATTAGCGTGCCCTGTAACCCGCCTGCTCACGGCGTAGCCCTTGGCTGGGCCGAGGCTCCTATCGGTGCCGCGCTCCATTGGCTGCAGCTCGATGGTTCGGGTCTAGTGGAACGCTATCGCATCGTCACGGCCTCCTTCAACAACTGGCTGGGCTTCCGAGTGGCAGTGGAGGATTTTGCCTTTCAAGACTTCCCGATCATTTTGGCTACTTTTGGGCTGTCCGCGACGGAGTGTGACCGGTAGGGACGAGGAGCGAAGAGGATGAGCTTTTGGTTTTGGCGAGGGCTGCAAAAAGGGATCCACTCAACCAAGTATCCGCGAACCCCCGACCTCGCTGCTGGCGTGACGCCGGGGAGACCGATAACTACCGAGTTTCGCTCGGTCGAGGAGTCTACTCTCGCAGCGGAAGCTTGTCCCGTTGGAGCAATCACGGCACGAGGCAAATCCGCGGACGTGGATCTGCGGCTGTGCATTCATTGTCAGCGCTGTCAATTTGGCGGAGCACATCCCGTGGAATGGCAAACGGATTACGAATGGGCTACGCTTCCGGCGGGAAAGACGAGATGCGATCCCTTGCCTCCGCCGTACGGAAGATCGTTGCATCTCATCGTCGTTGACGCGGGTGACTGCGGCGCTTGCCTCCACGAGGTGAAGCAACTGAATAATCCGTTTTACAACATGCACCGGCTTGGAATTTTTTTCACCGCCACTCCTCGGACGGCAGATGTCCTGTTGGTGGTCGGTCCAGTAACTGAAAACATGCGCCTACCTCTGCTGAAAACCTACGAAGCCATGCCCGACCCGAAAAGAGTTGTGGCCGTCGGGGCGTGCGCCGTTTCTGGCGGCATCTTCGGCGAATCATTTGTATCGGCGGGCGGCGTGGCTTCAGTTCTTCCCGTGGATCTGGAAATCCCAGGCGATCCGCCTCCGCCGTTGGCCGTCCTGCACGGATTGTTAGTGGTTACTGGACGTAAAACTCCGATTGCGCACGATTTTATTCTGGGGAGGAGCGCCTGATCGTGCATACGTGGACCGGGGAAGCGCTCGTCTTATTCTTTGTTCTCTGCGCCTGCGGACTTGTACTGTCAGCTGTCACGCGCGGCCGGTACCCAATGCGCGTGCTGACGGGATTTAGCACACTTTGTAGCGTCTTGATAATGATCGCGGCGGGGATAACGCTCGCAAGCGGTCGCCCTTTTGAAGCAGGATTGTGGCGTTTAGACGGCCTAGGCTCTTTTTCCGTACGTCTCGACATGTTGTCCGCGATTTTTCTCTTTACCGCGGGCTTGATTTATCTTCCCTCTTCTCTCTTCGTGAGGAACTTCATTCACGCTCGTTTCCGAGGGCGCTATCCGCTTAGGCGTTACGGTGTGATGCATTTCGCGCTGATGGCGTCGGTTGTTCTGATTCTGATCGCTAACGATGCGCCTCTGTTCCTTATCAGTTGGGAATGTATGTCGATCCTTTGCTATTTGCTGGTGAACTATGAGCGGCGGCGCGGCACGGATTCCCGTGCTGGCTTCATTATGCTGGCCATGAGCGAAGCGGGATTCCTCGCAGTGGTCGTTGCGTTCGCAATTGTCGGAAGAAGTGCATCGGATTGGTCTTTCGCTTCGCTGGGAGCAGCGTCAGCGCATCTTTCCGCCGGCGCCATTTGGAGCGTGTTCGTGCTCGGACTTCTGGGGTTCGGTGTGAAGGCAGGATTGGTACCAGTAAACTTCTGGTTACCACGCTGCTATACGGCGACTCCGTCGATTTTCGTTCCTGTCCTGGCAGGGGTGACGCTGAATCTTGGCTTTTACGGCATCCTACGGCTCAACGCGGACTTGGCGCCTCCACACGAACTCGGTCCCGGTTTATTTGCTCTGCTCATGGGGAGCATCACCGCTTTGGTCGGTATCCTTTACGCCACGACAGAGAATGATATGAAAACCATGCTCGCCCATAGCTCAATCGAGAATGCCGGTATTATCGTGGCGGGCATCGGTGCATCGCTTGTTTTTCGCGCCTCCGGGTACGGACTCGCGGCGGCCATCGCGCTCACAGCTGCGCTGTATCACATGGTTAACCATTCCGTTTATAAGACGCTTCTGTTCCAGGGAGCCGGTGAAATCGAAGCGGCTACCGGAACGCGGGACATGGACTCGCTGGGAGGCTTGGCGAGGCTACTTCCGGCGTTGTCCGTGGTCTTCCTTGTCGGATGCCTGTCGATAGCGGCGATTCCACCCTTCAACGGATTCGTGAGCGAGTGGTTGACATTGCAGTCGCTGCTGCGGAGCGCGTCTCTGGTCTCGCCGGCTGTCAAAATCTTGTTCGCGGTCTGCGGTGCGGCTCTGGCATTGACGGCAGCCCTGGCGGTGACTTGTTTCGTCAAGGTATATGCCATGAGTTTCCTCGGCATCCGCCGTGGAGATTGGAAGCTAAAGGCGCCGGGGGGAGCAAACCGGCCACACTTCGCGCTGGTTTATTTGGCGATCGCCTGCTTTTTGCTCGGCGTGCTTCCTACTTACGTGATTCCAGCATTGAATCGCACTGTTGAACCTCTTGCCGGCACGAGCGCGACCGCTTCGTTGGTTCCGTCATTTTTCACTGCGACCCCCCAGAATCAGCAGCTACCTGCGGCGTTCCTTCATGACTTTCACAACCTAGGCGCCCAGGTAGGCGGCAGCATTTTGCCGGGCAAAGGCATGGTCGTACTCGTGCGTGGCGGGCAACAGAATCCGGTTATTTTCGCGATGTCGACATTCTACGCATTTCTGGCGCTCGCGGCATTCGTACTGATCACCTGGATCGTCGCGACTCGAACCACGCGGAAACGAAAAGTCGCGCGCAATGAGCTTTGGGCTGGCGGAATCCCGCGCCTACTTCCCGAAATGAGCTATACGGCTACTGGCTTCTCGAATCCCGTTCGCGTGGTTTTTCAGGCGATCTTCCGGCCTGACATCGTCGAGGACACTCGCCAAACAGTCGGTGTTCACTTTCGGACGGCAATTCTGCGCCGAACAGAACAAGAGCACCTGGTTGACCGGCTGTTCTTCCATCCCTTTGGCGACACGATTAGTTGGTTCGCGACATTGCTCGCGCGTATGCATCACGGGCGTCTGAACGCTTACGTTGGCTACAGCCTCATCTTTTTTATGGTGATCCTGGTTCTGTTCCGAGTGACCTAGGCACAGCTGATTTCTTGCGGCGTTTGCCGGAAGGCAGGTTTCACTGATTATTTCGGCCAATGCCCCCAGTGGATGATCTGAAAGTGGGGCGCCATGAATCCCGTCGGATTGGCGCTTGTGTTCGTGTTTGCATTTTGCGGCGTGGGCGCTCTATTGGCGTTCGTCGTTCCTGAACGCTGCACGCCCGCTTTGTTGGCATGGGCCGGTTCGCTGGCCGCGCTGGGTGGAATGTGCTCCGCTGGGATTGTCCTTCATGGTGGAGCATTCCACGCCGCTCTCTGGACGATTGCCTCCCTGGGAACCATCGGCGTATCGCTCGACCGGCTGTCTGCTCTTTTTCTGTTTGTCGCGGCGGTAGTGGTGCTAGCTAGCTCAGTTTTTTCCGCGAGCTACATGAAGCGGTATGCGGGACACTATAAACTCTCAACTTTTACCGCCTGGTACCTACTTCTATTCGCATCCATCACCTGGATCCTCATAGCCAACGAAGTGTTGGGCTTTTTGCTGGCATGGGAAGCCATGTCCATTTTGAGCTACCTGCTCGTCAACTTCGAGCATCAACGCGAGGACACCAACCGTGCCGGCTATCTCATGCTAGCGATGGGGGAAGCTGGATTCGTCGTTGTCGAGGTTGTGCTTCTATTCCTAGCAGCCAGCGCAGGCTCGCTGGATTTTTCCGCTCTCAAGGGCGCGGCGCTCGGGTTCGGAACCGTGACGAGATGGGTGGTATTTCTGCTGACATTCTTCGGATTTGGCGTCAAGGCCGGTCTGGCCCCCGTAAACACTTGGCTGTCTCGCGCCCATCCGGTGGCTCCGGCAAACGTCTCCGCAATCCTCTCTGGTGTCATCCTGAACTTGGGACTATATGGGATTATCCGCTTCAACCTGGATATAGTGCCCCTCCGAATGGTCGGAGCAGGTTTGATTGTACTCGCGGTCGGGACCGTCTCCGCATTAGTAGGGATCCTCTACGCGACCACAGAAAGCGATCTCAAGGCCCTTTTGGCCCACAGTTCGGTCGAGAATGTCGGGATCGTCACTGTCGGACTAGGTGCCGGAATCATCTTTGCAGCTCGCCAACATCCGCTGCTGGCGGGTATGGCGTTCATTGCTGCCTTCTACCACATGTTGAACCACTCGGTTTACAAGGCATTGTTGTTCCTCGGAGCAGGTGCCGTCGACGATCGTGCCGGAACACGCGATCTCGACCGGTTAGGTGGTCTGATTCGCGTTATGCCTTATACGGCGGGCGCGTTTCTCGTCGGTTCGCTCGCAATCTCAGCTCTGCCTCCGTTCAATGGCTTTGTCAGCGAATGGCTAACGTTGCAAACGTTGCTGCGCAGCGCGGAGCTCCCCTCCGCCCCGCTACGTCTGGCATTTGCTCTCTGTGGCGCCGCCCTGGCCCTCACAGCTGCGCTGGCGGTGACGTGCTTCGTCAAGGCTTTTGCGATGGGCTTTCTTGGCATATCGCGCTCCCCACGGGCGCCTAAAGAAATCTCAGAAGTGCCCGGCTCCGCGATTGCGCCAATGGCTCTGCTCGCTTTGCTCTGTCTGCTTCTGGGCGTGCTGCCGACCTATGTGATACCCGCGCTGAATCGCGAACTCCAACCACTAATCAACCCGGGCACCGCCGAAACGCTTGTGCCGCCATTCTTTGCATCTAGTCCCGCTCACAAAGAGTTGCCGAGAGCTTTTATATCAGACTTCCACAATTTGGGAGCGCAGGTTGGGCAGAATGTTTTGCCGGGACGAGGACTCGTAGTGTTGCAACGGGGAGGCGCGAAGAATCCGGTCGTTTTTGCGATGTCTACCTTCTACGCGTTCATAGCTCTAGCGCTCTACGTGCTGCTGACGTGGCTGGTCGCCACGCGACTGACTCGCGCTCGGAAAGCGGCGCGCAGTGAGTTGTGGGCCGGCGGAATTCCGCGGCTCCTCCCTGAAATGACCTATACGGCGACTGGGTTCTCGAATCCAGTGCGCGTGGTTTTTCAGGCGATCTTCCGCCCCGCTATCGCGGCGGACACTCGGGAAACGGTCGCCGTCCATTTTCGTACGGCCATCCTTCGGCACCGGGAAGAAACATACTTGGTGGACCGATTGTTTTTGCATCCGGTCGGAGACGTCATCTCCTGGTTTGCCAGACTGCTGGCTCGAATGCACCACGGCCGTCTGAACGCTTATGTCGCCTACATATTGCTTTTCCTTCTTTTCATTCTGCTGCTTTTCCGCGTTTCATAGGTTGCCCGCCGCAGCATCGCATTCTCATTCCTTGCGCAAAAACGGATGGCAGAGTTTGTGCGGTCGCCGTGGATCGGGCGCGCGACACCGAATGCACATGCTCGGCCTTCGGAACTTCGCCGGACAACCGCGCCTGTTCGGAATGGATTGGTATGGCTGGCATGGGCCCCGGCGTCGTGTTGCATCGAATTTGTATGAACTGGGCGCAAACGAAAACGTGGTGCAACGCGTCCTGCCTCATGCGAAGGCACGCGTAACCAAGGATCGCTATATCAAGGCTTTTGATCCGGCGTCTCTCGCTGCGATGAAAAACTCGGAGCCGACCCTGGGCACGCCGAAGCAAAGTGCAGCAATCGTACAGCAGGCAAGTTACCCGACTGTGCTAAACTCTCGAAAACACGCTGCGGAGAGGTGGCCGAGAGGCTGAAGGCGGCGGTTTGCTAAACCGTTGTACTGGCTAAAACCGGTACCGGGGGTTCGAATCCCCCCCTCTCCGCCAGATCTTCATTTTAGCCCGTGTTTGCAAGCGTTTTTGAAGCATGATAGGTTCTTGGTGTCTATGAATTCCGGAAAATAGACACCAAGGACTCAGTCATGCCTGACCCTGGAACAGAAATCTCTCACGTCACGTCGACCCGTCGGACGGCCGCTTCCGCAGGAATAAAAAAACGCGTCAGGATCATCAAAAAGGTGCGTATTGCGGGCAGCCAGTGGGTATTTATCTCCCTGGATCGGATCGGCAAACAGTACGTGTGGGACAAGCGGCCCGGATGCTATTTCGTGGAGTGGTGGGAGGGACGAAGGCGACGGCGAGAAAAGGCAGGAGTAACGCCGAGCGAGGCCCTGGAATCACGGCGTAGAAAGCAGCATGAACTCATCGGCGAGCTTATCGCTAGCGGCCGGAATGTCCCGACCCAGCCGAAAGAAGGCACTGCGATGCCCATCGCCGATGCCACCCGCATCTTTATCGAGCATGTGAATGCTCACTCGCCCGATAAACCTCTCACCGTTCGGCGCTACAAACAAGTGTTGGTGCATTTCGATCGCCTGATAGCCAGGAGGAAAAAGTACGTCGAGGCAATCACGCGGGCTGATATCGACGACTACAAGATTCAACGGAGCAGCGAAACGAATGGCCGCAAAGAGCGCACCGTCGCACCGCGGACTGTGAACTTCGAGGTGAGCGCCCTTCGCACCTTTTTCTATTACCTTATCAACGAACGCGCCGTTCCGATGGAGAACCCGTGCGCCCGTTTTAAGCCATTGAAGGACGAACGGGAGCGAGCACGCAGGAAGCCTCCCACCTACACGCAGGGAGAACTCGACAAGCTATTTGGCGCTGCTGATGCTTTCGAGAAAACGGTCTACGGGGCGCTGCTTCTCACTGGCCTCCGCGAGCAGGAACTTTGTTATCTGACCTGGAAGGATGTAGATCTCAAGGGAGGAACCCTGCGGGTCACCGGGGAAGACAAAGAGAGGTTCTCTCCCAAGGACTATGAAGAACGCTTGATACCGATGCCGCCAGACCTGGTAAACCTTCTAAAGAAGTTCCCACGTAACTCTGATTGGGTGTTTCCAACTGGCAAAGGCGGTAAGCAAACACATCTGTTACGGCGGCTAAAAAGGCTCGCAAAGCGCGCGGGGGTTCCGCAGGCGACGTTGCACAAGTTCCGCCACACCTACGCCACCCGCCTGCTTGAGAAGGGATCGGATATCGTCACCGTCCAGCATCTCATGGGACACTCGGACCTGGACACCACTCGCCAATATCTCAATCCGGATGATGCTCTGAAGAGGAAAGCGGCCAACAGACTTTCGTTAAAGGGATAGATGCAGGAAACCACGAATTGGCCTGTGTGTGCGATGAGCGGGCAAGACTGGCGATCTCAAAAGGAAGACTTGAGCTGGCTTTTCTCATGCTTGTTCCTTTGGCCATGCCCCGCTGGTGGTGGCGAATAGCTTTGGCTCGCGATCCAGTCCAATACTTCTTGCTTTCGAAACCTGAGATTGGATTGAATACGAACATATGGGATGAGCCCACGTTGCACGTAGCCGTAGATCGTTTTCACGTCGATCCTGAGAAGTTCCTCGAGTTCTCTCGCAGTCAGGATTTCAGGGAGATCGGTGAAGTTCGGTTGTCGCGGAGTACTTGACGCCTGTTGGTGCTGACCCATCGGTGTCACACTGATCTCGAAACTGCAGCTCGAACCCGGGCCTGCGTCGGGCTTGCCTTCGAGAACGCCTTCCTACTGTCCCTCCGGACCGGTTTTCTCAAGGAGTTCAACGGCGCCATGCGTTCTACGCGTTGATGTTCACCGAGCGCATCTTAAACCCGCACGAGGCACTGTCAAATCTGGCGCGACAGCGCACGGCGGTTCATGGGGCGGATGTGGTTATCGGGCGGCGAACGGCATAAGCCCAGTTCAACGCCTCCATCAGGCTTGGGTAGCTGCCCGGAACTCTTGGCGAAGGCGCACGGTATCTTGCCCAATCGCCGCCTTTTCTCACCAATGCGCCGTTTCATGGCTATTTGTCGAACTTTTCAGACACTGGAGTCAAACATCACGTCGAATCTCGGAGGGAGATCTCGCGAGCGGTCCAGGTCATCTAGTCGGAAATTTCGGCAGACTCAACGGCCGCACCGAGCCGCAACCTTAATTGCCTCATCCACGCCGCCGCCTTGAGGCCATGAATAATTCGCCCCGAAAAGCCAAGTTTCTCAGCCACGTTGTTGCGGTTATGGAGAATTTCCTCTCGGGTGACCATCGCATAGAGAGCCAAGAAGTCTGTCATGCTGACTGGGTTGGAAAATAGATAGGTGGCATGGCCGAGTTGCGGTGTTTCGACGACCACGGTCTCCGCAAGTTCGAATATGTACTCCGACCGAAACAAGTACAATCGGCGCGCTCGCTTGCAAAGCTGCCTGTAGTAGAAGGAGTCGTAGTCTGGCTTCCATGTAATTAATCTGACATCGAAATCGGCAGGAATTCCTAAACCGGCACAAAGCTTCTGCAGGTCCGCTCGCTCCATCGGCGCGGAGTTGGTGCGGGTACGAATTCCATCGAGCGCCTCTGTGAATTGACCGAGGCGATGGTGGGTCTCGCGCCCTTCGTTAACTTGTTCGGTGACGTTAGCCGGAAGATTAATTTCAATGCGGCTCGGAAGCGCAGTGTCCCACGCGACCAAACGCCGCGCCTCACCGCGGCGCTGATATTGTCCGCTCTGAATGAATGCCGCTTCGACGTCGATCTCCGCGCCTACCAGGTGTTTCCACTGATTCCAGGTGGAATCCCACGAAAGTGGTAATGCAGCCTGATCGAACATGATTTCGCACTTCCGGCGAGCATCTCGGTACAGGGCTCTGTCGTTATAAAACATGCACTTTCGCAGCGGTATTTGCATGCGCCGAATGTTCTGGCTGGGGAAAAAAGCGAGAATGTGGGAAGCCTGGAAGATCGTTCCATCACGCGAGCATTCTCCTGCAACGAGCAAAGAGCCAAAGCCGTTGTACGGAAAAAGTGCGGGTGATGTGGAATCGATTAGGAGAGCGTCGTAGCAAACGCGTAGTTCTTGGTTCGCGAGGATATTAAAGGCGCGCTCTACCGCGCGAACGTCTCCCACGGGGGCATGCGCCGCGCGGAGTTCGAGTGTACGCAGTTTGAACGCGAGGCGCGTCTCCCCTGGCGATGCACCCGAGCTTACTCGCAAGAGTTGGTAAAAAGTCTTCTGTCGATCGAACGGGCGATGACGATCGCCAACATAGAAGTAGTCTCTCAGCGTTTCGCAGCGAATGTGGATAGCTGAGATGCCCAAGGCGTGGCTGGAAACGTCCGCGGCAACGAAGAGATGGCCCCGTTTGTCCTTTCGCGGTTGTGTCGCATGGCCGATCTCCGCGTGAAGGATATCCGGTCTTTTGTACTTGGGATTCGTATTGCGAATATAAAGCTCTGTGCGTGCGTCGGCTGTTCCAAGTTCCAACCGGGAAAGCATTTCGTCGCCGGCGCGAACGGAACCGCGCAGAATATTCGGCAACAAGATGGACGTTCCATCCGTAAACAGGCATTCCGTTTTTGTACCTATCGGATTCACCTTCAGGACGATCCGCGCAGCAATAGCCTGTTTTGAATCTCCGTTGACCTGTAGCGCCTCGTCCATTTCGCCGCGGACGGTAACAGAGCGCGGCCGGATTGCGAAATTAGTGAGCGCTTCCTTACAAGGTGCCACTTCCCAGGGGGCGCGCAATTCTGCCAGCGTGCAGTCGATTTCAGTTTCTTAACCTCGAAAAAGGCGGTGCGGTATGTCCAATGAAAATGGCTTCACCGAAGACCTAGTGCGTGCAGACGAATCACAAAACCCTGAGCATCCCTGGGTTCCGGATTTACCCAATCTCGACCTTCCAGTGCTGAAAACCCAGCTGGAGCCGGTGGCCAGACCGGGAGGTCTCATCGGCGTTTCACCGGCGATGCGAATGGTTCACGAGCTAATCCGGAAGGCAACGGACCGTTCCTTTCCGGTGTTGGTTCTCGGCGAGACCGGTACGGGGAAGGAGCTCGTGGCTCGATGTATACACAATTTAGGCGCGCGTAGACAGGCTCCGTTTGTAGCCGTAGATTGCTCGTCCCTAACGCAGACTCTGATCGAATCCGAATTGTTCGGCCATTTACGAGGTTCGTTCACAGGTGCGGATACAAATAAGAAGGGGCTGGTTGAAGCCGCCGATGCCGGCACCCTGTTCTTGGATGAGATTGGAGAATTGCCAACTGAGCTGCAGGCCAAACTCCTTCGCGTAATTCAAGAACGTGAGGTACGGCCGGTCGGCTCCGCGCAAGCCAGGCAAATCAACGTTCGATTCATCGCCGCTACACATCGCGATTTGAGATATGGGGTCGATAACGGCAGTTTCAGAAGTGACCTCTATTATCGCCTGAACGTCATTCCGATCGACATGCCCCCGTTGCGGCAGCGAAAAGAGGATATCCCGCTGCTCGTCACGGCATTCCTTGAAAAACACGCCGACTCAACGCGCTCCATAGAGACCATTGCCAATGACTTTTGGCGATTCGCAACTTCTTACAACTGGCCCGGGAACGTCCGTGAACTAGAGAACTTCGTGGCACGCTCGATCGCCCTTGGCTCGGGGCCGACGCTTCGGAACGAAGATGGTTGTCCAATCTCTGGAAACATTGCCGACAATTGCCCGGCCGCGGAGACGCAATGTCTGGCCCAACTAGAACGGCGGGCCATTATGAAAGCGCTGGAGGCAGCTAAGGGCGACAAAAACGCTGCCGCACGGATATTGGGCATTGGCAAAACCACCGTCTACCGCAAACTCAAGGAATACCGGCAGAGTCCCGAATAACCAAAGGGGCGAGCGAAAGCTGCGAATCGGTGGTCGAATGGCTCATTTTTGGTTCCCTGAAATTTCTCCCATTTGGAGGCTGCCATGCGTCTTGCCGGGCGAGAACGTCTTGGTTTTTATCCGCTGCCACTTCCAGAGGCGGAGCGGCTTCGGAGATTCTTGGCCTTCCCGGACAAACACTGCTGCGCACTCGATCCTTGCGTAGGCGAGGGGGCTGCGTTCGCTCAACTCACTTCTGGCGAAGGAGTTCTGCGCTACGGCGTTGAGTTGGATGCCAGCCGCGCCGAGCAGGCTCGTAATAAAGGCATCGAGGTGATCCACGGCAACTGCTTTGACGTGCAGTGCCCGGTTGAGTCCTTCTCCCTCATTTATTTGAACCCTCCATACGACTTCGAGATTGCCGCGGAAAGATCTCAGCGGATGGAGCGGCTGTTCCTCGATCATGTATATCGCTGGCTAAAGCGCGGCGGGGTCTTGGTGATGGTTATTCCTGCTCGTTACGTCCACGATTGCGGCCAGATCCTGGCGCATCAATTCCGCGAAGTTCGCGTTTACCGGCTCACGGAACCCGAAAGCGTGAAATACAGGCAGGTCGTTGTGATGGGAGTGCGGTGCACGCGGCCCGAACGGGACCGACTGAGGGACAGCGAGATCACGCGGGCGCGACTGAGCTACGAATCCCTGGGGAGAGATCCAGGGAACTTGTCGCCGTTACCCTCGAAACCTGACCACCAGTACGCCATTCCGCGGGGCGGGTCAGCACGGCTGGTTTATCGGGGGCTTCCGCTGGACCAAATCGAAGACTTTCTCGCGAGATCATCGGCGTATCGCCAAGCCTCCGCCATTCTTTTCGCGAAGCTAGCAGACATCAGCGGGCGGCCGCTCACGCCCCTTCACGGAGGCCATGTCGGGCTGCTCTGTACGGCGGGAATGCTGAACGGAATCTTCGGAGAAGGGGAGGCGCGGCACATCGCACACTGGCAGTCGATCAAACTGGTGGACAAGTCGGAAGTGGAGGAAGACGGAGCGACGGTTATTCGAGAGAAGGAGCGTTTCTCGAATGAACTGACGTTGGTCTTCTGCACGGGAGAGATTACCAGCGTGAAATGAGTCGTGTGCCGGAGAAAGGAGACAAAACCATGGGCGACCGGTGTTATTCAACCCTCGTTTGCGCCGAGCGAGACAAAGATCTATTCGAGAGAATGGGCTACAGACTCGAAGGATCGCAGGCACTGTCGGCGGATGGGAAAAGAATCTCAGGTGCCGTAGTCATGGTGAATGAGGAAGTACTCAACGGAAACTACGATGAGTTGACCGCACTGACTGACATTCCGTTTCTGGTGTGCAACGGCTCATGTCCTGGTGCCTACGGCGACCATCTCATTGTTTCGGACGGCAAGGAATGGCACCACTCCGAGGCCCTGCATGAGAGCAACTATCCCGCTGTACGCGTAGAATTCTGCGGCGTCGTTCGAGAGTCAGAAGTAAACGAAGCGAGGAAGTACTGGACGGTGTACGCTGCGGCTGTCGCTGCAATTAGCGCGGGACGCTTCTAAGTCGCGGCGACTACGTCTTCGGGTTGATGTGTAAGAGACTCAAGGCTCAGAGCGATGGAACACAGTTGCGGAACAACTGTACAGTTCGTATAATTCAACCAGTGAGTTCATTCAATGCCGAAAATACAAAAGAGCGAGAGCGTCGTCGTTTCCGCCCTCTGGGCGCGCACCAATTTTGGCAACCTCCTGCGCCGAGTGGAGGATGAGCGGCGTTCACTCGTCATCGAAAAACGCGGAACTCCCCGGGCAGTGCTGCTGAGCATCCGGGACTATGTGCGGCTTGCCGCCCCGGAGCCCGAGGTTCTCAAGATCATCGGCGAGGAATCAAAGGCGAAGGGCGCGGACCGTCTCAGTCCGCAGGAGATCGACAGGGTGATCAGGGCCGTGCGTGTTAAGGAGACGAAGCGCAGATGATTCCGCTTCGACTCGTCCTTGACACGAACATTGTCGTTTCCGCAGCGCTCAAACCAGACGGATTGCAACGTACCGTGTTCCTGCTTGCGATCACCAAACCAGCGAGGCTATACGTTTCACCCGCTATTGTCTTGGAGTACCGGGACGTGCTACGCAGTCCGGAGCTCCAGATTCGCAAAGGCCTCCGGCAGCAACTGCTGCAACTTATCAAGAAGCGCCCTCGTTCTGTCAATCCGGCGCGGTGCCTTCAGATTACGAGCGCCCCCAGCGACAACATGTTTCTCGAATGCGCCGATGCGGCCCGTGCAGACTATCTGGTGACTGGAAACACGCGACACTTTCCCAGATTTTGGAAGAAAACCAAGGTCATCACATGCCGCGAGTTCCTCAGCGTTGTGACCCCGCATCTCCTCGCCTAGGTACGCGAGCCTTGCCAGGAACGGAGCCCAGGACTCCTCAGCGTGCCGTTGCCTGCTTGTGGGTTCCTTCGAAATCCAAACACTGACGTTGAAGGCATTTGTTCGAGCTACCACGTAGCTACGCAGCTCCCCTATGTGCCTTGCTGAGGGTGAATGCGAAGCCACCGTTGAATGGAGGACCCGGGAATGCAAAACGCTCATGAGCGCTTTGGAACGCTGGAGTTCACCAAGCGCACGAAGGACACGACCACCCGCGTTCGGGCCCCCATTGACCGAGCCGTTTTAGAACCAGGAAAGGATGGACAAGGTCAGTCCAGCGCCCACTTGATCTCTATGATTGGGGGAGACTCGGAAATTGGCGCCCTGTGGGGGGCAGTGGTCGAAGCAGCGTTGTTCCAGATTCACCTTCCAGGCCGCGCGACCGTTACTGCCTCTCTTGGCCTCGAGGCGCAATGCTTTCGTGGGAGTGTGGCGGTTCCGGGGAGGAAGCGCCCAGGGCGACACTTGATAGCCGTGTCGGCTGAGCTGGCCAAGACGAAACCAGGAACGGACCGGGAGGGCGAACGCACTGTCCTGTGCGATGACGATCCACTGTTTGTGCTTTATCGCATCGCGTATCGCTACGGCCTGCCAGTGGTACCGGAGTGGGCACCGTGGTTTATGCGGGAGCTCAATCGTCGAAAAGCGACGCGGCCGCTGGTGGGACTGGGATGCTCACCGGTGGTGGTGAGCGGCAACAAACCTACCTTCCTCAAGTGGATTGGCGACGCCTTGAGAGGGGGTTCGATCGGAATACCGGAGGAAAATGGATCGATCACTTGGCGGTTGCCGAAGAATTTCCTTGAACGGCAGTCGGAGCCTGCGATGGATGTGCGCCCTTTCGTTTAGTGCAGCCGTGCAAAAAGCTGTGGAGCAGCTGTGAAAAAGAGCACTAAGGAGGTCGTTGTGCAAATCGTTCTAAAAGTGTGGAGCAGCAATTCGGACTACAGTGCAGGATGCGATTACGCAGTCGTAGACGGCGGTGTGGAATTCGCGAAGCTTGCTCTGCGACGAATCAGTGTCCTGCGTGAGCAAAAGGCCGCCGATTCTTTCCTGTACGAGACGTATTACTGGGACTCGTCGGCGCAATATTTCACACCTAGGACGAGTCTCGCGAGCCAACCGAGCGGAGTACAGGAGTCAGACTTCGAGTTGGAGGGAACACTCGCGGGGCTTGAAGTCGATACGCGCGAGGTAGTGACCGCGCCCGCCGACTCTCGCGTTCCGGAGAGTCAGATTGCGACCGTAGAGTGTTCTCAGATGATCGTCCGCGAGGGGAGCATCGCATTCAATGCGCTTCTCAGGCACACCGACATCTACGTAACCACCGCCGAAATCCCAAAACAACTGATCGAATCGGCCCTCACATCCGCTATCGCTTGAGTCCCTTCCCGCCGATCACTCAGCTGCCTCGCCTGAACCAACCATGAGGAAAACACCATGCAACTACCGAAGGACATCAACGAGTATCTCCGTGCGCGCGCCTCCGAACTGGCAGAGAGGATCCTTCGGACGTACCCGCCGCTCCACGGCATCGACGACCCAGCATCACCACTCGTCGCGCATCTCCTTCGTAAGCCCTTTCCGGCTCAAGCGGTCGCAATGATGGGCGTAGTGAAACGTTGGCAAGACGCACGGGGCGCCGCAGTGATTGCGGAGTGCGGAACTGGAAAGACCTTAATTTCGCTCGGGGCCGTTCATGTGCACAGCGAGCGAAGGCCCTTCACAGCCCTCGCCATGGTCCCGCCGCAGTTGGTCGAAAAGTGGGCGAGGGAAGCGCTTTTAACACTGCCTCGCGTCCGGGTTTTCTTCATCGACGGTCTGCGTGGGCCAACGAGTTCCGTGGGCCATGCCGGGGTTAATGAAGTCAGACTGCGCCATGGCCGCATCGTTCGGGAAGGATTGCGCACCACGCTTACGGAGTTGCGGCAGCGGAAAACGGCTCGTACCGCTCGCCAGCGCTGGGATTCTATCTGCGGGCTCCCGGCCCTGTTCATTGTGGGGCGTGACCGCGGAAAGCTCAGTTACTTCTGGCGACACGCGTACGGGATGGCCCGATGCGGTCGCTACCAGGGGAGCATTGTAAACGAGGACAGCGGTTGTCCGATCTACCTGGGTGAAGACGGGGAGCGACTCCTGTCGGTGGACTTCAAGAAGTCGAAGCTGAGTGAAATTGTGGGCAATCAGAATGGCGAGGAGTCCGGTAGATCGCGACGAATGTTGTACAGCGCGTTGTGGCAAGCGGACGGGAAGAAAGTCCGGCGCTTCGCTCCCGTAGACTTTATCGGCCGCTACATGCCGGACTTCTTTGACTACGCAATCGCCGATGAGGTGCACGAACTGAAAGGAGATACCGCCCAGGGGAACGCGCTCGGCACGTTGGCGGGATGTGCCCAGCGCACGGTAGTTCTGACCGGTACGCTACTTGGAGGCTACGCCGATGAGGTGTTCAACATCCTGTTTCGCCTCGAACCGGCCAAGATGGTTCGAGAGGGGTTTGAGTATGGCGAAGCCGGAGTACGAGCTTTCACGGAAACCTACGGGCTGCTTGAAAAGGTCACCGTCATTGAGCCGGCCGATAACGCCTGTTCGGAAGGGCGCATAACAAAACGCATCCGTCGTCGCCCTGGGGCGTCCCCGCTTCTCTTTGGCCGTTTCCTGATGAGCCTGGGAGCGTTCATTTCGCTCGAAGATATTTCAGAGGCACTGCCACCCTACCGCGAGGAAGTCGTCAGCGTCGGGATGGATGCTCCGTTGCGCGACGCATACAAGAAACTGGAAGAGGACATCAAGAGGGCTCTCCAGGAGCATCGGCGAAATCCTTCAGTGATGAGTGTGGCGCTGAATGCTCTGCTCCTCTTTCCCGACCGTCCGTTTGGGCTCGGAGGCCTTTACGGGTACGAGTACGACCCCGAAACTCAGAGACGCGACCGATTCCTAATCGCCGAGACACGGGACTTAGACGAGAAGTACGTCTACGCGAAGGAGCGCCGCTTGGTCGAAGACGTGAAGTCGGAGCTTCGGTGCGGTCGGCGCTGCCAAATCTACGCCGTGTACACGCAGAAGCGCGACGTTACGCGCAGGCTTGAGCGGATCCTCCTCGACGAGGGAATACGTGTCGCGCTGCTGACGACAGACGTTCCCCCAGAATCGCGGGAGAGTTGGTACGAACGCCAACTCCGGGCAGGAGTGCAAGCGGTCATCTGCCACCCCAAACTCGTCCAGACCGGCCTGGACCTGATCGACTTTCCCACCATCCTGTTTTACGAGACCGGATACTCCATCTATGTCCTTCGGCAGGCCAGCCGGAGGAGCTGGAGGATCGGGCAGCGTCTGCCGGTGAAAGTGAAGTATCTGCACTACGCGGAGACGATGCAGGAAAGCTGTCTTCGATTGATGGGCAAGAAGCTGCTGGTGTCTCTGGCCATGGAAGGCAAATTCTCTTCGGAAGGGCTGCAATCCATAAACGACGAAGACGACATCCTGATGGCGATGGCCCGCGAGCTCGTGACAAAGAAAGGAATCGGCGAGCGAGCCGACGCGGTGTGGGCAACACTCCAGAAGAAGCAAGAGGACATGCTTCCTACACGCGTGGCTGGGGACCTGGAGGCGGAGGCCAACCAAACCGTATCGGGAACTCCGTTGATCGAGGCGGCCTCGGCTCCTGTCGACCAGTTGTCACCACTCAGATCGGCAATCGAATCACCAGGTCGGAAAAGTTCGCGGCGATCGGCCTCGGCAACGCCGGACGAACAGCTTGCGTTGTTCTGAACGGCACATAACAAGAGAAGGAGAAACGCGATGGGGATTCTCGGATTGACACACGATGAACACGGCGCAGCTCTTGAAAAACTTCCGGTGGCGATTAAGGTCGCTATCGGCGAGGGCCCCGACCCTGATGATGAGAACAGCGATCCACGAGCGCTGTTTCATTTCGTGTTCAAGCGGAAAGCCATGCGCGGGCAAACCGTATATTGGGAGTCCGCGCCCGACATCGCCGAGGTCTATGAGGCGAAGCCGACCGAATTGGGAGTCATCTTCCTCCATGACGACCCGAGAGAAGTATTCCCGTCGGAGTACGCTCTGTGGACCCGGAGAGGCCGCTTCTGCCACGGAGAGCTCGTGCAGATCGCGAACGGCAGTGGCGTACATTACGAGATGCAAGCGGTTCGACGGACAAGGGAGCATCCCGAGGGGGAGCCCTGGCCGGGCGAACGCAGATACGTAGATGGACCGGAGAAGGGCCAGCCAGTCGAAGGTTGTGGCGCCGGTTGCCCGGAGCTTGAAAGTGGCAATTGTGGGCCTTCGGGGGATCTGTACTTCATCTTAGAGAAGCTCCCTAGCTTGGGCGCCATCTGCCGACTGCATACCGGCGGTAAGACGTCGGTCCCCAATTTATCGAATGCGGTAGCGCAACTGCACAGCTGGAATGGGGGCCGTTTGAAAGGCGTCAAAGCCATTCTGAAGGTTACGCCAGAGATGCGCTGGCATCCCGGAAGGAGCGGAGGGTGGGAAACATCCGTTGTCCCGATCCTGAGTCTGGAAATCGGAGGCACGACGATGGAAGGCCTTATCGCCAACATGACGGAGCCGGCCAGACTCTTTGAGCAAGCGCAGGCTGCCCCGGCTGGTCCTCAGCGGGGACCGTATGTGGTACGGGAAAGCGAAGAAGAACGCGCGCCAGAAATTTCCGACGAGTTTTATCCGCAGAACGAAGGCTTTGTCAAGGAGCAGCTCGGTGCGACCGTGGAATCCCGGGAGCGTGGGGAGCAGTGGGCAGCGGTCTGCGAGTTGGCACGGCAACTTGGGTTCAGCGAGGCCAGAATAAAGAGGATGCTGGAGCAGGGGGCAAGGAATCCTGCATGCCTTGAGCAGAAATTACGGAACCGACTGGACGAACCACCGGAGAATGCCGTCTCGCGGGGAACAGGCGGTGGTGGCCCAAGTCTCTCCTAACTGCAGTTCACCTGCACGGTGCGGCCGCACAGCTCGTTGGGGTATCGCACGCCCGATGAATTTGCGGCGGCCAACAGCGGTGGAAAAGACGGTGGCTGCGCCCTCTTGGAAAACTCTCCGCGTTTCCCACTTTCCCTCCGGTCCGACGGCGGCCCCGTCCCAACTTTTGCAGTGGAACCTAAAGCCCTTGGAGCTGCATTATGACTGGACCAAGAACGGGGGACAGGTCAGCCCCAATTCGGGTTTGCCAACGGCGATGGGAAATCTGCTGTCCCGGATTTCGCTCGATGTCTTAGGAGGTCTTAGGATAAATCTCTCAGCGACGAGGTGCCCATAACGTCGACGTGGGGCCGCTCCCAGCGATGATTGCTACGCCGCTTTGGGTCGGCAGAACTCGCCGTAACACGATCATCGCGTTCCGGCAGCACTTGGCCAGCAGACTCAAGAGCGGACTACGCGTTATTGCCCGCTATGAACATGCAATTACTACGAATTTACTACAGTGCGCCCGGACGTTCCGGCGAGGCGAGTGGAGTGAGTTGAAGCTCAGCGTGAAGGAAGTTCCGATTTCGGATACTGACCGATTGGCGTCAACCAGTTGCGATAATCAGAGGCAAAAGGAATTCTTGCAGCCGACTGCTTTCCTTGGGCCCGAGGTCTTCGAACTGAATGCCCATGCAATTGGTATCGATCGTCCGAACCACTCGCGCGGTTGAGCGCAGGGCCGGCGTACCAGCCTCGAGCTCGATGCTGGTCGTGACAGGCGTATCGGGCGGCAAAACGTGCTGCGACTGAATCAGCATACCCCCAAGGCTGAGGTCCAGCGTCGTCCCCTCAAGACCGCCTTTGGCCGACTCTATCGAGACTCTGCAGCGAAGCCGAACGCGTGCGAAGCGCCGTCGTTCGCGCTCGATGGGGCCTTCCGCCACACGGATGAGCTTTAGTAGCTTATTGCGCGCGACCGGCTTGAAGAGAAAGAGCTCAACGCCGGCTTCAAAGGCGCGCCCCATGGCCGTCCGATCTTCCTCTCCAGTGATCATTACGATGACCGCAGACGCGTTCACGCGGGACTTGCGAACCTGCCGGGCGAGTTCGATGCCATTGGGATGCGGCATATGCATATCTAGAAACACGGCATGAAATTTCTCGCGCGTCAGGCGCTCGGCGGCTTCGGCGCTGTTGGTTACACCGTCGATTTCCATCCCTGCCGAGCGGAGGATTTCAGAGATTAATTCACACGCGAGTGGGTCGTCGTCCACGACAAGGATCTGGGCAGGCAAAATATGGCTCCTCCTGGCACACGCGAATCGGGGAAAGCGACGTCATAGCAACAAACTTAGAAATTCATCTGCGACGTTTTCGGTTCTGGTAGCCAGCGTTTCAGCTGATCTCGCAGCCCTTGAAAGTCGATTGGTTTCGAGAGGCATGCTCTGCAGCCCGCCTGCAGGATCCGTTCCTGCTCCGTCACAAGGGCGTGCGCCGTCACGGCAATCACGGGGATATCGCCTATCTCAGGTTTCTGGCGCATCCAAGCGATGAGGTCGAGGCCGTCGTCGGCCCCGAGATTGATGTCGAGTAAGACGGCATCGGGGAGGCGCTTGGCAAAAACCTCGTAGGCGGCGTTCAAGTCTGCCGCAGACAAGACTTCGTAGCTTTCCGCTTCGAGCCAGTCAGAGAGGAGCTCGCGGTTCAACTGGTTGTCTTCGACAACGAGGATGGCGCGTTTCAAGCGTCCTCCAGGGCTTGAGGAGCTACCACGCGCTCCAGCTGCTGCATCAAAGGTTCTCGCCAGGAATTCTGCTTGCGGAAGAGTGATTCCGCGTGCGCGCGGATGTATCTTTCTTCTTCCTTGGTGAGATCCTTGCTCGTCAATACGAACACGGGAAGATCGGCCGTGCGCGGGCTGCCGCGCCACTCGGCCAACAATTCGAAGCCGCTCATCTTTGGCAGCACCAAATCTAGTATCACCAGTTCCGGAAGCGAATGACTCACATGCGCGCGGGCTTGGGCGCCATCGGCAGCAGTGATCACAGAATAGCGAGGCGCGAGCATCTCTTCGATTATCTCGCGGGTGGACGCGTCATCTTCCACCACTAGGATGGCCCGTGTCGGCGCTACTCCTCCGCGAGACCGGAGACAGCGCCCCACCGCAGCCAGCAACGTCGCCTTATCCACCGGTTTAACGAGATACTCGTCGGCGCCCAGAGCAGTTCCGACGCCAGGCTGGTCCAAGATGGTCACAACAATGACGGGGATCTTCGACGTGCGCGGATCATTCTTCAATTGTAGAAGAACCTCCAGGCCGTGGGTCGGCTGCATGAGGAGATCCAGAGTGATGGCATCCGGCTGGTGTTCAGCCGCCATTTCAGCGGCGCGTTCCGATTGATCACATCGGACGGTCTCATAACCCGAAGACGCGAGTTGCGACTGGATCAGTTGCCCGGTCGCCGCATTGTCCTCGACGATGAGAATCCGTGGGGGATTGTCGGCGCTGCGTGTAGCCATGGCCGTCTGGGCGGGCTCAGCCGGAGTGAAGGTTAGGCGGGGCAGGAAAAAATAGAAGCAAGTTCCCTCACCAGTCTTGCTCTCGATCTCCAGTTTGCTTCCGTGCAGTTCGACGAGGCGCGCGGTGATAGCAAGCCCCAGGCCCGTACCTTCCGCCGCCTTACCCGTTTGTGCCAGGCGGTAGAACGCTTCGAAGATACGCTGCTGTTCTTCGGCGGCAATTCCTGGGCCATTGTCCCGCACTTCAACCTTAACTTGCTCTCCCATATCATACGCAGCCAATTCGATCCGGCCACCTTCGGGAGTAAACTTAATTGCATTACCTATCAGATTCATGAGGATCTGTTTGAAACGCGTCGTATCGGCACGGATATACAAATTGGGCTCAACCTGCTGAACCAATATCTGGGATTTCTTGCCCGCTAGCGGTTGAAGGGCGCTGAGCACTTCGGCATAGGCTGACTCGACCCCCACATCCTCGCGAGTGAGTTCCATTCTTCCGGCTTCGATCTTGGATAGGTCGAGAATATCGCTGATGAGTTTGAGGAGGTGTTGCCCTCCGGTATGAATGTGGCTGACGTAGCGTTGCTGGCGATCGTTCAACGGGCCGTAGCGCTGATCGGCGAGCAGGTCGGAAAAACCTAAGACAGCGTTCAGCGGGGTGCGCAGCTCGTGGCTCATCGTGGAGAGAAATTGATCCTTGAATTTGCTCGCACGCTCCAGCTCCTCTTTTGCCCGGAGGATAGACTGAGAATAATCTTCAACCGCCTTCTTGGCAGTTTCAAGCTCTGCGGTGCGTTCCCGGACGCGCTGCTCCAATCCGTCGTGAGCTCTTCTTAAAGCTCCCTCACGTTCTTGAATTTGCGCCAACATTTCGTTAAAGGCTTCGATCAAGATAGCCAATTCCCCGCGCATACGGATTGGAGTTGCCCGCACTGAGTAATTCTTATCGCGAGAAACGATTTTTGCGATCTCGGCGAGGTGCACGATCGGTTCTGCAACAGCTCTCTGAAATATTGATGAGACCAGAAGTGCTGCCATGAGAGAAGCCAGCAACACAATGCCCGCGATTCCCGCATATCGTTTCAAGCGTTGATACAATTCTTCGGAATCGGATCGAATATAGACCGTCCCGGTTGGCTTTCCTTGAAATACGATCGAGCGGACCAATACGATATCGCTATCCTTGAACAAATGAATTTCCGTCTCACCTGAAGCAAGGGAAGGCGGGGCCGGGATATGGTCATTCGGATTACGCGAATAAGACGCAAGAGTTCGACCATCTGCGGTGTAGATCACCGCGGATACGACATCGGGAGAAGCCCTCAACGCCGAGAGCGTGTTTTTTGCGGATTGTGAATCGTTGAACAGCAAAGCCGAGGCGCTATTCGAGCCGATAATCTGAGCTTGGATAGAGAGATGTTGCACCATCGTGTCGCGAAACGTAACCGTGTCATATCCGATGAACGCCGCGCATGCGAGCAGAAGGGCCGCACCGCTAACCAGCATGTTCATCCAAGTGAGTCTCCGGGAGATCGTATGGTTCTCGCGATCGGGCATCTCTATAGTCCCCCCGGTTGAGCGTTCCTTGTTACGGTGGTTGCGACTTTAAGCAGCTCGGAACTCAAGGTCAGCTTGGCGGTTTCGGCCTTGGTCAAGTTGATTTCGAAGCGAACCTTGTCGCCCTCCAGGACGAACTGGATCATGCCGCCTCGGCGGGAAAACGCAGGCATGTCACTAACGGTTAGGACGCACGACTCATCCAGCGCCGCGAGGATCTCTTTCAGATGGCTTTCTTCCGTCGAACTGATGAACAGGATGCGGCAGTTCCCAGCGTCTCGCGGTGATGAAATCCGCTTCACCGCCACGGGTTTGTCGTCCAGCGTTTCACCGGCAAGCGTGGAATCAAGCGTTTGACCAAATGGGTCCTGGCCAAGTATGCAAATCGAAAAAGAATCGCCCTTCGCTGCCGGAGCATTGGGGGGCCATTGAACAAATCGACCAAAATTGTAGAGATAGACGGCCTTCACCTGATACTCCGAGACTTTCGGTTGTTGGGCTTGCAGGACTGGAATGCATAGAAGAGCGAGTATCACTGTAATGGTAGTTGCGCAGTGGCAGACGAGCGGGTAACGGTTGGAATCCCAGCCGTGCAAAGCGCCATGCTCCGATGCGGAGTTGCTGGACTGCCTCATGGATGTCGGTAAAGTTACCTTCTCCACGTGATCTTTCCGTAGAAGCTTCTCTTGATGCCCACAAGCGGCCCATCGTCACCGCCGAACTCCGGATGTTGAGGCTGGAGCAGATTCTGCCCGACGACGGAAAAGTCGACACTCGGAAGAGGGCGCCAACCGATCCGGACGTCGGCGGTCGAGTAAGCAGCGACGCTCTCACCTGGCGGCGTTGACGTCTGAGCGGGCAAGGCCGTGACATATCGATAGGTCGTGTCAAGCTCGAACCTCTTCGGCAGGTTGAGGAGGGACTGCAGCTCGACTTGATGGTGAGGACTCGAACCGTTGTCGGAGCTCGTGATCAGCGGATTCAGCGTTCCCGCGATGCCCGCTTTGTCATGCACGAACAGGTGTAGGTAAGAATAGGAACCCTTCAGTTCCCACCAATCCACCGGTTTCCAATCCGGCGCGATTTCGACTCCCGTCGTGTCACCTGCCGTTGCGTTAGCCAGCGGTACCTCTGCGACGATATGCGTTGGCGACGGCGAGGTCTCCTCAAACAGAGTTGCAGGGCCGTACCCATAGAGATCGTTATAGTCGTTGTAGAAAAAGGCGATGTCCATGTACAACCTGTTCGCCACGAGCGTCCGATAGCCAGCTTCGGTGCCCAGCAGTTCTTCCGATTTGAAGTTCTTGCTGCCAACAACTCGAAGAAAAAGGGGAGGAGGCCCACTCGCCAGGAAATCAGTGAGCTGCAGATCCTGATCGAAACGCGAAGGTGTGCGAACCGCACGCGTCACCGCCACCCACGCGGATTGATGCTCCGTCGGTGTCCAGATTAGGCGCGCGTTTGGCTGTATCTCGAAGCCTGAGTAGTTGTTATGTTCGAACTTCGAGCCCAAGGTCAATAGGAGCCGTCCCGGCAAGAGGGAGATCTGATCCTGAAGAAACCAGCTGTAGATGCTATCTGTTTCTTGTAGCGGCACAAAATTCAGTGTGTCGAATTTTTGCGTGATGTTGTCAGGACTCCAGCGTGCACCAACGCCCAACGAAAGATCGTTTCGTTCGTTCAAGTTCAGGTGGTAAAGGAAATCGATATCGAGTGTGTTGCGAATCTCGTCGAGTTGGGGGCTAAGCTGCGACGTCCGATCGTAATAACTCTGCAATTGGAAGTCGGAGTGATCGTTGATCTGGCGATGCCAGCGTGCCAGCAGATTTCCACCAGCGACGTTGTGGGGTTCGTCGATCGTCTGCACGTACGGCGACGTATACGATGAGACTTCTACCCGTTCGCCGTCGTAGCCCTTGTACATATCGCCCTGTATCGTGAGCGTATCGCGGGTTCTCAACTGCCAATCCGTCCGGAAGCCCCCCTGGCCGGTCTGCCAATCATCAAATGGAGCGTGATCGGGGTGATATTCGGCGCCACGGCCGAAAGCCATACCATAAACACGAAAATTGAAGTCCTTTCCGTTTCCGCCTCCGTAACGAAATGCGCCCATGCCCTGATCGATATTCCCACCGCTAACCGATGCGAGCGTCCCATGCGTGTCCTTAGAGCTCTTCGTGATGATGTTGATGACGCCATTGACGGCGTTTGCTCCCCAGATCGTCCCGCCCGGCCCACGAATTACTTCGATGCGCTCGACATCCTCGAGCATGACGTTCTGCAAGTCCCAATACACCCCGGCGAACAACGGTGTGTAAACGCTGCGGCCATCGATCAGCACGAGCACTGACTTGGAGAACTCACTGCCGAATCCACGTATGCCTACGGACCAGTGGTCGGAATCAATCCGCGCCACTTCCACGCCCGGCACCAATCGCAGAAGTTCCGGTATACTGGTGGCCCCGGAGCGGCGAATGTCCTCTTGAGTGATCACGTAGATCGCCGCTGCAGTTTTCCAAACCTCCTCGGGCTCTTTGGACACCGTGGTTACCTCGACGTTGCCAAGTTGTTCCAAGCTCAGTTGCTTCAGATTTTCACCGAGTTCTTGAGCGCTTGATACGGCCTGGGCCCGAGCGACCGGACTTGTCACAGTGAGGCAAAGCAGAAGGGCGAATGTGTGTGCCGTCGCGAACCGGTGAGTATGAGTAGATGACCGGTGTGGGCGGTGATAATCGATCTCGTTAGTTGGCCGATTCTGAAAACACTTAGCGCTCACTCCCGGCTCCTGCATCCGCCATGTGGAGTACTGATTCGCGCACAAATAGTTCAAATTGATTGATCAAGGAACCATCCCACCAGCCACGCTCTGTTTCCTCGCGCATGATGGCGAGGGCTTTTTCCACGGAGAGTGCCTTGCGGTAAGGCCGGTCCGTGGTTAGCGCGTCATAAATGTCCGTGACCTGGAGAATGCGCGCAGTGAGAGGAATTCGTTCTCCTTTCAAGCCGTCGGGATACCCCGAGCCATCCCACTTTTCATGGTGGTGGCGAATGATGGGCAGGACGTGGTGGAAGGATCGAAGGGGAGCGCAAATTCGCTCGCCCACAATCGTGTGCTGTTCCATGAGTTTTCGCTCTTCCGGAGTCAGCGGTCCGGGCTTGAGAAGGATGTGCTCCGGAATAGCAAGCTTGCCGATGTCATGCACGAGGCCGCCCCGACGCAGAGCAACTTGCAGTTCTTCGGATAACCCCAGCTTTTTTCCGAGCGCAACCGAATATTTCGAAAGGCGGTCGCAGTGGCCTTCGGTATAAGGATCCTTTGCTTCGATGCTCAGGGCGAGGCTGAACAGTACGGTTTCGGCGTTGTCTAGCTCGTCGGTGAATTGTTTCAATCGCCGCAGGGAATGCACGCGGGCAAGGAGCTCATGCTTATTCACTGGCTTGCTGAGGAAATCATCAGCGCCGCACATGATCCCTTGGATGCGGTCGTCATCGCTGTTCAAACTGGTAATCAGCACTACGGGGATCAATCGGGTCTCCGGCTTCGACTTCATGGCCTGACACACTTCGAATCCGGTGGGACGGGGCATCAGCACATCCAACAACGCGAGATCAATCGAGCCGCTATCCACCGCCTTTCGCGCTTGCTGCCCATCTGCGGCCGAGACCACCTTGTAACCTTCTGCGCTTAATAAATCCGAGAACAGTTCTCGGTTTGCCTCATTGTCGTCGGCGACAAGGATGATTCCTCTATGGCCTTCCGGAGCAGACATGTCGCCTCCTCGACGATTCAATCGACGGCAATGGAAGAGTCGCGACTTTGAACCCTTGCCGATCGAGATGAGAGTCCGTCTAGCCTCAGGCAAGCAAAAGCCATCGCCCCAAAGCTATCCACAAGTGTGCCAAACTGACATAGTGTTGTGTCAACGTCTCCGCAGTACGTTCCCGACAAGTAAATAGGTCTGGTGGAGCTCGCATGGCCTATCGATATACCGAGCGAAAGCCGTAATCTCCAAGAATCAGCAGGTCGTCGCCGAGATGGCTGGGGAACGAAAATTCCGTTCCAGGCGCGTCGGTACACAGCATGCGTGCCCGCGAATTAGGACGAAGCACAGGTGTCCTTCTGCGCTGCAAGCAGAAGATGCCAGTCGCGGAGGCGAACCTGGATATGCGGTGATTACCAATGGGGGCGCCGAGGCCAACCGATGGATAGGCGCGCAACGCGCGGGCCAAGTCGATGCCGGGCAAGCTGGTGCCGTGGTCTCGCATGCCCCACGCCACTGGGGGCTCGCTGCTCGGGGAGCTACCATCGAGGCAGGAAGTCCGGAGTTCAGTTTCAAATTGATGGACAAAATTGAGGTCTGGTCGGACTCGTCGAGAATGAAACGGCTGCTCTGATCATTCCGAGCCGCTTTATCGCTCAGATGCATCCGCATTTCCGCGAAGTGATGCAACTCCTTGCCGTGCAGGCCGCGGACGAAGCTCGACATATCGACGTTTTTACTCGCCGCGGCTTGCTTAAGCGAAATCATCTCGGTCTTTCGACGGTTGGGGGACAAACTTCGCTGAAGACCCTTGTCGACGAACCTGACTTTGCGACTGCGTCCTTTCTACTCTCAGTGCTCGGCGAGGGTACGTTTCTTTCACTGCTCTGCGAATTGCCTGTGCGATTGTTTCGGTTTCCTCAATCGAGATATCGTGTGGGTTCGGAGTCCGAATAACAATTTGGTCGGTCATGGCATTTTCCTCTAGTGTTCCATGGAAGCGACGGCGATTGCTGCGCGAGCCTCATCCAGTTGAATCGAACTTGTGTATCCCCTCACGTACGGGCCAGACGACAAGCCGAGCGTATGTGCGTTCTCGTGCGTCTGCTTGCCGAATGCCATCAACTCATCGTCTGACATCCTGTGAAGCCCCTCGCGTACGGCATCGATGTCGAGCGTCGAATTGAGAACTAGCCCGCTTAGACCGTTCATGGCTGGCGAGGTTCACGCGGCATCAGGCCACGGATAAAATTGCTTGATTCCCGTAAGGCTGTGGAAAGTCTCGATCATCTGCTTTGAAGTCCTGCATCCCCAACGAGCGCATTCGAGATTCAGCACTTGAGAAGTCCAGTGGGCCGTGCCTGCGTAGGTGAAGGCGAACCGCTTCCTGTACTCATCGATTTTGGCTAGAGGGTATTCGCTCGGCGTATAGAAGCCAGCAGCCTCGTGCACGAGCTTGTTCCGCAGGGTCAACATCAGATCAAACGACAGGTATGGTTCCGTGCATCTGTCGAGTGGTACTCCCGACAACACATCAGGCGCTCGGATCCATTTTCTCCTTAGCTTCTTTTCCTTCCTTAGTTCCTGAAGCTGCGACTTCTTTGTCGGTTCGAGTTCCATCATGTGCATGAACGCAAGATACTCGTTTATGGAGGCATCGAGCGACGTACTCACTAGCATAATGACGGCGGCTGGATATTTGACGACTGGAAGCAGTCGCCCAGCAGCCATTCCTTCGGTGAATTCGAGGGCCGTCTCGTAAAACAGCAGTGCAAGTCCAGCCATCGACTTCGATCCCTGTGCGCTCATATTGTCCGAGGCAGACGCCTGCGCCTCATTCTCCGTTCCACAGTTCGATGAACTGCGCGACTGTAGCTGGTCCAAATCCGGCATAGTGGTTGTTGGCGTACTCGAAAACTTTGACGCCTCGGCTGACGATCTGATGGCAGTAACGAACCCACTCCTGCATTTGCGGCGTCCGGTCCACGCTACACGTGACGGCCTTCAGGCCGACATGCGCGGCGCGGTCGAAGGGTTTCTACAGATTTGTAGTTTGGGACGCAAGGATGTCAACAGCGTGACTGCTGCGGATGTAAACACGAGAGTGTACGCGAAGGCCCTGAAGAAGGCACCGTGTCCGAATATCTCAGGCAGGAAAATCATCGTCATAATAAGCATGAAAGTAAAGGACGCGGTCCATCTCGGCTTTGCCCACTTCAGCCCTGCCTTGCAGTGCGGGCACGTCAGACGCCATGACGAACCTGATAAGTAAATGAAGAAAGGGACAGACACGTCTCGGTCGCATTTGGGGCATATCACCATTCTTCTGCCTCCGATTGACTTGGATGCTAGCTCTGGGGTTGCCATCGCGTCAAGCAAGCGTTCTATCGAAACGAGCTTTCGGCGCTTGGGGCCGCTGATTGTGTGCGATCACTTTGCCTCGACGTTTAATTTTCCGCACTCGGGGCAGTGTGGCCGTTCGGCCGTGCTCGAGCGGCGCTTCGTTGCTGGAATATCTGCCGCCTGCTGGCACCTATTATTGTCGTGATATACGATTTCCTTCTCCGCGTGCCATGGGATTGTCTTCGTCATTGTAGCGACCTCGCGCAATCGATTCTCCCGCAGATTTCGACGTCCGCTGGAATGGTGCGGCGACTGACGACCAATTGCTCCTCGGTGACGAACGCCTGTACGTTTCTCACTTGATACTGCTTGCCGCTGTACAGACGCCCGAACGCCCGAGATAGAATGATCGCCATCACCAGGCCCCCGGCCCCTAGAACCATCGCATCGGGGATTCGGCGAATATGGAACTCCCCGACATGGCACACAAGGAAGTATCCAGCTACCGCATTTGCCGTGCCCCACAGCACGTTCACCACCGGAGAGGACTGGCCCTTGCCGGGCGGCGAAGCGAATGGCGTGGGGAATGAGCGACCCGACACTCCGTTGACGAAGTGCGGTACGGCGTCGACGAGGAAAGCGCCACCGAAAAAATAGGCGACGTAAAAGCACCAGTGCATAGCTCCCTCCATTGAAGAGCCTTGGGGAAACAGCACCGGGACGATGGCGGGATAATAGCACCTCGTTGTGCCGGAGATGAGCAGAGTTCGAACGACCGGCGGATAATCGACCTAGGAAAGTCCGCAAAGTGGAGGATTCCGGCGATTCCTACGGCACTTGTTCTCGCGGAAGCCGTTCTGTTCCTGCACCTGCTTTGGTGTGCCTGGGTATCGTTTGACTGGACGTTGACTCGCCGCCGCCCGGTTCTGCGGACGCTGCACATTGCATCCCTGATCTACGCCATCGTCATCGAGTCAGTGCCTTGGCCCCCGTGCCCGCTCACTGTGGCGGAGTCGTGGCTGGAGGCTCGCGCTGGCGTCGAACCCGCGCGGGGACCGTTTCTTGTGCATATTCTCGATGCCATCGTGTATCCGAACCTGCCCGTGTGGCTGGTCGCGGGCTGCGCGGTGTTTGTTTGCGTGGCGATACTGTGCGTGTATCTGTGGCGCTATCGTCACCGGACAGCCAACGGTCGATGGTGATGGGCGAAGAATTCGGTGCGTCGTTATTGAGAAGGCAACACGCTGGGTGTACTCTTTCAGCTATGGTTATAGGGCAAAGGCTCCGAGAACTCCGCGAATCCAAGAACCTCTCCCAGGGTGACATCGAAAAGCGCACAGCACTCTTCCGCTGTTACACGTCCCGCGTCGAGAACGGCCACACCGTTCCCGCAATCGAAACGCTGGAGAAATATGCTCGGGCGCTGGAAGTGCCGATGTATCAACTTTTCTACAATGGCGACGAACCGCCCAAACCTCCAACCCTGCCGAAGCGCAAGGCTGGAGATGACGATGGGTGGGGAAGCTCCGGCAAGGACGCCAAGACGCTCGAAAGGTTCCGAAACCTCTTGAGCCGGACGGACGAAAAGGACCGCAAGCTACTCCTCTTCATGGCACAGAAGATGGCACGGCCGAATCGCGCGAAGGCCCAGCGAATTCCTTAGCACATTTGAGTTCGTTTGGTGGCCATGCACGAATTGGTGGTTGGCGCTGCTCGGCCTCAGAGATATACCTTTTGCCAATGCCGATTGTGCGGCGGCATGGGCGAAATGGAAATTGGCGGTGAAGGCGGTTAGTTGAGGCGGCAGAACGCGGACGACGCTGCGTGAACCCCGCTGCGAACTCGACGCCTGGCTCCCCGACCAGTGAAAGCAAACCCAAGCTGCTCGATCTTCCGCATCGGGAATCCCGGTCCTACCACGCGTTAGTACCTGCACTTCACGTATCGCTCACGGGCTACCATCGTTTCTTGGGCCAGAACGTCACAGTCACTGCTGAGGTCCAGTTTACTTGCGGGCCGGGAGCTAAGATCGGTGCGAACCATCGTTCGTACTGGAGCGAGCCAGAGGGGCTGAATGCGTCGGGTAACCACCGGTTGATCTTCACTGAACCATCGTTAATTGACTCTCCGTTCGGTAGGAAATCTTTTGAGACCGTCGCGTGCCGATACCCAAGCTGGATGCTATTCTTCGCGCTGATCCAATAAGTGCTCCACCCCTGAAATCCAGTTCCCTCCCTGCCAATCCAGCTTCCGATGATGTTCCCTTGTTTGTGTACAGGTATGGTAAAAGCTGTCGAAGTAGACGTAGTGGCCGCCATTCTCGCCATTCGGTGCGTCGGTATAAACTGCCTCGGCGCGCAAGTCCACTTTTCGGAGTCCTGGGAGCCGTGGCATAAAAAATCCGGTGCTGAGAGCCGCGCGCTGGGGGATTCGCAAGAGGCGACGGATCGTCGTCCGACAGTGCGTCGCCGTAGAGTCCGCGCGGTCTTAGTTTTCTTTGCTATACCAATACGCTTAGTCAGCCTCTGCCGCGTAGACCTTAAGACGCCGTCACAGCGATTTTTGCTACCCTTCGCGAGGATGGATTTTTGCGGATAACGATTTCGATGTCGCGGTCGAGGGCGGTGAGAAAATTCATCAACCTTTCCACCGAAAATCCTTCCAGGCGATAATTCGTCAACGCTGAAACCTTTGGCTGGTTGACGCTCAAACGCCTTGCGGCCTGCGCTTGCGAGAGTTGTTGCGCATCAAGGATGTGGTTGATAGCAACGGCCAGACGCACTTTCGTCTGCTTCTCTTCCGCGTTGCTCAGTTTCAGATCGGCAAAAACATTGCCCGAGCTTCGGACTACATCGGACTTACTCTTTTAGTGCGCCATATCGCCCCTCATAATCCTGCGTGGCCGATTCGAGCCTTTGGCCGATCAGATTCACGTCGCTCCTGGGCGTCTTTGTGCCACTGGGCGATTTCTTCTGGAATGCATGGAGCACGTAGACAGCGCGCTCGTAGCGGACTGCGTACACGGCCCGGTATGTATCTCCACGGTGGTCTTCGACAACCTCAAAAATCCCAGCGCCCTACCCCTTCCAGGGTTTTGCTTTCGGGTGCTTTCCGCCGAATTGGGCGATGCTTAGGGCAGTGCCGATCTCGTCCTTTACGGGCTCTGGGAATGTCAGTAAGTCACGTTTCGCAGAGCCGACCCAAAACAACGGCTTTTCGCCCGGAACGCGCCGTGTTCTCGTCATCGTATTATTCTAGTTCTGGGATATATTGTCAATGGAAGTCATCGCCGCGTAACTCGCGCCATCTCGACCCAGGGACACACTTAATATCTTCTCCAGGAGCACGCAACAATGGAGTGTTCTGTGGCCGAAATTTGGGCGCAACTTGGGCGCAAAACCACCTATCTTTAGGCCCCAAATCGGATGTTGCGAGGGGTAAGGCCAAGGGATTCAACGGGACTTAGTAAATTAGCGACGGGTTCAAATCCCATCGCTCACCCCACTTATCAATGTTTTGTGCAGCTTGCGGCGCGCCAATTTCGGCACGGTCCCGAAGGACGTTAACGACGACCTACTAAACAATTCCGAAGAGGTCGTCCAGCACATCAGAAGACGCGGATCAAGAGCGCGCTCTGATCGCGCTGCGGGCCGTAGGCAGCGATGGCGCCATGAATAGCGTCCCAGATTTTAGGCGCGGCTCCGCGGCGTGGCCGCCCCTTTCGGTGCTCGGCAGGGGAATGCCATACACTTCGAAGCGCGAAGTCCGCAGTGAAATGACGGGAACCAGAGTGGACTGGATTTCGTGCGCAAGCGCCAATTCTGTTTGCATGCGCACACTTGCTGCGCCCTGCGTGGTCAGGAACGAGATCAGCAGCCGTGAACCCGCTCCAACGCCGATCATGATTCCGACGGCGTTGAAGAAAGGTTCGCGCTGCAGATTGTGAGGGGTTGCATGAGTAGAAAGGGAGGCCTCAAAGCGAACGGCCAGCCACGAGGTTCCGAAGGAGAGGACTAGGAGTGGAATCGCCCAGCGCTTTCTCGATAGCCTTAAGAGCAGCACTAGGGTCGAGATACTGGAGATCAGCAACGGCCAGAAAAACCCGTGAAGCAGTTGGGGCTGGTTGAAGCGCATGATGTTCACAGCGAAGCCGACGACGGACGACAGAAAAAAAGTGCCAACCAGCAACCATTTCATCTTCCCCAGTGGAAGGGCACGCCAACAGGGATTTGAGGCGCTCGGCCGCGTCGTCCGAGCTCGGCGGCGCCAGGTGCGCTGCGGTTGTGAAGCCCTGGGTGGCGAAATCCTGTTCGTGCGACACGCTCGCGCATGCCCGTGCTGTATTCCGAGAGCGTCTTTGGCACCGTCAGCGAAAGATGAAACGCGCGGAGGAACTGCTGTTCCAGGACCAGTATAAGAGCAAGGGCGACGTTCGTTCGCAAATCCGAACTGTCTAGGGATTCCAATGGAATCTCTACTTCGATTGCTTCGCCTGCTTGCAAAGAACTTCCAGCTGGCGATGCAGTTGCCCGATGGCCTCATACAGATCTTGCAAGCCCTCCGTCTCCATCGTGACGTCCATATTTTGCAGATCCAGTGACACTTCCTTGGCAAGCTGTGTGGTGCGGTGGACGCGCTGGGTCGCGAGGACGGGCAAAACCGCGTAGGCATCGCCGAACTCCGCGTGCGTCTCAATCCACTGTCGAACCGCCGTCGCCGTGTGCCGGGTGTGGTCGAGCGCGTGACGAAACTCGATCTGGACGCGGGAGTCCAAGTCGCTCGAATCGGCCAGGTGCTGCGCTTCGGATGGAGCGAGAACCATGGCGTCCAGCCGGGCTCCAAGGTTTGAGCCGCGTCTTTTTTCGGAACCGTCGCGCTCTTCTTGGGTGGTCATGGGATGGCCTCCTGAGTATGCCTGCACTGCGGAGCGGCTCAACATGCCTGCGCTCCACAAAGCTGAGTAAGCCACCGCTCGATAGTTACTTGCTGCGCTGCATCGAGCACACCGAACATGAGCCCCATTCCCATGCCAACCGACGAATAGACTACCTTGGCCTGCGTTTCGAGCGTCTGCTGCCATTTTGTAACCCGGAGCTTTAGGACCGTATCCTCCGGCAGCGGGCTGAGCATATCCACGTAGCAGCCGCCGCCGCTAAAGTCTGACGTCCGTGCGGTGATTGTCGTTGCCGACTCCAAGTCGACGATTTCGACTTCGGCAACGAAATGGTAGCGGGGGTTGCCGCGACGCTCGAACTGCCTGGGTCCTGCCGAAGCGCTTATCGCTATCTTGGCTGCGCTCATCATGGGTGTCTCCTCATTCCAATTGGTACAAGAGCACGGTTGGGGCCCTTTGGCCTTGTCGGCTAAGTCTTTTAGTAACAGTATCTTGTGTGTTTGCCCGTCAGCGTGGGGTGTTCACCACGTTAACAGGTGTCCGCGGAGATTACGGCTGGAACCGGGGTATAGAGAGTTAGGCGGTCTCGTCAGCGACGGTGGTGTCAAGCGGTTCTGTCGACTGTTCGCGCACGTCCTTTAGAAGTTCGTAAAGGTGCGTGCGGCTGATGCCGAGGATTTCCGCGGCCTTGACCTTGTTTCCGCCAACGCGCTCCACAACGTGGCGGGCATGGAGGCGACCTAGTTCGCGTATGGACAGTAGCGCGTCAGAACCCGTGTTGCGATCAGGTTTGTTAGCGATCATTGCGTCGGGCAGGTCACGAATATCGATGAATTCCGAGTCGGTCATCATGCAGGCGTGGCCAATCACGTTCTGGAGTTCGCGAACATTTCCGGGCCAATGGTACTGGGCGAGAGCCGCCTGAGCGCGGCGAGTCAGGCCGGAGATCGGCTTCTTGTACTCGGCGGCGAAGTGCTGCAGAAAATGGCGTTGCAGGAGAGGCAAATCTTCCAGCCGCTCCGTCAGTGAAGGGACGCGCAGTTCGACCATGCACAGACGGAAATAGAGGTCCTCGCGAAATTTTCCCTGCTTGACCAAGGCAGCGAGGTTCCGGTTCGTGACCCCCACGACGCGAACGTCGACCTTCATTGGCGCCGGCGAGCCCACGCGTTGAAGCTCCTGATTCTGAAGAACGCGCAACAATTTTGCCTGCATGGTTAGCGGCATTTCGCCAATCTCGTCCAAAACAGCGGTGCCGCCATCCGCATATTCGAAGAGGCCGACCTTGCTCTGATCGGCACCAGTGAATGCGCCTTTCACATGACCGAACAGTTCGCTTTCGGCCAATGTTTCGGAGATTGATGAGCAGTTGAACGCCACGAACTGGCCATCCTTCGCGGTGGACAACGTGTGAAGGGCTTTGGCCACCAGCTCTTTACCACTTCCCGTGGCGCCTGTTACGAGCAAGGTGCGACAGTGTGGGGCGATGCGGCGAATCTTCGAAAAGAGATCGAGCATGAGCGGGCTGCGGCCGACCATGCCTTCAAATGCGAAATTTTCGAGAAGGTCGTTGTCGAGCCGAAGGCTCCGCTGGCGGCGCCTCGCTTCATCGCCGATCTGGTGAATTCTTTGCTGGAGTTTGTCGGTCGGGAGAGGCTTCGGCAAATAATCGGACGCGCCTTTTTGAATCGCTTCAACCGCAGACTCAGTCGAGTAGTGGCCGGTCATCAGGATCACGTCGATGCCCGGATCGAAATCGAGGATCTTTTCGAGCAATTCCATTCCCTGAACGCCGGGCATGACGAGGTCGAGAAGTACAACTTGCGGATGCGTGTGGCGGATCAGGTCCAGGCCGCGTTGCGCGTCCGATGAGGTATGGATTTCGAGTTGCTCGTCGGACAAGACGAACTGCACCATCTTCAAATTCTGCGGATCGTCGTCGATGGCGACGAGTTTCATGCGTGGCTCTTGTGCGGCGGGACTCATGTGATTACACCCATGAGCGATTCTTCCACTCTGCGGATCAGTTCTTCGCGCGTGAACGGCTTGTGCAGGATGGCCATTCCGGTGTCGAGGACGCCTTGCTTGGCGATTTCGCCATGAGTGTAGCCAGACATGAAGAGGACTCGCGTATCAGGGTGCGAGATGGCGAGCGCATCGGCGAGGGCGCGTCCGCCCATACCGGGCATGACGACGTCCGTCAGCAGAAGATCGACCGCTCGAAAGTTTTTCGAGATTTCGAGGGCTTGGGCCGCATCGACAGCCTCGTACACGGTGTAACCCATTTCCCGCAACACGTCGCGCGTCAATTTCCGCAGCGAGGCTTCGTCTTCGACCAATAAGACGCGCGCTTCATTTTTCCGCGGCCGCTTTACGGGAGCCCGTGACTCCTTCGCGATTTCCGCAGGCGCTTCGATTAGCGGCAGATAGATCTCGAACGCGGCACCCGTTCCTGGTTTGCTCTCAACGAGGATGTAGCCGCCGCTTTGTTTCACGATGCCGTACACGGTGGCTAAGCCGAGGCCGGTGCCCTTCCCTTTTTCCTTGGTGGTGAAGAACGGTTCGAAGGCGTGCGCTTGCACCTCGCGCGTCATGCCGCAGCCGGTGTCAGTGACTTTTAGAAGCACGTAACTGCCGGGCTGCAAGTATGCGGGACGCGCGGGGTTGGCTTCACGCATATCGGCGTTCGAGGTCTCGATAATGACTTTCCCGCCTTCCGGCATGGCGTCGCGCGCGTTCACGGTCAGGTTCAGAATGACTTGCTCAAGCTGCGTGCGATCGGCTTTCACCGTTGCGGGCCAATCGAACAGCACAAGAGTGAGCTCGATATGCTCGCGCAGCAGACTACCCAACATTTTTTCCATATCGCGCACAACGGCATTCAGATCGAGAATTTTGGGTTCGAGAATCTGGTTCCGGCTGAATGCGAGTAGCTGTTGGGTGAGCGAGGCCGCGCGCTTGGCGGCGCGCTGGATTTCGTCGATTGCGTCGCGGAACGCATCCTCGGGCCGCATGCGCTTCTGCAGCGCTTCGGTGTACCCGATAATCACCCCCAAAATGTTGTTAAAATCGTGGGCAATTCCCCCGGAGAGCCTCCCGATTGCTTCGACTTTCTGCACCGTCTGAAGCTGCTGTTCAAGCTGTTTGCGTTCGGTGATGTCCCGGTTGACGATGACAAGCTGCTGCGCTTGGCCTTCGCTCTCCCGAACGACGCTCGCGGCGGATTCCAGCAAAACCCAGCTTCCGTCCTTGTGGCGCATGCGGTATTCGATACGCTTGCCAAGTCCTGACCGCTTGGCCTCTTCCGCTGCTTCGATGACTTTCGCGCGATCCTGCGGATGGATTTGCTCGAACGCAACCGTGCCGCGCAATTCTTCGGGGGAGTAGCCCAGCAGTCGCTCGTAGGACGGGCTGTTGTAGGCTCGCGTGCCGTCGGCATTGACGACGGCGATCATGTCTGCTGCGTTCTCGCTGATCAGCTCAAAGAGTCGTTCACGCGCCGCAATCTGGCGTCGAACGCGATCGTTTTGCAGCTGCTGAAAGGCTACATACATGTCAAACAACAACACCAGGCCAACCAGAGCTTCCAGGAGGACGTGCTTATCGAGAACCTCGTAGGCCTTGGACTCAACTGTGAAGAGTGGCAGCGCGACCGATAGGATTCCGACCGTGAGAACTAACGATAGGACAATACTCGATGCCGAGAGCCACCACTGACGACGCTCGGTCTGCTCCCAGGTCTTTTCGGTGCGTTTGAGACTTGCGGAATTCATCGCCGATTCCCAAGTTTGGTTCGGGAACTCTGATACCAGTGTTGCATCTGATCCACGATCAGCGGTGGGCAATGAGCTTAAGACGTGCCCTCACGATTACCAGCGGAAACTCGCGCGGCGTGCCGGTGGGTTCGCAATTTCAGGCGACGAGATAGGCCTTCTCAGAGCCGATGTGGATACTCGTCCACGAGTAGGTAACCTGTGAACGAAACTTTCCAATGGGAGAATCCTTGTCGGACTGATGGGACCTCGGTTTTTGACCCAAAACTAGGGTTAGTTTCTGGCAAAATCTGGATCTGAAAGGGGGGAGATTTGCCGTGAAAGAGAAGCGCTTTTCCGCAGAGCAGATTGTGGCCATTTTGAAGCAGGCCGAACTGGAGATTCCGATGGCCGACTTATTCGGCAGGTAGGGGTATCCGAGGAAACGTTTTACCGATGGAAAAAGAAGTATACGGGGCTAGAATCGATCAGATTCGCCAGCTGAAACAGATGGCGGAGGAGAACGCTCCATGGAAACGCATGGTGGCCGATCCGATGCTGGACAAGGCCAGGCTGCAGGATGTCCTCAGGAAAAAATTCTAAGGTCCTCGCGGCATCGTCTCGTGATGGAATATCTGAGCATGAGTTACCGGGTGAGCGAGCGGAGGGCCCGCCGGGTGGCACGACCGCATCACGGAACGTATCGCTATCGCGGGCGCAAGGACCCGCGAACGGCCGTGCGAATCCGGATTCGGGAGATCGCCCAACCCCGGGTCCGCTACGGGTGCCGAAAGAGGGCTGGGGATAAATCACAATAGAATGCGGAGTCTATTTTCCTGAAATCATGATCAGCACGCCGGGCCGACCCGAGGCGAACTGAGGAGTTCCCGCCGACCAAACTCCCCAAACGAGGAGGCCGCAACCGTGCATTGCCCATCTTGTGGAGACAGACGTACACGGGTGCTCAAGATCGTTTACCGAGGCCACAATTCGTATCGTCACCGGCGATGCGTGGATTGCGGCTCTCGCTGCGGCACGCAAGAAAGGCCGGTTCGATGGATCTGCGTGGAGCGAAGGTGGCCGGGGCCGCGCCCATCGCGGAAGGGATGGAAGAATCAGCGTGCATCTGCGCTAGGCGGGAAGTGCGAAGTGGAGTCCTGTGGAGTGGATTTCAAACAAGGCGGTGTTCGCCGCCACGTAGATCATATCGTGGCAGCCAGGCCCATCCGCCGATTAAGAGCGGGAAGTCCGAACCCCCGTGAAAAGCTTCCACGCATCTGCGGAACGTGTCACGGGTACAAGCTGCAGGCTGACCACAAGCGATGCCAGGGCGATACGCTTGGGTACTTGGGAATTCTTCGGACGCACAATTTCGATCTTGCTCGGGTCGAGAGCGCGCTTGCTATCTACGGGCTGTAGATTGCCTGCTGAACCTGACGCCACGGACCTCGTTCAGCTTTGGCCTCGGGTCATCCGGGCACGAGGCCGTCACGCCCATTTGGGCGAGAATTGCTGTGAAAGCGCCGTGCCACGCAAAATCAACGACCGCTATGGATTCGCGTCCTGAACGGAAGGCGGAGTTCATCGAGGCAATGGAGTGCGGTCCTGTCACGCAGCTACTCGAAGGGCCAAGGCGGGAAGGTCTTCCGCAAGTGCGTCTAGACATTGTCTTGACAGTCCGGATCGGCCTTATCTATTCTTAACGAGGAAGATCGGTTCGTCAGGAGGCCGTATGTCCCCGAGAGCTGTAGCCTTGAAAGAGGAGGGCACGCACTCGCCTTCAGAAGGAGTCCTCGCTCGCTTCGCCGAGCTACGTCCTATCCGGTCCTTGAGAGATCTTGAGAGGGTGAAGGAAGAACGACCGGATATCGTTTTGATGGATATTGGCATGCCCCACGTGGACGGAAAAGAGGCCGTCGAAGTGCTTCGCCAATCGCGGCCAGCGCCGATGCTGGTGCTCTTCGATTCCAAGATGCAGCCCACAGCGCTACTCAAACAGTTGAATAACTTGGGCACTCTCAAACCCATTCGCCATGGCCGGCCACCGAGCCTCTCGCAGATCGTCCGGTTGTTGGGCGTCTCGCAAGAAGTCCTGAGCCGGATCCTCAATGTTTCCGCTCGAACCGTGCATCGGTGGCTTAAGGGAACGCGCCCTCGGAGAGCTCGCGAGTTGGATAGGCTTCTTGAGGTTGTGGCGCTGCTTCAACAGACGCTTGCGAATGATGAAGCCATTCGAAGCTATTTGTACCATGCCAATCCGACGCTCCAGGGTGACAAGCCAATCGATCTCTTGATTCGAGGCGAGTTTGATCGCGTATCGGCAGACCTTCAAGCTGTCCAAGAGGGAGTCTACGTTTAATTGCCTCTTCCGCCAGATCTTCCCCGGTTACGTCTGTCCCTCACTGTTTTCCGAGTTGTGCGTGAAGGATTGGACCCGCTGGCGACGACCGGAAGCCTGAAAGCGGGCGGCCGTTTCAATCCGCCGAACGAGTTTGGCGCGCTGTACGCCTCGCTTGACGCAGACACAGCCGTCCAAGAAGTCGCGCGAGGCCTGAGAACGCGTGGCATTGATCCCCAGCAATTCCCGGACGGAACGTGGTGGGTCTACGAACTCGACGTAGAACTGGAATCCGTTCTCGATCTCACTGTTGCGGATGCGTTGAAGAAGGGCGGCATCTCGGCCAACTCCCTGACTGGCAGAGACGTGAGCGGAACTAGGCGTATGGCGGCAGACGCGAGAGAACGGGGCTACGAGGCCTTGCTCGTACCTTCCGCCGCTGCGCCCGGCTCGAAGAACTTGGTCATTTTCCTGGACCGGGCGCTTGCACGCCCGCTGGTGCGCAGCTCAAAATCGGTGAGTCTCGCCGAGAAAACCGTTTAAGCATAGCCCCGGGTTTTTGGCTGAGCTTCGGTTCGAATCTTGCGTGGGACGTAGCCCGCGGGAATCTCGCGCCGACTTCCTTCCGGCCCTGCCCCATTATCTCCGGGCAGACTCAGCAAGGTGATCCGAAGAGCAGGAAGGACAGCTGTGCGATGCGCTGTCCATACTGCGGTGACACACGAACCGAAATCTTGAAGACCGTCTTTCGCGGCCACAACTCCTATCGGTATCGCCGATGCGTTTATTGCGGGTCGCGTTTTAGTACGCAAGAAAGGCCGGTTCGCTGGAGCCGCGTGGAACTCAAATGGCCGGGACCAAAGGCAGGCCGGAAAGGCTGGAGGAAAACGAGAAATGCGGCCCTGCGGGGTAAGTGCGAGGTAGAACCATGCGGAGTTGATTTCAGTCACGATGGAGTCCAGAGGCGCGTGGACCACATCGTGCCAGCGAGACTCGTACGCAGTTTAAGAGCAGGGAATTCAGATCGGCGGGACAACCCTCCGTGCATCTGTGGAACCTGCCACGGGTACAAACTGGAGGCTGATCACAAGCTGCGCCTGGGCGATATGCTTGGGTACCTGGAAATTCTGCGGACGCACGATTTCGATATGACCCTGGCAGAACGGGCTCTAGCGCCCTATGGCCTCTAGCCTCGGTCCTTTGGCGAAGTCACGTCTGCCTCCGCCGGACTCGCCACCACCGCGACGACTGTGGGTGCCGGGCTAACTTGCAGAACTCCTCCGCTTCAAAAGCGGGCTACGCAATCCGCGCCCGGCCTCGCCCTTGCCCGCGACATGGCGCAGTCACCCTGAGCGACCATGCTCCCCATTCACCCCGAAGACGTTTGAGCGGGCTCACCTGGACGCGATTCGCGCTGTTGCACCAGGCGCATCGCCACGCCCGTAACCCTGCCGACGATCTCCGCCTCGGACGGATAATCGAACCGGCGGATGTTTTGGTGAGAGAGAGTATGCGGAATCACGATGAGTTGCCCGCTGTCCACCTGGCACCAACTGCAAACGTACCCCAGCCGCAGTTCCACAAAATAAACCGGGCGGTCGAATTCCGTTTTCCACTTCTCCAGGCTGATTTTCCTCTGGCTGGAGTCGATTTGCACGAGCGAACCAGGGCGGATCAAGGGATGCAGCGTATAGTCCTCAAGACCGATGTACCCGTACACCGATTTGTGCAAGTCGAGATGCTGCAGAAAACCCACCGGGATCTGGTCCCATTGTTCCACGACGCGCGCGAGTAGGTTCGTCTTATCCAACTGAAACTCCGGCTTGAAACGCACCGGCAGCGACACCGTCTCGGTTTCGAGATCGGATTCGCCGCCCATTAAGTGGGTTTTGGGAGCACCGAGCGTGACGCGATAACGGGCCAGTTCGGCGATGGGCAGTCCAAAACAGGAAAGCACGTCCGTATAGGAGATGTGGTAGATGGCGCTGAGACTGTAGAGCTTATAGATGTTTGGCTTGAATTGGCCGTTCTCGATGTCGGTCACCCACGCGTGCGACAGGTAATACTCCCGATTGTGCCGGTCCTCAGCGATTTGCTGACTGCGAGCCTCCACATCCCGGGTGCTCAGCCCCAAACGTTCGCGGTAGTCCCGCAGTCTTTCCCCTGCACTCGGAGTGGGCTTGCGGACGATCATTGCCGGAAATCCTACGCTGCCAGCCCCTTTTATGTCCAGCTACGTGCAACTTCGTTCATCGTCGCGCCGCTTCGCGACCAACACGCCGAAATCTCGCGGTTGGTCGCAATCGCGGACACCCCTGGAATTTTCCGCTCCGTTCAGCGCGACCTCGGTATACCTCGGAGGGCCGATGCGTCGTCCGTCGGAAAAGGCGTTCACGATTGGGGAGATTCTCGCGTCGCGCGGCTTGTCCCTGTACCACGTGTCGCGCCGTTCGGCCGAACTCTTCGGGCGCCCCTCGCGTTTTTACATTCCGCACAACCTGTACTCCGAGTTGGCGCGCCGTTCCGCGGTTCCTACGATCCATCAGATTCTGGCGTTGAGCCACATCACGGACTACCGGTGGCCTGATTGGCTCGCCGCGTTCGGCATCGACCTGGACAAGGCGTGCGGGGCTGCGGTCTCCCTCCCTCGGCAGCGCACCGTTCTCTTGGACTCCAGCATCCACGACCCAAACGCGTGGATTCCATGGTTTGCCGCCCGGCCCCAGCACGAAGCGCTCTCGGCGGTCACCCCGCTCGGGAGTCTCTTACGGCCGACGCGAGCAAAACGCGCCGGGAATCTGCTCCGTCTCAACGGGAAAGAATTTTTGTACGCCAGAGTCGGCACGCTGGACGCCTACGCACTTCCCTTTTTCGTTCCCGGCAGCATCATCCGCGTGGACCCGCGGGGCTCGCGAGAGCCGTGCGGCCCTGACGGCAACCCAGCGGTTCCCTTCTACTTGGTTGAGCACGACCGTGGATTGAGCTGCTCGCGACTCCGGTTTCTCGGAAACGGGAGATTTCTGCTGCAGTGCCCGCAGCTGCCCTGCGCGGAGCGCGAGCTGCAGTCTGGACGGGACGGCCGGGTCGTTGGAGTGGTCGACGCTGAAATCCGCCCGATGAACCCGCACCGGGAGGGATACCCGTGGCTGGAAGGAGCTGACCAACTCATCTCCCAACCAGTTCAGGTTTTGGGAGAACATCGTTCGCTTAAAGATCTCCTGCAATCGTCGCGCCTACGAGCGGGGTTGTCTTTTCGCCAGGCGTCGTCCTTCAGTCGCCTGCTGGCAAGGAGATTTTCCGACGATCTCTATTTCGCCGCTCCCAGCACGCTGTCGGACTACGAGGTGCTTGCCACACCGCCGCGCCACATCCAAAAGATTGTCACGCTGTGCCTTCTGTACGCCATTCGTTTGGAACATTTTCTGCTCGCCTGCGGGCTTCCCTTGCAACGCGCGGGCCGGCATCCCATTCCCGACGCGATCCTCGGCCGGGAGCCGCTACTCCGGAATCACGATCTTGTCGCAGCCGACCAGACTACCCTCCAGGGAGGGAGCGACTTCCTAGCTGGTCTCGTGAATGACTGGGAGGAGGTCCCGCTCTTCTTGCGATTCTCGCTGGAGGAAATCACCGGACTTCCGCGCTTCTCGATGTCGGATCTGTTCTGGCTGGGGAGCGAACCGACGCGGCGCCATGCTCTGCTGGTCGACGCCAGTCTTGTCGCCATCAATCGCCGGTCGAGAAAACCTCCCTCGGAACGAGTGTCGGCCTGCCCGCAGCGGCTGTACCTCCTTCTCAAGAGAAACGGAGGGTACCTGTGCGGACACTGCACGCTCGACCACGGCGTACTTGCGCTCCATGGCTATCCAACTGGCTCCGCGGAGGCTCAAAAATTCCGCGACGGTTCCGACGCCGAGGTGGTGGGAGGAATCAGCGCGATTCTGAGACGATTTCGGTGAACCAAGCGCGCCCGAGGGCGGGCGCGTTCCGCGCACGCGGGTCGATGCGCGGCGGCGAAAGCATCTGGTTTCCGGCGCGCGTCCGGCCGGCGCACAAACGAATTTAGGTCGGGAATGCGAACGCAGCGGCGCCGAGCGCGGGGAATTCTGGAACGGTAGGCCGCGCCACCGCATCGCGTTACGGAGCGCAAGGAGCAGATGCGAACGAAGAGGCCGATGTGTGGAGTTTGCTCCGTCAACCTGTCACATTTCCCGCGACGAGACCAAGCAACGAGATTCCTTGGCGGCCAGAAAATCATGTTACGCATTTCCGACGCGATCCGGCGAACCGAAACTCCCGACGGCGGAATCCTGCTCGACGTTCACCACGGCGAGATCTTCTGCTTGAACGTTGTGGGCGCCAAGATCCTCGACCTCATCGGAACGGGGCATGACGAATCGCAAATCGCGGAAGAGATCAGCCGAGATTACGGGGTCGATCAAGGCGTGGTGCGCGCCGACGTCAACGAGTTCATGGCAAGCTTGCGCAAACACCATATCCTGCAGCCCTTCCATCCCGCGAAGGACACCTAGCGAAGAGAACTAAGAAAGAGGACCCGTTTATGGAAGTACCGTGGAAACGCACCACCTACCGTCTGCTGATCACGCGGCGAAATGGGTCGGAGATACTGCTTCTGCCGAGCGGCCCGCAGTGGACCCTCCCGCGCATCGAAGTGCGCCCTGGATGCCGGCTCGCGGAGGAACTTACCAGCGAAGTATCTCGCTCGTGGGGTATCGATACGTATTGCCTATTCGTGCCGGATACTGGAAGCGAGGGTCCGAACGCGCCAGAGGATCGCGCCATTCTGGAATCGACCCAGAGCAACGAACGACCGCCGGTGGGAACCCATTGGATGGCTCGGACGATCGCGGCGACGCGCTGCGACCCGCAAGACAGCCGCGCGGTCGTCGAATCGCTCGCCGAACTGGATGCTTACGCGAGCGGCGAGCGAGCCGGGCCGTTCGCCAAGCCCGGGTGGTTGCGGAATCTTTTCGGATGGACGCAGGAACAGATCGGTCCCTTGGGCCTTCGGGTGACCGGATCGTTCCGGCAACTGAACGCTAGCCCCAAGTTTGCCCTGCTCCGCCTCGACGCGGGCCAGCGCGCCGTGTGGTTTAAGGCCACCGGGGAACCAAATGCCCACGAACTGCCGATCACCATTGAGCTCGCGCGGCTTTTCCCGCAGTACGTGCCGCCAGTGCTGGGCGTTCACCAGGATTGGAACGGGTGGCTGTCGGCGGAAGCCGAAGGCCTCTCGCTCGATAAAATCAGCGACTTCTCCGTCTGGGAGCGCATCGCCGAAGAACTGGCGGAATTTCAGGTCGCTTCGATCGGCAAACACCTGGATTTGCTGGAGGCGAGTTGCAAGGACCTTCGAATTCCAGTGCTGGCACAGCGGATCGATCCGTTTGTGGCGCGCATGACCGAACTGATGGCGGTGCAGGAGAAGCCGGCGCCCCCGCCTCTCGCACCGTCCGAGATGGCGATCCTCGGCGAGGAACTGAAAGACGCCTGTGCTCTTTTGCAGGGCTGCGGCCTGCCGGATACGGTAGGGCACGTCGACTTCAATCCCGGCAACATTCTGGTAACGAAGGATCGCTGCACTTTCCTCGACTGGGCCGAAGGCTCGGTCGCGAGTCCCTTGTTGACATTCGAATACCTGCGCGAGCACACGGCGCGCAACGGGATCGCGCAGGCGGCCGCCGGCGATCGGTTGTTGTCCGCCTATCTCCGCCCGTGGAAGCCGCTCTATGCGCTCGCGGATTTGAGACGCGCCGCGGTGCTCTCGCCCCTCATCGCCGCCTTTGCGTACGGAGTGGTGAACGACTCGTGGCGATCGATCGATCCGAACAGCAACCCGAGGCTGGCGGGCTTCTACCGTAGCCTCGCGCGGCGGATGTACCGGGAGGCCATCGAAGTCGCGCAGAGGAGCGAATCGTGCCTGCGCTGATGTTACCTCCGCCCCTTTCACCGATCGAGCCGGTCAGCGAGGTTCTGCACGGGGTGGCGGTGAGCGATCCCTATCGGTGGCTGGAAGACCAGAACTCTCCGCGCACCCGCGCGTGGCTCGAGGAGCAGACACGCTACTGCCGGGCCTACCTCGACAGCCTTCCTGACCGCGAACGGATTCGAGAGCGCGTCCGCGAATTACTGGATGTAGAAACCTACGACTTCCTGCAGAAGGCGGGCCAACGGTATTTTTTCCGCAAGCGCGTTCCCGGCCAGGAACAGCCGTGCATTTACGCCCGCGAGGGAGCCTCGGGCGCAGACGAACTCCTGGTCGATCCTGCGACGCGCGGAACGGGCAAGTACACGGCCGTTCGTCCGCTGCGCGTTTCGCACGATGGACGATTGCTGCTCTACGAGGTGAAGCAAGGAGGAGAGCGCACCGGCACGTTTGAGATTCTCGATGTGGAGACGCGCAACGTGTATCCCGACAGGCTCCCACGAGGGTACCTGCGCGGGTTTGCGTTCGCCGCCGACGGGAAATCCTTCGCGTACGTCCACGAGCCGGTCAATTCGAAAGTCCCTTCGCGTCAGGCGGCGTTCCGCCACGTCCTGGGCTCCGATTTCAGCGAGGATCGGGAACTCTTTTTCGCCGGTGAGGGCGAGAAGCTCCGGCTGCACGTGCTCGGCAACCAGGATCGCTTGGGATTTCTAGTTTACAAGCTTCTGGAGAGAACCCTGGTTTCCTTCTACGTCCAATCTTCCGAAGGCGAGGGTCGCTGCCGCTGCGTGGTTGCAGACGGTGACTTCCATCTGGGCCCCGTTTTTGCGCAAGACAAGATCCTGGCGATCACCGATCGGGGCGCTCCGAATTTTCGCATCGTCGAAATCCGCGAGCGCAAAGGGCGAGAACCCGAGTGCGCCGACATCGTTCCCGAGAGCGACCTGCGGATTCACCAGTGGATGATCGCGGGCGACCGCGTCGTGGTCTCCTACGTGCAAACCGATGCGACTCGCGTACGCCTCTTCGATTTGAGCGGAAACCAAACCGGCGAATGGCCGGTCCGAACCGGGGGCCGAACGGTGCGCTTCCTCGCGGGCTCTGACGACAGCGACGAACTGATCCTGGAGACGGAATCGTTCACGCAGCCGCCGGCGGTGCTGCGCTGCGCGGTGCGCAGCAACCGATTCGAGGTGTGGGCCGAGAGGCCGATTCCGTTCGATTCCGACCGGTTTCGATATCGACAGATGTCCTACGCATCGACGGACGGCACGGAGATACCTATTTTCTTGGTGGGCCGCCATGACGTACTCAAAAGCGGATGCCGCCCAGCGATCGTCACCTCCTACGGCGGCTACGGCATGTCCATGACGCCGCAATTCAGCGTTTTCGTGGCCTTCTTGATGGAACGAGGGTGCCTGTTCGCAGTGCCAAGGATCCGGGGCGGATCGGAGTTCGGAGCGGCTTGGCACACAGCCGCGAAGAGGCAAAACCGGCAAACGGCCTACGACGATTTCCTCGCCGCGGCGGAATGGCTGATCGCGACGGGCCGAACCACTGCCCAACGGCTGGCCATCTTCGGAGGCTCGAATTCCGGGTTGCTGGTTGGGGCGGTCCTGACACAGCGGCCAGAACTGTTTCGCGCTGTCGTGTGCATGGTGCCCATGCTCGATATGCTCCGGTATCACCTGTTCGATGGCGCCCACGTATGGCGCGATGAATTCGGCACCGCCGAGGACCCGGGCGACTTCGCAGCGCTGCTTCGCTACTCGCCTTACCACAACGTTCGCGACGGCACCGCCTACCCCGCGACATTGCTCATCTCCGGCGACGCCGACCAGAATTGCAACGCGCTGCACGCCCGCAAAATGACCGCGCGGCTGCAAGCCGCGAATTCGCCCGACCGTCCGATTCTTCTCGACTATCACAAGTTCCGCGGACATTCGCCGGTGCTGCCGTTGAGTCAGCGGATCGAGGCGATGACCGATCGTATGGCGTTCCTGTGCGAGCAGTTGCAACTGTCAGTCTGAAACGGGAGGTCGTCCGTGCGCGAACTTTTCCTCGAAGCCTACTCGAAGCTGGTGCTCTTTGATTTCTATGTCGGGCGACGCAGCTTTGAGGCCCTGATCAGAAAGGTCCGCGAGTACCGAAGGGTCGAACGAGAGCCTGGTCCGGGGATGATGCAACGGGGGTGTTCGGCCGTAGACGTGGCCTGTATTTGGTATTGGAAAGAGGTTCTTTGCCTGCAGCGGTCGGCCGCCACCGCCTGTTTGCTGAGGCAACACGGCATTCCCGCGCGATTGGTAATCGGGGCCCAGCAGATGCCCTTCAAGGCCCACGCTTGGGTGGAGGTCGGCGGACAGGTAGTCAACGACAAGCCGTACGTGTCCGAGATTTACGCAGTGCTCGACAAATGCTAGGGCGCCCGGCGACGCGGGCGCGAGGAACAGGCTCATGAGCGTTCAGTTCGGAATGTGGAACACGGACGGCCGCGATACGCCGTCCGACGAGACGGAAAGAGCCGACGCTCTTCTCGCTCGATACGCGCCCGATGGCCGGAATGTTTTCTCGGGAAACGGTGTGGGTCTTCTCTTTCGCGCATTTCACACCACTCAAGAGTCGCACCGCGCGCAACAGCCTTGGCTTTCGGAAACAGGGGCTGTAGTTACGTGGGAGGGCCGCCTGGACAATCGCCAAGAATGCATCGCCAGTTTGAACGGCGGTTTGGAAGGCGACGCACCCGCCACCGCGATCGTCGCCGCGCTATACGAACGCTGGGACACGCGGTGCTTCGCAAGGCTCGTCGGCGACTGGGCGCTGTCGCTGTGGCTTCCAAAAGAGCGCGCGCTCATCCTGGCTTCGGACCCTCTCGGCATCCGCCGCCTATACTATTCAAGCGAAGGCGGTCTGGTGCGCTGGTGCAGTGTGCTCGATCCTCTGGCCGATTTCGACGACGGCCGGCTCGATCTCGACGAAGAATATCTAGCCGGATGGCTGGCCTTCTTTCCTGATGCACAGCTCACGCCGTACAAGGGAATCAGAGCGGTCCCTCCGTCCTGCTTTGTCCGCTTGGAGCGCGGGCGCCGGGCAGTGCAGCGCTATTGGGACTTCGATCCTTCGCGGTGCGTGCGCTGCCGCTCGGACGCCGAGTACGAGGAGCATTTTCGGGGCGTATTTGCGCAGGCCGTCAAGCGACGCCTGAACTCCGAAGCTCCGATTCTGGCAGAGCTGAGCGGCGGAATGGACTCTTCGTCGATCGTGTGCATGGCCGACACGATCATGGCCAGGGGAAATGCCCCAACCCCACGACTGGACACGCTCTCCTACTACAACGACTCAGAACCGAACTGGAACGAACGCCCCTACTTCGGCGCGGTGGAACAAAGGCGCGGCCGGTGCGGCTGCCACATCCGAGTCGAGCCCGAAGACTCGTTCCGTCTGGAAGTGGACACCGATGAGCTGGCTTGGACTCCGGGTGCTCAGCGAGGCCGCCCATCTGCTGCGGGCCTCCAGTTCGGCGAACGTCTGCGCGCCGGAGGATACCGGGTGGTGCTTTCTGGAATTGGAGGCGACGAAGTCAGTGGAGGAGTTCCGACGCCCACTCCCGAACTCGCCGAGCTCTTGGCTGCAGCGCGATTCCGAAGACTCGCGCACCAGCTCAAAGCATGGGCGCTCAACAAACGAAAACCCTGGTTCCACCTGCTTTGGGACGCAGTGCGGGGATTTGTCCCGCCGGAGCTTATCGCGACTCCCTCATTCGCTGGACCAGCGCCCTGGATACGCCCCGATTTCTGTTCGCGTCACTGGAGTGCCTTGAGGGGCTATCCCCACAGGCTGCGCTGGTTCGGCCCCCTGGCCAGCTTCCAGCAAAACCAGATGACCCTCGATTCGCTGCGCCGGCAGTTGGCCTGCAGCACGCTGCCCTATGACCCGCCTTACGAAGTGCGGTACCCGTTTCTAGACCGCGATTTGCTCGAGTTTCTCTACGCCATCCCGCGAGAGCAACTGGTTCGTCCCGGGCAGCGGCGGTCGCTGCTGCGCCGCGCACTCGCCGGCACGGTCCCGGATGAAGTCCTAAACAGAAGACGCAAAGCGTTCGTCGTGCGCGCGCCGATCGCGGCGCTCTCCGCGCAACGCCAAACGCTCACTTCTCTCACCGCCAACATGATCAGCGCCTCAATGGGGATCGTTGATGAGGGCGCGCTGCTTCGAATGATCGAACGGGGCATTCACGGGCAGGAAGTTCCCATGGTGCCCTTGTTGCGCACCATGCGCCTGGAGCTTTGGCTGAGAGCCCTCCATCGCCGGGGCCATCGCGGAGGGGCTCTTGTACGGACGACTCACGCCTCGCCGCCGGGGCGCGCGAATAATCGTCCAGCGCCAGATCACCTCGCGACAGTTCAGCCGGCTGATATGCACGCGAATCTTACGAAGGAAAGGAGGTGAATCAACCATGAAGTACGCCAAACCAGAAGTCCGTCCGGCGGGTAACGCACTCGACTGGGTGCAAGATCCGCAGAACAAGGCGATTCCACTGTTGGTGGATAGCCTGCACGAGCAGAGCAGCATCAACGCCTACGCCGCCGACGAGTAGGACGGAACGGAGAGAGGGCGCGTCCACTGCGACTCCGCCCTCTCCCCACCGCGATCGCAAACCAGTGCGCGGTGCGCGACAGCATCGTCCGGGAATGTTCGCGCCGAATCGCGGTCGGAATGTCCAAGTGGGCGTTGGGCACCCCAAGCCGTTTGTTTGAATCACAACTTAAACACGAAAGGGGGTGATCGACGATGAATTACGACAAGCCACAGATCAACCTGGCGGGACCGGCGATCCGCGCGGTGCAAAATCCCGAAGCGAGCAAGCTGTATCCCATGTTCCAAGACAACCTTGCCGGCCAGCCGGCGAGCTACGGCAGTCAAGCGGCGTACGCCGCCGACGAATAAAACGGCAGCAGAGAGGGCGTCTTGGGCGTCATCAAGACGCCCCCTCCCGCGTTTGCCGCGGCCGATCTACTGTGTTTGCGATTCGTGCGACGATGGCCACCGTGCAGTCAACGTTTCGCCGGAGACAGCACGTCCGATTATTGAGGTCGCAAATTGCGTCCTCGAATTGATTCGTGGCGGCGCCGCTCAGTCAGGTTGATGGATCGCTTTCCCAGGGCACATCAACTTGGTGCGCGAGGCTGCTCCGCCTTGCGCATCGATGCGCGCATTCGGCGCTCGCGTCCCCCTCATCCGCAGGCGACGCGCAAGATTGAGCCGGACGTTCGCGCTTGAATGAGGCGGCCCTCCCCGGTTAGCGGCGACGATTCGTCTCGCTCGATCGCCACGTCCACATCTTTTTGGGGAGGGTCAAATACCTGGGAGTTGTAAAGACATTTGTTGTACGCTATCCGAGTTGAGCCAAGATCGTCTGTGCGAGAGCGTCCAGTTCACAACCATATCTGCGCGTTATGCAACGGCGTGTACCCTTGCTGGCGCGGAAAATGCGCCCTCTCGACGAATCGTCTGCGACGATCCCGTGGAAGACACGCTGCAAGAATGTGAAGAGTCGGTTCCGAAGGCCTCTCGATCGCGGGCCGCGACCGTTGGACGTGTATGAGATCGGGGCCGTACACTAGAAAGGATGACGCGATGCGACCAGCCGTGCAGGCGGCCGAAATGACTCGCCGCGAGCTCCAAAGTGAGCACGACCTCCCTTATGCCGTTCCCACTGACGTTCAGCGACGCAGTCTGCCAGAGTTGCTCGATGGAGTTAGAAGAATACCGGAAGACCAGCAAGAGCGCTTCCGCCACTCCGACTCTGTCGGTGAGGGAAGGATGCTATGGTTCGCCGGTGATCCATCCCTTGTAAAGCGTCCGTGCGTTGCGGTTGTTGGTGCGAGAAAGGTGTCGCGCGAGGGAGCTGCTCGCGCACGCAGGCTGGCTCGCGAACTCGCACAAGCGGGGATTGTCGTCGTATCCGGGCTCGCCAGAGGCGTCGATACCGAGGCTTTAACCGCTGCAATTGAAGCCGGAGGCGCGACGATTGCGGTGATCGGAACCCCGATTGACAGGGCGTATCCGGCCGAAAACAAGAGGCTCCAAGAAAAGATTTACACCCAACATCTCTTGATTTCGCAGTTTGCCCCGGGCAAGACCGTCCACAAGAGCAACTTTCCGGAACGCAACAAACTCATGGCGGCAATCAGCGACGCGACGGTCATCGTAGAAGCCTCGGACACATCTGGCAGCCTTCATCAAGCCGCGGAGTGCGTCCGTCTAGGCCGCTGGCTCTTTATTGCGAACTCTCTGATGGATAATCCCTCCCTCCGGTGGCCTAAAGACTTCGCTCGGTATCCCAAAGGCCGCGTTCTCACTGATACATCTGAGATCATCGATTTAGTTCGGCCGAATTAGGCATGTCACTCAAGGTCGTGTGTTTTTGTTCTTACCTTGCGACCATTAATCTTCCGTGGCGCCAAGAGGATTGGGGCGCCTATAAGTTCGTGCACGCCTTGAAAGGCCACGAACTGAATGGCTACTGCCACGTGCCCGTGGATGGGATCCTGCGCAGGCTTTCCAGCCAGAATTTGAACGCTGCGATCGACTGGTATGCCAAATTCGCACTTGCATACCTGACCAAGAAGAAGATTTCCACCAGCTTCGTGGCGGTTCCGGTCCCGAATAGCGATTGCACAGTCCGCTCAGGGACAAAGCCCCACACGCTCAGGCTGGCAAAGACGCTTGGTGAATTGGTTGACGCCGAGACGGCTGTGATGGACTGTCTGCGGTGGAAGAGGAATCTCGGTTCTGCAAGCCAGGAGAGTGGACCTCGGGATGCCGGCACGCTACAAAAACCTCGCGTTCAAAGGCAAACCGAACGAGCGTGTTTGCGCGATTCTTGTGGACGATGTAATGACCGGCGGCGGACACCTGCAAGCGTGCGCGGCCAAGCTTCGCGAGGCGGGTGCAGTCGTACCAAGGGCATTTTGTGGCGGGAGAACCACTCACGAACAGGACCATCGAGCCTTCGAACTTGTGGAAGAAACACTGCAGGATTTTGAGCCGTAGTCGACCGGTCTTCGACTGCCAGCATCACTGCCCGAAGACCAATTAAAGTGACGCGAGACTTCTCAGGGAGCGTCATCGCGATTATCGAGTCGGGCTGCATGGAGCGTAGACGTCATTTCTCGCTCCTGCAATTGCCGTAGCATCCGCCAGCGCGCATATTCGGCAGACTTGGACGGGTTCGGGTCCTCCTCACCTTTTAGCCAAAAGCAGAACCAGTCCACGGTTTCTCCCTCAGAAACAAGGCGCTGTCTGGGATTCTGCAGCAGGTGCACGCCATCGTCGATGTCGGGAATGACCGTCAACTCCACGGGCTTTCCCAGATAGCGCAGATTGCTGAACAGCTCCCAAAAACCCAGAATCGACGCCAGCGGGCGCGTATCGATTTCCATCCGCAAGGGAGTGTGAATCTTGTCGGCATTAAATCCAGGCGCCACCCGCAGCCAAATCTGCAGTCCGTTTCCAAGCGGGCGCGCGCCGTTATCCGCCTCAAATTCCGCCCGCTCCCCTGCATCCGACACTAGGTATTGGAGGTAGCTGGCATCCATGTTGTCGGCTACTTCCGCGGCCGCGATGGGTACCCGCGAGTGCGTGAGCATGTACTCCACATACCATCCCGTCCGGCTAAATCCGACGATGCCAACCTTGCCGCTATCGATGATTCCACGGCTCGCGAGGTCTCGGATTGCTCCTTCAAATCCACGCATGAGCACTTGAGGCTCCTGCGGAGTTCCGGCGAACTGTTTGGTGGTGTCGGGTCCGCCCATCTGCAGAACGGCTATGTCGCGGTTTGCCAGCGGCTGCGCCGCAAAAACGGTCGTAAACGATCCTTCGAGCGAGAACTTCTTGGCGGAGTATCCGTGAGTCTGTATGACCAGCGGAAACCTGGTGCGCGGGCGGTAATCGACGGGATAGTAGAGCACTCCGCTCCATGGGAGGCCATCGGTGCCGCTCCAATGCACCAGCGCGACATGACCAAGCGCCACTCGCTTGCCGAGCTTCGGGTCGAGATCAAGGATCTGCTTCTCGCGGCCAGTTTTCGAATCGACTGCGTAAAAGGCCGGCGGCTGGTTTAGGTCCTGGCGTAGTTCGATTCGGATGCGCGCCGCTGGCCGGGCAGTCGATTGCAAATCAACCGGCGCGAACCGCCAACTGCCGCCGACCTTTCTGTATCGCAGCCGCACGAACCGCGATGCTGGTCCCGAAGCATCGCCGACGTCGATTGTGTCGGCGTCCTGCCATCCGAGCGGCCGGTATCCGGCTTCCGGCAAGACCGCGGGAAGGGGCAGCTCATTAAACCGCCCGCTGCGAGGATTGATTTCGACGAGCGCACGACCGGAGAGACCGGCCGCGTCCGCGCGGGCCGTCGGGAGGAAGGTGGGGCCAAGCAGGAATGTGCTGCCGCCGGGCGACCACAAGACTTCTCCACGTGGATTTTCCGGCGCGCTCCAGAGAGGCTTCGCCGTCCTGCGCCGCACGTCGACCAGGAAATACTGACGGACCATGTTCGGCGCTCCCGGGTCGTTGCGCGCTGCTGGAAGGTAGATATCCTTGAAGATTCGATCGGTGTATAGGTTCCAATCCCGCGGCACGGTTGGCGCGGGCCGGACCATCACGGCAAAGCGCCCGTCCGGGGAAAGCGCCAGCAGTTCGGGCAGCACCATCCATTCGCTCGGCGGTTCGCGTATCTCGCGCGGCTGCCCCCGCCCTTCCTGCCGGACGAAGGTCTGGTAATGACTCCAAGGCGTCCACCCATCGACGTCGCCTTCGAGAAGGGAGAAGATCGACTGGGTAGTGACTGCGAATCCGGTTCGCAGCATGTCGCGGTCCTGCGCGTCGTTGTGCGGCGCTTGGCTGATGAAAATGATCGTGCTTCCGTCGCGGCTTGCGTCGTATCGCACGATCTCCGTGCGATGATCCGTGACGCTCCGGATTCGGTGACGCGAGGTATCGGCCTCAAAGATTTGCGGGAGATCCCCCTTCGGCTGCCAAAGAAACATTACGTGCTCGTCGTCCGACATCCACCGAACCTGCCGCAACGGCTGCTCCGCAGTGGAAGTGGTGAACAGACGCGCCACGCGGTCGAGTTTCGAGGCCGCCTGGAGAGACGCCGTTCCGCCTACCAGCAGGTCATACCACTCGCCATTCCTCTGAAGATCACCTCGTTTTAGAACGATGAGGTATTTGTCCCCGCGGGGAGAGAGCCGCACCGGGTCTTTTCCATAGGAACTCACCACAGCTCTCGCCTCGATGCAATCGGCCACCGTCAGCGGCCGGGGCTGCGAATTGTGGGAGGGTGGAACTGCGTTCGATACTGCACCGGGCGCGATGAGAAGAACGGCCACGGCTGCGCCCCATAACGGAAAGATTGGCGTCAGAAGCGGCAAAAATCGACGGGTGGTGTTTCGAGCCCGCGTCATGATCGGCAACTCGATCTCTCTCGCTAGAACGCGAGCTTCAAGGAGAGCTGCAGAGAGCGCGGACCGCCTTCTTGAAACAGCGGATTCAGGCCTCCAAGACCTTGGTTCAACATAGAACTGGAAATGAGATAAGATGGGGCGAGGGGAATGTAGACTGCGCCGGGGTTGGCAAAATTGGGATGGTTCAGGCAATTGAACGCGTCGGCGCGAAACTGAAGGTGCAGACGGTCGGTCAAGTCGAATTTCCGTCCGAGCGACAGGTCCAGCTGCGTGAACCCAAAGCCGGGGATATCGTTTCGGCCCTCGGTGCCTTGCTTCCCGGCTGGAGGCACGGAGAATGCGGCCGGATTCAGTCCTTTTCCGCCAGGACATTCTTGGCCCGGCGCAAGCACGCCCAGTCCCTGAAACGTCTGCGCGCACTGGGTGCCCGACAAATAAAGAGGAGCGCCAGGATTCAAGTCCGGGCGGGGCTGTGCGCCGGCAATGGTGAATGTCCCGATGTATCCGTTGTAAGGAAACCCTGTGCGCGCTACCGCCACGGTCGCCAGGGACCAGCCTCGGGTCAGAGCATTCAAGGCTCCAGACCTGCCCGCCGCGGGAAAATCAAACGTCATCGCTCCAGAGAAACTCTGCCGAACGTCGAAGTCCGAGGAGGCATAGTCATTCTGCGCGGAAATGACCTGGCTTGAAACCGCCTCGACCACGTCGCTCGAAGCGTTGTCGAGCGAATGCGACCAGGTGTAATTCAGGAGAACCTGCAAGCGGTTCGAGAGCGGCTTGCGGTATTGCAGCTGTAGCGAGTTGTAATTGGAGCGCGCGCCATTTCCGGTCAGCTGGAAGGGACCCAGAAAGTTGGCGTTCGGGTTGCTCAGCGCTTCCCGGCGCAGCAGATCCCGACCCGCTTGTCCAACGTAGGTCGCGGTGACCACCTGATTCCCCACGAAGGATTTCTCCAGAGCGACATTCCATTCGTAGGAGCGCGGCAGCTTCAGGTTCCGATCCACTCCTTCCACCCCGTACGGGTAGGGAGGCGCGCTGGTCAGCGCAGGAAGGTAACTCGCCAGTCCCGAAACGGGCACCGGCACATTGGCATACGCTGTCTCCGCGAAATTGGGAAACTGGGCGGCAAGGCCGGCGACGGCGCCGAGGCCGGTATCGTAGAAACTTCCCACACCGCCGCGCAGCACGAAGTCTCCGCGCTTGGTCAAGCGATAGGCAATGCCGAGCCTCGGGGCGATATTGTCGTACGTGCTGGACCATGGCGAGGTGCCGGGCGCCGCCAGATTGGTGGCCTCCGGGTCGCTCACGCTGTTCCATGCAGCCAACATCGTTCCGTTTTGCGCCGCAGGCGCGGGGCTGAGATCCCAGCGCAAGCCGTACGTCAGGGTCAGCCGCGGCGAAGCCTTCCAGGTATCCTGGGCGTAGAGAGAGAATCCCTGGGAAAGCAGCTGCGTGGGCCTCTGATCGGTCGTGGAAAGGAATGCCGCAGTGCTGCTGGTAACGAAACTCGTGAACGTCGGGGTGGCCAGGAAGACGCCGTACTGCGCGTCGGCCGAACGGAGCACGATGGCGCGATACGCCGCTCCTATTTTTACGATGTGCGTCCCGGTGGCGATGGAAAAGTCGTCGACGAAATCAAACTGGCGCGTCCGGTTGCGCACTTGCGGCCCCAGCAGGATTTCCGCCGCGTCGAAGGGGATAAAAGCTCCGTAGTTTTGGCCGTTGTTGAGCGAACCCGAGCCAAAGATCAGGCTCGGATCGAGCGGCACCGCTCCGCCAAACGAATTCATGGAGTACACGGTGCTCGCGCTCTGCTCCGAGTAGTTTCCCCGCAGCGTATTCACCACGTCGCTGCTGAGCACCATGTTTACGCCAATCGTGAGCGTCTGGGTATCGACCGGAGTCGTTTGGATGCTCAGCCCATCCAGCGGACGTCCCACGATTTCCGACGGCGCGTAGTTATAGCGGCCGAATAAGGAAAAGCGGCTGTTGAAGGTGTGGTCCAAACGCACGCTTAAGGCGTCCAAGGTAGCCCGGTTGGAATACGCGCCGGTGAACTGCGCGGTATCGCCATTCGCTGACAGCGGCCCCGTGGGAGCGGGATAGGCATTCAAGAACGGTTGCAAGTCCGCAGGGGCCGACTGCCGAAGGGCGTCCGTGGGAACCTGGATGTCGGTGGTCTGCGGAAGCCGCAGGCGCGCGCCCTCGTAGGACAGAAAGAAAAATGTCCGGTCGCGAGCGATAGGCCCGCCGAAATATCCTCCGAAGTCGTTATGCCTCTCGGGAGCTTTCGGAATCCCGGCCTCATCGGCGAACCAATCGTTCGCGTCCATCGCGTCGTTACGAAAATATTCGTACACTCCGCCGTGGAAGTCGTTGGTTCCTGACCGGGTGGTGAGACTGATTTGCCCGCCGGGGGCACTGCCGAACTCGGGCGCGAAGGAGGAGGCTTCGACTCGAAACTCTTGCAGGTCTTCGACCGACACCAGGCTGCTGGTGCCGCCAAACGCGCTAAACGCCTGCACCGTGCCCGTCCCGGACTGCTCGGGGATTGCGGTAGAAACGCCGAAGTTTGCGGAAACTCCGTCGACGGTTAGGTTATTCGCATCGGTCCTTTGCCCGGAAATGCTGAACTGCCCGGGAGCGGTTCCAAACCCGCCGCTAACGCTGGCCACGGGGAAGATCACCACTCCGGGAGTGAGCTGCAGCAAGGTGTTGAAGCTCCGGCCATTCAAGGGAAGGCTTTCCACGAAGTTGCGATCGATCACCGTACCGACCGCCGCCGAGGTTGTATTCACAAGAGGCGCTCCGGCCTCGACCGTGACGGTTTCCGACGCTGCGCCGACGGGCAGCGTGAAATTGATGGCCAAAGCGTCCTGCACGTTCAGAATGATGTCCGGTTTGATCAGCGTCTTGAAGCCTACTTTAGAGACTTGAAGACGGTAGGTGCCGGGCGGCAGGTTCGAAAGCAAGTAGAGGCCATCTCCGTTGGTCTTGGCGGAATACTGCACGCCCGTCGCGTCATTTGCGATCAGAATGTCGGCCCCTATAATGATGGCCCCTGTCGGATCGACGATCAGACCGCTGACGGTCCCGTTCGGTGATTGCCCGCTCGAGACGGACGCAAACGCAAGAAGCACGAGGCAAGCTAGAAGAATGCCGTTTCGCAGCTGCACGTTAACTCTCCCGTGACTGAACGAAAAAGATAGCTCAATCGACCTACGCAGGAGAATTCGCGGTTGTATCAGAAAATCTTCACCACGCAGCGGGCCGGCGCTGCGACACGTTCCCGAACCTACGGGTGATTGGGATCGATTCGCAGGGAGGCGAACAGCAGCGGCTTCCCGCTTGGCCTGTGGCTCCCGCCGCGAGGCTCGACCGTCACGAACACCGCGTTGATCTGCTTCAGCGCCCGCGGATCGTCGAATTTCAGCACCCAGCGCTTCTTGGCCACGCTGTCTTCATAGAAGATGCCGAGATTCAGAGCTTGTTCCCGGTCCGGACCTTTCTGTCCCCAGGCCTGGAAGGTGCTCGCGGTTCTCACGCCGGATTGTTGGTCCAAGTCGTAGGCGTAAAAAACGAGGGACGTCCCTTTGGTATAGAAAACGCGGCCATAGGGCTTGCGCGTAGCGCCGTCCCGGCCGACGTCGTAGACTTCGGCTATATAAAGGTCGCGCGCGCCCATCAGGTTGCGGATGTCGCGGTCGTCGGCCAAGAGGTCCTGCTGCTGATTGACCGCTTGTTGAGTTCTCCGCAGCTCGCCGTTCAAGTCCTTGATCTGGGCTTCCAGGCTCCCAGCCACGCCTCGTTCCTGAGTTCTCTGCTGCTGCAGGGAAGCGAATGCGCTTTCCGTCTTCCGCAGGGACTCCTGAGCGACGCTTAGGGCTTGGTTTGCACTGGCTTGCTGTTGCGCCAGTTGCATGCCGCTATCGAGCGCGTTCCGCAGCGATGCCTCAAGCTTGGCCTGGGCGTTTCGGGCGCCGGTGAGATCCGCGGATTCGACCTGCAACTCGCGGCGCAGGTTCCCGATCAGGCGATCGCGTTCCGCGAGTTGCGCTCCTAGAATTTCGCGCGCATGGCCGGTATCGCTCAGCTGCCGTTCGAGCGCGTCCAATTTGCCGCCGACACTCGCGGCCGCGGACTGGGCCTCCCGGGAAGCGCGGCGTTTGCCAACTTGATAGGAGTAGATTCCCAGGGCAACGGTCAGCATGATCGCGGCTGCAAACGGCATCCAGACAAAGTTCCAATTCACGTGCGAGCGATGTCCGTTGCGATGCGCCGAAATGTACGGTTTGTTTCGGCCGCCGGCATTCGTTCCGCTGGCGGCGTCCCAAAGTTCAGGTGTCCCCTCGAAGACGGGTTGCGCGGGTTGCGCGGATTCTGCAGGAGCCTGGGCCCCAGTCGCTTGACCGGATTCGGTCAGCGCCGAAGCTAAAAGAGGCGCGCCGACTTCCACGACCGCCTCAAATTCCTTTAGGGCATCTCGGCATTCGGCGCACACCGCTAGGTGGTCGCGCAAGTCGCGTTGTTCCGCATCGGAAAGCTCTCCAGTCGTCGAGACCGCGCAAAGTTCCAAGTATTCTTCGTGCGGTCGCACCTTCGACCACTTGCCGCTTTCCCGATCGTTTCCGTTTTCCGCCATACCGCTCAACCGCCACGAACCTTACGCCCAAACATATGCTTCCGCAATTTGTCCAATCCCCGATAATAATGGTTTCTCACATTCCCCGGAGATTGCGCCATTTTTGCGCTAATTTCCGCCAGCGTATGGCCCTCGAAGAAGTACAGACGCATCGTCTCCCGCTGATCTGGAGAAAGTTCACCGACTACCTTCTCCAGACCATTACGGCCAAACACCACTTCGGGTGAATAATCGTCCTCCGTGGTCGGTTTTCCGACCAGATGGTTCGCCGCGCCGTCAAGATCTTCTCGGTTGTAAAACTGCCGAGATACCAATCGGCGCCGTTGCTCAATAGCTCGCTGATAGGCCATGTGTACTATCCAGGAGCCAGCGGAGCATCTCGAACTGTCGAAGATAGACGATTTCCGCTGAATGAAGGTGAAAAGATCCTGAACGAGATCGTCTGCTTCAGCGTCATCCCGGAGAATCCTTCTACCGATACTGCGAACTGGATTGGCGTAACGGCCGAACAGGAGGCCAAGCGCTTCGAGGTCTCCGTTGCAAAGGCGTGACAGAAGGTGTTCATCGGACGCCTCGATTCCCTTTGAGGTTATGGGACGTCCGTCCGCTTCTTCTCGCGAGGAGAGATATGGAAATCGCTGCGCTGAGAAACTGTTCATGCTCTTTCCAGCACTTCAAAGCCACCTTCGCGCCTTCGCTACTGGTGAAGGTGATCCCTAGCTTCTAGAAGCGACGAAGGTCACTCTTTGGCGCTCCGCCTTCGAGCAAGCATATCGGGAAGGGAAATCTTGCTCTTCAGCAATTGCTCCGTGGACCCGGCGGCTTTTAGTTGCTCGAATCCCCATTCCAAAATCAGTTCTCCGACGTTTCCGAGCGTCCGCCTTTCCCGCGCAGCGAACTCCTCAAGCTCGGCACGCAGGTCTCGACGGACCCGTAAACTCAATGGCGCTTTCCATTCGCCCATCGGACGCCCGCTTATTTACGTCTTCAATACGTCAGTTCGCAACGTAAGGAGTGAAGGCTTTCGCCCGCTTCAATGCGTCGTATGCGGCGTGTGCTGGCGTTGAATGCAGAATGTGCACAACACCCGACTGGTGTGAATTGAAATGGTCTTCCGATCCCCGACGACTGCGCTTATCCCGCGATCACGGTTTCGGAGAAACGTCTCCCATCGAGCAAACCGGGAGCTAGGGGATGACAGGGGTATTCCAGTATGGCGGGGATTTTGCCACCGGTTCAGGAGAGGGGCGAGCCGGAAAGCCTTGGCGTTGGGGACGTTGCACCCCACGCGGAAAATAGATAACGTCTGTTCCAGCCATCGTGGCACCTCAGACGTGCGACTGTGGTCAGGGGCGCGTTGGTGTTAACGGCACCACCGCGTCCCGCTAGCTCAATCTCTTGCCTTTTTGGGCTCCTTGCGACCGCCTTTGCCCCAGTAGTGATTTGCCTTGTAGGTTCTAACCGCTGCTATGTCCTGTTCGGTCCAAAGGCGTACGCGAAACGGGCCCAAAGCCTGAATTGGCGGCGCGGAAATTTTCTCTTCACGTATCCAGCGATGCAGAGTGTCTGATGTAATGCTGAGAAGCTTTGCTACCTCGATCGTTGAACGCGTCTTCATAGATAATCAGATATGCCTACCTGATTTGTCAAGTGCAAAATTAGAAGGCAATTAAGGTGCGGTGTCCACACAAGCTTAACCCAAATTCTAACGAACTCGAAGTACTGGGACAGGACTGAGACAGGACGGTCCCCTCCGAACACTCCCGTTCTTCGATTTCTTTCTTCCACTCAACTCATTCCTCACAGGAGCTCATACCATGCACTGTCCTTATTGTGGAGACAAACGAACCGAAGTCTTCAAAACGATATTTCGGTGCAGCAGAACCTACCGCTACCGCCGCTGCCAATTCTGCAAAGCGCGATTCAGGACGCAGGAAAAGGCAGTCCGTTGGGAAGGAGTAGATCGCAGGGGGCCAGGAACAGCACCAGATCGCAGCGGGTGGAACAAGCGTCGACAAGTAGCGCTGAACGGCCATTGCGAAGTGCAGTCGTGTGGGACCGATTTTAAGCTGACCGGGGCGAGGCGGCACATCGATCATATTGTGCCTGCCAGACTCATCCGGAAACTGAGGGCAGGAAATCCGGACCGGCGAGAAAATCTTGAGTGCATCTGTGGAGCCTGCCATGGGTACAAGCTGCAGGCAGATCACAAGCTCTGTCTGGGTAATAAACTCGGTTACCTGGAGATTCTTCGGATCAACAACTTTGATTTGGCGCGCGTGGAACGCGCGTTGGCACTGTATGCGCTATAGCGCCGAAGCGGGTGACTAGACTTCGGACGCTGACGAGGTCGATGAGGGTGATGGGTTCGATCCCCACCGCCCCTACCAACCTTCTCATTAGAATCACAGGACTTACAAAAACCGCGAGGCAGCAAAAGACAGCAATAAGGGGCTGGACTTCGGCACCCAACGAGAAAACTCTCGCGGCACGGATAGCTGCCGAGTTCGACCAGAAAAGGACACCTGCTTGCAAAGCCGGAAAGTTGCCTCCATTGAATCGTTCTGTTTTCTCTAACTACTAACCTTCACAACAAATCGGGGATTATGCTTTTCGCTCCAAAGCTAGCCCAAGTCTGTTGAAAACGATTCATTCGAGCACGGTCGGTGCACAGGAAACAAGCCGCCTGCTTATTTCGCACAGCGTCTTTGGAAATCCCAAATGCTGTGGGCGAATTGTCCTGAAAATTGACGTCAGAACCTTTGGGCGGCGCTATTACTGATCCTGGTCATTTTCCTCATGCTCATCACCCTCCTCATCCTCATCGTCCTCCTCATCTTCATCATCCAAGTCAAATGGGATCACCTCGATATAGTTCAGGCTCTTGGCTTCTAGCAGCGCCACAAGTTTTTCGAGTTTCTCGTCCGCCATGTCGATGACAATCGCCCACGTCACCCATTCTTGGGAATATTTGCAACACTGACTCACGAGCCGGTCCTTCTCCGTTTCCCTTGGGTCCACTTTTAGTTCCAAGACGAGACGATCATCGATCAGAATATCTGGTATGCCGTTGAGAGTTTTCGTTCGCTTTATGACACTGATTCGCCGACCATCATCTCCGCGCACAAGACGCAGTTCCTGCCGAAGGAATTGGGCCAAATCATCGGTATATTCGTCCTCTCGGTCATAGTCCGGCGGCTCCCAGTCGTCAAGAAGCCCCCACACCAGGTCGCAAATCCATTCGACGCCGTCGGGATCATCCTTCTCCGCTTGGCTCCTTCGTTTTTCCTCGTGGTGGCTCTGAATGACCGCGGCGCCCGCAATTCCGCCCAAAGCCAAAGCAACGGCGATTTTCCGGACGTCGTTAGGTTCAAAGGGCATCGTTCTCTCAGGCGGAGATTTTGCCAGACTTGAGATGGCGAAACAGCAGCATTGCTCCAAAACGTGTTCTATGTCGTTATTTCCGATAAGGGCTACCAGTACGACACTCAGAAAACGATTCCATTCTATTCCCGCATAGCAAAAGGCGGCCCATTCAGGCAAGAGCCTGTGCGTAGGGTTCTGACAACGCGTTGCGATGGGCGTATCGCCTTCGAGTTCAACCCCGGATCGTGGGGGCCACGCTAAGACCATGACGATTGAGAATGTAGTTGCGAAGGTTACTGATCCATATGAGCGGCCGGCTCGGCTTTATCCCGCGCTACTCATGCTGTTGCCCCTGCTCGCGCTAATCATGCTTCTCTACGGTCCCAAAGCGACCGCGCTGACCACTGCTGTGACTGTCGCAGTCTCGTGCGGGGCCTTGTACCTGACGACGAATCTGTGCCGGGAGCTGGGCAAGCGACTCGAGGAAAAGCTCTACCACGAATGGGGTGGCAAACCTACGACCTAGTTACTCCGCCATCGTGACTCGAAAATCGAGGCTGTCACAAAACAACGGTATCACGCGTTTCTTGCCGGGAAGATTAACGTCGTCTTCCCAACCAAAGTTCAGGAAGCCGGCAACCCCGCGGCCGCGGACGATGTTTACCAGTCCGGTGTTCGATGGCTTCTCAATCACACTCGTCCCGAGGATAACAAGAAGTTTGATTTGCTCTTCAAGGAAAACATCGCTTACGGTTTTCGGCGCAATGCATTGGGAGTCAAACCGTTTGCCCTGGTGGTTGCGATTGGCTGCTTGCTGTGGGTTCTAGCAATCGAAGGGGTCTTCCTCCCTCTCAATCCTAGATTCATAGGCTTGGCTGCGTTCTCCCGAATGCCGGAGTCCGCGACCGCCTCTTTGATCGTTTCGGCTGTAATGATTGTTGTTTGGATGCTTTTCTTCACAAAAGCAAGTGCGCGCTCCGCAGCATTCACCTATGCGGAGACACTTCTAAGGGTGTGCGATATCCTCTAATGGGCCGCTTTTCTGTGACCGAAAGGGAATCATGCGATGAGCTTCGACGCAAGTAATCTTCGTAGACTCGGTAAACAAATCAGCGTCCCGATCGAAACAGACGAGGAAGGCTATACGGGCCGAGAATGTCCCGCAGATGACTGCTTGGGATACTTCAAGATCACCCTGGGCACAGGAATTACCGGACCTGCTCCCTGCCACTGTCCCTATTGTGGTCACAAAGGGAAGAGCAATACGTTTTTCACTCAGGAGCAGATTGAGTATGCCGAATCCATCCTCTTGAGGAAAGTGACGGACGCCCTACACCAGGATCTCAAGTCCCTTGAGTTTGAGCATAAACCGCGAGGTCTTTTTGGAATTGGCCTGAGCCTCAAGGTAACAACGTCCCCGCCACTCCCGATCCGGCACTACCGCGAAAAGCAACTCGAAACCGAGATTGTCTGTGACGGTTGCACGCTTCGCTATGCCATTTATGGCGTCTTCGGATGGTGCCCCGACTGCGGCGTTCATAACTCGTTCCAGATACTCAAGACAAATCTTGAGCTTGCTGCGAAGGAACCTCGCGCTCGCCGAGAGCCTGTGCAAAGACATGGCGGACCACCTTATTGGTGATTCGCTGAAGAATGTTGTCTCATCGTTCGATGGCTTCGGCCGGGAGATTTGCACACAAAAGGGAGCGGATATTCATTTTCAGAACCTAATCAGTGCTCGACGCCGAGTACAAGAAAGATTCGCGTTCGATTTTGCGGATGCCCTCGAACCCAGTGATTGGGAAATCGTATGTCGCGTCTTTCAAAAGCGTCATTTACTTGAACACAAGATGGGAGTTGTCGACGAAGACTATCTGAAGAAGGCGAACGATCCACACGCTATCTTAGGCCGCAAAATCGGCATTGCCCCCAGCGACGTCGCCGCGGCGATAAACATTATCAAAACACTAGGAAAGCGCCTCTATGACGAGCTCTTTCGACCCGGACCATAGCGCTCGACAGTGTTTCACCTTCCGCCAATCGCAAACGCGATGACCCTTCCTGCACCGCGCCATGAGACATCCCTTGCCCGCTTCGAAATTCAGCCGTCATATTCTCCCCGGTAACTCACCTGAATGGTCTTTCGGTAGAATGAATTGAAACCGTGTAAGGGATAGCCAAACATGCGAAAGAGTTCCGCACGCAAGAGCCGGGCCCGCATAGTGCCTGCAGCGTCAAAAACGAAGGACGCGAAAAAGGTGCAAGGAGATTGCATCATTCCTCCACGTGTAAACGCCGGAGAGAAAATAGACCGCGTCACGCCGTGAGAGCGGGTGATGCGGCGGAGGAAAGTTAGACCGCCGGATTTTGTTTCGCGAGCGGTTGCGAAGGGTGCAACGTTCGTGGGACACCGGGGGGATGTACACCGTGGAGCTCTATGGACGTGTTCGTCGAGCAGTGTTGGTGGAAGGCAGGAGCGAGCGTGCGGTGGCACAGGAGTTTGGGATCGCACGTGAGACCGTACGCAAGATGCTGCGGTATTCCGTGCCGCCGGGCTACCGGCGGGAGCAGCCGGCGAAGCGGCCGAAGCTAGGGCCGTGGGTTGGCGTCATCGACGCCATTCTGGAAGAGGATAAAAACCAACCAGTAAAACAGCGGCACACGGCGAAGCGGGTTTTCGACCGGTTGCGACAGGAGGACGCCTACACGGGCGGATACACGGTCGTGAAGGACTACGTGCGTTTGCACCGCATACGGACGCGGGAGATGTTCGTGCCGCTGGTGCACGCTCCGGGAGAAGCGCAGGCGGACTTCGGAGAAGCCTGGGCGATCGTGGCCGGAGTGGAATGCAAGGCGCACTACCCGGCGATGGACTTGCCGCACTCAGACGACTGTTTCGTGGCCGCGTTTCCGGCAGAGACGACGGAGGCCTTTCTGGAGGGGCACGTGCGCGCCTTTGGCTATTTCGGCGGAGTGCCACGACGCATTCTGTACGACAACACGAAGCTGGCGGTGGCGAAGATTCTGGGCGGCGGAGAGCGGAAGAAGACGCGCGCGTTCAGTGAACTGCAGAGCCACTACTTGTTTGCAGAGAAGTTCGGACGACCGGGCAAGGGCAACGACAAGGGGAACGTGGAAGGGCTGGTGGGCTATGCGCGGCGGAACTTTCTGGTGCCGGTACCGCGCGTGAATAGCTGGGAGGAACTAAACGTGCATCTGCTGGAGCAGTGCCACCAGCGAAGGGAGCGGCGGTTGCGCGGGCACGAAGAGACGATTGCGGAACGGTTCCAGCGCGATCGCGCGGCACTGTTGCCGCCGCCGGGGACACCCTATGAAGCCTGCGAGAAGCGCACGGCGAGGGTGAGTTCGCTGTCGCTGGTGCGCTATCGCGACAACGACTATTCGGTGCCGACGGCGTATGGACATCGCGATGTGCTGGTGAAGGGGTATGTGCAGGAAGTAGTGATCGCCTGCGGGAGCGAGATCCTCGCACGGCACGCCCGCAGTTATAAACACGAAGAGATGATTTTCGATCCGCTGCACTATCTGGCGCTCCTGGAGCAGAAGACCCGCGCGCTGGATCAGGCGGCGCCGTTGGTGGGATGGGAGTTGCCGGAGTGCTTCGGTCAACTACGGCGATTGCTGGAAGCGCGGCTGGCAAAAGGCGGCAGCCGTGAATACGTGCAAGTGCTGCGGCTGCTGGAGACTTTTCCTCTGGAGGAAGTCACGCCGGCGGTCGAGCAGGCCTTGCAGTTAGGGACGATCTCGTCCGATGCGGTGAAGCATTTGCTGTTGTGCCGGATCGAGCGGCGTCCGCCACGGCTGGATATGGAAAACTATCCGCACCTGCCGCCCGCCGAGGTGCGCACCACCCAGGCTGCGGAGTACATGGCACTGCTGAACGCCCGCTCGGAAAGTGTTGGCGGCGAGGTGCAGCCGTGAGCGACATGGCGAACGTAGCGGCAGCGGTGGAGACACCACAAGTGCTTCTGGAACATCACCTGAAGCAGTTGCGGCTACCTACGTTTCTACGTGAGTACGATAAAGTGGCGCGGCAGTGCGCGGCCGAGAGCGTGGACTATCCGCGGTACCTGCTGCGCATGACGGAGTTGGAACTGCTGGACCGCGAACGGCGGGCCACCGAGCGCCGCATCCAGCAGGCGCGCTTTCCGGTGGTCAAGAGCCTGGACAGTTTTCACTTTCTCGCCATCCCCTCGCTCAACAAGGCGCTGGTGCTGGAACTGGCACGCTGCGAATTTCTCCAGCGCCGCGAGAACGTGCTGCTTCTGGGTAACTCAGTCACGGGCAAGACGCATCTGGCGCTGGCCCTCGGTCTGGTCGCTTGCCAGCGAGGTCATCGCGTGCGCTTTACCACGGCTGCGGCACTGGTTCACGAACTGATCGAAGCGCAGGACGAGCGGAGGTTGCGGCGCTATCAGAAACAGATGGCCAGCTACGAACTGTTGATCGTGGATGAACTGGGTTTCGTGCCGCTGTCGAAGAGCTGTGCGGAACTGCTGTTCGAGGTTTTTAGTCAGCGCTACGAGCGTAGCGCGACGCTGGTGACCAGCAACCTGCCCTTTCAGGAGTGGACCGAGGTGCTCGGTTCGGAGCGTCTGACGGGTGCGCTGCTGGACCGACTCACCCACCACGTACACATTCTGGAGATGAACGGCGAAAGCTATCGCCTAAAAGAAAGCAAGCGGAACCGATCCGGCAAGCCTGTCAGTCGATCCTAAAACTTCTCATCCAGCCCCGCCGGTCGCCGCGATCGGTAGGAGTGTCTTCCGCTCCGACCTAAACACGCCCCGGCAAGCCGGGGCGCAGGTCTCCGCTCCAGCCACCCCTACCGATCCACACAGCAAACCCCAAACCGAACCCTCCACCTTCCAGAAGCGGTCTAATTTTGCTCCGCCCCGCTGGTCTGGCTCTTATCCGCCCTTGACACTCCGCAGCAACCATCTCCACAGCCTCCGTCTCGGTAGCCACGGATGCATGGTCATAATCGATGTCATTGCGCTTGCGCCTGCACGTTTCGAAGTAGTCGAGAGACTTGGCAGCTGTGGTGCCGAGCGCGAGCCGCGCCGCCTCGAA
>JBAWEZ010000029.1:0-240183 GCA_049591475.1 Candidatus Acidiferrales bacterium
GAAAAAGCCAAACTGCTCAGAATGGTGCTTTCGAACTGCGCTGTGGACGCTGTAAGTATCTATCCTTCGTACAAGAAGCCCTTCGATCTGGTCTTTGCCAGGGCCAAAAATGAGGAATGGCGCGCCCGGAGAGATTCGAACTCCCGACCTTCTGGTTCGTAGCCAGACGCTCTATCCAGCTGAGCTACGGGCGCACAAGCGAAAGCGGAATGCATAACAACTAGCTGCGGGAAAGTGTATCACACCTAAGAATTCGCACAGCCGGTCCGCAAATCCACGAATTCGTCAGTGCAGGGACTGGTCGGGGGAATAGACCACGTGAAAATAGAGGAATGTTTGCTTTGTTGCGGAGAACCTGCACCGGTAGCCTGAGGGGATGAGCGAAATCAGTGGGATACCTGCCCAGTCGTCGAGACTGCAGTTACGTAAATCTCGAATGATTTCAACTCGCCTCGCTTCGCCCTCCCAATGCATTTCCCATGCCCCACAACCCGCGCCTTCTGTAACAGCTATACTGTCTCTCTGAAGGGAGAGCCTCCCCTTGCGCGCCCGAATCTTAGCGTCGATGCTGGACATGGACGCGTGGCATTGGCTCCGCAGTCTGGGTGGTCCTGGCCTTATCCTCCTCGGCATTTTGGACAATTCCGTTGTACCGCTGCCCGGCAGCATGGACGCGATGGTGATCCTGCTTGCCGCATATCAGCGAAACTTGTGGCCGTATTACGGGGTCATGGCGACGGTGGGAGCCGTCATTGGGGGATTTCTCACCTACCGGCTGGGAGAGGAGGGCGAGGAAAAAACACTCGAAAAGAAGATCGGCAAAACACGCGCTGAGAACCTCTACCGCCGATTTCAAAAACGCGGATTGTTAACACTGGCGATCAGCTGCATCCTGCCTCCGCCGTTTCCCATGACGCCTATGCTTCTGGCTGCTGGAGCGATGCACTATCCTCGCAAGAAATTTGTCGCGTCAATTTCGTTGGGAAGGGGCGTTCGCTATCTGGGACTCGCTTACCTCGGACACGTCTACGGCAAAGGCATCATTGCATCCCTCTCAAAGTACTACGAGCCGCTTCTGTTCACGCTCATCGGACTTGCCTCGCTCGCCGGTATTGGAGCGTTGGCCTATTTCAAGTGGTATCGCCCCAAGCGCCAGCGCGAGGAGCGAGAGCGCGGTGAAAACGTGGAAGAGTTCCCGTTCCCGCATCACAAGCAAAAGAACGCAGGCAGCGAGAGCCACGAAACCGGGAAGAAAATCAGCTAGCCAGCGCTCCTACAGCCGCTGCCTCAAATCCCAATCGGAAGCGCCGCAAATTCCCAGGTCCACGATCAGGATTTATTTTCGAACGCATGTACAATTTGTATCGGCGCCCCGCGCATTTGCGGTTCGCCGTTCCAGATTTGCGCTATATTGTAGATAGACGACGTACAGTTCGATGAATTTTTCTCGCGTGCCGTCGGAAAGGTTTGGGCAAACATCATGGTAACGCGTGCTGACGTGCGGCCAGCGGATATCGATGAACTCGAAGAGGTATGGGAGTGGATCGAGTCATTCGATGCGGTAGTGGACCAGGGCAACCCGGGATTAGCCACCAGGATTCTGCGCGAAATCCGGGAACGCGCCGCCGAACGCGGCGTCTCCGTCCCGTTTTCGGCGAATACTCCGTACGTCAATACCATCCCTCAAAACGATCAGGCGCCGTTTCCCGGCGACCAAGAGCTCGAGCGCAAGGTTAAGAGTCTCGTACGCTGGAACGCGCTCGCCATGGTCGTACGCGCCAATCGCCTGGAACACAATATCGGCGGCCACCTTTCCACCTACGGCTCCATCGCTACTCTTTTCGAAGTCGGCTTCAATCATTTCTTCCGCGGTCGCACCGAGGAATTCGAGGGCGATTCCGTCTATTTGCAGGGCCATGCGGCGCCCGGCGTATATGCGCGCGCGTTTCTGGAAGGACGCCTCAGCACGACCCAATTGGAAAATTTCCGCCGCGAACTAAAACCCGGCGGTGGCCTCTCGTCCTATCCGCACCCGTGGCTGATGCCTGAATTCTGGGAATTTCCCACCGTTTCCATGGGACTCGGGCCAATCACGGCGATCTATCAGGCCCGCTTCAAACGCTATCTGGAAGATCGCGGCCTCAAACCGCAGTCAGACGCCAAAGTTTGGGCGTTTGTGGGCGACGGCGAAACGGACGAGCCGGAAACGCTCGGCGCCATCACGCTCGCTTCGCGCGAGCACCTCGACAATCTTATCTTCGTAATTAATTGCAATTTGCAACGGCTGGATGGGCCGGTACGCGGCAATGGGCACATCATTCAGGAACTCGAGGCGGCATTCCGCGGCGCCGGATGGAATGTGATCAAGTGCATTTGGGGATCGGATTGGGATCCGCTATTCGAGCAAGATACCGAAGGACTCCTAGCCAAGCGGCTCGGAGAGATCGTGGACGGCGAGTATCAGAAATTCGTCGTCGAGTCTGGCGCCTACATTCGCGAGCACGTGTTTGGCGGCGACCCTCGGCTGCTGAAGATGGTCGAGGGCTACACCGACGAACAGCTGCACAAAATGCGCCAGGGCGGGCACGATCCGAAAAAAGTGTACGCCGCTTACAAGGCCGCCGCTGATCATAAAGGATCGCCGACTGTCATTCTGGCGCGGACGATCAAAGGATACGGACTCGGGGAAGCGGTTGAAGGGCGCAACGTCACGCACCAGCAGAAAAAACTCGATGAAGACGCTCTGCGTGTCTTCGGCGAGCGCTTTGGCTTGAAAATTCGCGAAGATCAGATCGAGGAAGTCTCCTTTTACCGTCCGCCGGATGACAGCCCGGAAATTAAATATTTGCAGGACTGCCGTAAAAAACTGGGCGGCTACGTTCCTCGGCGTCGCGTGCGCGCGGAAGTACTGGTCGGCGAACGCAGCGAGCTTTTCTCCGAGTTTTTGACCGGTAGCGAAGGCCGGGAAGTTTCCACCACCATGGCATTCGTCGCCATGCTCCGAAAAATGATGCGCGATCCCGAAATCGGCAAGCTGATCGTTCCGATCGTTCCGGACGAGGCGCGCACCTTTGGCATGGAGTCGCTCTTCCGCTTGGTTGGCATTTACAACAGCCAGGGTCAGCTTTACGAACCTGTGGACATGAACACGCTGCTCTATTACAAGGAAGCCAAAAACGGCCAGATCCTCGAAGAGGGAATTACCGAGGCCGGCTCGATTTCCTCGTTTATCGCCGCCGGTTCGGCTTACGCGAATTACGGGATTAATATCATTCCGTTTTTCATCTACTACTCTATGTTCGGTTTCCAGCGCGTGGGTGACCTGATATGGGCCGCCGCGGATTCCCGCTGCCGCGGATTCCTGCTCGGCGGCACGGCTGGGCGGACCACTCTTGCCGGAGAAGGCTTGCAGCATCAGGACGGTAATAGCCACGTACTGGCGCTCCCGATCCCCACGCTTCGCGCCTACGACCCCGCGTACGCCTTCGAAATCGCCACCATCATCGAAGACGGCATCGATCGCATGTACAACAAGGGCGAAAGTCTTTTCTATTACATCACCGTGATGAACGAGCCTTACGAAATGCCCACGATGCCCGCCGGTTCTCGCGAAGGCATTCTCAAGGGCATGTACCGCTACCGGGCCGCCGCAAGCCACAAGTCGAAGTTGCGCGCGCAGCTTTTCGGCAGCGGTTCGATTCTCCGCGAAGTGCTGAAGGCGCAGGAAATTTTGGACTCGAAATACCACGTGGCCGCCGACGTGTGGAGCGTCACCAGTTACAAGCAACTCTACACCGACGGCATCGAGACCGAGCGGTGGAACATGCTCCACCCCGGCGAAAAAGCGCGAGTGCCGTACGTATCGGAAGCTCTTGCCGGCGCGCCCGGCGCGTTCGTCGCCGCCAGCGATTATCTGAAGGCGCTTCCCAACTTGATCAGTAAGTGGACGCCGCGCGGAATCGCTTCACTCGGCACGGATGGTTTCGGGCGCAGCGAGAGCCGCGCGTCGTTGCGGAATTTCTTCGAGGTGGACGCGCGCTTCATCGCCTTCTCAACTCTGCATGAACTATTGCGCGAGGGAAAAATCGAGGCATCCGTTGTCCAAAAAGCGATCAAAGACCTCGAGATCGACGTCGCAAAGCCCGATCCGCTAACCACTTAATCCGCTCGATTAATTATCGGCCTCGGCGGCACAGGCCTGCGCCGCGAGCGGCAGCGGCCAGCGCGTTTGGGTTCACGGTTCCACTTGACGGATTCTGCCTGTTTCCGCAACAATCATAGTCAGCGGATTTAAGCAGGAAAATCTCTGCTTAGGCGAGGGTGGGTGGGCCAAGCAGCCCCGCCACGCGCTCTGACCGCACGGAAAAGGGGTAACCAGCCATGGGAAAAATTGTCGCAGCGATGGGGACCGTTCACGCACCGCAGCTATTCGACCGGCCGCCCAGTGAAGATCCCAAGCAGCTCGACGCCGATGTCGCCGCGATGCGGCTGATCGGCAAGGATGTGGAGGAAACCAAGCCCGACGCCATCATCGTGATTGGCAGCGACCACTTGGAGACGTTTTTCCTCACCTCCGTACCGACTTTCGCGATTCTTTCCGGCGAGTATTCGCACGCCGAGTTTGCGGGACGCAAGTACGAGCTTCCCATCCATCAGGGCTTGGCGGAAGACCTTCTAGACAAACTGATGAAGGCCGGTTTCGACCTCGGGTACTCGCAGGACGCCGTACTGGGGCACGCGTTCGCAGCCGTCTACGAATGGGTGATCGAGAAGCGCCCGATTCCCGTCGTCCCGATTTTCGTCAATGCCTACCTTCCACCATTGCCAACGGCGCAGCGTTGCGCTGAACTGGGCAAAGCAATTGGCAAGGTCATCGCCAGCCGGAAGGAAAACGTCGCCATCGTTGCCAGCGGCGGCATGTCGCATTTCCCCGGCACGTGGAAATATCCCAAGCCTGATTTCGATTTTGACCATTGGGCAATCGCGCAAATGGAGAAGGGCAACGAGCAGACGCTGATCAATCTGACCAACGAGCAGCTCGATGAAGTCGGCAACACGGAAATGCTTTCCTGGATGATTATGTTCGGCGCCATCGGCAACCTGCCGGGCGAGTTGGTCACCTATCAGCCCACCTGGCACCACGGTCACGCCGTGATGCGATTCTTGCCGCACAAGGGCATCGGACAATCTGCGGAAGGTAAATCGGCCTCCGCTAATTACCAATTCAAGGGCGGCTTCGAGTTTTACAAGCACCCGTCGCCTTCGGCGTATAAGCTCAACAAGGTTCTCTACGACAGCCGCTTCAGCCGCGAACTACGCCTGCGCCTGATTCACGATTTGCCGTCCGTGGCCAAGCAATACGGCTTTACGCCCGAAGAGGCGAAAGTTCTCGAGACCCTTCAGGACGACGACATCGAGAAATTCCGCGATGGGCAGATTCATCCATTGGTCGAGGCCGGAGCGCACCCGCTCGGCATGTGGATGGCCGTGATCCGCATGCACGCGGAGTTGCGCAAGCTGCGCGCGTCCAAGGCCGAACTTGAAACCAAAGCGGGCTGATCGAATTCCTCAAGCGGGGGGTGCTGCATGAAAGTCGGAGTCGCAGGGCAAGGTGCGTTCGGGCAAAGGCATTTGGACGCCCTCAAGAATATTCCTGGCACGGAAGTAATCACGCTCGCGGGCGGCAATCCCACGTCCACTGAGGAAGTAGCCAAGAAATACAGCATTCCTCACTGGACTACCGACCTCGCTGAAAGCCTGAAGCAGCCCGGCCTGGAAGCGATGATCCTGGCCACTCCCACGCCCCTTCACGCGCAGCAGGGCGTTCAGTGCATGCGCGCTGGCAAGCACGTCCATATCGAAATCCCCATTGCCGATACGCTCGCCGATGCCGAACGCCTGGTTAAAGTGCAAAAGGAAACAGGTGTCGTCTGCATGGGCGGACACACGCGGCGGTTCAATCCGAGCCATCAGTGGGTTCACAAGAGGATCAAATCCGGCGAACTAAAAGTTCTGCAAATGAACGTACAGACCTACTTTTTTCGCCGAACCAACATGAATGCGCTGGGCAAGCCGCGCAGTTGGACCGATCATCTGCTCTGGCATCACGCTTGCCACACCGTCGATCTCTTCCAGTATCAGACCGGCCAATTGGTTTCCGATTGCTATGCGGTGCAGGGCCCCATCAATCCGGAGCTGAAAATCGCCATGGACATGGGCATCGTGATGAAAGTTCCTTCGGGCGCCATTTGCACGCTGTCGCTGTCGTTCAATAACAAAGGGCCACTGGGCACGCATTTCCGCTACATCTGCGACAACGGCACCTATATCGCTTACTACGATGATCTTGTCGATGGTGAGAACAACAAGATCGACGTCACGAAGGTGGATATATCGATGAACGGCATCGAGCTGCAGGATCGCGAGTTCCTCGCCGCCATCAAGGAACATCGCGAGCCAAACGCCAGCGTCCAGCAGTGCTTCACCGCCATGCAGGTGCTCGACCGCCTCGACAAAATCCTGAATTCTTCAGCAAAGGCGCAAGCGCAAGTTCACGTCTGAGCCATTGTCGTCGTGCCACCGGTGCGCCACAGAGGCTTTGTGGGTCGCAGCTTTAGCTGCTGAAGCACAGAATTTGCCGCTGCCACATTGCTCTCCGTTCCGCCATCGAGCGCGGAATGGAGACGCTCTTCATCCAGTGCCCGCCCCCGCTTTGCAATCACGATCGTAGCCACTGCGTTTCCGATTACATTCGTCGGCGTGAGCCCTTCGGACAGCAGCCAGTTCGCGCCAGTTGGAGAGCGAAACTCGACGCGACGAGCAAATTCGGCAATCGCCCCACGGCTATTGCACCGCTAGACTGACAGTACCAGTCGCTGTTGCAGAGCCTGAGGTACCGGTCAAGGTGATGATATAGTTTCCTGGCGTGGTACCCCGTGAAACGCAGCTTGTTCCTGCGGCACCGCCGCCACATGCGGTCACGCTTATCGTCAGTCCTGCCAACAGAAGCAACATCGCAAGCCGCAGCCGCCAATAGCCACGCCTCCTCGCCCCAAAAAGCAAAACGCACGCTAGAGCAAGATCACCCGGGAACCACCATCGAATGGTAGGGCCTCCGACGCCTGCCTGTCCGCAATTGACAGGCGCAACAGTCGTGAACGTAAGCGTAGCAGTGCCGGCAGCGGCCGTCGTGATGCTCACGTTGCCGGTAGTGCCGAAGCTCAGCGAAGGCATGTCTGTGGCACCGGCGGGGCCGGACGTGACGGCGGCAGTGAGTGTCACGCTGCCAGTGAATCCATCCGACGGAATGACCGAAATCGTCGATTGGTTACCCGATATGGCTCCTGGAGAAACGGTGAGGGCGGTGCCGGAAATGCCGAACGGCAGAGTGACCTCAAAAGAGCTCGTTCCGGTAGCCGGACCGTAAACGGAATCTCCCAAATAGTGTCCCGTGAGAGTATCGAGTCCTGCGGAAAGTGATCCGGCCGGTACATGAATCACCGCGCTATCCCCGTTAAGAGGTACTGAGGCCGAGGAATAACTCCCGCTGCTCAACGTGACGAAGCCTGTCGGGGGCGGATGGCCGCTATTGCCGTTCACCGTGATGGTTACATCTACCGCTTGGACAGTGTTGATACTTCCTGGGCTCGCCGAAATACCCACAGTAGCCACCGGTGGACCGAAGATTTGAAGGGGTAGGTTTGTCGACACGGATCCTAGAAATCCGCCTGTGGGCTGATAGACCGCCTGAACATACGCAGTTCCTGCTGGCAGTGAGGATGTCGTGTACGCAGCCACACCACTTGCATTCACAGGTACCGTCGCGAGCAGACTTGGGTTAAGAGACGAGTCGTAGAAGTTCATATTGCCGGTGGGAGTGCCGGTGCCGGGCGGATTTCCTGACTCAAGTGCCACCGTGGCCGTAAGAGTCTCCGGCTGGCCGTAATTAGCAGGGTTAGCAGAGAACGAGAGTGTTGTCGAGGTCGAGAATCCATTCACAACCACTTCAGCAGTCGTGGATATGTTCGGCTGATAAGCCGCATTGCCACCAAACGATGCGACGAGCCAATGCGGCCCTACGCCCAGGCTGCTGGTCGAGAAGGTCGCAACGCCGGAGTTGTTGACCGCCGACTGCTGAATCGGCGACCAATCGTCCATAAAGCTGAGCGTGCCTGGCGGAATCGGTGAGGATGAGCTGTTAGTGACAGTCGCGGAGAGATTCACGAGCTGACCATAGAAGACGGTTCCCGGTTGAGCGGTGAGAGTTGTCTGCGACAGCGAACGCGATTCCGGCGCTCCCGCTGCCTCGTAAGAACCCATGTCCACGACAGGTTCGCTCGCGCCGGTTGCGTTCTGAATTCGGGGATTGCCATCCAAATCAGTTGCGGGCAAGCCAGGTGCTGCGTTGAAGCCAGCGTCGATTGCCGGAGAACCGGCCTGCAGGTGGAAGTCGCCGTTGGATGGGTTGTTGAACTTTGGATCTGCGGAAATATTTCCGGTATTGCCGGCTGGCGAGGTGCACCAACCACCAAAGGCGGCTCCGCCGGTGTTGATCACGTCGCTGTTGAGGACAACCGGAGGTGTGCCGCTCAAATACTGGTAGGCCGGCCAGCACGCAATAGCGGAGTAGGGATCGTTCGCGATGATTAGGTTATTGAACAAACCAAGTTGGCTGACGCCGCCGGGAAGCGCCACTTGAGACCCGTCAACCCAAGCTCCCTTTATGTCCGTGTTCAAGGAAATAGTGTTGCCATAGATGGTGTTGTTAATGACGAATGTATTCAGGGGCCCTGTCGCGCCGTTTACTTCCGATGGCGTAGAAAGATAAACCCCGCCGCCAGCAACCCCGGAAACGTTGTTATAGATCAGATTCTGATAGAGCGAGACTGAGCCGTTGACCTCGAAAACTCCGCCCCCGGAACCAAGGCTCTGGTTGTTCGCAATGACGTTATTGGAGATGACCGTTGAAAGGGGCGCAGCGTAGAGACCGATGCCACCTCCTTCACAGTGACCCACATTGTTCTCGATCGTGTTATTAGAGATTACGGTGAATACAGAAGTGTTACTCGGAGTGCCTTCTACGAAGATTCCATCGCCGTCATCATAATCACAACCGAAATCAAGCTGCGGGTCATACTGCGTCGAGGTGTGGCTGATCATGTTTCCGCTAATCAGAGCGCCTGCAAAGTCGACGTCGATCCCGTACCCATAATTATGAGTGATGACGTTATTTGTAATCGTCGGATTAGCGTAGGAAGTCGCACTCAAGCTGCCCGCGACTCCCGCTATCTCGATACCATAAAAAAAGACGTCGTTGTTTTCGTTCGGCCACTGCGAAGCCCCGGCGTTCTCGATGGTGAATCCATTAAGAACTGAAGCCCGAGTTTCGCCGCTCACGAACTGGACCGCAACTGGACCTGCGCTGCCATCAATTATCGTACTTTGGGAGCCGGCGGAACTTGTAACTGTAATTGCTTTGCCATCAAAATTAATATTCTCTTTGTAAGTTCCTGGAGCGACCAGCACGGTGTCACCATTGACTGACACATTGATTCCATCTTGAATCGTGGGCTGATCCGCTGGTACGTGAATAATCTGCTGCCCTTGGACGGGGCTTGCTCCGAATAATAACGCCATTAGGCAGAGAACGATTGTCGAGACAAAATACGACAACGCCTTCCTACGACAGAGCATTAATGACTCCCAGCAGAAGTAAAAACTCAATTGCGTTTGCTGTAGCTATTTTAGGCCGATACTATAACGCTATGTAATAGTTGTCGCTACATGATTTCAACTCGCCCCGTTTTGCAAAGCGGGAGGTGTAGAAGGCCGCGCTAAAATACCGGCGAATGCGCCGGGACAGATCCCGCATCTAGTCCTCGCGGATCCACATTGCAACGTCTTCTGCAATCTCGCGCTGCAGGGTAAGACTTGCCTGAGTAGATTTACGGGCGACGGCCCAATCGAAAGCCCTACGGCTGCGTCACCTGAACTGCCGTCTCCACTCCGCCATTTAGAGCGGAGTGGAGCTGCTCTTCATCGAGCGCCCGCTCCCACTTTGCAACCACGATCGTAGCCACTGCGTTGCCGATTACATTCGTCGGTGTCAGTCCCTCGGACATCAGCCTATGAATTCCCAGGACGAGCGCGATGCTGGCCACGGGGATAATTCCGGTGGACGCGATTGTCGCAGCCAGTACCACGAATGCTGCTCCGGCCACTCCCGCGGCGCCTTTCGAAGATAACAGCAGCACGGCCAACAGCCCAAGCTGCTGCCACAATCCCAGATGCGTGTTCGTTGCCTGCGCCAAAAACACCGCCGTCGTCGCCAAATATAGGCACGTCCCATCCAGATTGAACGAATAGCCAGTAGGGATCACCAGCCCCACAATCGTTTCCTCGCAGCCCAGCTTTTCCAACTTCTCCATAAGCTGCGGCAGCACCGTTTCCGACGACGTGGTCGCCAAAACGATCAGCAGTTCCTCGCGTATGTAGCGGATCAGTTTGAAAATGCTGAAGCCGCACCAACTCGCCACCGGCCACAGCGCGCCGAAAATGAAAATCAGGCAGGTGACGTAGAATCCGCCGAGCAGCTTGCCGAGAGACACCAGCGACCCCGCGCCAAATTTTGCCACCGTGAAGGCAATCGCTCCGAAAGCGCCAATCGGCGCCGCCCACATCACGATTCCGACGACAGCAAACAGCATTTTGTTGGCCGCTTCGATCCAATCCACTAGCGGCTTGCCGCGCTCGCCCGCGGCTACGAGCCCAAACGCGCACAGCACCGAAATCAGCAGCACCTGTAGAACGTTGCCTTCGGTAAACGCGCCGACGAACGTCCGAGGAATAATATTCATCAGAAATTGCGCCACGCTCGTCGCGCCGGGATGCGCGATGTATGTCTGAACGGTGGACGTGTCCACGTGCGACAGGTCGACGTTCATTCCGCGCCCAGGCTGCCACAGGTTCACGGCGGCCAATCCGATGAACAGCGCGACCGTGGTCAACGCTTCGAAATAAACGACGGCCTTCAACGCTACGCGCCCTACCCGCGCCACGTTGACCGTCCGCGCGATTCCGTGGACCACGGTGCAAAATATAATTGGCCCGATCAGCATGCGGATGGCTTTGATGAACGCGTCGCCAAACGGTTCCATCTTCGCGCCGAGGCGCGGATCGAAAATCCCCAGCAGGATTCCCGCGATCATGCCGAAAAGCACTTGCGTCCATAGCTGGGCGTACCATCGCTTGCGGCGCGGCTTCCCATTTTCGCCTGGCCCGCGCGAAATCGCTGCAGGCGGCATTTTCAGAATTGCCTATTTGTCATTAAGGTTATCGGGGCGGGCGCGCCTTCGGTCGTTGCAAAGGTTTTCGGCGAGGCGAGCATTTCAAGGCTGGCGGGAGCGATTGCAGATCGCGGCGCATTTTCTGCAATCGCTCCGACGGCGCGTGTTCGGTGGCTACTGCTTGTCGTACACAGACGTCGTATCGAAGTTGCCCATGCCGGTCACACTGATGTGCGCGACGCTGGTGAGTGTTTTACCGTCTGGGCTGAGGCTATAGGTGTCCGCAATTGTGACGGCGTTTCCCTGAAAGCTCGTTTTCGCGTTGACGACGAGCTTATCGCCGTTCCAGGTGGCGGTGCCATTTACTTTCGTATTGCCCATGCCGCTCCAGGAGGAAGGCTGGCCATCGGTGGTGAACGCTTCAGTGGTGGTCGAGTCGCCCATCATGCCGCCCTTCTGCGCGGCAACGATTTTAACCGAGTCACCGCTCTCAGTGATGGTGTCTACTTCACTCGCGGGCGGCTGGCCCTGACCGAAATTGCTCTTGGAGACATCGAGATTCCATGTGCCGCTGAGATCCGGATGCGAGCCGCCGGCGTGGATCATCGCAGCGCCGCCGGGCGTGGCGGCCATGCCGCCGTTAGCGGCGGGAGCGGAGTTATCCCCGGAGGAGTCACTTTTATCGAAGACCATTTTCTGTTGCATGCTCATCGCGCCTGAGATTTGGCGGCTCATGGTCATCGTATTGCCGTCGTCCGAAGGAGTGAAGGTCATCTGGTCGGTGGACGCAGTGCCGCGCATGTCGAAGCCTTCGGTGTACACAACGGAATCGCCGTTCATTTCGCACTTCACGCTCGAAACGGTCACCGGGCCGATGTGTGCGCGAGGATTGTCGGCCGCGAGTTTTTCTTCCTGGCCATTTATGGTGCAGGAGCGCGTATAGTTTTGCGCGCCACGCGGAGACTGGCTTGTGACCTTCTGCGTGAACTGCGTTCCATTAACAGAGATCACGTCGGTTTCGCCGCCGCCCCCGCCCATTTGGCCCAGATCGCTCTTCGACGCATTCAGTTTCCAGGTGCCATTCAATTTCGAACTTTGCGCCAAGCTGGGCAGCGCCAAGAGCGCCACCGCGGAGCCGATTAAAAAAATCTTTCGGGGCATTTTTCCATACATCGCGAACCTCCTCGCCGATTTGCAAACTCTTTGAGATTTCTCGTTTGATAGGACTACCGCCCGAATCGCCTTATATGCAGCGGGATTATACCTTAAATGTAACGAGTTCATGCGCTGAGATGATTCCGGAGGATGCCGAGCATGCGGCGAAGCGGCTCGGCGGCGCCCCAGAGAAGCTGATCGCCGACGGTGAAGGCGCCTAGGAATTGCGGGCCGAGATTTAGTTTGTGCATGCGTCCGATCGGGACGTTGAGTGTGCCGGAAACGGCCGTGGGAGTGAGGCAGCGGATGCTTGATTCTTTGTTATTGGGGATCACGCGGACCCATTCGTTGGAGGCGGCGATAATCTGCTCGATTTCGTCGAGCGGGACGTCTTTGGTGAGTTTGATGCACAGGCCTTGGCTATGGCAGCGCATGGTGCCGATGCGGACGCAGAGGCCGTCCATGGGAACGGGCGGATTGAGGCCGAGGATTTTGTTGCCTTCGGCCATGGCTTTCCATTCTTCTTTGGTCTGGCCGCCGGGCATGTCTTTGTCGATCCATGGAATGAGGCTGCCAGCGAGCGGCACGCCGAATTCTTCAACCGGAAGCGATGGCGCGCGTTGCGCCGCGACGACCATGCGGTCAACTTCGAGAGCGTTTTCGGACGGCGATTTGCGCGCGGGCTCGGTAAGGCAATTCATCTGCTTGATGAGTTCCAGCATTTTGGCGGCGCCAGCGCCGGACGCGGCTTGATAGGTCATCGAGGTGACCCACTCAACGAGGCCGGCCTTCAAAAGGCCGCTGGTGGCCATGAGCATCAGGCTGATGGTGCAATTTCCGCCTGCGTAGGTGCGGATGCCGCGAGCGAGGCCGTCTTGGATAACGTCAAGATTCACGGGATCAAGGACGATAACGGCGTCGCTCGACATGCGCAGAGTGGAAGCGGCGTCGATCCAGTAGCCATTCCAGCCGGATTTGCGCAGCGGGGCATAAACTTCAGCGGTGTACTCGCCGCCCTGGCAACTGATCAGGACGTCGCAGGCGGCCAGATCGTGGAGATTGCGCGCGTCTTTCAGCGACGCGCCGACGGCCTCGGTGGGAGCCGCGCCGCCGATATTCGAGGTGGAGAAGAAGTGCGGCTCGACGCCGGAAAAGTCGCCCTCGGTGCGCATGCGTTCGACGAGGACGCTGCCGACCATTCCTCGCCAGCCGATAAGCCCTACGCGAAGCATGAGGTCTCCCCAAACGCGAGGCTCGCGGCCGCAATTTCCGTAGATTCGCATGCGCCGGGACGTTCCGGATGACGAGGTACGCTGGTGATTGTTTTCAACAACTTGCGAGTAATTCTACTCGATTGACCGTTCCGCCCTTGTCGAGCGAGATTTCCGGCCAATAAGCGAAACAGAGGCGAAGATGCCCCTTTCCTCCATCGCGACAAGCCGGAGAGGCTTTCCTCGGGGGCTAAAGCCCTGAGCGGCGGGACAAGCTTTATGTCGGAGCTAAAGCTCCGATCCCCTAAAAAGCTTTCGATGGGTGATCGGTCACGTTTTGCTGCAAAGTCGGGGACTGGCGCGGGTGGCTGAAGGGAGGCTCGCAAACGAACTTCTCCGGCCACCGGATGGTCCGATCTACACCGAGCGGCACCCTGTTTCGCCGACACGTCCTCCCCCTAAAACAACAGATTGATGGTGCCAGAGTCGGGGGCGGAATTCAATCGATTGTTGGCGCGAAAAGGGCTCGCTTCAAACCGCCGCTGACCGGCTCTTGCCTCATTAGGACTTTGGTTCCAATGGGAGTAGTGCTTTGCGGGGATAGCCCGGGCCGAGTTGCGGCGGTACGGTCTTTGCATGTCATCGACTGCCATTTTGAGTACGAATAAGCGTGTGCGAAGAAGTAAGCGATTGGGGCTGTCCGTTCCGGTGATGGTACACGGGAACGACCTGTCGGGCGCGGCGTTCCGCGAGTTCTCGCGAGCCGGGTTTCTGAATGCAAACGGCGCCCAACTAACCATGGGCTGCTTGGTGGGCTTGCGGCAGACCGTTTTCGTTGAGAACCAAAACACCGGCGTACAGCAGGAGTGCCGAGTGGTGAATGTGGGTGCCGCTGAAAATGGGAAGTGGAAAGTGGGCGTGGAGTTCACGAGCCCGGCGGAGGGATTTTGGGAGATTTATTTTCCGCCGCTGGTTCGAAGCAGGCAGTAGCGGCGAGCAGAGCACGCGACAGCACTCAAAGAGCGGTTTTGGGGCTATGCGGGAGCGGCGGATCGGAGGGCCCAGTCGCGAAGTGGGGAAAGGCGATCGCGTTCGAGATCGTCGCGGTAGAAGAGATTGTACGTGTCGAACGGGATGAGACGGCCATCGGGGTGAACGATGTGGATGCAGGTTTTCTTCACGGAGCGAACATCGAAGGAATATGCGTCGATGAACTGCACGATGAGGATGCGAAAGATGTTGCCGTATCCCAGATCGGCCGGGGCGGAGACGTGGGGCAAGCAACAAAGCAGGTCACGGAGAGATTGGGCTCCAGATTCGGGCGAATGATTGGTGGCGAAAAGCTTAAAGACTCCTTCGCGGACCGCCCGGTCTTCCTCGTAGACGATGGTATTGCCGCCGCCGTTGATGAGCACGTTGGGATCAATCATTCCCGTGAGCGGCACCACGCAACCGCCGAGCTTCAGCGCGTAGGCCATGGCCAGGCTGTCCGGATGGCAAGGAACGGGAATAATGTCCTCGGCTCGAAACACGGCGGTTTGCTCCAGGATGCGCCGCCGCACTTCGGTGAGCGTCAAGCGGTCGCGGGCCGGGTCGAAGCCTTCGAGGCGACCGGCGGCTTGGATCGGCTGAAAAGTGACGCCACGGACGCAATCCTGAGCCAGCGCGAAATCTATGATCTTGCCGATTTCGCGGTCGTTGAGGCCCTTCTTCAGCGTGACCACGAGGGTGGTTGAGATCCCAAGCTGGTTCAGTCGATTAAGCGCTTGCTCGCGGACGCGTCTTAGGTCGGCACCGCGCAGGGCGATTAGAGCATCGCGCTCAAACGAATCGAACTGAAGGTAGACCTCGATATCGGGCACGGCTTGGGCGAGCCGCGAAGCAAAAGATTCGTCCGAGGCAATGCGCACACCATTGGTATTGAGCATTAGGTGGCGAATGGGGCGGCGCTTGGCCAGTTCGAGAATATCGAAGAACTGCGAATGAAGAGTCGGCTCGCCGCCGGAGATTTGCACCACGTCCGGTTCGCCTTCGTTGCGAACAACGGCGTCGAGCATGCTTTCAATCTGCGCAAGCGAGCGGTATTGCTGGCGCTCGGGTCCGCTTTCTGCATAACAAACCGGACAGCGAAGATTGCAGGCGTCACAGATTTCGATCAGCGAGAGACAAGAGTGCTGCTGATGGTCCGTGCACAGTCCGCAGTCGTAGGGACAGCCGTACTCAACCGGTGTATTGAAGCGTTGGGGCATTTCCGGCGGCTTGAGAAACACCTCGCGGCAGCGGCGGTAGTAGTCGACGTCGTCGGCGATGAGCACCTTTTCAGCGCCGTGAGCGGGGCAACGCTTGAGCATGAAAACGCGGTCGTTTTCGAAAACGATTTTCGCTTCGACCTTGCGAAAGCAGCGTGAACAAATGGAAAGGGCAACGTCGTAGAACAAATATGGGCGCTCAGACCGGCTCATGGCCGGCCGGCTCGCACCGCCGCCACGATAAGGAGGACTAATCCCGCGACAAATGCGGCGGCGCCCGCGAAAAAACCGCTGACGAACAACGCCCCGAGGACAGAATTGTGGCTGACGATCGCCGCGCCGCAGGAGGTGAAGCCGAGCACGCCGCCGCCGAGCACCATGATCAGCGCTTGCCACCAGGTTGGGAAGCGCTGCTTTTCGGGTACGAACATTGCTCCTCGCAGCGGAACGTATGGCGCCGAGAATCGAATCGGCCTCACCTGCTGTACACGCGTTCGCTCACGGCATGGCGTGTCCGCAGCGCAAGATCGGTCATAAACTTTCGGGAGCGCGCTGGCGAGCGAGGAGCCAGCGAGAGATATCGGGCGAATAATACAGCAACATGCAAAGGCACGCCCACTGAATTCCGCCGATGCCATACCAGGGTGGGTACGGTTTTAAGAAGTCAATGGCTAAGCGCCAGCCCATATAGGCGACCATGAAAGCCTTGAAGACCTCGCCGTCTCGATGGGGGCTCCGGAGCATCTTAAACAGGAACGCGAGGAGGAGTAGCGCGAATAGGGACTCGTACAGCTGGGTGGGATGACGCCGAATGCCGTCGCCGAAATCGACGCCCCAAGGGAGCGACGTGGCAATGCCGTACGTCTGGTCGGGCAGGCCCTCGAAAAAGCATCCGACCCGGCCGATGGCAATGCCTAGAGCGAGCGGGGCGGCGAAAAGATCTCCGGTGGAGTGTTTTTCGCCGATGAAGCGTTTCGTGAGTTCGACGGCGGCGAGGCCGCCGATCAGGGCACCGACGATCGTTTTCCCAGCGAAGTACGGAGCAGCGGTGTGCCAGTGGAGAAGATCCTGCGGCGGAGCGGTGAGGCCATTCAGGAGGCGCGCGCCGAGGGCTGCTCCGGCCGCGGCGGCGGCAATTACGGTCCAGCGAGCGCCGTCGGGGATCGGGTCGCCCACGCGAGCGCGAAGGCGGCGGTAGAAAAGAAATCCAACGGTGTAAGCGAGCATTTCAAATATGAAATGAAAGGAAACGTGAAGGGGGCCGAGCGGAAGATAGAAAGGGAAGTGGATAGTACGCTCCTAGCGCGTCGCCGAGTGTAACTGAGATGTTGATTCATCGCTACGCCACCCCGAGGGCCGTTGACGTCGAAGCGCGTGGTTAGTTGGCGTAGCCGGGAGGGGGAGTGAAGCCGCCGAACTCTTGTGCTAGCAAATCTGCGAAGGCGATGGTGGTGGCATCTTCCCAGTACGGGCCCATGATTTGAATGCCGACAGGCAAACCCGCACTGGCCGTCGGCGTTGGTTGCGTCCGGCCAACGGGGGCGACGGTGGATGGGCAGCCCGTAAGCGAGGCGACGCCCATCCAGTTGAGTCCTTCCATGTAGTTGCGCGGGCCCGCGGAAGTTTGAATCTTGCGCGTGCTTTGCGGTTCGCTGTGGTCGTGGGGGAATGCAGGAGTGAAGGTAACGGGCGAGAGGAAAACGTCGATTTCGTTGAAATAGGATTGCCACTGAGCGCGGTATTCCAGGCGGCGCATATTTTGTTCCTGCCAGTAGGGAGCTGATCCCAGGGCTTCGTCCATCGACGAACCGGCGATCGCCTCCAATTCGGCGCGGAGCGAGCGCTGTACCGGTTCCGGCGAGCGGCTGATGAAGAAGGAGAATAGCAGGTAGCGGTACGTTTCGAGCATCGGCGATGGTTGGAAATTGGCGGGCCAGCCAGGTTTCAATTTCGCGCCCGCGCGACGAAGATTTTCGATGGTATTTTCCAGTACCGCGCGGACATCTGGGGCGGGCGGAGCGATGGGATCGTCAAGAACGTAGCCTACGCGGAAGTCGCGCAGTTGTTTTCCCCGGGGCGTGGGAAGCTCCCATTTCCAGGCTTTGGCGTCTGCGCCTTCGGGACCACCTAAAATTTTCAGCGCAGCCAGTAGATCGCTGGTAGTTCGCGCCATCGGACCGGCGACGGCGAGCAGCGTTGAAAAACCAGGAGGAGTCGAGACGCCGCCGGGCATTTGTCCGCGGAGGCTGACAAGGTCGAGTGTAGGCTTATGTCCGTAGATGCCGCAGAAGTGCGACGGAATGCGAATCGAGCCGCCGATGTCGCTGCCAACGGTGAGGTAGCCGAGTCCGGCCGCGACGGCCGCCGCGGCTCCTCCTGAAGATCCGCCCGGAGATCGCTGCAAGTCCCACGGATTATTCGTCTGACCGTAAATTGGATTGTAGGATTGCCAGTCGCTTAGGTTGACCGGGACGTTGGTGGCGCCGATCAAAACGGCACCCGCGCCTAGCAAGCGATCGACGACGGCGGAGTTCTGCGGCGGACGCGCGTCCTTAAACGAGGGAATGCCCCACGTGCACGGCTGGCCCGCTACGCCGAAGCTTTCCTTAACCTGGAAGGGGACGCCATGGAAGACGCCCGTTGGTTCTTTGCGCGCGATTGCTTCGTCGGCTTTCCTGGCTTGAGCCATGGCGGCATCTTTTAGCTGGTAAGCGAACGCGTTGAGAGCTGGGTTGTAGCGTTCGATGCGCTCGAAAGTATGGCGGGTCAATTCGAGCGAGGAAACTTTCTTGGCGCGAATCGCTTCGGCTGCCTGCAAGGCGGAAAGAAAGGCAAGCTCGTCGGAAGGGATGCCTGTGACGGACGCGGCCGAGGTTGGATTCATATTGGACTCCCTTGCGGATCGGCGGAAGTGTACATCAAAAACGGATCAGAAAGATGTTTGCTCACCACGTTGGGTTGGCGCGAGTGAAGCAGCCGGCATCATAAGGCAAGCCTGTGCCGTCATAAATGGCGATTTGCGGGTATGGACACGCGGGATGCCTGCGGGCGTGGTGATACAATCCCACGATTCGATGCCAGGAGGAACTCCGATGGAGTCCATTGACGGATTGTTCGATCAGTATGACCGAGGGCGAATGACGCGACGAGGTCTGATGCAGGCGCTGGCGATGCTGGCCTTGCCGACCGCCGCGCTGGGGCGAGACGCTGCTACGGATTCGGCCCCGATCGTTCGTGGATTGGGAGTGAACCACGTGGGGCTGCTGGTGAGCGATGTCGAGCGTTCCTACGACTTTTATCACCGGCTATTTGGGGTGAAGAAGGGCTGGCCGGCAACCAACACGGGGAAAGGCATTCATCTGGATTTTCCGACCGGGTACATCAGTGTCGATCCGGTGCCGGAAAGGAAGGGACTGATCACACACTTTTCCATTGCAATCGACAAAATCGATCAGGATTCTTCGAAGCGGCTGGCGAATAAGATCAATGAGGAACTGCCGGATGCCAAGGCCAGAGCTGCTTTCCAGTCGAATGACGGAGTTTCGACGGTCAATCTCCGCGACCCCGACGGCTTCCACGTGCAAATCTCGCCGAAAAATGGGCATTGATCGGAATATTCACGAAGCGATGCTCGTTGCCCAGGACGGCAACATCGTCGGAGGTTTGAGGTGTTTTTCTCCAGAACGTCCCGGGCAACCGGCCGCAGCAGGAGAACAATTCATAGTCAAGTTCAAGGGGAGGAATCATGCAGGAGAAATTATTAGCGGGGCAAGTAGCGTTGGTGACCGGCGCAAATTCAGGGATTGGCGAGGCGGTGGCGCGATGTTTTGCGGACGCGGGCGCGAAGGTGGCGATCAACTGGATCACGCACGAAGAAGCGACCAACGCGATCGTGGCGGACATCAAGAAAAAGGGCGGAGAAGCGATTGGAGTGAAGGCGGACGTATCGAACGAGGGCGAAGTGCAGGCGATGTTCGCGGCGGTGATCCGCGCCTTCGGGACAGTCGATATTCTGTGCGCGAACGCGGGATTGCAGGACGACGCGCCGTTCACGGAGATGACGCTGGCGAAATGGAATCACGTGATCGGCGTGAATTTGACGGGACAATTTTTGTGCGCGCGCGAGGCGGCGCGGGAATTCATCAGGCGGGGCGTGCGGCCGGAAGTATCCAAGGCAGCGGGGAAAATTATTTGCATGAGCTCGGTGCACCAGGAGATTCCGTGGGCCGGACACGCGAATTACGCGACGAGCAAGGGCGGCGTTCGGATGCTAATGCAAACGATGGCGCAGGAGTTGGCGCCGAAAAAGATACGCGTGAATGCGATTGCGCCGGGTGCGATTCAGACGCCGATCAACCGAAGCGCGTGGGATACGCCGCAGGCGCTGCAGCGTTTATTGACGCTGGTTCCCGATGGGCGCATCGGGCAGCCGGAGGATATTGGGCGCGCGGCGGTATGGCTGGCGTCGGATGATTCGGATTACGTCGAGGGGACGACGCTATTTGTGGATGGCGGCATGACGTTGTTTCCGGGGTTTGCGACGGGCGGGTAGCGGGGGTTGAGAGAACCGAGAAATCGCGCGCTCGAAGTGAGCTAGCAGGAACCTCCTTTCCGGTCCCGGCGAACCGGCAGTACGGAAACCGAGCTAACGCCAGAGGGAATTGAGAACGGCGGCTAGGCGGGCGCCGGCCTTGGCGAGCTGAAGCTGGACAATCGGCGCGGCGGCGGATTCGTAAGCGGCACCGAGGCTTTCGTGATAGCGCAGCATGCGCTCGCCGATGTGGTTATCGTCGGCGCAGGATGAGACTGGCACGGGCGCTTCGACGGGGATCGCGCGCGGAAGATCGTCGTAAGCGACGGAGTCGGCAAGCGCGTGAGCTTCCCAGGCCCAGGCGGCGAAGTCGGTCGGCTGAGACTCCCAGATGAGCATTTGCGAGCGGAACTGCTGATCGAGATCGCGGGCGAGCTGCTGCGACGATTCGCCGTGGTTATAGCGGTCGATGATGCCGACGTCCCAGACCCAGTGAAGATTTGGACTGAAGGATTCTCGTTCGACACTGGTTTCCCGCGGACGCTCCCCGAAAAATTTGACCGGAAGACAATTACCGCCGAGGTCGTTGTTGGTGGCGTCGTGAAGGGGCTGGTGAATGTCTCCGACAAAGTGAATCACGAAACGCAATGCGTCGGCGCGGGCGGCGGCGGAAGCGCGCGGATTTTGCAGCACCCGAATTTGCGCTTCGAGCGCGCTGATGACGCAGCCGGTAGCGGGCGGGCAAAATTTCGCCAGATTACCGCGATGAGCGTCGCGGGGAATGTCGATGAAATGCCAGCGCGCGGTATCGGGGCGCAGTGAGCGGACATCGTCGGCCCAGGTGGAAGCGTCGGCGAACGGATCTGTGCTGCGCGGCCGGCAATAGCGGGGAAGCGAAGGGTCGATGGGACTGGCCGCGAGAATCTTTAGTGCCGCTGCGCGAGCGCGTGGGTCAAGGTGCGCTTCGGCGAGAAAGGCAATCGTTTGGTGTCCCTGGCAGCCCCAAGCGCGCGCGGAAGGACATGCGGCGCATGCGAGCGAAAGCAGAAATAGCAAGAGTAATGCGGGCCGGGGCGATGAGCGCATGAGAGAGTCTTAAGGAATCAACAACACGTTCGCATATTCGTGCCGGAAACTCAATTGGGGATGGGCAGAGGGATTAATCTTTCAGGCCATCCCTTTACTAGATGACGGCCCTGCGCGGATTGTCAGGATTTCACGCTAAAGATTACGGGCTGGATGTAGATGGCGCCGCCTTCCTCGACGGAAATGTTGTAGTCACCGGGCTTGAGCTTGTCGGGGACCTTGATGACAATTTTAGTGGACTCCTGATCGACGACCACCGCTTTGTGGTCGAGCTTGGAGTCAGAGAGAAACACGGCGGTGACTTTGTCCTTACCGAGATTTTCGCCGGTGATGGTGATGGAATCGTCGGCTTTCCCGGTGCCGGGAGTGACGGTGGCAATGTGGGGCGCACTGCCCTGCGCACGAAGCGCGGACGGCACGAGGAGAGGGAGCGAAACGAACGCGAGGGTAACTGCGAGGCGGGCCAACTTCAATGGGCGCGAATTCGGTGGCCGATGAAAGCCCCGGCGCGGAATTAGGCGCGAAGGATATGCGATGACGTCTGAACGACGGCATGAGGCCGGGATGGGAGCCATGAGCCACCTCTCAGATGAAACTGAAAGTTGCGGAGTTTAGTCCGTTTATGGGCGAAAGATATGCCCGGATGGTGCGAAAGTCAACGCTGCGGATAGTCGGCGGTAGGAGCAGATTAGGTGCAGTTCCAATCGGGAACGTGGTCCGCCGTACGGGAATGGCAACGATATCAATTTTATTTTCTTAGATGTACTGGACAAGTTTTGCAGCGGTGTGTTTAGAATGGTCGCTTTGTACATGATGCGGGATGCAGCACGTTGTCTGCTTCCTTCGGGTGAACTCGGGTGGAGTAGCGGGCAGGCGGGCGAAGATCAACTTCTGGCGTAAGAAGGCAAACCAGCAATGATTGTTGGCGTTCCCAAAGAGAGCTTTCCGGGCGAGCGGCGCGTGGGGCTGGTGCCGATGGTGGTGCCTAACCTGGCGAAGGCCGGACTCGAAGTGATTATTGAGAAGGGTGCGGGAGTCGAGGCGGGCTACCCGGATACGGCGTACACGGACAAGGGAGCGAAGATTGTTCCGGATCGCGCGTCCGTATTCGGCATGGCCGATATCGTGGTGCAGGTTTTGTGCTACGGGTCGAACGAACGACTGGGGCGCGCGGACTTGCCACTGATGCGGCGCGATCAAGTATTGATTGGCTTCCTGAGGCCGCTAGGATCAGTGGAGATCCTGCAGGAGATCGCCAGGACGGGCGTGACTTCATTTTCGGTGGAGCTGATACCGCGGTCAACACGCGCGCAAAGCATGGACGCGCTTTCTTCGATGGCAACGATCTGCGGCTACAAGGCGGTGCTGGTGGCCGCCGACATATTGCCGAAGCTTTTCCCGATGATGACCACTGCGGCGGGCACGATTACGCCTGCGCGTGTGCTGGTGATTGGTGCGGGCGTGGCGGGGTTGCAGGCGATCGCCACGGCGCGGCGGCTGGGCGCGGTGGTATCGGCATACGATTTACGCCCCGCTGTGAAGGAACAGGTGCAGAGCCTGGGCGGGCGGTTCGTAGAGCTGCCGATCGAGGCGGCAGGCGCGCAAGATGCGCGCGGGTATGCAACGGCGCAGGATGAGACGTTCTACGCGCGGCAGAGAGACCTAATGAAGCAGGTGGTGGGGCAAAGCGATGTGGTGATCTCGACGGCCGTGGTGCCGGGCAAGAAGGCGCCGGTGTTGGTGACCGCTGAAATGGTGCGTGGAATGGCGCCGGGGTCGGTGATCGTGGATTTAGCGTCGGAGCGCGGCGGGAACTGCGAACTTACGCAACCGGAGAAAACGATCGTGGCGAGCGGCGTGACGATCGTGGGCGAGATAAACATGGCGAGCCGCGTGCCGTATCATGCCAGTCAAATGTACGCGCGCAACGTGACCGCATTTTTGCTGCACATCGTAAAAAACGGCAAATTGGAAGTAGATCCGGCAGACGAAATCGCGCGAGAAACAATGCTCACGCGCAGTGGAGAGATCGTGCAAAGCCGCGTTCGGGAGTTTTTCTCGCTTCCGGCGCTGCAGCTGCAAACATCACGGTAGGACAGGATCAAAAGAGTGCCACCGGACTTTTTATCGAATCTTTTCGTATTCGTTTTAGCGGCTTTCCTCGCTTTTGAGATTGTGAAGCGGGTTTCGCCGCTCTTGCACACACCTTTAATGTCGCTCACCAACGCGCTGGACGCGATCGTGGTGGTGGCGGCAATCATCATCGCCGGGGAGCATGAGTCGAAACTCTCCGTGATTCTCGGCCTGATCGCCGTGGCCGCTTCCTTCAGCAACATGGTCGGCGGATTCTTGATCACCGACCGCACGCTGCGCATGTTCAAAGCGGGCAAGGCGAAACGATAATGACCAGCGTCGCCATCGCCCAGATCATGGACAGCGCGTATCTGGTTGCCATCATTCTCTTCATTTTGGCAATCAAGTGGATGAGCTCGCCCGCGAGCGCGCGGCGAGGCGTCTTGGTGGCCGAAATTGGCGGGGCCCTGGCGGTAGCATCCACGCTTGCCGACCCGCAAGTCTCTCACTACAAATGGATCGTCATCGCGCTGGTCGTTGGCGCGGCCGTGGGAATACCGCTTGGCATGGTCAAGATGACCGCCGTGCCGCAGCGGACCGCCATGGCGCTGACGTTCGGCTCTCTTTCGGCCACGATGATCGGCATCGCCGAGTACTACGTCGGATACCCGCATGTGACGCGCTTCGGCATGGGCGAGATCAGCCTCGAAGTGATCATCGGCTCGCTGACGTTCACGGGCAGCTTGATCGCGGCTGGAAAGCTGCAAGAAATTCTGCCGCTTCGCCCATTGGTCTATAAAGGACAAAACGTAGTGAGTCTTTCCATTCTGGCTGCCGCCGTGATCTTGGCGATCACCATGGTGGTGAACCCGAACCATGCGATCCTGTTTCCGATCATGATTGCCGTATCGCTGTGCTTCGGCGTGATGCTGGTTACGCCGATTGGCGGCGCGGATATGCCCACGGTGATCTCGCTGCTGAACTCCTACGCCGGAATTGCAGCGGCCATGCTGGGATTCGTACTGGATAGCAAGGTGCTGGTAATTGCGGGCGCACTGGATGGCTCCTCTGGCTTCATTCTGTCTATGATTATGTGTAAGGCCATGAACCGGTCATTTACGAACGTGATGTTCGGGGCATTCGGGCAAGTGCATGCCACTGCGGCGGCACACGACGAAGAGCAGCGAACCGTTCGCAGCGCGAGTCCCGAAGAAGCGGCCGAGATTTTGGCGGCAGCAAACAAGGTGGTGATCGTTCCAGGTTATGGAATGGCTGTAGCGCAGGCGCAGCACAAGGTCCGCGAGCTATTTGATATTTTGAGCAAAAAGGGTGTGGATGTGACCTTCGGCATTCATCCCGTGGCTGGGCGCATGCCGGGACATATGAACGTGCTGCTCGCCGAAGCTGATATTCCTTACGACCGTTTGCTCGAGATGGAAGACGTTAATTCAGACCTGCCTCAAACAGACGTCGCATTAATTATCGGAGCAAACGACGTGACCAACCCCGGCGCGCGTACGGACACCAGCAGCCCGATTTACGGCATGCCAATTTTGGACGTGGACAAGGCGCGCACGGTGATGGTGATCAAGCGCGGCATGAGCCCCGGATTTGCCGGAATCGACAATCCCCTCTACTACATGGATAAGACTTTGATGCTCTTCGGAGACGCCAAGGCGTTCGTGGGCGATCTGGTCCGCGAACTGTCCGCAGGGCAGGGACCGCCACAGGAGTCCTCAAGCAAACGTCTGGCAAGCGTTTAAACTTGGGCGAATTTAGCTTACTGGCATGATTTTCTGTCCCGGGCACCAGCAGCGTTCTGCCCCTCTGCTTGCTATGCGAAGCACGGCCTGTGACAGCCACCGACCCACTGTTTCGTAGTGGGTCACCCCCTGTTTATACATAGGTACTGCCTGCACGAGTTTCCTGTTGTTCTCAATCTGATACATGCAAAGCTTGGGACCGACAAGCGCGTTCTGAAACACGGGCGTGCAATCTTTATAGGCGGCTTGCTTACAAAGGAAAGCACAAATGGACCACCAACACTCGGGTGCTGAAGCTGTGCCTGCGCGCGCAGACAGCAGCAGGCCAAAGAAAAGCGTAAGCGTCGTGTCGCGGGTGGTGGCGGATGAAGCGATCGTAGTGCCCATCCGGCGCGGCGCGGCGGATATGGACTCGATCTTCACGTTCAACGAGACGGGCACGGCGCTTTGGAAGATGGTCGAGGCCAATCGCGGAACCGGGGAAATGGGCGCGTTTCTGCAGCAGGAATACGGGCTATCAGCGGAACAGGCCGCGGCAGACACGGAGACGTTCATTGCGGATTTGGCGGCGGCTGGACTGATCGAAGAAGCTTGATTTAGGGGGATTCCTACGGCCTTAGGCGGCCGAGGCTTGGGATGATCGACTCCTCATACGGTGCATTCAGCAAGGATCTGCACGACCGGCAGTTGGGCCGGCGCACACCCGCCCAAGTGTCGATCGAAGTAACGCGGCGTTGCCCTCTGAAGTGCATCCACTGCTACAACAACCTGCCCATGGGCGACCGCGAGGCGCGGAGCCAAGAACTGACATTCGAGGAACACTGCAAGTTGCTCGATGAATTGGTGGAGGCGGGCTGCCTTTGGCTTCTATACACCGGCGGCGAGATATTCGGACGTTCGGATTTCCTGGACATTTATACAGAGGCAAAGAAGCGCGGTTTTCTGATTACTTTGTTCACCAATGGAACGATGATCACGCCGCGGATCGCGGATTATCTGGCGGAATGGCGGCCATTCTCGATTGAGATCACTCTATACGGCGCCACGCGGGAAACATACGAGGCGCTGACTCGCGTTCCGGGATCCTACGATCGCTGCATCCGTGGGATTCGATTGCTGCTGGAGCGGCATCTTCCGCTGAAGCTGAAGACCGTTCCGACCACCGTCAACCAGCACGAAGTGTATGAAATGAAGCGGATGGCAGAGGAAGATTTCGGCGTCCAATTCAAGTTCGATCCGATGCTTAACCCGCGTATCGACTGTTCGCAAAGCCCGCTGGCGGTTCGATTGTCTTCCGAGGAAGCTGTGGCGCTGGATTTCCTCGATCCGCGCCGCGAGAAGGAATACCGAGAGCTGATCGGCCGAATACTCGCGGCCGGGCCGCCAAGCGAGAGCGCGGCGAAGAAGGTTTATGGGTGCGGGGGCGGGAACAACAGCTGCGCGATCGACCCGGTGGGGCAGATGAGCATTTGCGTACTTTCGCATCAAGAGGGCTACAACATTCGCGAAGGAAGCTTTCGCGAAGGTTGGGAAGGCCCGCTGCAAGCGATCCGCCAGAAGCCAAGCAAAGGGCCGACGATTTGCAGCCGCTGCCAACTGCGCCCCATATGCGGCATGTGCGCGGCGAACGGCGAGCTGGAAAACGGCGATCCGGAAAAGCCGGTGGAGTTTCTCTGCCAAGTGGCGCACCTGCGGATGTACACCTTGGGATACGAAGTGCCGGAACACGGGGATTGCGGGTGCTGCAAGCCGGGAAAATCTCATGATGCCTTGGTCGATGCGGCCGGAAGGATTCGAGAAGGACTCGCTGGTGCGGAGCGTCCCGAAATTCCGAAGCGAGTTGAGCCATTCAATATTTTGCAGGCGCAGAGCTCTTGCGGAAGCGGTTCATGCGGGTCGTGCGAAACGGCGGAGCGGTGACGGAATGGGTGATATGAGCCAGACACGAGACGAATTGCACGGGCGCGATTCCAGCGGCACCAAAAAAAAGCAGTACGAGCCTCCGAAATTGACACGAGTGAGCCTGCGCCCGGAGGAAGCGGTGCTGGGTGCCTGCAAGACGGCAAGCATTTCCGGGCCCGCCAGCCCCGGCACTCCGTGCGCTTACCCCGTTCCGTGTCCAAACCCTGGATCCTGACTATGGCGTCGTTGACTACGTTTATCTCAAGTTACACCGAGGATTTGGCCGCCACGAAGCCCTGGCGCGGGTTGCGCGACTCGCTTGCAATCCGGGTAGCCGGGACGGCTTTGGGATTATTCGCCGAGGGTGGATTGGAGCTGGCTTTGGGCCATGAGCTCGCGGCCTTCGCGATTGACGCGGATTCGTGCGATGTGCGTATGACGGTGAACTGGGCTTGCGAAATGAACGTGCCACGGCGGCGGCCGCTGTTTGATTCGGGCGGCTTGTGGTCGGTGTACCGGGAAGATGGCGGATATCGATTTTTCTTTTCCACTTCGGCACTGGGCGACACGCCATATAAATCGGCGTGGTTCGACGAGGGATTCGCCGGCGGATACGTGCAGCTTTTTCAGCCGTACTTCGATGCGAGCCGGGCTATTTATCCGCTGGAGTATCCGCTAGACGAACTGGTGATGATTCACCGGTTGGCGCGCGGAGAGGGCGTGGAAATCCACGGGTTGGGCGTCGTGGATGACGCGGGTCGAGGACACCTGTTCGTTGGGCATTCGGGCGCGGGAAAGAGCACGTTGGCGCGGCTGTGGCAGCGGGAACCGGACGCGCTAATCCTGAGCGATGATCGAATAATTCTTCGCGAGCGCGACGGGCGGATCTGGATGAACGGGACACCGTGGCACGGAGACGCGGGAATCGCATCGCCGAAGGCAGCGCCTCTTCATCGCGCATATTTAATCGAGCATGGCGGCCGGACGGAGTTCATTGACGTCACGAAAGGGCGGGCGGCGGCGGAATTATTGGCGCGCTGTTTTGTGCCGCACTATTCCGCCGAAGCGATGGATTTTACTCTCGGATTTCTAGGGCGGGTGGCGCGAGAAACGCCGTGCAGTATATTTCGATTTCTTCCCCACAAAAGCGCCGTGGAGGCCATCTGCCGTGCGACTGATTGAAGCGACAGAGATGGCCGACTCGAAACGCTTCGCCGCGATATGCGAGGCGGCGTTGCGCGCCGGTGTGCGGGTTCGCTTTCGCGCGCACGGGTTAAGCATGCAGCCGAACGTGTTGGATGGCGATGTGGTGGAGATTGAACCGGCGACCGAAGATACTTTGCGCCGCGGAGACATCGCGCTGACGCGCAGCGGAGAACGCGTGTTGCTGCATCGAGCGGCTGGACGCGACGCGGCGTTGGGCGCGGTTGTGACGCGCGGCGACGCCTGCATGAAGAACGACGCGCCGGCGGACGCGGTGTTCGGAAAAGTGATCTCCGTCGAGCGGAGTGGGCGAAAGACTTCTACTGATGCGCCGGGGACGAAGGTGATCCATTCCGCGCGGAAACATGCGCGGCGCGTTACTCAAGCGATGCTTGTGCGAGCGACGCGCGTGCGATCGTTAATAGCGCCGCTTTTTTTTATCGCGCTTATTGCGTTGTTTTTTGCGAATGGTCGAGCCGCGGCACAAGCCGACCTGGCGGTGACGGTAGACACCGCTGCGCCATCTACCGTGGTAGCGGGCGCGCAGATCACGTATACCGTAACAGTGGTAAACAACGGCCCTGAAACCGCGACAACTCCTTCGGTGACGGAAAACACGCCCCCGAACACTACGTTCGTGTCGGCAGGCAGAATCTCGGGCGGCGGCACTTGGAATTGTACGAATCCTCCCGTGGGCGGGACGGGAACGAGCACATGCACGCGTACGAGCAACATGGGTGACGGCAGCACCGCCGCGTTTACGTTTGTCGTACAAGTGGATCCGGGGACACCGAATGGAACTCTCATCACAAATTCGGTAAGTATCAGCTCTACGACGACGGATCCGAATATCGCGAATAACAGCGCGACTGCCAGCGCGACGGTGGTGGGCGCGTTTTCAATCAGCGATTCGGCGAACCCGACCACGGATACTCCCGGCGGGACGATCACCTACACGCAGGTCCTGACGGCAAATGAAGCACTCACGCCTTCGGGGACAAACGCGGTGACGACGAGCCAGACGATTCCCGCCGATACCACCTATGTGAGCACCGTCGAGAGCGGCACAAACAACACGCGATGGACTTGCACGCTAACGGGAAGCACGCTTACTTGCTCGGATACCGGCCCAGGAGCATACGCTGCGAATAACACTACGACATTCACGATCACGGTCACTGTGTCGGGCACGGCAAGCAATGGCACCGTGATTACGGATACGGTCAACTCAAGTCCGGGCAGCGGCAGCGCGAGCGCGAACGTTACTGTGCAGGTAGCCGATTTGTCGATGACGCAGACGGAAACGCCAACTCCGGTGGCGACGGGCGCGTCCATTACGTATACGGAGACGGTCAGTAACCTCAGTGGTGTCACTGCCTCCGGTGCGACGCTGACTCAGAGTACGCCGGCGAATACCGTTTTTGCATCTGCGACGCCGCCGACGGGCTGGACTTGCGGTACGACGCCGGCCGTTGGAGCAACGGGTGCAATCGTTTGCACGGCGACTGGGACGCTGCCTGCAAACAGCACGACCGGAAATTTCACCGTCGTTGTGACGGTGATGGCGGCTGCGCCGGTTGGAGCGACGATCACAAATACGGCCACGGTGAACGAGACGGGAACCGATCCGAATTTGGGCAACAACACAACGACGACCACCACAACTGTCAGCGGTGCTGACCTGGGGATGACGCAAGCCGTGTCGGCGCCAGCGGTGGCTCCGGGCGCGCAGATTACGTACAGCGAAACGGTCACGAATTACGGCCCGGACGCGGCGATCAGTGCGGTGCTGTACCAGGAGACTCCCGCGAACACGACGTTCTACTCGATGACGCCGCCGGCGGGTTGGACCTGCGGAACGGAACCAACAGCAGGCGCAACAGGCCAGGTAATTTGCACGGCCAACGCAAACGTGAATAGTGGCGTAGCGAGCGGGACGTTTACGTTCGTCGTGACGGTAACGGGAACAACAGCGCCGGGAACGACGATAAGCAACCCGGCAGACGTCACGGCACAAACGACTGACTCGCTACCGTCAAACAATACGACAACAACGTCCGTGCTGGTAGAAAGTGCAACCGGGGCGGACCTGTCCGTGTCGATGACTGCCGCGCCGACACCGGTATTCGTTTCTTCGCCGCTCTCTTACAGCGTCCAAGTGCAGAACTTGGGGTTAACTGCGGCAAGCGGCGTCACGGTAACAGACACGCTGCCGACGGGGCTGAGCGGCGCTTCGGCCACAACGAGCCAGGGAAGCTGCGGGGCGCCATCCGGCGGGCAGATCGTGTGCACGATTGGCACGGTGCCGTATCCGCAGACTTCCGCGATCACCATCACGATTTCAGGCACGAGTCCTGCGACAGCTGCCACCCTAAGCAATTCCGCAAGCGTTACACCCACTGCCAGCGATCCGGTTCTGACCAACAATACTGCGACGGTGCTGACCGTGGTTCAGCCGCTGGTTTGCGCGACACCGGGCAAGGACGGAACGCCGGGATCGCCGCTGAGCGGTTACGTAAACACATATTACGGCGGTGTTAGCACAGCGAACGCTGGCACGAACACGATTACGGTGAGCACTCCGTCGGCCGGTTCGCTGACGCAACTCGGCGCAGGCGACCTAGCGCTGGTGATTCAGATGCAGGGCGCGGCGATCAATTCGACGAACACGAGTTCGTACGGCAACGGGAACCCCGGGTATCCCGCGGCAGGATGGTTGAGCCTCGGAAATTCGGGAGAATACGAGTTCGTGACGATTTCGACCGTAACCATAAACGCAAATACGGACACACTGACGATCGTAGGCACGGGGGCGAGCGGTGGCTTGCTGAATTCGTACGCTACGGTGGCAGCCAGCGCAACGCAGGGCGCGCAAACGTTCCAGGTGATCCGCGTCCCACAGTATTCTTCCGCGGTGCTGAGCAGTTCGCTGGCGGCTTACCCGTGGGATGGGGCCAAGGGAGGGGTGTTGGCTTTGGACGTGGCGTCGCAGCTCACGTTGGGCGGCACGGTGAGCTTGGACGGAGATGGTTTCCGCGGCGGCGGCGGACGAATTTTGGCCGGACAAACTGGGATGGCCGCAACCGACATTGTGACGCTCTCCACCCAAAACGCTAACGGTTCGAAAGGTGAGGGAATCGCAGGAACGCCTCGATACGTGGCACCTGCACTGAGCAGCATTACGACCGCAACGACGGCCACCAACACAGGGCAAACATACACGGAAGGTTTGCCGAACGGCAGCTACGCGCGTGGAGCTCCCGGGAACGCCGGCGGAGGCGCGACAGACGCTGACCCGTCCGCCAATGATCAGAACGATGGCGGCGGGGGCGGCGGGAACGGGGGAACAGGCGGCCAGGGAGGCTTTGCTTGGAAGAGCGCTGGCACGGTCGGCGGCTTCGGCGGGGTGAACTTCCCCGCGAACACCGGCTCGGTGGTGATGGGTGGAGGCGGCGGAGCGGGCGCGTCAAACGACGGTGCATGGTGGAATCCGGTTACGAATGCGGGCGGCGCGGACTGTGGCACGACCTGCACGGGAATTTACTCCAGCGGAACCGCGGGCGGCGGGATCGTAATCATTCGCGCGGGATCAGTTACCGGAACGGGAACGATTACCGCGAGCGGCCAAAATGCGTTGGATGAGGAAAATGATGGTGCGGGTGGAGGCGGCGCGGGTGGATCGATACTGTTTTACGTAAATAGCGGCGGCCTTTCTGGACTCACAGCGATCGCGGATGGCGGAAACGGCGGCAGCACCTGGCCGGAAGAGGCCCCGAGCGCTACGTTTCCCGGAAATCGCCACGGGCCTGGCGGTGGAGGCGGAGGTGGACTGATCTTTGCCTCGTCCGCTCCCGGCGGCGGCGCTCCGGTGACTGGCGGCGAGCCAGGTTACACCACGCTGGCCGATGATGCTTACGGAGCAACAACTGGACAGCCCGGTAATGTGGTGACTGGAGAATCGATTACCGAAACGCCAGGAACGCAGTCTGGCGCTTATTGCGCAGGTGCCGATGTGGCGGTGACGAATTCCGCCGCGCCCAATCCCGTTGTGGCGGGCGCCAACATCACGTACACGCAGCAGTTTACGAATTCCGGGCCGCAGGACGCCGTCAACGCGACCCTGAACGAGCCGATTCCAGCGAATACGACCTATCAGTCGTATAGCATCTCCGGCGCAGACGCTAGCGGCTGGAACTGCACTACGCCAGCGGTGGGCGCCATCGGAACAATTAGCTGCACGAACTCGGATGTTCCTTCCGGTGCGAGCGGAACGGCCGTTTTCAGCGTGCAGGTAAATGTGGACCCGGGAACCGCCAGCGGAACGCAAATCGCGGATACGGTGTCGGTTGCATCCGGAGCCAACGATCCGAATCTATCGAACAACTCCGCGACGGCCGTGGTGATCGTGGCGGACGCAAACTCAGCGGACTTGTCGATCACCGAGACCGCTTCGCCGAACCCGGTGCAGCCCTCTGGAACACTAACGTACACGGTAACGGTGAGCAACGCGGGGCCGGCAAGCGCGTCCAGTGTGGTGTGGAATTCGGCGACTCCGGCGAACACGGCCTTTGGGTCCGTGACCTATTTCTCCGGCACGACCGGATGGACATGCTCGCCAACTTCTATTTCATGCAGCATCGGAACGCTCGCCCCAGGGACGTCCACGACGTTTAAAGTCACCGTTACAGTGAATTCCAACGCAGTCCTGGGGTCGACGATCACGGATACCGCGACGGTGTCGTCGAGCACAACCGATCCAAATCCGGCAAGTAACGTGGCGACGACGACGGTTGTGGTGGCAACGGCCACGCAATCGGATTTGGCGGTCACCAAGACAGGGACTCCCAGCACCGTGCTGGCAGGCAACAAGATCACCTACACGATCACGGTTACGAACAATGGGCCAGCGGCTATGGCAAGTCCCGTCTTGACCGACATGTTCTCTTCGAGCGAGACGGTTACCTCGACAACGCCGTGGCCCGCCGGTTGGAGCTGCACTGCTCCTTCGGGGACGCAATTTACATGCAATGGCCCAGCTTCTATGGCCGTCAATTCAGGCACTCCGGCGACTTTCAAATTCGTGATGACCGTGACGGCAGGCAGCTCACCAGGAACGATCATCACGAACACAGCTTCGATTGGCCCGACGACCAACGGAGCTATCGTGATCGACCCATACACCGCTAACAACACGGCATCAACGAGTTCGACGGTGGCATCGCCGACGCAGGCGGACGTTGCGATCGTGAAGACGGCATCGTCGCAGGCGGTGATCCAGGGAACGAATCTGGTTTACACGCTACAAGTGACGAATAACGGACCAGCGGTAGCGCAGAACCTGACCGTGACGGATTCGCTGCCGGCGCAAGTAACCTTCGTATCGGTATCAATTCCAGCGTCGCAAGGGACTTGCGCGCAGTCGGCCGGCACGGTTACCTGCACAATTCCCTCGCTGAGCGTGGGCGGGTTGGCGATCATCACGATCGATACGACCGCTGAGTCGTCTGGAGCGCCCGCAAACGTCGCCAACACAGCATCGGTAGCGGCAACGACCAGCGATCCGAATTTGACGAACAACACGTCGACGGTGAATTCGGCAATCACAGCGCCGACGGCGGTGGAACTGGATTCGTTCACGGCGCAAATGCGCTCTGGCGGCGGAGTGGCACTGCAATGGCGCACGCGTGAGGAAACTCGCAACTTGGGCTTCCATGTCTATCGAGAGGACGCTACTGGACGGCACAGGCTTGACCCGTCGCTGATTGCCGGATCGGCATTGTTCTTCCGTGGGGGATTGCCGCAACATCGCGCGCGGACTTACGGGTGGATCGATCCACAGGGCGGAGCGAACGCGTCGTATTGGCTTGAGGACTTGGACCTGAACGGCACCAGCACGATGCACGGACCAATTTATGCCGAGACGACATCTCAATCGACCGCGCCTGCCGCACAGTCACGGCTGTTGAGTCAACTGGATCAGGTGATCGCGGCGCAGCCATCGCACGTGACGCATGGCTTGGCAACTCCACCGCCCGCAATCTCGACTCTTACGCCGCAAATGGCTGCGGCATGGCTCGACGGTCTGCCTGCCGTGAAAATTTCCGTGTCCAGCGAAGGATGGTATGAAGTGACCGGCGCGCAGCTAGCGGCTGCCGGCTTGGCAGGAAACTTGGACATCCGCAGCTTGGCGCTGTACGCCGAAGGAGTGGAGCAGCCGATACTGATCGTCGGCGCTAAGAATGGAACGCTGAGAGCAAACGACGCGATCGAATTCTACGGCACCGGGATCGATACGCCGTATTCTGGCACGCGCGTCTACTGGCTGACCAGCGGTTCGCGTCCCGGCACGCAAATTTCGTCGATCGCAGCTGCCGGGCGCGGCGCTCCGAGCGCGACTAGCTTTCCATTTAGCGTTCTGCTGCAACAGCGAACCACGTATTTTGCAGCACTGCTGAACGGGGAGAACAATGACAATTTCTTCGGCGCGGTCGTCGATCCGACGCCCGTCGATCAGGTGCTGACCGTCGCAAACATCGACCCGACCTCTACAATTCCAACGACTTTAACGGTGACGCTGCAAGGGGTGATGGAAGGGCAGGATCATCGTGTGGACGTGGCCCTAAACGGTTTGCCGCTGGGGGAAATCGATTTCACCGGGCAAGCCAATACCACCAGCACGTTCCCGGTAAATGCTGGCGTGTTGCAGAACGGCAGCAACACCGTAACGCTTACTGCGATGGATGGCGAATACGATGTGAGCTTGGTGCAGTCCATTCAATTGAATTACGCGCATACGTACACCGCGGATTCTGATTGGCTACGCGCCACCGCAGCGGCGGGCGAAACGGTTCGCATCGGCGGCTTTACGGAACCGTCGGTCGAAGTTTTCGATGTGACGAATCCAGTAGCGATTGTCCAACTGAAAGCGCCTGTGACTTCGGATGGCTCGTCCTATGGAGTGACGGTGTCCGTGGATGGACCGGCCGGGTCCCAGCGGACGCTGTTGGCATTCGCGGCGGATCAGATATCCGTACCGGACGCGCTGGCGTATCACGCGCCGAGCACGCTGGGGGAAAATACGACCGGCGCGAACTACATCGTGGTCACGCATCCGGAGTTCTTGTCGAGCGTTGCGCCGCTGGTGAAACTGCACGAGTCCGAGGGCGAATCCGTGGCGGTAGTTACTACCGATCAGATCTACGATGCATACAACTACGGGGAACACAGCCCGTTTGCGCTGCAAGATTACTTGCAATTCGCGGCGACCAAATGGCGCGTGCGTCCGAGCGCGGTGTTGCTCGTCGGAGATGCGTCGCTCGATCCTCGGAATTACCTCGGCTTCGGCGATTTCGACTTTGTGCCGACGCGCATGATCGAAACGGCAGCATTCAAGACTGCCTCGGACGATTGGCTAACGGATTTCAATCAGACCGGCTTTGCGACCATCCCGACTGGCCGTTTGCCGGTGCGCACGCCGGACGAAGCGGCGCTGGTAGTCTCGAAGATTGTGAACTACGAGAGCGGCGCGTCCGCCGGAAGCTGGCAGAATCAAGCTGTCGTGATCGCCGATCAGAACATCGACGCTGATTTCACTTCCGCGGCCAACGCTGCCGCGGCCGTACTGGGTCCGTCTTTGCAGGTGACCAAAATTCTAGCCGACGGCCAGGATCCCAGCGTGGTGCAGCCGCAGATACTTGGCGCCCTGAATAGCGGCGCGCTGCTGGTAAATTACACGGGGCACGGCTCGGAGGAAGAGTGGTCGTTTGCCGATCTATTCGACGATACGGCCGCCACAGCCTTAACCAATGGCAATCAACTGCCCATGTACGTGCTGATGGATTGCCTGAACGGATTTTTCCAGGACGTGTACGACACCAGCCTTTCGACTTCCCTGATGCTTGCCCCGAATGGCGGCGCCGTTGCCGTTTGGGCTTCGTCGGGTTTTACGGATGCGCCTCCGCAGGCGACGATGGACCAAGCATTCCTGAGCGCGTGGGTGGCGAATCCGCAAGCGCCGATCGGCAGCGCGATCCTCTCGGCAAAATCCGGAATCACGGACGCAGACGTGCGGCGTACGTGGATTCTTTTCGGCGATCCCGAGATGCGCCTGAAAATGCCTTCCTCGGCGCAGTCAACACAACCGCGTATGCCGCGTCCCACGCATATCGTGGTTCGACCGCCAAGTCCCCGTTAATTACAGGCGTTCTCACTCAGGAGAACACTATTGATCTTCTCCGACGCGGATGGCATCTTCGATTGGGATGCCTGCAAGCGCTGATCAATCGGGTCGCGCCTTCACGCGAACACTTGCCATTCGTACGTCGCGGCGAACAGAGCTCAAAAACGTAACAGCCGAGATCGAAGCTGCTGTGCGAGATTCGGCGTATACCGACGGAACCTGCCTGCTGTACGTGCCGCACACGACCGCGGGAGTCCTGATTAACGAAGGCGACGATCCCGCAGTGGCGCGTGACATCGAAACGGCATTCGACCGACTGGTCCCTCGCGATTCCCGCTACACACATGCCGAGGGCAATGCGGACTCGCACATCAAGACGGCTTTCGTGGGTTCGTCGGCGTCCGTGTGGATCGAGGGTGGGCGGCTTATGCTTGGACGGTGGCAGGGGATTTTCTTCGCGGAATTCGACGGACCGCGCACGCGCGAGTTGCGCGTAAAGATTGTGCGCGATACGCTCTCTTAGTGCAGAGTTCCTCCTTATTAAAAGCTGACTGCCTCAGTCGATTGCTTGGGCAGAGCTATGCTGGGCACGGCCGGTAACGGTTATGACGTTCAACTCTGGATTCGTAGCGATTGTTGGGCGGCCGAATGCGGGTAAGTCCACGCTCGTGAACACGGCGGTCGGGCGGAAGGTGGCGATCGTCTCCCCGCGTCCGCAAACCACGCGCAATCGCATCCAGGGGATCCTGAATCGTGAAGACGCGCAAATAGTGATGGTAGACACGCCTGGGATACACAAGCCAGACAACGTCCTGAGCCACCAGATGATGGGTGAAACGGAGCAGGCGCTCGATGATGTCGATATCGTTTCACTGATCGTCGATGTGACAGCGGAGTTCGGTGCCGGCGACCGTTACTCGGCGAAATGGCTACGTCGCTTCCGCGGACCGGTTTTCCTCCTACTGAACAAAGTGGATCGTGTGAAGAAGGCGATACTCCTGCCCTTAATCGACCGCTGGCGGCGGGAATTCGAATTCGCGGAGATATTCCCGATTTCGGCTTTAACTGGCGAGGGCTGTGCCGATCTCGTCAAAGCGTGGATCGCGAAATTGCCTGAGGCGCCGGCGCATTTCCCAGATGACCAGTTCACCGATCAGCCCGAGCGATTCTTGGCCTCGGAGATGATTCGAGAGCAGGCTCTGCGCGTCACACGTGAGGAAGTGCCGCATGCGATCGCCGTGTTCGTCGACCGCTTCGAACACAAAAGCGATTTGATCAAGATCATGGCAACCATCTACGTTGAACGCGAGGGCCAAAAGGGAATTTTGATCGGGAAACGCGGGGAGACGATCAAAACAGTTGGTACGCACGCACGCAAAGAGATTGAGTCTATGCTCGGCACGCATGTGTTTTTGGAGCTGATGGTAAAAGTGCAGCCGAACTGGCGGCGCAACCGCAGCATCGTTCGCCAGCTCGATTGGCATCGCCAACTGGAACAGATGAGCGCCGGCCAGGAACTGGATGAAGCCGAAATAGAGGAAGCGCCCGAAGTCGAGCCGGAGAGTTAGGGGACGCGCGACTTCAGGACTTGTGCCGAGATGATACGCTCGCAGTCAGTTGGCCTTGGCCGTGATGCGGAATTTCGCTCGACTAAGAAGCCTTCGACGGCGCGATTTTTAGCGCGCGCATTTTGCGATACAGGTGGCTGCGCTCCAGACCTAACGCGGCGGCTGTGTTAGTCATATTCCAGCGGTTCTCTTGCAGCTTGCGCAGGACAAAATCGCGCTCGTAGGCTTCGCGGGCTTCGTGAAGCGTCTCGAAGACTCTCTGCGTATCCTTTGGCGCGCCACGAAAAACCTCTGGCGGCAAGTGATGCGGCTCAATCCGGTTGGATGGCGACATAATCACCAGCCGCTCAACCAAATTCTTCAGTTCGCGCACGTTTCCGGGCCACGGATACGCCAATAGGATTTCCATGGCCGCCTGGCTGAATTCCTTAGACTTTTTCCCATAGGCCTCGCAGAAGCTCGTTAGAAAATGCGCCGCCAGGATGGGGATGTCCTCGGTGCGCTGCCGCAGCGGCGGAACATTGAAGGGAATCACGTTCAACCTGTAAAAAAGATCTTCGCGAAAGTTGCCGCGCGCAATCTCGTCTTCCAACTTCTTGTTCGTAGCCGCGAGAACGCGCACGTCCACTTTCACAGCCTGATTGGACCCGAGCGGTTCGACACTCTGCTGTTCGAGTATCCGCAGAACTTTGGACTGGGTTTTCAGGCTCATATCGCCTACTTCGTCCAGGAACAAAGTGCCGCCGTCGGCTTTTTGGAATTTGCCGGCCTTGTCTTCACTTGCGCCGGTAAAGCTGCCCTTTTTGTGGCCGAACATCTCGGATTCGATCAGCTCTTCGGGGATCGCTGCGCAGTTCACCTCTACAAACGGCATGGCGTTGCGCGGGCTATTGGCGTGCAGGGCGCGGGCCACCAATTCCTTTCCAGTGCCGCTCTCGCCAAAAATCAGCACGCGCCCCGCAGTGGGAGCCGTGAGTGCGATCTGCTGCCGGAGCGCCTTCATCGGCACGCTCGCGCCCAGAATTTGATAGCGCTCCTCAAGTTCGGCGCGCAGGCGCTGATTTTCCTGGTCGAGCCGCGTGAAGTCGAGAGCGTTGCGCACGGCCAAGACAACTTTCTCGATCGACAGCGGCTTTTCAAGGAAATCGAAGGCTCCCAGTTTGGTGGCGCGCACCGCCGTTTCCACGTTTCCGTGCCCCGAAATCATCACCACCATCGGCGCGTCTTCGCGCGACTGAAGCCGATCGAGCGTTTCGAGGCCGTCCATGCCCGCGAGCCACACATCCAGCAGGACCAGATCGTAGTCCTGCTGCTCCACGCGCGAGAGGCACTCCCCGCCAGACGAGATCGCTTCCACTTCGTAGCCTTCGTCGCGCAGCAATGCACCGAGGGACTCGCGGATGCCGCTTTCGTCGTCGACGATGAGGATCCGTTTACTCATGGTAGACCGTTCATTCGGCTGGGGCGGACGCCACCGCGTCGACTGCCGGGAAGCGAATCAAAATGCGAGTGCCTGCGGGAAGATTGTCTTCGACACGAATCGTGCCGTTATGTTCGGCGATAATGCGGCTCGCGATGGCAAGCCCTAGGCCTGTGCCACGGTCTTTGGTCGAAAAATGCGGAAGAAAGAGCTTGTCCTTGTCCGCGGGAGAAATTCCGTGGCCACTATCGGAAATCTCGATCTCTACAGCATCACCCTCACCCACGGCCCGAGTCGTTACGCTCAACTGGCGGATGCGAGAACCTTCCATCGCTTCGGCGGCGTTGTCGATCAGGTTCGCCAGAACCTGTCGCATAAGCTCGCTGTCCACTTTCACGGGGGGAAGCGATGCCGCCAGCTCCGATCGTACCGTAATTCCCTCCAGGCGGTCATGGAAGAGGGCGATCGCGCTTTCGACTACTGGATTGATATCCGAAGGCGTCAGCCTCGCCGCGGGAAATCGGGCAAAGCGCGAAAATTCTCCAACCAGCGATTCGAGTGTTTGCACCTCTCGTTCGATTAACGATGCGCACTCGGCCGATAGCTTTTCGAAATCTGTTTTCATGGATGGCAATTTCGTGCCGGCCGTGCGATCCAGATAGCGCAAGATCCTTTGCGCCGAGAGCTGAATGGGCGTGAGGGGATTCTTGATTTCATGGGCGATGCGCTGTGCGACCTCCTGCCATGCAGCCGCTTTCTGGGCGCGGAGCAGCTCGGTGAGATCGTCGATTACTACAACAAAACCCGGATTTGAGCGCCGTGGACCAAGCGAGCTGACCGTGACGGCTGTGCGCACCAGCCGCCCGCGCGTGGCGATTTCGAGTTCACGCGATGCCGCGCCCATCCGCAGCGATCTGCGCATCAGATGCAGCACCGCGCGGGCCGCGTCTTCGCCCAGTAACTCGGTGAGCGTATTCGCATCCCGCGCATATTCTCCGAGAATTGCGATCACCGCGCCGTTGACGCGAGCGACCGCACCAGAAGGATCGAGCGAGACGACCCCTGTGGGAATGTTCTCGAGAATCGCTTCCATCATTTTGCGCCGGCGTTCGCGCTCTTCAACGGCCTCCTCGAGGCTGTGGGTAAAGTCGTTGATCTGTCGGCGGCCTTCATCCAACTGCTCGGCCATCCGATTGAACGAGCGTACGAGCGTTCCTAGCTCGTCCTGGGCGGGCACGTCAATGCGATGGCCGAAATGTCCCCGGGAAAGCTCGCGCGTGGCTTCCGCAAGAGCCTGAATGGGCACGGTAACCTGCTTGGAAAGAAACAACGCCACCCATGTGGTGCTGAAAACCAACAGAAGGGTGATCAGGAATAGTGCCAGCAGGATCTCGCGCTTGTACCGGCGTAAGTTTTCCTTCTGCTGTTGATAGATCTGCGTCTGCGATTCAATCTCAGTGTATCGAGCCAAGAAATCAGCCGGGATTTTACGGGCTACCAAAATGGAGCCCGCGGCGCACGGTGCGCGTCCTGCAAGGTAGGAGCCGCTTCTGCCGGTCCAAATTTCCGCTCCGGTCGGGAGCGTGCCAGACAGTGTCGCCCGATTTTGAACCTGCCGCAGAAAAGTGAACTCGTCGGGATAGACCTTGGTGACCGATCCGCTCGCGCCCACCCGCCACACTGCGTCCGCGTCAGGCGCGGCGCTGCGGGTGGCGTCCGTCCAGGCCATGTGCTTCTGTTCGACCAAATCGCAGACAGCGGCGGCCTGCGCCGACAACCTCGAATACCCGCGACTGGACATTTCACCGATCAAAGCGCGGCTCTGCTCGTTGGCAATTTCCAGGGGCCGCGGAAACCAATTATTGAGAGTTCGGTTCACCAGCGCGTAACTGAAGAAAAACAGGAACACAACCGGCAAAAGCGACACGCCCATGGCGCCGAGAACCATCTTTGTCTTGAACCGCGAGCCGATCCGCCCGGCGCGCCGTTCGGCTAAAGTGCGAACTAGGGTGCGAGTCAGAATCAGACCGAAGACGAGCAGCGCGATGACAATAAAAGTCGCCAGCGCAAAAAAAACCGCGTACTGCGCCCCCTGCTCCGGACGGAAGGGTGCGTTGAAGGAGCCAAGGGTGATGACCACGGCGGCGAGGAGCACTACCACGACTCCTCCGGCAATCAGCCAACCGCGATTTTTTGCGTGCGGCCGCTCCGCAGTCATCGGCCTTCCTCGCGATAGCGCCCCAACGGACAGGCGCTACAGAGCGGCTCACCGCGGCGGCAAAATTGCTTGCCAGTGTTCACGATCAGGGCGTGAAATTCGTTGAACCGGCGAGCATCGCCGGGAAATTGCTGCTCGAATATCCAACGGACGTCTTCATATTTCGCCCGCTCGTCCGCCCATCCATGCCGTGCCAGCAGACGCTTCGCGTAAGCGTCCACCACGAAAACGGCGTGGCCGCCGGCGTAGAGCAAGATCGAATCGGCGGTCTCCGGGCCAATGCCAAACACGGTCAGCAACTTCTCACGCAGGAGCACGGTAGGAGTAGCGAACATCTTTTTCAGCGAGCCACGGTATTGCGCTCGCAGAAATTCGCAGAACGCCTTCAGCTTTCGCGCTTTTTGACGGAAATAGCCGGACGGCCGGACGAGGCGCTGAAGTCTTGCCAGCGAAACGTCTTCAATTGCAGCAGGGGAAAGCAGCCTCGCGCCGCGTAGATTCGCGATCGCTTTCTCAACGTTGGCCCAGGACGTGTTTTGCGTCAGGATCGCGCCAACAATCACTTCGAAGGGCGTCTTGCTGGGCCACCAGTGCTGGGGGCCAAAATGCGTGAAGAGCGCGTTGTAATAATCGTCGAGAGGCGGACGTCTGTCGGCAAGGCTGGCGCGCGGTTGGGTTACGGTGGCATCAAGCGTCGATGGCTGAGGCGCAACCGGCCGCACCCCACCAGTGATGTGGGCTGGCGCCGGATCTGTATTCAACCGAGTCGAAGCGACCGCGCTGGTCACTTCGTCACGATAGCGGCGAGGAAACTACAAGTCAAGGCATCCGCGTGGCCTTTCGGCCACATGTTTGTGCCTTGCAAACCGCACCTTGAGGGGCCCTGGACTGATGTGAGAACCTGGTTAAGCTTCTCCAGGAGAGTTGGAGCGCCCTACGTCAGCCATTCTGGCGTTCAAACTCACGCATAAAACTGACTAGCGCCTCGACCGCCTCGATCGTCACCGCGTTGTAGAGCGACGCACGCATGCCGCCGACCGACCGATGCCCTTTGATGCCGATGAGCCCCGCTGCCTCGGCCTCTTTCACGAATCTTTTCTCCACGGCTTCATCGCCGCCAGCCACGCGGAACACAACGTTCATCCGCGAGCGCGAATCTTTTTCGACGGGGCACTTGTAATAGCCGCTGCCGTCGAGCGCGTCGTAGAGCAGCTTTGCCTTAGCCTCGTTGAGTTTTTCGATGCCGGGTAGCCCGCCCTGCGCGTCAATCCAGTCAAACACGAGCCCCATGGCATAGACACCAAAGGTCGGCGGCGTGTTGTAAAGCGACTTGTCTTTAATGAACGTGCGGTATTGCAGGATTTTGGCGATCTTGTCGCTGCCGCGATCGGCCAAGTCGCGCCGGAGGATCACCACCGTCACGCCGGCCGGCCCCATGTTTTTCTGCGCGCCGGCGAAAATCGCGCCAAATCGCTTCACGTCCACCGGCCGCGAAAGAATATCGGACGACATGTCCGCCACCAGCGAAACGCTGCCCGTCTCCGGAATCGAGTGCCATTGCGTGCCCTCGATTGTGTTGTTACTGCAGATATGGACGTACGACGCATTCGCATCCAACGAAATATCGCTTCCCCGCGGCAAACGCGCAAATTTGTGCGCCTCGCCGCTAGCCGCCAAACGGCATTCCGCCACTTTCTTAAGTTCCTCGATGGCCTTTGCGGTCCAGGCGCCGGTGTGCAACACGTCCACCGGCTTGCCAGCCACGTACAAGTTCATCGGAACCATGGCGAATTGCAGGCTCGCGCCGCCTTGCAGAAAGGTCACCGCGTAATCGGCTGGGATGGCCAGCAAGCGCCGCAGCGACTGTTCGGCTTTGTCGTTAATCGCCTCGAATGCCGCCGAGCGATGGCTCATCTCCATCACGGACATGCCCGTGCCGCCGTAGTTCAACATTTCGTCCCGCATTTTCTCAAGCACCGGTAGCGGCATCGCAGCCGGTCCAGCGTTGAAGTTATGTACTCGCTTGGTCATCTTGCTGGCAATCGTTGTCGAACTCACAGTCGCAGTTCTCCGTTTCAAATGATGTATCGCGTCAGCCACGTGGAAGCAAGAGGCGCGAAGCGTCAGCATAACAGAAGCCGCGGCTTGTGAATGCGCGATATTGCCCCACCGAACCCCTTTCAATCCATTTTGTCTCGAACGGCACGGCGCGTGGCGCTTGTGAATTTCCGGCTCCTCTCGTAAATTGCTAGTTGCTTCAGAAAGCGAGTTGCACTTGCCCGCTAAACGAAAATCCGCGCCCAAGCATATTTCGAAGCGCGTACCAACCCACCGCCGAAGGACATCACCCGGCGCGGAAGTTAACGTCACTAAGCGCGACAAGGCGGCAGGCGAGTGGTTTGCCAAGCTGGTCGCGCTGCAGGCGCGGTTGCGATCACCGAACGGTTGCCCGTGGGATCGCGAGCAGACCCACGCCTCACTCCGAAAATATCTGATCGAGGAAGCGTACGAGGTTCTCGACGCGATGGACGCAAGCGATCCTCGGAAATTCGCCTCCGAGTTGGGGGACCTGCTGCTGCAAGTGGTGTTTCACGCCAACATCGCGGAGGCCGACAAACGTTTCGGCATTTCCGACGTGATCGAATCCGTTTACACGAAGATGGTTCGCCGCCATCCGCACGTCTTCGGAAATGTGGTGGCGGAAACTCCCGGGGCCGTGCTCAAGAATTGGGAGCAGATCAAGGCCGCCGAACGCGCTGCCGATAAATCGCCCCAGGGTGGCGCGAACGGGACAAAAGGGAAGGCCAAGCCCGAATCGATTCTGGCCGATGTGCCGCGCTCGCTTCCCGGCGTACTGGAGGCGTATCAGTTGACCCGCCGCGCCTCGCGAATCGGTTTCGACTGGGAAAATCTCGAAGGCGTCCTCGATAAAATCGATGAAGAGCGGCGCGAGCTGCTCGAAACGATTCCGGATGGGCACGCCACAGCGGAGCACACAAATGCGCGCTCCCACGGCGCCCGCCTTACGCCCGAAGTCGAAGAGGAAGTCGGGGACCTGTTGTTTGCTGGCGTGAACGTCGCGCGCTTCGTGGGCGTGGATCCGGAAATCGCGCTGAAAAAGGCCAATCGCAAATTTCAGCGGCGCTTCCAGTGGATGGAAGCCGAGGCCGCGCGCGAAGGACAACGTCTGGCCGACCTGCCGCGGGGACGCATGGAAGAATTGTGGAACAAATCGAAAGCAGCGGAGTGACCTGGCTGACTGGCGGCATAAGCCATTGTTATGCCGTGGGCAACAATTACAAATTGGACTTATGGACCCTCGCGGCGCCTAATGCCTGCGGGAGGCAGTTAATTCCGTGACGACATCACCCGACATCAACCTGTGGTCCACCGCCGAACACGCGATCGAGTATTTGCGCCGCGCTGACGCGATTCCGCATCGGGTGGAAGGGGAAGCGACGCTGCTCGAACTTCTGCCCGAAAACGCGCTCCGCATCCTCGATCTTGGCAGCGGAGCGGGGCGGTTGCTGGCGCTGGTGAAGGCAGCTCGTCCCGAGGCGCAATTTGCCGCGCTCGATTTCTCGGCAACGATGCTGGAAGAATTGCATCGGCTTTTCGGCGCCGACCCCAGCGTACAAATCGTCGCGCACGATTTCGATCAGCCGCTTCCGGAACTCGGGCGGTTCGACGCGATAGTCTCCAGCTTCGCGATTCATCACGTGCACCATGAACGGAAGCGCGCTCTTTACAGCGAAGCGTTTTGCGCCCTCAATCCAGGAGGGCTTTTCGCCAATCTTGAGCACGTGGATTCGCCCTCGCGCGCGCTTCACGCTGCGTTCCTAAAAGCGATCGGCTGGGAAGACGAAGATCCCTCGAATAAGCTCCTCGACCTTAAGACACAGATGCGCTGGCTTCGAGAGATTGGCTTTGCGGATGTTGATTGCCATTGGAAGTGGCGCGAACTGACGCTCTTCGGCGGCGTGAAGCCTTCCGCGACGAGCGGTCGTCCACAGGGCGGCTCCTCCGCATGACCAGCCCGGCTGTTCCGCAAACGATACAGGTCCGTCATTGTTCGGAGCACGATCACTTTGACGCGTGCGTCAGGGTACAGGAGCGTATCTGGGGCCACGGCCTGGCGGTGCCGTCAACGATGATCGTTGCTGTCCATCACGCCGGCGGGCAGGTGCTGGGCGCATTTGATGGTCAAAATCTGATTGGTTTCATACTCGCGTTTCTTGGAACACGCGGTTTGCCCGCGCGCTCCGGCTCCGCACAGCGCATCGAAACGCCATTTCTTCATTCGCAGATCGCTGCTGTGCTGCCGGAGTATCGCGATCGCGGCGTGGGGCGCAGCCTGAAGCTTTTTCAACGAGAAGACGCGCTTGATCGCGGCATCGGGCTGATCGAATGGACATTCGATCCGCTCGAATTGAAAAACGCGCACTTTAATCTGGTGCGTCTTGGCGCCGTCGCGCGCCGAATTATTCCCAACTGTTACGGAATCACCGCCAGCGCTTTGCACGCTGGAATGCCCACCGATCGCCTGGTCGCTGAATGGTGGCTCGCGTCCGAGCGGGTGAAAAACATTATCGAGGGTCGCCCGGCCGCCGCGATCCAAAGCGTCACGCGCATTTCGATTCCCGCTGACATTTCGGAGCGTAAATCGACCGATCGCGACGCTGCGTTACGCATCCAATCCGAGGCTCGCGAGCAGTTTCAAAAGTGGTTTTCGCAAGACTATGCGGCTACCAGCGTCGAAAAGCGTGGCGAGGTGGTGGATTACATCCTGGAGCCGGCCGACGCCATTAGCGGCCTGCGGCTTCCTCCGCTCGTCGGCAGCGAGCGGTCGAGATGAAGGGAATGGGATGAAACTTCGCCAAATCACGCTCCGTGAAATTCATCTGCGCTTGCTGGCTCCATTCGAGACCAGCTTCGGCAAGTCCGATCTGCGCCGCATTCTTCTGCTCGAAGCCGATGTGGACGGCACGATCGGCTGGGGCGAATCTACCGCTAGCGAGAATCCGTTTTATTCGTACGAAACCGTCGAGACCGCATGGCATATCCTGCGCGACCACACCTGGCCGATGATGAAGGGCAGGGAATTCGCCTCCGCGGCGGACGTGTGGGACATACTCGCACCCATTCGCGGCCACAATATGGCCAAAGCGGCGCTGGAAACAGCCATTTGGGATGCCGAGGCCAAGCAGAAAAACCTCCCGCTCGCAAAATTGCTCGGCGGCACTCGCGCGGAAATTCCCTGCGGCGTTTCCATTGGAATCCAGCCGAGCATCGCCGCGCTGATCGAAAAGGTGGGAAAGGAACTTGCTGCCGGGTATCAGCGTATCAAAATCAAGATCAAGCCGGGCCTCGATATCGAGCCGGTCCGCGCTTTGCGCCAGAAATTTCCTCGGATTCGCCTAATGGTGGACGCCAATTCCGCCTATCGCCGGGAGGATGCATCGCTTCTAAAGCAGCTTGACGCCTTCTACCTGATCATGATCGAGCAGCCTCTGGGCTGGGACGACATATATTCTCACGCGGCTCTGCAGCGACAGCTCGATACGGCGATCTGCCTTGACGAATGCATTCACGATGTGGACCATGCCCGCGCGGCCATCGAACTCGGCGCGTGTCGTATCATCAATATGAAGCTGGGCCGAGTCGGCGGCCACACTCCCGCGCGTCGCATCCACGATCTTTGCGAATCGAAATCCATTCCCGTTTGGTGCGGAGGCATGCTCGAATCCGGCATTGGTCGCGCCCACAATATCGCCATGTCATCGCTCTCTGATTTTTCGTTGCCGGGCGATGTGTCCGCCAGTCGCCGCTATTGGGATGAAGACATCATCGAACCAGAAGTGGAAGTTTCGCCGCAGGGCTCTATCCGCCTGCCCACCGCGCCAGGAATCGGCTACACACCGCGCGTCGAGCGGATCGAATCGCTTGCCCGCCGCCGCGAGGTCCTTCAATAGAAAGGCGCCTGGAAAGAATGGAAAGTTGAACTCCCCGCAGTCTGCAATGAGTTCCCAAGAAGCGGACGCAGCCCCGCGCCGCCCAAGTTCTTTCGTGCTGGCGGCGGTGCTGGTGGCGATGCTGCTCATCTGGTCCTGCAATTACATCGTCGGCAAAATCACTCTCCGGCACATCGACCCGTTCACTTTGGTCTCCTTCCGGTTTCCCGTCGCGGCCGTGGTCGCCCTGTCGGTGTATTTCTCGCGAAGCAATCGTGCGCGCTTGCGCCCGCGCGACCTCTGGACGTTCATCTACCTCGGATTTTTCGGCATCCTGATCAATCAGGGCTGTTTCACCATAGGACTGAACTTCACCACATCCGAGCATTCCGCGATTATCGTGTCGCTCGCGCCATTGGTCGTGCTCTTCTGCGCCTGGATGCTGAAGCTCGAAAGCCTCACGGCAGGCAAAGCTGTCGGAATGTTGATCTCGATTGCCGGCGCTCTCCTGCTGGAAATCCACCACGGCGCGTCCGGGCGCGCGCCAACCTTGCTCGGCGACGTCATCACCTTCTGTGGCGTCATGGGATTTGCTACCTACACGGTTCTCGGCAAGCGTGTAGCTGCGGATTACGACGCAATATCCATGACCGCGTTCAATATCGCTGTCGCAACCATTCTGATCTCGCCGCTAACCGTCCACCAGGCGCTGCGGCTTCATTGGGGTAGTGTGGGATGGGCTGGCTGGACGGGCATGTTGTATATGTCAATCCTCAGTTCCACTGCTGCTTACATGATGTTTTACTGGATCTTGCGCTATATGGACGCGTCGCGCGTGGTGGTGCTGAATTACTGCCAGCCGGTAATCGTGGTGTTGCTCTCGATCCCGATTCTTGGCGAGCATCCTACTCGACGTTTCATTATTGGCAGCGCGCTGGTCCTGCTCGGCGTGTATATGGCAGAGCATGTCGCCCGGCGCACACGTGCGATCAATCGGCATTAGTAAGATCAGGAAAGCGAAGAGGCTGGCTGCCCGGTTGTGAACCAGCGCAGCTCATGTCTTGTGCGGGGCCCCCAGATAGGAAGCCCCGCACCAAAGAGAGGTGTGATCGAAGTTCGATCGATCGAACCGGCTACTTGTGCGCCATCTCCAGGTCGATCAGGATGTGCAGATCGTTCCCAACCATTCCGGGGTCTGCCGCAACTCCGAAATCCTGGCGGTTTATCGTCGTGGTGGCCGAGGCTCCCATCCGGAATCCGCCCATCGCCTTGATCGGCTTGCTCACGTCGCTCACCTTCAGCGTCACTGGCTTGGTGACGCCGCGAATGGTCAGATTGCCGTTCAGATCGTAGGTGTCGTCACCAGTCTTGGTGATGCTTGTGGATTTGAATGTAATGGTCGGGTACTGCGCCACGTCGAGGAAGTGCTCGCTCTTCAAATCATTGTCGCGCATGGCCACACGCGTATAGACAGTATCCGCTGGGATCGTCACGTCCACCGTGGATTTCGTGATGTCGTCGTTATCGATCGTGACCGTGCCGGTTACCTTCGTGAATTCGCCCTGCACGGTTGAAATTCCCAGGTGCTTCACGAAAAACTGTGCGTTGGCGTGATTAGGATCGATCTGCCATGTCGTCGTATCCGCCAACGCGGGCAATGCCATTGCTGCCGCCAACCCCATAACCACCAGCCACTTCTTCATCTGCCGCCTCCTTGGAAAATCGTAACGTGTTGCCCGTCGTCCCGAGCCGCCGCCGTAGGCGCGCTCGTAGCGCCCACGAATTCTGTTCAAGATCAATTCCCACGCTGCAGCGAACCGCGGGAAGTATATACCGCTCGGCGCACGGGTCAACAATTAACACTCCCGCTTTGCCCTTCGGCTAGCTGCGTAATGCCAGCCGCGCGGACGCGGCGGGCATGTGTTATATGGACGCTTATCGCTTTATAAGGGGGAACAACGCCGCATAACAACAGTCAATTGGACAACTCGGCGCGCTCTTTGTACCTTTGCGGCAGGAGCTTTTTGATGCCGAATAAGCACCATACAGAAGGCACGGACGCAAGCGCCCAGATCCACGGCCGCGTAGCTGCGCAATTCGGCGCTGCCGTCAAGGCATACACCGCCAGTCGAACGCACAGCGATCCCGCTGCACTGGAGCGAGTCGTCAAACTTGCTCAGCCGAAGCCGACCGACATCGCTCTCGATATCGCCACCGGCGCGGGTCACACCGCGCTAGCGCTGGCGACGCACGTGTCACAGGTGATCGCTTACGACCTCACCGAGCCGATGCTCGCCGAAACCGCACGCAACGCCTCCGCGCGCGGACTGAAGAACGTAACCACGCGACAGGGCCCCGCCGAGTCGCTACCGTTTCCGGATGCGAGCTTCGATATAGTTACCGTTCGCCAGGCGCCACATCACTTTGCGGATGTCCGCGCTGCGGTCCGCGAAATGGCGCGCGTGGCTCGTTCCCGGGCGCGCGTGATTATTATCGATAGCGCTGCGCCGGAGAACGATTCTCTTGATCGGCAGTGGAATCATATCGAAAGGCTCCGCGATCCTTCGCACGTTCGGAATTACCGTCCGAGCGAATGGAGGGAATTCGTGGCCGCAGCCGGCCTAAGGGCCATTTTCGAGGAATATGGAGCTGCCTCAGAAAAGGGCGGTCCGATGGATTTCGCCGCCTGGATTCGCCGGATCAATACGCCGCCAGTTGCCGCCGCCGAAGTCGAGCGTCTATTTCGCACCGCCTCGCCTAAACTTGCTCAGGTCCTGAACATCGAGATTATCGATGGCGCGCTCTATTTCCGCGTCCCCCAATTCATCATTGCGTCTGTGAAGACCTAAGCGACTGTGAAGTGCGGCGGCTTGCAGCCGCAACACCCTACTCAGACAGGACGCTGGGGAAGAAAGGTGCTAAGTCGGAGGGGAGATTCTGTTTAACCGATGCGTTTCAGGTTTGCGTCGACTCGTTCTCCATCGCCAGCGGTTGTATTCGCGGCTGCGGCCGCCCTTTCCCGCCGGAAGCACTCTTCTCGAATAGCTTCGCCGTCAGCAACATTCCGGCCAGGGTCGCCGCCATCAGCGCGCCTTCCGTCCAGCCGGTGACCACTTCGGCGGTGCCCATCAGCGTCAGCCCCGCAAAGCAGAACAGCAGATGCACGCAGAACACTTGCAGCGACGCCTGCCCGAGCATAACCAGCGGCCGGAACGCGACCCATTTCAACTTGCCATTGAACCGGATCAGCACGGCGGCGACGGCAGCAAAATCGACGATCCGCACCACACCAAGGTGCCATTTGTCGAAGAAAACCCCCAATATCGCCGGCTGGACGTTCGGAAACACCGCATATCTCATCGCGCAGAAGGCCAGCGCAATCACCGCAGCCGGCCACATGATCTTTCGCGCCCACTTCTCAATTGGCAAGTCGTTGCGCGCCCATCGAGCGCCCAGCCACAGCGCCGCAACCCACAGGAATTGCCACGCCCACAAATCGAACGCCCCCATGTTCTTCAGAGGAATTCTCATCGCGGCGACATGAACCAATCCAAGGTAAACCGCCTGCTTCAGCCCGCACTGTGCCGCAAACCAGACCGCAAAGCTCACGCTCACAACGTACTTCCATCCAAATTTTTCTCCGAGCTTCAGCGCCAGCGGCGTCAGGACAACGGAAAACAGGATGTACATCGGCAGGATATCGAGCAGCGGGGGACGGTAGATCAGCAGCAGCGAATCCAATATGGCGCGATGCGGAGCCGCAAAGTAAAAATCCAGCAGGTTATGAACACCCGGCCTGCTGCCGCTCACGGCCAACGGTGCCAGCACACCGAACGCGATACAAAGCAGCAGCACGTGGTATAAGTACAGCCGCAAACTGCGCACCCCGGCCTTCTTGCTCATGGCCGGGTAGCCTTCCCGTTGCGCCAATTTCAAGTAATTGCGGCCGCTGAATAGCGCCGCCAGCATGATGAAACCCTCGGACGCGGATACGAATCCGAACGGTTGATTGCTATAAGTGCTGATTACAGTTGGCAGGTGGGTTAGGGCAATCCAAACCAGCATCAGGCCGCGGGCTGCGTCGAGTTCCAGCCGCCGTTTCATCAGGGTTTAGATACGATGATATCATGCCGTAAAATGTCGTCCGAATTCTGTGTCAGCGCCCGGCCTATCGAGTTACGGAGCTCATTCCATCGCAATCCCGCCGTGTGGCCACCGCTTATGTACTGAGATTCGCAGGCAGGTCCAAAACTTGCAAGCTCGCCGCCACCGTTTCCGTTCTGCGATCTTCGCGGGCAGAAGGGAATTGCGGCATGCGGTCGCGGGGCGTATCTTTAGCAGGGGGGAACCACCGGAATGAAGGCACGGAAGACATTCGCGTCGCAGTTAGTTTGCACTATCGTGATGTCGGTGATCGGATTGGCCGGGCTAGGTGCCCGTGCGGCGCTCGCCGCAAATCAGTCAAACTCATCCGCGCCCGAGGTCCCAAGTGTTGACGCCGGTATCGGAACGTGCCGCGCGGATTTTAATGTGAAGGACGGGGCGGGCAAGCCGCTCTACAACGCCAAGATCAATATCACAATTAAATATGGCTTCATGAACCTTCACAAAGCGCAGCTCGAAGCTCCTACAAACACCAACGGATTGGCTCGTTTCACCGGCCTCCCAAATTTCTCAAAAAAGCCGCTCCAGTTTGTGATCAGTAGCGGCACTGTTTCCAAGACCGAAACCGACGATCCGGCCTCGAATTGCAACGCCGTATTCAACGTTACACTCAGCGTCCACTAATTGATTGAACCGTTAGCACTGCGCCTCAAACCCATTCTCGATGCGCGATCGGTCGCGCCATACAACAATCAGCAACAGCCGCAGGAAACTCTTTGATTGCCGCTGGCTTACACGCAGGCCTCCGCGGAACTTTTCAGAATCGCGCGATTCCTCAGCGCATCAGATTGAGTGTCCGGCGCCTTTGCCTGCTGGATTCGTTCAAAGGCTTTGGGACACCTCTGGCACTCCGGCTGCCAGGCGATCTTAAAATTCGCCGTCCCCGGAGAAAAGGCCTCGACATTGCCCCAATCGATGTCGAGACGACCAAAGCTCGATCGAATCACATGCTGGGGCAATCGCGCCGGCTTCATTTTCCGCAGAGTCAGCAGTTAGTCGTCAAAAAGTAATCGCCCTTCTGGCGCACCAAGCTGAGGCCCTGCGAATTAATCGTGGGTCGGGAACCCTATCCGCCGGTCTAATTAACTTGCCCAGGAATTCCTTAACGTTCCCGTGGATCGATCAGCGCGGAGGCAAATGGCCGAGATACGCATCGGGTGAGCGCGGCCAGCGCGAAATCAAAATCGTACTACGGGCATCACTAGGGTCCACTCTAAGGTGTCTGCCCGCTTGCTGATCTGGTACCCAAAATGAAACCATGCACACGCGGTTCCAGTGACGAAGTACAGACGGAGGAGAAGTACATGACAGTGCAGAGTACGCCCGTTGTGAGTGGTCGCTCTGATGCAGAAGAGCTTCTTAATTTCACTCCAGGTTCTTCATCCAATCACAAGACACTTCCTTTCAAACCACGACGCAGCGGCGCTGAAAAAGACCTTGAAGGCAGCCTTGTCTCCGCACTGCTTTCCACCGACAAAGAGCTCACCCAAGTCCTAGGTCAGCTCGATGAGATATCTAGTGCGCTGAAATCCGGGAAGCCGCCGGATGAGATTCTTCGAGTCGCTTTGCATCCCGCCGTCTGGTACGCCGTCAAGCATGCGCTTGTCGAACGCGAACTTCGGCATCTGGCTCTCTGCGACGACTTGACGTGCCTGTACAACCGTCGAGGCTTCTTCGCCGCCGCCACCCAGCAAATGAAGATGGCACGCCGCAATGACAAGCCCGCGCTACTACTCTCTTGTGACCTTGATGGCCTGAAGGCGATAAATGACAGATTTGGACATCGAGAAGGGGACATGTCGCTGGTGCGCGCCGCAGATGCCTTGCAGTCGGCCTTTAGGGACTCCGACGTTTTGGCCCGGCTCGGAGGCGACGAATTCGCCGTCCTCGCTATGGATCTTCCACTGCGTCACCAGCAGACGATTCTAACGCGTCTCCGCAAGGAGCTGAACAAGCTGGGAAAAGACCAATTCCGCTATCAATTGTCCTTGAGCGTCGGCACCGCCTGGTTTGACCCTCAGCACCCGATCTCGCTCGCAGAGTTGATGGAACAAGCCGATCGCGACATGTACGAACACAAGCGCAACAACCAGGTTTCTCTCGCGCCTAGGGAAAACGAAGACGCCCGTAAAACCGCCACCGCAGTGAAGTTAAACCTAGCGCAATCGCTTAAGTGACCGAACTTCTAAGCTACTGTGGCCCCGCGCTTTCTCCCCTCGTCCAAGAATCACAACTGGGCATGTGACAACATAATATTCATTCGCAGCACTAAGTTAGCTTACTTCGTGGAGGTTGAGGATGTCAAGATCGTTTGTCTGTTATAGCAACGTAAAAATGTCACCCTCTGGTGAGGTTACCCACCGCGAGGTTTCGTAAACCTGAAGCGTGGCCCCGGCGAAGCTGAAGCGTTTGGGCTGGGGCGGGATTTGGAAGCAATGACCGTCCCATTGCACGATATGGTCGTTGCTGACGCTGCGTTCGTGCACGAAGCAGCAGATGCGATCGCGGTGCCCGCAGACCTCGGGCGCCAGGCCGTTTCTGCTTGGCGCTGAGTGCGCGCGAAGCGGCGGTGGTAATCCGCAAGGAAGCGGCGCAGCGCGGCGTTGGCACTGGGCAGATGGGCCGGGCCGGCCAGGCGGAGTTCGCTGGTGAGACGATCCTGAAAAGTGCCCCACGGTCGTTCGATGCGCCCCTTGGCCCGCGGAGAGTTGGCAGCGATGTAGGTAACGCCGAGTTGACGGAGGGCGCGGCCGAACTGGATGGGTCGACGTTTGCCGGCGAGTTGTTCTTGGAGCGACCAGTGATCGTCGTTGCGGACGAAGATACTGCCGCGATCGCCGTAGAGGCTGAGGGGAACGCCGTAGCGGCACAATAAGCGACGAAGCAGGCGGAAACAGCCGCGAGCATCTTCGGTGGGAAAGAACTCAGCGGCGAGCACTTGGCGAGTGGCGTCGTCCAGGAAGCCGAGCAGAGTAAACTGGGGCCCGCGGTTCTCCAGCCAAGCATACAGGCTGGCATCGAGCAGGAGCATCTCGCCTTCGCGAGCGCGAGCCAGGCGGCGCAGGCGATGAGTGCGGGTGCGTCGTTTTCGTGGCGAGCCGAGGCCTGCCGAACGGAGCGGGCGGCGGAGAGTCTCGCGGCCAAGCGAGAGGCCGTCGATCACGGGCGCCGCCGGGTTGTGATATCCCGATCGAAATAGCCTGCTCGTGACTACGCGGCCCACCCAGCCGCAAGGACAGTTGCGCGACACGCCGTCCCTCGCGCTGTCTGGCCGGGCCCTTGCGGAAACGGACATCGAGTGGATCGCGGCGCAAAGTCCCGAGGCTCGCGGGCGCATCAAGCGGTTGTTTCGTCTGCGCCTGCTCGGACGAATGGTAGATCAGCGTCGCTACGGCGCGCGAGCAACGAACAAGAAGAAGGAAGAAGATTCGCGACGTTTGTGGCGAGCAGCACGGGATAGGATATCGCGCAAAGGCGGCGAATTGTGATCGCTGAGGCTGGCTGCGTTGTAGTCCGCACACCTCGAAGAAGAGGCGGAGCGAGACGTCAAATTTGCACCGCAGTCCAGAACACGCGGTGAGGATCTGCTTCGCGCTCACCAACTTCTGGCGTCGGCTTTTGGAAATGGGCGCGGTCGCCGGTAGCAACAAGTCTTGCAGCTCACTGTGCGTTCTGCCTGCATCCTTCGCGTCCAAATCGTCGAGCGCCAATTGACTCGCGACTCGATGTTTTCCGCTAGTGGAGGCTCGCAGCGACCTGCGCCGCCGGACCGGCGATGCCGACAGCGTGGAGCAAGGCCGACTTGAGCAGGTTTGCGGGTTTGAGCGCCTGGCGTAGCCGAATCTCGATCATGGCGGCGTCACGGTTACCGCTGGCGCTGATCGCCTGTAGATTCACGAGCGTCGCGTCCGATTCGGCCAGAGCAAGATCGAGGCGCTGGAGGCTTTCGGCGATACCCGGGTTCCCTGCTGTTTGCGCCGCACTTCGCGCTGTTTCGTCTAAAGACGCGAGTATGGGCTGCGCTTGCTTTTCCGCCGCGTCCAAATCATCGAGCGCCAGATTAGTGCGCGCTTCGATCATATCCAGTTGAATTCGCTGCTCAGCCAGGAGCGCTGAAGCGGCAGGCAAGGTTCCGCCGCGACCGTCGCGGCCATTCAGCGATTCGTCGGTGTGAATCAAAAGGTCGTGCGCGTCGGCGACTGTTTTGTTCAACTCGCGCGAAGTTTGATCGAGGTAGCCGTCCTGCTTACCCGCCGCGTCGGCAACGGAATCGCTCGCGGCGGCAAACCTTTGCGCGGCGCTCTCGCCATCCGCCAGTATCCGCGGCAAGCGTTCACGCACGCTGGCCTCGATCGTGATGAGTCCCACCAGCGCTACGATTGTTGCGATCAGGGCTGCTGCCTCGAGGACTTCGATGACTCTTCGCATTCGACTCCCAGCGCCTTTTCTTCCGTCGTCGCGACTTTTAGCGCACGCTCCAAATCGCCGGCCTGTGCTCGTTGCCCGTGATCGCTCTGAATAACGTTCAATCCGGCGTTCAGAGCCTTCGCCAGCCACACGCCGGGATTCCAGCCCCAGCGCGGATGCGCATCCGATATCCGCCGCACCCGCGAGCTGATCGTCTCGTCCGGCAATCCGCCGGTATCGACGTTCACATCCTGATCGAGCCCCACGAGTGCCTTGTGAGCGAAGCTTTCGCCAGCTGCGTTTTTTTCGGCGTGTCGAATTTGTGCGGGAGTGAGCTGGTCAGTCATAGCGTTCGCTCGCGGCTAAAAATTCAGCGTGAAGCCGCTGCTGATGATCGCGGTGTTATTTGCGACGCCGGGCAGCTTGGCGTAACGCGCCTCGAAGAGATTCACCCACAAGCCACTCGCCGGCTTGTAGTTCAACCCGCCGCCAAACAGGAATGCGATGTGCTGCTGCGACGGTCCGCTGGCAGGCACAATTCGATCGACGCCAATACTCGCGGTGACGTACGGTTGCAGCGATTTGGGATCGAGCAAAGTCTTCGAGAGAAAGGCCGTGGGCAAGAAATAATTTCCACCGCCGCCGTAAAACTGCATGCCGTTCGATGGCGCGAGAATATTGTCGTCGCGCAACGAGAAATTGGGCGTGATTGCTTTGGTGAAGCCCAGGTCGGTGGCGGCTACTGTTTGCCCGCCGCCGGGCAGCGCCACGGCTTGCGCGGTCAGCGAGAAGCTACCCTGGTTCGTTGGGGGAGCGCTGGCATCCGAAGTGGAAGTCGATGGTGCGCTCGGCGTACCAGAGGTCTGCGCTGCTACCGGAAGCGCGAAAAGACACAAGGCCGCAACCGCGGCCAATACCGCTCGTTTCATACTTTTCTCCTGTGCGAAATTTACGGCGCGAACTTCTGATGTTCCGGTGTCGAATTCTTACCGCGTCTATTGATGGTGAAGGCTTGCTGGATTCATTACTCCCAACTGACCGCCAAGCCAACTGGTAAGGCGAGGCTGACGTTCTGCTGCGCTGACTGATCTGCCATCGTGCTACCCGCGTTGCCGGCATTGTCGACGTAATTCGCCACTATGTAGAAGATCACGGGACCAATTCCCAGCGTTGCATTCACTGTATCCGTGCACGTTTCTGGCTGCGTGGGGCCGGCGCACACCGTCGGCGCGCTGGTTTTAAGCGCCACCTGCGTGGTGCCTTGCAGATAGCCCCAGGTGAACCCGCTTACGCAGCCTTTTGTTACCGTCGAACTGCATGGCACGAAATTCGTGAAGTTTTCCTGCCAGGTCGCCGTGACGGACCAGTCCTGCTGGGATGGCGGATTCGCGGGCGGGTTGATCGCCGTCTTTTTCGCTGCACAACCGGTCAAACCGGTCGCCAGCAGACACAGAACTGCAATCGCGTTGGAGATAGTTGCTTTTTTCATTTCCCTTCTCTCGATTCCTTTTTTTATCACCGGGCGTTTCAGAGCGTTCGGCCGGCGAGGCACAGCGGTTTACCCTTGGTCGATAGCTACAGGTTAAGGGCGAGCTTTGTGAAGCTTCACAAGCCAGCTTCTGGACGGACCGAAGATCGTTTTCGGTGGCAATATGGGCAGGGCCGGTTGCTCAAGCGATTGCGCTTGGCAAGCAAGCGCTCGTGTTTATCGGCGCGCAGGCAATCCGGACTACAGAAGTGCTTGCGATAGTCAGGCGCTCCGTCCTTTGAAATTAGCTGGCGGTGGCATCCTGCTCGATTACAGACTCTGGGCATCGATGGCGTTCTCGTGCGCGGAGGTAAACTGCGGAAGGCGAATGGTGATCGTGCAGCCCTCGGCCTGGCCCGGGGCGCGGCGGGCAAGCGCTGCGTCGATTGCGGCGAACAATTTGTCGAACGTCTCGCGCGAGTTCCAGATTGAAGGGTTTCCGTCCGCGAGCAGGCTTTTCGACGAACCCACCAAAATGCACCCATCGGTGTTCTCGACGTAGTTGCCCCAGTGCATCTCGATCTCGCTGCGGCCGGGAACGTCGGCCAGCAGCGGCATCAGTCGGCCAAAATGCGGCGAGTGGTACAGCACCACGCGGTACTCGCTGGCCGGAATGCACGGATGAGGATCGCCAAACCGCGCGGCGGGTCGCTCCAGCGTGAAGCAAAATGGCGCGCCGTCGAGAAACAATTGACCGGTAGTTCCCTGCGCGGTTTGCACGTCGCGCTGGAGTTCCAGTTTCACAATCTTTCCGTGCGGCCTGGTTCAAACCCGGAGGGATAACGGATCATGCCATTTGCTTCATGGCGATGCGGCGGAAAATCCTTGAGCACGGCCATCACCCGCATGGCAACCGGAATCACCGCCCACGCAATCGACGCCTGCAACACCAAATCTCCCACGTGAAACAGAATGTCCCACTTCATTTGGCCGACCCTCCACGCGTTGATTGTCCCGTATCTGCTGACTTGACTCCGAAAAGCGCCGCAATCCAGCTGACTTCTGGGAATGTCGTGGCCAGCAGGCGCGGCAAATTGGTAAGCGAATGCGCCACGTTGAACGTCCATTTGTACGCGGTGCTCGACGCATCGCACGGCGTGGGCATGCCCGCGGCGATTTGCACGGCCAGCCAGCACACGCCCACCAGTTCCGCCTGCGCGCGATGCGTTGACAGAAATTCCCACATGGCGGTCTCCTTGGATTAGTAGCGCGCGACGGACGCAGGCCTGTTTACGCTTGCATCTCTCTGTGCAGGACTTGCGAGCTGCAATTTATCGACGAAGTTTTGCAGCCATTCGCGATTGGCGATCACGGCTTCGGCGTGCGCGCGGCAATAGCCCAGGCCGCTTTCGAAGCGGACTTCGGCGGCTTCGTTGCAGCGAACCGAAACGCCCCAATTACACTGACCAGGTCGCGGACGCGTTCGGGTGCCGCGCGGACGACTGCGCTCACTTGTGCTCGGATTCGTATTCATTGGCGAATTCCCTGCCGAGGACTGTGCCCTTAGCGCCAGTGCCCCGCGAGCAGACTGTCAGACCCGCAGATCCGTGGCGTATTGGGGCCTGCGCTGGGCGTGCGTGTTAAGCTGCAACAAATGCATTCGCCAGAGCGGCCGGAGGCTTCCAGTAAGGCCGCTGCCGCGCCTCCAGAACGACCATGGTTATTCGCGCTGCTGATCGCGCCGATGGCCGTGCTTTCCAACGGCATCGTTGGCGGAGCGCTCTCCTACATGCTCCGGGTTCAGGGCGTCGGGCCAGCGCGCGGAGCGTCCATCATCGCTTTGCTGACGCTGCCGTCGTCGATCTACTTTTTATGGGGTCCGGTGACGGACTTTTGGATGAGGCGCCGCTCGTGGCTGATCGTCTCGGCCGTTTCGGCCGCGGTCGCGATGTTCGCCGCTTTCCGCACGCACAGCCTGGCCAGTCACTGGGCAGTGGGCTTGATGTTCTTGAGCGCCTGTCTTGGCCAGCTGATCGTCGCGGCCTGCGGCGGGATGATGGGCACGCTGGGCAGCGAAGTAAACCGTCGCCGCGCGAGCAGTTTTTATCAGGGCGGATCGCTAGCGTTCGGGGCGCTGGCTGTATTGGTGCTGGTTTCGCTCTCCGCGCGGCTCAGCCCCGGGACGCTTGCGTGGCTCGCGGCCGCAATGATCGCGCTGCCCGCACTGGCCGCTCTAGCCGCTCCCAAGCAAAGCGCCGTTGGCGGCGCGGATATCCGTGGCACGCTGATCCAGATCTGGCGCGAGTTCAAATCCACGTTTCTGCGCTGGGAAGCAATTCCCTACACGCTGGCGGTTCTTTTCCCCATGGGCAGTGGCGCGATGACGCAACTGCTGCCTGGCCTGGCCGCGGATTATCACGTCAGCGGTAACCAGGTCGCCTGGATCAACGGAGTGGGCGGAGCGCTTCTGATGGCTGCCGGCGCGCTTTCGGCAAGCCTGATCTCTACCCGCGTGCGCGCCGCGGTCGCGTATATCGCGGCAGGCCTGGTAAATGCCGCTACGCTAGCCGTGTTGTGCCTAGGACCACTTCGGCCGAGTGTTTATTTGGCAGGCACGGTAATGTATTTGTTCACCGTTGGCGCGTGTTACGCGTTTTTCACCGCGGTCGTGCTCGCATACCTCGGCGGTTCAGGCAAGAGCGGCAGCGCTCGATATGCAATTATCAATTCGCTCGGAAACGTGCCGGTGTTGTACATGACGGTGCTCGACGGCGTTGGGTACGCGCACTGGGGGCCCCGCGGCATGCCCGGTATGGATGTGGTCGTCGGCGCCATCGGCGGCACGATCCTGCTAATTTATTTTCTGACGCGCCGCACCGGCGAAAAATCGCCGCAAAATTACGCGACAGTCAGTTCGGACGTGTAGCTCCGCAGCAGCCGCTGAAGTGTGAAGTGCGGCGCTACACGAGCAAGCTGCCGCACTCCGCAAGGCTTGTTGCGCGCTGGCACGCTGGTCAGCGGACCGGCAGCGGAGGCGCAATTTTCGCGCGCGCTTTGTCCGCCACGCAGCGAATCCAGCTGAACAGGTCGCCGCCGTGCGCGCACGGCTGCTTCGCCGATGCGGGCGGCTCAGACGCGGATGACTCAGGCGAATTCGCGGATGTTTGCAGTTGGGATTGCGGCTGGAGCGGCAGGATCGTAGCTGTGGCGGAATTGGATGGGCCGCTTTCCATGCTGTTCAACACGGCAGTCACTTGGTAGCAATAACTTCCTGGCGGCGGCTGGTTATCCAAAAAAACGGTGCTGGTCACTGGAACGGCGTTGATTCTGGCGAACGTGCCAGCGCAAGAATTCGCGCGATAGACGTTGTAGGTAAGCGATGGATTGGAAGCGGCGCTGGCGCTCGGCGCCCAGCGCAGGTAGGCCGATTGGCTCTGCGCGAACGCGCCAGGCGCGAAGATGAACATCGCGAGTGCGGCAAACGTCGCAACACAAGCCACGCGCACTACGGCGCCCGTATTCGAAATCTTCCTCATCCTCAATTCCTCTTGTGGTACGGTTACGGAAATTCAAGCGGCATGGACGCAGCACTTCTGAGAGACGTATTCTTCAACACGCGGGTAGGGGTGACCGAAGGCGCGTATCATTGCTCTGGATGTTTGGTGTTGCTTCAAGAAGCGTCGCTTCCGGATCGATGTATCGTTTGCGCGGCCCCGGCGCGTGGTCACCGCTACCGGGGCGCTTTCCAGCCATATCGTCTCCCAACGTGGAGGGTGCCGGTTTTTTGGGACTTCCTATACAGCATAGTTGGCAAACAGTATCTTGTGGATTTCCCGTTTTGCTCGATCTGTACGGATGAGAATTTCGATATTCACGCCAAGTGGATCGACGAGAGGGCAGGATTCTTCAGCGGCGTCAGTAACACCCTGATGAAATCGCTCCAGCGGATTCCGCCCGACGTGGAAGCCCAGCTGCAGCGCACTCGATGGCAGCGATTTTTGCGGTCCCTTCTGCAATAAGCACCACCTGTTCCAAGGGACAGCCACTGGCAACGAGTTCGAGACTTCAGCAAAACCAATCGCTCCAGGCCCAACGGCTCTGGCTGTCAAATTGGCTGTTTGCGGCGGCAGCTCCGGATGTGACAGTTCCCTCCTAAGAGCCGCTCTCTTTCGGGCTCGGTGACGGAAGGCCTCGTGTTTCGCATCGAAACTGCGGAAGCTCCTGAATTCGTGGCGATCACTCGGAAGTTGTTTATCGAGTATTCGGAGTCGCTGAAAGTCGATCTTTGCTTTCAGGGCTTTGCGGAAGAGCTGGCGCGACTGCCCGGCGAATACGCTAGGCCGGCGGGCCGGCTTCTGCTGGCATTCGATCAGAGGGAAGCAATCGGCTGCGGAGCATTACGGCCGATCGACAGCATTGTGTGCGAGATGAAGCGGCTGTATATTCGCCGGGCGTTTCGCGGGAAAGGTGCGGGCGGCGCGATGATCGACGCGCTGGTCAGCGCCGCACGCGAGATCGGCTACCAGCGAATGCGCCTCGATACCCTGCCCTTGATGGAAACGGCTATCGGCATCTACCGTACGCTCGGCTTCAAGGAAATTCCGCCGTATCGGCACAATCCTGTGCCCGGCGCCTTGTATTTCGAGCTGGATTTGCGGATGAACGCGTAACAATTTGAAACTGCCGACGCTTATGCTTTGAATTCTGATGGACTCGATGGCGGTTCTTGGACCGGTGGATCTTCCGTCGAGGTTGCGAACGCTGGGTCCGAGGCCAATGCTTGGTGGGGCGGCGTCTCAAGAGTGAGGGTAGGAGAGATCGGCGCGACTTCCTTCGCGTTGCCAGCACTGTCTAGTGCGGAATTGGAGGCTAGAAGCCCGCGAATTTCCGTTACCAGGCCTTGCGAGTCCGCCTTGTGCATGACGGCCTGAATGCCGGCTTCTTTTGCCAACCGTACCAACTGCGGGAACACCATAAACGTGTAAACCAGAACCAAAGCGTCCGGCAAACGCGCTCGAATTTCCCGTCCGGCGCTGACTCCGTCGGTCTGCGGCATGGCAAAGTCGAGCACAACCACGTCAGGCTTCAGTGTCTGCGCTTTCGTCACAGCTTCCCTGCCGTCGGCCGCCTCACCGCAGATCTCCCACTGCGGATCCGATTGCTGAATGAACTCGGACAACGTCGAGCGGATTTTTTGGTGATCGTCTGCAATGAGAATACGTACCATGCGTCCCCCGGTCAGGCTGGCCCCCGTTGGCACGCGAAGGCACCAACGCCCGAAGGACACTGAATATGTCCTCCGGACTGTCGCGTATCTTACAGAACCAAAGATATTCGTGAATCGGGTAAAGGCCTGATGTTCTTTTCGGGGTACTAAGGTCGACGGGGTCGGGCACAGCGGCGAGTTGGCGAATGCGAGATGATCAAACGCGCCGATGTCGTGCCGCGGTGGCTAACCGAAAAGCGAAGCGATTCCGGATCCGACGCCAAACAGGCTGCCTAGTCCGCTTGAGCTGCTCCCGGACGCGCGCTGGCGCACGCCGAGCAGTTCCGATGGAACGCCCATAGCTTTGCCAAGGAGATTGGTATCGATACCGTAGGTCTGGCCCAGCGCGCTGAGCCCGGCGAGATTTTCTTTGAGCGCCTGATTGGCGAAAGCGATCTGATTTTGCTGCGCTTGGCCGGCATCGGTTTGCGCCTGTTCGCGGCCAAGCTGCGCAGTCAGGTCATTGAAACCAGCGGAGTTGTTGGTGGCTGCGGCGCGATTGGCGGCGCGCTGGCGCAGCGCGTCGAACGCGGTATTGGCCGGGCCCATGCTTTGCTGCGTGATCGCCGATTGCTGTTGCGGCGTGTAGCCCTGGCTGGTGAGCAGGCTTTGAATCGTCGGCATCATCAGCGAACGATCCTGCTGCCCCTGTTGGTTTGATTGCGAGATCAGCTGATTCTGCTGCGCGAGCTGCTGATCGGTAAGCGCGCGCGTGCTACGTTGTGCTCCGCGTGACATGGCTCCTCCTGTGCGGCAGTGATTCGTGATTAGTGATTATTGATTCGAGACTACTGGCGCGCGAGTGATCAGCGGCGAGTAAGCCGCCGCAAGGTCGCGGCAGCTAGGCGAAACACGCTGCACGCGCTGCCAGTTACCATCCATTCGTCGCTATCCACTGGTTCCCAGCCTGCGACAGTAGGGCGTCCAGGCATCGTCGCGGACCCAACCGAGCGCTTCAAGGCGGCGTCCGAATCGCTTGGCAATCCGCGGAGGCAGCCAGGCGTGCGCATCGTCCAATCCGCGCGCGAGCAGATCGCGTTCGCCCGCGGCATGTAGCGCGCACAACCAGTCGTAACGCTGGAGCGGATTCTCTGCCCCGCCGCAGCCAAGTCGTGACGCGCGACCTGCGTCGCCATTCACGTCGCAATCTCCGCCACGCGATCTGTCCTGCGACTTCTCACGATCCATCAGCAGATACATCTCGCAAGTAATCCGCGCGAGAGAAGCCATTACTGGCTGGCCTGAGTCGTCCTCGAGTACCAGCTTCGCAACGAAGATCGAATCGGAGAGATCCGGAAACGGGTAATCGAAGCCTTGTCGCGCATGCATGGCGCGCAGCGCGTCCAAATCGGACTCCTTATATTCGCGAATGAGCATGGGCGTGCGCTAGAACACGCGATGGCGAAGTAGCGGGTGAACGCGGGCTGCGGCTTCGGCGGCATCGAATGTGCTCGAGCCTGGCGCGACGCCTAGCCGCGCGAGTGCCGCTTGCGCTGCCGCGGAAATTGGCTGCTGCGCCAACGGGTGCGGTAGCGCCTCGAATGCGGCGTCGTCCTCAAGCGCGAGATGCGCTCCCTCGTCGGCTTCTACAAGCACAAGGATGCGCGTCGCATCGTCTGGTCTTGCGCCGCCGGAGCAATGGTCAAGCGCCAGCCAGTGCGAGTTCGCAAATCGCGAGGCGTAGCGCTGCCAGTCGCCGAGCGTGGTTAGGTAGTACGCTTTAGCACTCATAGGTAGGTATGGCTGCGCTTAAATACAGACATTACCCAATCGGTTTCGTCGCCGCGATGCGATATATCTGGTAGTGCGTGCCGGGAATTGAGATTGTCCCGCCGAGACCGCCCACTCGGACCGCCAAATTAAAGCTCGATGAGCCCGGCAGAAGGAGATTGGGATGTTTACAAACATTAAAAATATGAACGAGCTTTTCGAAATCGAACTGCGGTACGCATATGACTGCGAGAAGAAATTGGTTGAAAAAGGATTGCCGTCAATGATCGAGGCTGCCCAATCGCCGGAACTTCGCAACGCGTTGCAGATGCACCTGGAGGAAACGCGCGGCCAGCTCCGCCGGCTAGAGACAGTTTTTGCCACCGGCGGGCTGACCCCGGAGACGAAGAGCAATAAGATTCTCTCCGAAATCATGGACGCGGCTAAGGACTCTGCCGGAAACGTCGAGCCGCCGGCGCTTCGCGATGCCGCTTTGATCGCCAACGCCAATATGGTGGAGCACTACGAAATCGCGCTGTACGGCACGCTGGTCGCGTGGGCCCGCCAACTTGGGTTCGATACCACGGCCACTCAACTCGAACAAACACTGCAAGAAGAGAAAGCCGCAGACGCAAAGCTGACGCAGCTCGCTAGCAATGTGGCGAATGTGCGCGCAGCGCGCTCGCAGGCCGCAAGTTAGTTAACGGCGGTAGCGATTTGGATCTGTTTGCTCCGTAGGGGCACACCACCCGGTGCCCCTATGGAGGTGTCCTTCCTGCAATTCCTCAAGATGAAAAAGTGTAGTTGTGCGTCAAGATCGACGCGGCATGGCGGCCGGCGAAAAACTCGTGCGAAGGCTCGCAGCTCACTGTCACTTTTCTCGATGGTTCCACGATCGCCTCGATCTTTTTTAGCGTCACGCGCCCGAAGCGTCCCACCAGCAAGTCGCATAGGCACAGGCGCTCGGCGCGCATCGGCGAGCCGTCGGCAAGCGTGAAGATGTGGTGCGGCGTCACGTCCAACGATTCGGCGTTGGAAAAGTGAAGACGGATGAAGGTATCCGCGTCGCGCGGTTCGATGCGCACGATGCGCGTCCAGCCCTCGCCGCCTGCGGCGGACGGGCAGCGCAGATGTTCGCCCGGAGTGCATGTATCGATCTGCACTGTGCCGCGCTCTTTAGTCAGTACGATGGTGCCCGCGCGCAGGCAGCTTCCGCTTCCGCCGCCCGATCCGCCCCCGGTGCCGCTTGTGGTGGTAGCGGCAACCACGGCGCCTTGCGATAGAGGCACGCGGCCTTGCAGCGCCTGTTGCTGCGCGGCCGTATTCGTTTTCGCCGGCTGCGCGTAACCCGGCGAGCCCGACGCGCCCGCAACCCAACCGATCGCGCCAGCCACATCGTCCCAATACGGATAAAAGTAGTAACTCGTGCCGGCAGCCAGCCCGCTGATCGCTGCCGATCCGTCAGGGATTGTCGTCGTTGTGCCGTCCGCGCGGAAAATGCTCAGGCCGGTCCACGTCCACGTGAGGCTCGTAGTGGTGGAAACGTACGTGAACGCGCCGGACCAAGTGGGCGGCACAGAGCCTTTCATCAGCATGCCCGATTTAGAGGGATCGATGTTCCCTGCCGTTAGCGCGCCAGAGGAGACGCGAGCGTAATCGCTGCCATCGACGATCTGATCGTCGAGACTCCAGCCCTGGTTCGGCCCTAGCGACGCGCCGGCGATGCGTCGCAGCGCCTCGTAAAGCTGCGGATTCGTTTTGCGAAGAGCTTCGATTTGCGGAACGGTGAGCATAAATTTTCGTTGCCTGTCTGACGTGTGGCAGATAAAATAGAGATGAATTGGATGCTAAATAGGTGACACCGCATGAAGCAGAATCGAAAGAAGATTTCGACGACTATTTCCCCGCAGGGATATGCCGTGCTCGAAAAGATGATTGCAGCCGGGAAGGCCAAAAACCTTGCGGAAGCAATCGACTTGGTTCTCGAAGAGATACGGCGAGACGAAAACCGCGCTCACCTTGAACGGATGATGGCGGAGTATTACGACAATCCGTCGCGCGAAGCTGTAGCCGAGGAAAATGAAATCGCCGAAGCCTTCTCGCGTTCGGCGAGCGAGATCAATTTAGATGAGTAGCGCCATCGCCCGGCGCGGAGAAATTTGGGTCGTCAATCTGGGCGAACCGCCGCGCCGCCATTGGGCGCTGATCGTGTCGTTGGATGTTCGCAACCGCAGCCGCTTCTCAGACTCGGTCTTGATCGTCCCATTTGGAAGTAAGCCGGTCGCTTTACCCACGGTCATCCAATTCGAAGCCGGGGAGACCGGTTTGCCCGGCCCTTCGTACTTGCGAGGCGACCTGATCCAACCGCTCTCGAAGGCCCGCCTGCTGGAACCTCTGCCGCGACCGCTTTCCGACCGCCGGATGCGCCAAGTATGCCTCGCCATCCGCTGTTCCTTTGATCCGGATGCGCTTACCTAAGGTCCGACCGGCTAGTTTCCGCCGCGGACGATCGCGAACGGATCCGGTTTGGCCCATGGGACAAGCTTCGTGAGCGAGAACCACGAGCTCCCCGCGTTCGTCCCAAACAGGTACGAGACGCGCTCCGCGAGTACGTTAGTGAATTGCTCCATGTCGCGCGAGGCGGGCGACGCGAGAGTCCACGAGCCGAGCGAAACCGTGCTCGAATTTCCCGGCAAGCTGGCCGAAAGCGCGAGCGAGCCAGCGCCCTGCACGTAGCCAGTCAGATAACCGAAAAGATTTCGCCCACTCAGGCCAGTAGCGGCCAAATAAGCCGTCGAATAGAACGAATTGATGGCCGCGCCGTCGTCCGAATACGCCCCCGGAGTAAGTCCATAGACTTTCCCGCTGGAGTTATTCGAGCCAAAGAAAATCTGCGCCACGCCGGTGCTGCGCTCCACAAGCGCGCAAGAATTCGCCGAAATCGTCCACGGCGCCCATTTCCGTCCGCGCTCTGGAGCGCTGAGCGCGGCCACCAGCGGATCGGTGAACCCTTCCGCGTAGTCGAGCATGAGCACCTGATTCGGCTGCGTGGCCGCGCCCACGGGGACACCGATGTAAATACGCTTTTCGCGCGTATCCACCTGCACCCAGATCCGGTCGCCATATTCCCAATTGATGGCGTCCCACGTCGGCTGAATTTCCTGCGAAAGTTTTACAGGCTCGCTGCCATCGAAAAGATAGAGCCCGGTGCGTCCGGCGATCACCACCCATTCCTCGCCGATGCCAAGTCCGTGGGCCGAGGGCGTGCCCACCCGATTCGACACTTCCTCCACTTGCCACAGAGCCGGCTCGTTTACGCCGTCTGTTGCCGTCACGTACAGGCTGCGCTCTTTCACGAAGTACAGATTATTTCGCAGCGTGAATGCGGCGCGCAGGCCCTGGCCGTTGTTGTCGGCGATGCTCATGATGCCGGTGACGCCATCGTAAGCTTCCGGCTCGTCCGTCCCGGAGGCGCGCACCAGAGACGGATTTTGCGATGCGTTGGTAGGAAAGATTTCGATGCAGTCGATCACGAACGATTCGCCGGAAGGCGCCGGGAATCCGTCCGCGTAGACGCGCAATAAAAGATCGGCGGGCAGCGACGCTTGCGCGGGAAACAGATCCGCGATGAATTCCTGATATACGGTGGTGGCTTGCGTAAATGCAATGCCCATCCCCGCGCCCACCTGGCCTGCCGTGGGACTGTAGGCTACGATCCGCAGTGTGCCAGCGGACAAATTTGCGCTGCGCTTGATTCGCGCGCGGACGGAGTAATCCGTGTTGTTAACGCACAGCGGATTGCCGGCGGCGTCCACGGTGGCATATTGCTCGATCATCCCGCGGCTGGCGGTTGCCCCATCGGCGGCAATGCGATACGCGTCGCCCCAGATCACGTCGCTCGATTCGCGGCTGCCGCCCGCGCCGAACGTGGGATCGAGCTGCCATCCCAGCGGACGGCCGTTGCCGGACGCGTCCCATCCGCCATCGAATGATAGATTGCGCCAGTTGTCCATCGCGGCGCGCTCACCCCACCAGAAAATGCGCTCAGCGTAAGCCACCGTGCCGAGCTGCGGCGGCAACTCAACTTGGCCGAAGAGGTAGTCCATGCTGGTGCCGGAAAGCAAAATCGTGTCGCTGAAATCGACGGTTAACGACGTGGTGGTGTTGTCGTTGATCACCATGGCCGCAGGCACATGATAGAAGCTTGCGCCGCCCGAAGCGGTGAACGCCAGCAGCCGCTGCACCACATTCGTGGGCCCGGTCGGGATATTCGTGACGTTCACTTTCAAATTTCCAGCGGAAGTCCACGAAACGGGTGGAGAAGGCGCCGTCCAATATCCCTGCCGCGTGACGAACACCACCGAAACTTGATGCACGCCTGGCGAGACGCTTCCCGCCGTCGTCGAATCCGCCACGGACGGACCTTCTCCCGGACCGATTTGACTGACGCGATCGAAGTTTGTTCCGTCAAACTGACGCGGCAGATCCTGCCCAATCTGCCCGTCGCCTAGCGCCATGTATTCGCGTCCAAAGTGGGTGGTGGAAGCGAGATACAGGCTGGGCTTCACCGCGCCTGCTACCAACAGGCTCAACACGCCCGGAGAAATTTCTTCGTAGATGTTGCCGAGCGAATCGAGAATCAGCAAGAACGGCTGCAAGTTGGTATTGACGTATGATTTCAGGCCATTGATCTGCGGCATGCCGCCGATGCCCGCCATCTCGGAGACAAGTCCCGGCCGCGTGCGCACTCCGCCGGGGAAAAAGTCGACGTCCGCGAGATTTGGCGACATTCCCGGAGGTACGTCCGAGGGATCGAGCAGTGTGATCCACGATCCAAAAACATTGAGCGGCAAAGGCGAAAATGTTTCAATCGACATAGGATTTGGGTAGGACTTGCGTCGAATTGCGAGGGGAATTTGTCTCCGTTAAGAGCGATCGATCCGGCCCGCCCGCGCTATCAGAAGCCCGGCCCCTGGATGGGCACAAAACCTTTCTTAACCGCCGAATGGCGGCATCTGGTGATGCTGAACTACGAAGTTGATGCGGCAATGCTTGCGCCCTACATTCCAACCGGCGTGGAGCTCGATCGCTGGCAGGGACGCACGTACGTCAGCCTGATTGGCTTCCTGTTTTTGAACACGCGCGTGCGCAATGTTCCTGTTCCCTTCCACCGTAATTTCGAGGAGGTTAATCTGCGTTTCTACGTGCGGCGGGGCGACCAGCGCGGCGTGGTGTTCATTCGAGAGATCGTGCCGCGAAGAGCAGTCGCGTTTGTGGCGAACATTCTATACGGAGAGAACTACGCAACGCTGCCCACGCGGCACCGATTCGAGGCATTCCGCTTTGAGTACGCGTGGCGCTTTGGCGGGAAATGGAACAGCATCGTCGCTTCGGAACTAGGACGGCACGTGGCTGTTGTGCCGGGATCTCACGAGGAATTCATCACCGAGCACTACTGGGGCTACGCGCGGCGCTCGCCCGATTCAACTGTCGAGTACCGCGTTGAGCATCCGCCGTGGAACGTGCGTTCAGCCGGCGCCGGATCGTTCCAGGGCTCCGTCGCCGGTCTGTATCCGCGTGAGTTCGGATTCATCGAGCAGCGTGCTCCAGATACGGCGTTCGGTGCCGACGGTTCGATAGTCGCCGTTTTCCGTGGTCGGCAACTCGGTCTAGCTGACTAGTCGTAATGTTGCGCTTTGAAACTCTCGGCCTTGCTAACTGGGGAGAAGTAAGGAATAATATTCACGTAAGGAACTTGTGAAATAGCACGGAGTCTTAGATGCCCCATTCCACGGTCACGAGCAAAGGGCAGACGACCATCCCAAGCAAAATTCGCAAAGCGCTGCGACTCAAGCCGGGCGACCGCTTGGAGTACACAGTCGACGGAAACCAAGCCACAATTCGAGTGCATCCGGGCGCGAGCTCGCTTAAAGGCGCTCTCGCCAGCGATAAGGGTAAAGGCATGTCGTTCGCTGAGATACGCGAGGCAGCGGCTTTGGTTGCGCGCCGCCGCGGGAACTCCCGGTGAGCGTGCGACGGCTTGTCGACACAAATCTAATCCTCCGTCACCTCGTACAGGACCATCCAGCACACGCTCGCGCGGCTGGAAAGCTATTTGAGGCCTGTGACCAAGGCGATTTAGTGATCGTCCTGGTGTCCGCCGTCCTAGCGGAATGCCTGTTCGTGCTCGAGTCCTTCTACGAGCACGAACGAGTTGACATTTCGTCGGCGCTTAGCACGCTAATCTCGAGCCCCGGCGTAGAGATTAACGACCGAGCCGTCCACCTCGACGCGTTGTACCGCTACCGGACAACGAGCCTTCACTTTGTGGACTGCCTCGTCGCGGCTGCCGCTTCGGCTGCGAAACTTCCAGTGGCGAGCTTCGATCGAGGCTTTCGCAAGTTCTCGGACGTAAGCGTGGAAATCGAATAGCGTTGGCTACTGTAGCTTCTTGAAGATTCCGTAGAAGGTGATGGCATCGCCAGTGATCGCCGCAGGGTAGGCGCCGGCGGCCAGCTCCGGGAACGCCCCTGCGCTACTTCCCTGCTGAAAGATTTTCACTTTGCAGCTGTTCTGCGCCGCGCCGCTCGCGAAGACGTAATCGTATCCGGCGAGCCCGTCCATCCAGCCCGTGCCTTGGATGGGCGCTTGCGTGGAACCGACCACAGGAAATTGCGAAAGATCGAGTGTGTCGCCGCCGGTGGAATAATTTCCGGATGCGGCGACTGTACCGGTCACGTGGACGCGCTTGCTGTCGTCCCATGTGTCCACTAGCGTGAATGTAAGTGCCATGGAGCCTCCTGGAAATGCCGTGATTCGCGATCAGTGACCTGTGTCGATCATCAGCGCAGCTCGCGCGGCCACCTTGCTATTCCGCTCTCCGCTACGATTCGCTGGTTGCAATGGCGCTGCGCTGTTATCATGGCCGTCTTTGCGATGCGACAGATTCGACACAACCTTGGCGTGTGCCGGTGAATCAAAACGGGGTCCCCAACGCTTCAGCGTTGGGGTGTCAAGGCGACGATCAGAATTCATGCTGCGATAACTTGCGAGGGGAGAGCTAAGTGCGGCCATTGCTTTCACCCGCGCGCGCGAAAACGGCGCGCCGGGGACCCCGGTTTGCTATTGGTGCGGTAACGTTGGCGATTTTTGCGGCTTTCGCGCTGGCCCGGTGGTCGGCAACCGCGCACGCCGCGTCGAACCCGGGCAATTTGGTGCTTGTCAGCACTGTGAATCCACAAGGCTGTGCCCTTGGACCTGCTTTTACCTTCTGTGATTCGTCTCCGGGCGTCGCGGGCCCCGATGTGCAGTTCAACATTCAAGCGGAATCGGCCGTAATTGGCGTGGCTGTCTCACTTGCCGCGATTCCCGGCCTGTCCGCAAATTTCGCCAGCGGAGACTTCCTGGTTGGGAGCAACACGTGCGCGGGAAATTTGGCCGCGAATCAGCAATGCCAGGTGTCCGTCGCATTTTCGCCGACCATCGTGGGCTTGCGCCAGGCGGCAATCGCCGTCACGGATGCGGCCGGCGATTCGCTGATCATCAACGTTGAAGGAACCGGCTCGCAGCTAGCTCTTGCGCCACCCGTCGAGCCTACCTGCACGCCTCCAGAGCTGCCAGACAACGCGTTCACGTATTGCGCGGCGCCAATTGGAACCACGACTCCATCTGTAGAGATGTTCACACTCAGCAGCGGAGGCGCCGTGACAGGTGTGAACGTGGCGCTCGCGCCGATAGCCGGGATTGAGTCCGAGTTTGCCGCCAGCGACTTCACTATTGAAAGCACCACATGCGGCGGCGCGCTGGCCCCCGGTGGATCTTGTTCCGTCGGAGTCGGTTTCACGCCCACCGCAGCGGGGCTGCGATCCGCGAAATTGACTGCGACAGATCCTTCCGGCGATACCTCCACGATCTATCTGGCGGGTCCAGCTACGAGCGGTCTGGTTTTTTCCAGCGTTTCGCCGGGCAACGGTATCCCTTGCGGAGAGACAAACCCATTAATCTTCTGCAACATGCCGGAAGGCGGTCTATCCGCGCCCATTACGCTCAATTTTCTGAATTCGTCCGGTACGCAGATAACCGGATTGTCCGTGCCCACGGGATCAGTGATCGCTCAAGGCGCCACCGCGCCGGATTTCACCGTACAGAGTTCTTCATGCACGTCCGTGCTGCCAGCTGGCGCGACGTGCGGCATCAGCGTTGCATTCACGCCGACAGCTTCCGGGCTGCGCCAGGGCGCCATCGTAGTCACCGACGCGCAGGGCGATGTCGCCGGAGTGAATTTGGCCGGCTACGGAGACAATTACAGCATAGCGACGCAACTGCCCACCGAAATATCCGTGAAGCCTGGCTCCACAGCCACATTTACCGCAACGCTCACGCCGGACAACGTTCTCGGCATGAACGGCGAACAAATCTCGTTCGTTTGCCCCACGAACTTGCCGACCAACACAAGTTGTGCGGCGACTCCGTGCCCTGCGATGATTACGCCGGGAACGCCCGTCAGCGTGAAAGTCGCGCTGATTACGTCATCGGCGACGGTAGTCGCGCCCATCCCTACCGCTGGCTGCTCTTCGTACGGTCCATCGGTAATTGACCCGTCCCGCGCGCTCCCGGTAGGTCGTCTTGGGCTGCCGATTTCCGGCGCGCGCGCGGACAGAGGTTCTCCGCCTTACCCTTCTCTGCCCTGGCTCGCTGCATTCGGCGGGGCCGGTCTGTTGATCGTGGGAATTGCGACGCTCGGTAGCGCGCCTGCTCGCAGACGCGTAGCTCTGGTCTTCGTGTGCGCGGGACTTGCGACTGCGATTCTGGCCGGTTGCCACCACGGCTCGTCTGCGATCACCACGGCCACTCCAACGGGCGAGACGAACCTGACCGTTTTAGGTAGTGCAGTCGACGCCAACGGAAACTCGTTGAACACGGCGCGGTCGTTCGAATTCACGCTCGACGTGGTAACGAAGTAGCTAGCACCCGCCAAGCCGCAGATCTGCCCCCGTCGCCGCGGTCCTCAAAATGACCCACCAGCCTAAGGCCCGCGCGATCCCGCATCACAAATAAATCGTTCGTCGGTGGTAACTATAGGGCATGCGACGCCGGCCCTTCACCTGTTCGGGGCGCACGTAGCGTTCGATTAGATTTTCCGTAGCCATCTGCGCCGCGCCCATCAAATCTTGCGCCAACGCCCGTGCTCCTCGTGAGCGCGCCGCCAGCGCCGCCGTGGCATACGCCAGCGGATCAGTGGAGGAACGGATCTGCACCGGGTCGGTGCCCAGCGTCAGGTCCGGCAAAACTTTTTCGTAGCGAATGCGAACGGTGATGCCCTGCGTGGCACCAATCAAATTGACTTTATCCTCGCGCCATTCCCACAGCCGCAGATAGCTGCTGGGCTGCAAGTTGAGCATCCCGCCGCCGCTGGTGAATTTCTCCATGGGCACGAACACGTCCGTGCTGTTCGCCGCAGCGCGCTCCCACAGCATGTGCGGCACCAGGCAATCGGTGGGCAGTTGCGGGCTGGACGTGTCGCTGATTTCCGTCGGCGTCACACCCGAAGTGGGATCGGGTTCGAGGTCCAGATCCTGCTGCTCGGCTAAAACGCTCACGCCCACCTCGGCTAGCTCCCGCTGCAATCCGCGATACGCCGAGTTCAACAGCGGCATCAGCAACGTGTCCGTGAAAACCACGCCCGCTGTGTCGTTCACCAGCGCGCGCGCCAAATTCAGAGCGTCTTCCGCCTGCGAATACGCAGTAGTGGGCACAACAGGCATGGCAGCCTCCAAGAAACGAACTGGCGAGTGACTACTGAGGATAAAACACGACACTTTGTTGAGCACAGCGAAACGCGTCCGACAGGTCCTCAGGCACTCCCTAGTGCAGGACGATGGCCGGCGAGCCGTAGCCGCTGAACGTGGCGCCGGCGGCGGGCACCGAGAGGGGGAACGTCATCGCGCCGCTCGAGCTGGTTGAGCTGGACGTGGCGCTCGATAGCGCCAGAGGCGCCGTGCCGCCGTAGGCGATCTTCGCGGTGGCGGCGTTGCCGGTGAACGCGAAAACGTACGGTCCATTCGCGAGCGTCACAGTGCCCTGCGTGCAAGATTGATCGCTGGCGCCACCGGCGGTCAAATTCACCGCGGTTACCGAGCATTTGACGTTGCCGGAAAGATCGGTGATCGCCCAACTGTAGTAATCGCTGCCGCTCGAGTCGGTGGTGGAGACATCAACGGCGATTTTCGAGAATTGGATATTCGGCAAATAAATTACCGACGTGTTGACGGCATTCGCCGCGCTGGGCGCCTCCCCGCCGACAACTGAGCCCAGTGAAAAACGCGTGAACAGTGACGAGCACGGCGCGCCGGAATCTTGAATGTTCGTGACGGTGCCCGGAGTAAACGCCGCGCAATCGTTTGCCGCTGGTGTTCCGCTAGTGAGTGCTGCCGGCAAGGCGTTTGGGCCCACGGTCAGCCCGCCGTCCACGGCCAAATTGCCGTACACGGTCGGATTGCCGCTATCTGCCACGTAGCCCGGGAGCGGCACGTTCATGCTCACCGGTCCCTGGCTTAGGATCGCGTCGTCCACGTAAATCACGTTCGGATTTGCGGCCGTATTTTCCAAGATGAACACGCGCATCGAATGCGCGATGGTCGATGGACTTCCATAGGAATTCGGCACATGGAACGTGATGGCGTAATTCCGTGTCGGCGTCCAGTTGTTCGCGGATGCGACTTGCCAATCACTGCCGGTCACGTTGCAATTGCAGGTGATCCCGTTGTTGTAGGTTAGCGACGCATTAGTGCTCTGCCAGTTGGCGCCCGTTCCGGCGAGTGTCGAGATGCCAGCGTAGTTCGCTGGCGTCAGCACGCGTGCGTTGGTGGCCACTGCGGTGATGCGATCGGCTTCCGTGCAATTCGCGTCTGAGTAAAAGCGGAATCCGGGACGGAAGTTGATCTCCGTGCTCGCGGCCGCGATGCGAAAGGCCAGCGTGTAATTCAACGTGGAATCCACCTGGACACACTCGGAGTTAATTCCGAGTCCAGCGGTGGCGTCGTCTCCGATGGCCACGTTGTAGCTTCCCTGCGTGGTGGAATCCGTGGGCGCGCTGGCGCTCGATTGCCGCGCATAGATCCCGCTGCCAGCTTGATTGATATTCGTCCCGCTCACGCCGCCCCAATAATCGAGCGCCGTGGAGCTTTGCCAGCCTTCGAAGCCGGCGTTGCCCAGTAGGTTCGGACCGCCGAGATCGTTCATGCCGAAGTGCATCGACGGCAGCCAGTTGTGCCCGTTGTTGTCGATGGCCACCATCGCCGACGCCGGCTCATTCGGCTTCACAGAAGTATTCGACGAAATCGAGATGTAGGGATCGAGCAGGTGAATGCCAACGGCACTGCCGTCCGAAGGAAACTGGAAGCAGTTGTACACATTTTCGCAGCGATTATTGGGACCGATCACCGTGCTCTGCGCGTTGACGATGTTGAAGCAAATCTGCCCGAACGAAGTGGTCGCCGCTTCGCAATCGTTGCCGTAGAACTCGTCGTTATTCGGATAATTTCCGTTGGTGTCTTTCGCAAGGGCAAATCCGATCGTCCCGGTGTTTTCCGCCGGCAGATAGCAAGAGTTTTGCTCCATCACTATTGAATTGAAAACGCCGGCGAGATAGAGGCACGTGTCGTTCTGGCTCTGCGGATCAAATTCGTTGTGCTTGATCAGCGTATTGGTCGAATCTTCATCGCCCGTGGACGTGTTGCCGTAGATTCCATACGAACTGCCGCCGGTGCCCAGCACGAAGCGGTTGTTTTCCAGATCGGCGTGGCCGATGCTGGTCATGTTGACGACCGTGGAATTCGCTCCGTTCGCTTGCAGATACATATTCTTGATGTGAATCCAGTCCACGTTATGCGTGGCGGCGTTCGGATTGTCCGCCACCGTGCAACCGGCCAAGCCGCACGCGATGTAGCCCGAAGCGTCCGGACGCGGCACGGTGCCGAGGCCCGCTTCTTGATAACCCACCAGTGCAGCGCCGTCGCCCAGAAATTCGACGGCGTCATGCGTGGTTGAATCATTCACCGTGAGCTGCGCAGATCCCCAAAGCAATGCCGTCCCGGCGGGAATGGCGAGGTGCGAAGTGGCCGTGAGCGAACCGGTGAGCCCGCGCGCGTCGCATACGCCGCTGGTCGTCGATGCGGCCGTTAGGCACGCGTTGATTTTTGCCGCGGCGTCCGCGCCGGAAAAGCGTTCAGCCTTTTGCACTCCGTTGAGCGAATTCACGGACGCGCTGCCGTTGACGTCCAGGTTGGATTGAGGCGTGGTGGTGCCAATTCCGAGAGATGTGGGCGTAAAGCGGTCCACCGTGGCCATACTGGGTGCCGGTGGCTGCAGATATCCGCAGCAGATCATGCTCGATCCGGTGTCCGTGAAGCTGGTGGTGCCCGCGGATATCACAACGTTGTCGTAGTAGGCCGCGGTGGAGGGCCATTGGGAGGTCGTACCTCTTACCACGCAGTAGCCGGGATTCGACGTGGCGCCGCCGACCGGGGCCGTCCAATTAATTGCGACCTCATTGTTCGGGCTGGCTACCACCACCGGGCCCGACGAAAGCGATGGCGCTGAAGCGTAGTTCGTGGATCCGCAGGACGAACCGGTGCGCACCCAATAGTAGTACGTGCCGGGCGCGAGCGTTCCACCGGTCGTGGGCGTGCCGGTGACGTTTGTCGGCGGAGGAGTCTTAGCGAAGCCTATATCGAGGTCGCCGGTGGTATTTTCCGCCGCCTGCACGTTGTAGCCGTAGCTTGCCCCGTCTCCAAAGAGCACGCCAGCGGCGGGATCGATCGCCAAGTTCGCAAACGAATCGCCCGATTGCGTAAATCGCGCGCCGGGTCCGTCCGGGTCCCCGAAAACGTTGTCCGAGCGCAACCGGTCGCCGTTGTCCGCGGTATTGACTACAAAATCGAGGCCATTGTAATTCTCGACCACGCTGCCGCCGACTGGCTGGCCTGACGCATTGACTACGCCCTCGCTGCACGCATACTCGCAACCCGTCACCGAGGCGCTAGTTAGGTTTCCAGCGGTCATCTTAATCGCGGTAGTGCCCGTTCCGACGGAATGGACGATTGAGACGCCGCTCAGATTTGCTCCGGGAATATTGAAATTGATGAGCGTGCCTCCTGCGCTGCAATCGGACATCACCACGTTTTCCAGAGTGAGCGACGCCATTTCCGTGATCACGCCGGGTGAAGTGGAAAGATTGAAGAAGTCGCTCCCGCAGTTTTCCAGCGTGATATCGCGGAAAATAAAGTTGCCAGCTACGGTGCTGGCCGTATTGGTTCGCCCGATATACTGCGCGCCGCCGCCGCTCCACACGCTGTTTTGGAAGAAAAGCAGACCCGTCGACGCCGCCACGGTGTCGGTGGCGATGATCAGGTCCGGAACCGTGCCACTTTGTGTTTGCAAGCAGCCGCCGTTGTACCAGACCCAAAGCGTGTCCGCGATTTTCAGCGCGGCGTTGTCTGCCAGCCCAGTCGGCCCGCCGATCGCGAGGCACGTATTTTGAAAGCGAACGCTGCTCCCGGAAACGTACACCGCTTCGTTGTAACCATCAATCGCCAGATTTTCCACCGTGACGCTATTCTGCGGATAAGCAAAGGAAAATACCGGCGCGGCGCTGGGGCTGGCGCCGGCTTGCGAGATGATTTGTGTTTGCGGCGCGGAGATAAACTGCGCCCCGCCGCCGGTGCTCGAACCCTCCAGATGCAGCTCCGAACAGGTCGTAAAAACCGGCGACGTGGAAGGATTTTGCGTTTGCGAAACCAGGTATGACCCGGGCGGAAAAAATACGGTGGGCCGGGCGGACTGCGCACACGCGGCAGTGATGGCGGCTTGAATGGCCACGGTGTCGTTGGTCGCGCCATCGCCTTTCGCGCCGTACGCCGTCACGTCGATGCGCGGCCGGGGGCCGAGGACCGTTTCGTTCCCTGTCACATTCAGCGTTGATGGATTGAAACTGCCGGGATTGAAATTCGGAGCGGTGAGCGTGCCACTCACCGTTGTGTTTCCAGCGACGCTCAGGTTTCCGCCGAGCGTCAGGCTAAACGCGGAGATGTCGTTGCCTGAACCGGTTGTCGAGGTATCTGGCGGGAGAATCACGTCGGGGTTTGTGATCGTTCCGCTGATCTGCGGGGCCGAGATCTGCACTTCGTAGCGTCCGGAGGGCGCGTAGAAGTGATAGTTGCCGATGCCATCGGTTTGAAACGGATTGGGCGACGAAACGGTCATCGTCGCATCGGTGTAAATCGTTGCGAGAGGCGTGCACGGCGTTCCGGTCGCGCCCGATTGGCATACGCGCACCGTGGCGTTCGCCACCGGGTGGCCCGAGGGGCCGAAGACGATATCGTCATGGCGCGATCCTTGCGCGAACGCCGATGGCGCGATCACAGAAGCGCTGAGCGCGAGCGCGCAAATCAATGCGAATGACGCAAATGAAATGATTGACGATTTCCGTTTCATGGTTTCCCTCTCGCCTGCGGCTTTACGGCGCGCGAGATACCCAGCGCTCGTGCCATTCTGCGGAGCTTGCCTGCAGACGGCAAGCGCGTTGTCGGGCCACGCGTCTCTACAAGTCCGATACCAAGGTACCGCGCTTACTTGTGCGGTTCGGCCGCGGCGGATGAGCCCACACCCAGGCCGTGCCTCGCCGCTTTTTCGGAGTCAAGGATCGCGTGACAGTGTTTGCACACGGCGACGCCAGTCTTAATTTTTTCGCCGCACGCCGGGCATTCGCTCGTGCGCGTGGGGACATAAGCCCACTCGCGCTCTACGCCAAGGGCAATCGCCGCGCGCCGGTGCATGTCCGAAATTTCGCGGAACGAATGGCCGCGCGCCCAGAGAGTGTCGCCATCGGCGATCAGCCGGTGGTAATACTTGTCGCGACGTGCAGTGGCTGCGGCAAGCTCATCGGCGTTCGGCCGGGCGCCGGCGCAGACGAACACGCCGTGGTCGTGCAAATCCTGCAGCAAGTCTTCGGCAATTTCGCGCGCAGAAGTCGTAAACGGAAACCGGCGATTATCACCCAGATCGAGCGCGTCACCGCGCGAGGTGATCAGCAGCAGTGCGCACGGTTCGCCTTTCGCGCAGGCAGGGATGTGATACACGCCGTGGGTGCGCGATACATACCAATCCTGATCGGAAATCGATGCGATGCTAACGGTCGCCGCCGTGTCGGCTCTCGTGCCACTATCGGGCAGAATGTCGCGATGATTTCCGAAGCCGCGCGCGACCGCAGGCGTAGTTGTGGTGTCGGCTGATTCCATTTTCACTTAGGTGTCCTTTCGGATGAGTGGCAAATTCGAGACAGGTGCTCACTTCACGGGGATCGCGGCGCTCAGCCTGACGAGACAACCTCCTTCAGGCGCCCAGTGTTACAAATGGCTGGCCATGAAACGCGCGGCCAGCGTCATCGAACAGCGCGTCGGCGGCGCCGTCAAAATCCAGCGCGCGCCGGGATTCGCGTGAAGCGACCGCCGCGCGTCGGGTGCTCCGCGGCTCGCGGCTCGCCCACTCGATGGCGCGAACGATCCAGTCGCACGCCGCCGGCGACAGCGAAATGAATTCGCCGTCAGCGCCTGTCAGAGTAAAGCAGTGCTCATATTCGCCGCGCGAAGGATATGGCCCGAGCGCCGGAATAGCGATGCCATCCTCGACCTCGGTGGTTTGCGCCAGCCAAAGTTCGGGCGATCCGTAAGCCTCTGGAGGCAGCCATCGCTCGATGTGCCAGCGGTCGTGCGGGATGTATTTTGGTACTTGCCGCAACTCGATCGCCCCGCGGATTACGTTGCCGTGCGCGTCGCGGTCCGTCCAGCGGCCGCCGATCCACGTCAGTCGCGAGCCTCCCCAGACCACGCGGAAGTTCGGCTCGCCGAAGCGGTTGAGTCCGCCAGCGCGGGCCACGCGATCGCAAATCGACGCGGGTGTTCGATGCGTTTCTCGAATGACGCGAATCAAGGTGAAGGGCGCACAAACGCGCGCAGACTTTAACTGGCAGATTCCGAAGGGTTAGGTTGTCAAGAAAACCGCGAAGCCGCGGTTAATTTCCGTGATTACTCGGGTGCGTGCTCGCTTGCGACAGATCGCTGTCGGAACCGTTGGCGCGCACGACGGGATACTTCAGGCCTTCCCACTTGTAGAGGCCGCCGTCCATGATCTTCACGTTGAAGTAGCCGTATTCCGCGAGCTGCTTCACGATGCCGCTCGTATCGTTGGGGCAGGAACCGTAGAAGATCAGGGTCTTGTCACGCGGAAGCGTGATCGGGAACTTCGCGATGCGCATCACCCACGGATAATTCACCGCGCCGGGAATGTGCGTGTCAGCGTAGCCGCTGACCGGCTGCGTGTCCACGAGCACAACGTTGGCGTCCTTTTGCTGCATTAGCTGCATCACGTCGGCCGGCGTAACGGTAGGAACGGGAGCGGCAGCGGACATGGCCATCGCTGGATCAACAGGGCCGACATCGTCCTGCGCGCGCAGCGCCGAAGCGCTGAAACTCAGTGCAAAGAGCAAAGCCACAACTGCGACGGATGCTTTCATGGCGCCTCCCGTGTAGTGCCCTGCTGAACGGGATGTTACGCCTAAGCCCTCCTCCGGTCAATCCGGAGTGCCGCACCCCTTGCTGACAGCACAATGGGCGCGGCATCCGGATTTTCAACACCTCAACTGCGTTAGTACCCCGTCGGGATCGCCAGGTTGTCGATATACGCGCCGCTGCGAGGCGACTCGTTCCACACCTGGAATCCGGTGACGAAGTAAAAAATGTACGCCGAAGCAAGCCCGCCGCTGGCCCCGTAAATCGGGAACACGGTTTGCCCGCCCACGTCGTAAAAGTCGATATCCTGCATCACGGCGCGTCCCCAATGCGACAAATCGAGGAAATCAATGCGCGACTGATTCGCGTTGATGCTCGACTTGATGGGCACGCCGGCCATGCTTTTCTCGCCGGTGAAGAGCAGGTCGAGGTCGCTCGCGCGTCCGCCCGCTCCTTCCTTGATGATTTGCGAGATGGTGACTCCGAGCTGTTCCCACTGATGCTCCTGCTCGAGCGACGTGTATGCCACCAGCTTGCTGAGCTGATTGCTACCCAACGATTTCCGCACCTTGTTGATCGCCAGGCGAACGGCGCCGGGCGTGAGCGCGGAATTATTGCCGTTGACGCGCGGCGTGGCCAACTCGACCGGATACGTCGCGCGATTCAAATTGAGCCACGTGCCGGTGGTCGCGTTCGACTGGTGATAGAGGATGCCGAAGAGCGACGTGGGCTGCGAACCGGTAAGGCCGTCGTGAACCACCACGTCGTTGGCGCTGGTGCCGCTCGGCAGCGCGTCCACCTGGATCAGCGAATTGAACGGATCGACGAGCATGACGTTCGCCGAGCCGCGATTGGTGGTCAGCGTCGGATCGTAAACCTGCACTGTTTGGTTGTAGTAGAAAAGCTGCGCTCCGGGCGGCTTGGCCATGGTGAACTGCGCGGCCACCCCCGAAGGCAATCCGCTGGTGGTGATGGAGCTGATGGTTCCGAGAACACCGTTGCCATTGGTCTGCATTACTTTGTCGAGAAACGAGCGGAACTGCGCCATGGCGTTTTTCACTTCGCGCTTGGCCGCATTCTCGATCGCTTTTTCTGGCGCGTTAGAAGCGTATTCGACGAGCTTGGTGACTTCCACTGCGTGGCGGAAAAATACCGGCGTCACTTGCGCCACGTCGTAGGTGGTTCCGGAGCCGCGGCCCAAATCGCCGCCGTCCATATTGGCGAGACCGGCCTTGCCTCCGGGACGAATTTGCAGCGGCAGGCGCATGTTGCGCGAACTGACGCGCTCCACATCGCCGCGTTGCTGGATCATGGTCAGCAGCATGTCGTCCCGCTCGTACAGCAGGGGCAGTTTGTCGCGGACCTTTTCCAGTTGTAGCGCAACGGATTGCGCATTTTGCATCTGTGCCATGTTGGTTGGTTCTCCTTGGCGGGACGATGCGGCTCGCGCCAGTCATCGCCGAGAATTGGTCTAGCTGAGGTGTCCTTCACGGACGGGGCGAGATAGAAAGAGACTGCATGTACCATTCTATGTACAACACATCGAAATCCTTGACCCGCTTACTTCGTTGCTCGGGAAATGGGTGCTGAACAAAATGCTCGATGCCCTTTTGAGCACCATCCGGCGGTCCATATCTCGCGCGTTTCGGCACGCGCACAATAGGCGCTGACGTCGCGTTCGACGCCGTTAACGGGCGGAAACCTAAACTCCGCGCGAGACCCATGAATGATCCCTGCACCGCAACGGCGCGCCTGTCCTTACGGCCATTCGTCACGGGGAAGGTACAGGTCGCCAGACCCGGCCCAAAACTGGCCCTCCGTACAGTTGAACGCCCGCCCACGAAAGTAGCATGATCCGCGCGCTGGAAATCGTCACAGGCCAGCACGCGCGCTCCTCAACCCACCCCGGAACGCGCCCAAACGTTTATACCGAGGGAGCGTCAAATGGGTCTCAATAAGTGGATCTTCGCAGGTGTGTGCCTGTTCGTTCCGATTACCCTACTGGCTTTGCCGGCTAACGCACAGCGATCGTGCACATCAAGCCAGAATGCCGCGGTGGAATGTTTCGCCAGCAATGCCGTCCAAACCAAGCTGTTGACGGTGCACTACGGCATGACGATATCGCAGTACCAGGCTTACACCGTGGCCGTTTCCAAAATCATGCAGACGCAAAACACGAATTTAGTGGTCTTCGGATTGAGCTGCGCGATTGCTGACGCCATGCCGCCCACGAACGCCGACGGCTCGGCGAATCAAACCGCGCAAACAAATGCCGTCAATTCCATCGTGGCCGCCGAAATCGCCAGCGGCCTTGCCGCTCTGCCGGCGCAGACGAGCCAGCAAGATATGCAATGGTTTGCGCTGGATCTGGTGAACGCAATGAACGCCAACAATGGCGTGCTACTTTCACCCGGCACGCTGCTGCGCCTGATCGATTCTTACATTGTGACGTCAACCTCCGGCGGCGTGGTGAACTGGACGCAGGTCAATGCAAATCTGGCGACGATGGTAGGCAATCTGGCTAGTAGCGCGTTGCTGAGGCTGCCCGCATCAATCACGCAAGCAGAAGTGACAAGCTTCGCGCAGTCGCTGGCGCAAACCATTTACACGTATAAGACCGCAACCGGCCGCACTTCGCTGTAGCTGCCGTCTTAACTGAACGCGAGGTTCTACAAATTCAAAATGTCGGAGTCGGACAGGCGGTTGTAATCGATATCGCCCGGACCGAGCGAGCGGCGGCCGCCATCAGCGCCGCGTCCTGATCCGGCGATATCCACGCGACGCGCTGCGGCTCGCTGTCGCGCTATGCGATCCTGATTCGCGGCTACCACCGTCGAGGTCCATTCGTTGAGCACGCGTTTGGCGATTCCGGGTAGCGCCTGGCGCGCGCGCCCACTGATTATCGATACGATGGCGCGCTGATGCTGCGCGTCCAGATTTCCGGAGCGAAACGCATCGCGCATTTGCTGGCCGAGTTGGCGATTGGAGCCGAGACTCGAGTCGAGCTCCCGATAAATTTCGCCGATCACGCGATTGCGTGCTGCTTTCGAGACATTTTCAGGAAGAAGGCGGTCGACTTGCGTTTCGATGGAGTCGAGCACGCCCTGCACCGCCGCGGCGTTCGCGGCATGCAAAAACTCCACCTGCGCCGGTGTGGGACTTGGCGCGGTCGTGCGATCCGTGAAGGGGTCGCGGGCTCGCGCTTGAATAGGTGTTTGCGGCTGAGGGTTGGCGGGCGCCGATGCGGCAGGATAGTGAGGCGCAGCCGCCAAGTTAGTTATCGCCTGCGCAAGAGACTCGAACGCGGCGGGGTCTAGGCTAGCAATGGCTCTTGCGAGCTCGGCGTGATCTTCCGGGCGATGCGAAAAAAACAGCGCGTCCATGTGGTTGACGTCGGCCAAGAGCGCCGTGGCCGCGCGGGCATCTTCTGGTGTGGCGAACGCCTCGCGATAGGATTGCGCGTCCTGCCAGGCCTGTCGAAGCTCCGGGTTAGCGTCAAGCGCCGCTTGCACTTGTGGATCTGTTTGCGTGCCTCGCTCGTACTCCGCTGCCGCCGAGGAAATATCGTTGGTGCCTTCCGCACCGGAGTCGCCCTGGCCGATGCTATCGTTTGCGAGCCCATCAGCGTCAGTTTCCGAGCCGTTTACGAGGGCGGGAGCTGCGGTTGAATCGATGCCCAGAATTTCGTCATCGCTCGCGTAGCGATTCACTCTTGCCGGAGCACTTCGCCGCGCGCGGGCACGATATTCGCGTGCAGTAGATTCAGCCGCGGCAGCTAAACCTGCCGAGCTGTCCGGTGTTTGCGTCGCTTCACGCGAGCCAGTGATTGCTACCGTCATCTGCGATCCTCCCATTCCCGGCCAAAGACTGGTAATCAACTAAGAAAGCTAGGGTTAGCCTTATGCGGGGCTCCGCTAGTACCCGCCCGTTGCAAAACGGTACTCCCGTACTATTCCGCATGAACGCCACCGCTGCCAAGATATGTCACGCGGGCAAAGGTTTCGGCTCCCAGACCGGAACAGCAAAAGCCGCAGCACTTTCTGACGGACGCGTCTCTGAGGAACGTAAGCATGGACACCACCACAGCAGTAGCCGCAGACAGCAAGCCGAAATCAGAATCTTCCGCAGCGCAAGAATCGCGCGCAGCCGTAGAACGCCGCCGCCGCAGGCGCGCGAAAATTTCCGCGCAGGTGCATGTGCGCGCTGTGAATTCGCCCGAGCCGTTCGAGGAAGTTTGCACCACCGTGGACGTGTCGCGCGACGGCCTGCAGATCGCCGCCAGCCGCGCCGTTTATTGGAAGGGCCAGCAACTAAGCGTCATATTTCCCTACTCCAGCGCGACGTCCGCGCTCAATCAGGCGCAACCGGCCGAAGTGGTTCGCGTCACGCAAGTGCCCGGCGGAAAATTTTCGATCGGCATTCAGTTTGTTTCCGCGCGCGCCGAAGCACACAGCGAACGAAAGTCCAGTGCAGCGTTCGATCCTGCGGCTGCTGAATCTCACGCCCCCGGACACGCCCAGGAACGCCAGCAATCGGTAGTGCTGGCGGTTGAGCCCGACGCACGCAGCGCAGAGACTATGCGCAACATGTTGCAGCAGGATGGCTACGCCGTCATTACGGTGGCCACGGCGCAGGACGCGCTCGACGTGCTCAAGACAACCGTCCCGGCCGTGTTTATCGCCGAGGTTGAATCCGAAGACATGTCCGGCCACGACCTCTGCCTGATCATCAAGCGCAATGACCGCTTGCGGCGGGTGCCGGTAATTCTGATTACGCGCTCGGCGCAGCCGGCCGACTATTCGGCCAGCCATGAATTGGGCGCCGTGGTCTGCATGGCCAAGCCGTTCAAGCCAGAACGCCTGCAGCACGTGGTGCGGCTGGTGGCGCCGCCCCCGGCGATGAGCAACTCCTACGGCGCGGCGAAATATTCGAATGGCGTCGAGCGCGCACTGTAGGTCGCCAAGGTTCTCAACGCTTAAATTCGTCGAATGGTTCGCGTGGTATGGAGATCGCAAGTCTCCCGCGCGACTTCCCTCTCGGGATTTTCCCCTTGCGGCCCAAAAGTGACACGCGCAGACTGAACCTGCTCGCCCGAATCGTCCGCGATGGGGGTCCCGATGCCGCTCAGACAATTCCTGATCGAAGAATTCGACCGCGAAATGACCAACACTCGAAAAACTTTGGAACGAGTTCCAGCCGAGAAGTGGGATTGGAAACCGCACCAGAAATCCGGCACGCTCGGCTGGCTGGCCGGACACGTCGCCACGCTGCCAGGCTTCGGCACCACGATCCTCCGGACACCGTCGCTGGACATCGCGGGCGCGAACTTTCCCCACGTGGAATCACACGCGATGCTGATCGATACATTTGATCGCGCCAGCGAGGACACGCGTAAGGCGCTAACGGAGCTTAAGGACGAGCACCTCGATCAAACGTGGACGCTGACGAACAACGGCAAGCCGATGTTCGCTATGCCGCGCTATCATATGCTGCGCACCATGTGTTTCAACCACATCGTTCATCACCGCGCACAGTTGACCGTTTACTTGCGCCTGCTCGATGTCTCTGTGCCCGGGCTTTACGGCCCTTCGGCCGACGAGGCGACTTTCTAGGATCAGGATCGCCCGTGGTACGATGTCGCCATGGCGAACAAAGTGAGCGACAGGTTCGTGCTCGGCCTGCTGCAAATGCGTTCGAGCCGCGACGCCGCCGAAAATCTTTCCCACGCCATCGATAATATTCGCGAAGCCGCGCGACAGGGCGCGCAGATTGTCTGCATGCATGAGCTGTTTCTGGGCGAATATTTCTGCCGTTCTGAAGACGCTTCGCTTTTCAATTTCGCCGAACCGATTCCCGGCCCCGCCACCGAAGCGCTGGCGAAAGCGGCTCGCGAAAACAAAGTCGCGATCGTCGCCTCGATATTTGAACGCCGCGCCGCCGGCTTGTATCACAACTCCTGCGCGGTGATCGACGCCGACGGATCATTCCTCGGCAAATATCGCAAGATGCACATCCCAGACGATCCGCTCTACTACGAAAAATTCTATTTCACGCCCGGCGACCTGGGCTTTCCCGCGTTTGACACCCGCTACGGGCGCGTCGGAGTGCAAATCTGCTGGGACCAGTGGTATCCGGAGGGCGCGCGATTGATTTCGCTGGCGGGAGCGCAGGTGATTTTTTATCCCACCAGCATCGGCTGGCATCCGGCGGAGAAAGAAGAATTTGGCGCGTCCCAGTTGGACGCCTGGAAAACTATTCAGCGCGGACACGCCATCGCCAACGGCGTGTTTGTCGCTGTCACCAACCGAGTGGGATTCGAAGGCAATCCCGCTGCCGGCGATCCTGGAATCGAATTTTGGGGCGGCTCGTTTGTGGCCGATCCGTTCGGACGGGTGATCGCCGAAGCCTCGACCGGCAAAGAGGAAATTCTGATCGCCGAATGCGATCCAGCGAAAAGCGAAGACACGCGCCGCAACTGGCCATTCCTGCGGGACCGCCGCATCGACGCCTACCAGCCCATCCTCAATCGCTGGCTCGACCACTCCAGCAAATGACATTCCGATCAGGCTTGTCATCCCGAACGAGGGCCGCTTTTTGGCCCTACGAGGGATCTGCTTTCGTTTTTCGGGCTAACATCTCGCTATGGCGATGAAGCCAAAAGCGCCAAGCGCTGAGTCCCGGGCCGCAAACTTCCTCATGCAGGCCGAATGGGAGCCGCACGAAGCCACCTGGCTCGGCTGGCCCCATGAACGCACAGACTGGCCCGGCAAATTCGCGCCGATTCCGTGGGCTTTCGCGGAAATCGTCAGGCACCTGGCGCGCGTCGAGCGCGTGCTGCTGATCGTCGAAGACGCCGCTGCGGAAGCCAGCGCGAAAAAGATTTTGCGCAAATCCGGTGCGGATTTGGAGGCAATCCGCTTTCTGCGGATACCAACCGACCGCGGGTGGATGCGCGATTCAGGACCAGTTGCGGTGGCGAACCCATCGGGCGGTCGCACCCTGCTGAATTTCGCTTTCAATGGCTGGGCGAAATATAGCGACCACAAGAAAGACGCGCGTGTGGTTGATCGCGCGAATCGCCTGTTCAAGCAGCGCGTCGAGCTGCCCGAAAACAAAGGCCGCCGCGTGGTGCTGGAGGGCGGCTCGATTGACGTGAACGGCCGCGGCTCGCTACTTACCACAGAGGAATGCCTGCTCAGCGCCGTGCAGGAACGCAACCCCGGATTCGCGAAAGATGATTACGATGAAATGTTTAGCCACTACTTCGGCGTGACCAACGTGCTCTGGCTGCGCAACGGCATCGCGGGAGACGACACGCACGGCCACGTGGACGATCTCGCGCGCTTCGTCGATCCCACGACCGTCGTGACCGTGGTAGAAGACGATCCCGCCGAGCAAAATTACGCTCCGCTGCAGGAAAATCTGGCGCTGCTGCGCGGCATGCGCGATCAGGATGGCCGCGAACTGCGCGTGGAAACGCTGCCGATGCCCGAGCCAGTCTGGTTCGATGGCCAGCGCCTGCCGGCCAGCTACGCCAATTTTTACATTGCCAACAAAATCGTCTTGGTGCCCACTTTCAACGATCCCGCCGACCGCGTCGCGCTCGATACGCTTGCGGCGCTCTTCCCTGCCCGCAAAATCGTCCCGATCTATTGCCGTGATCTCGTCCTCGGCCTCGGCACCATTCATTGCATGACGCAGCAACTGCCTCGTATTGGCTGAAACGAGCGAAGGCGTTACTGTGAGTTTGGTCGGATCGCGGATTGTGCGACCGTCGCTTGCTGCGCTTGCGCGGCTTGGCGCTGCTGCTTCAGCAAATATTCGCGATGGAACATGGCGTGGGCTCGCACGTTTGCATAGCCCGCCGGTGCTTCGATCTTCGCCACTTGCCCCGCGTCGGACGAAAACCAGCGCATGCACGCTTCGAGTTCCACGGCGTGATTGTCCGCGAATTCGTCCGGCACGATGCTCGGCAGCGTCAGCTCCACGCCACTCGCGTCGTCGCGCCGGACAATCGGCGCTTCGCCTACGAGCTGCGCAATTTCGCGATATTGCTTGGTGCGCGACTCTTCGTCCGGAATCACTAGCTCTTCCAGACCGATCAGCCGCTTCACCAGCGCCAGATTTTCCGGGTTCGAAAGCATCGCCTGAATCTGCGGGTCTGGACTGCCCATTAGTTGCAACATTACGGCGCGCTGCTGCGCCCAGAGCGTCGGATACTGTTCGTCTGTTTCCGGATAGCTGAAGAGGTTGCCTTTCAGATCGGTCAGCCGGATCCATTTCGATTCGAAGGCCGCGCCAGCGCCGAGCAGCGTGACTTCCACATCGTTCGGACGGTTCCTGCGGAAGCAATCGACGGCCAGCAACATCACGTCCGCGTGGAAGAATTTCATGCGCCGCCAGACGAGCCCTATGCGCCCCATGGCCTGATCACGGGCCATGGAATAACCCGCGGCGGTGTCATTATTTGTCATCGAACCGCCGAAGAGAGCCGGAAACGCGCCAGTAAGAAATTGCGCCACTGGCCCCATCAAATTAGCGGCGTGTTCCGCCAGATCCGGCGGGACGCTCGCCGCCTCCGGCTGGAAAAATCCAGATGCGAGCGATTGCCCAGGTTTTGCGCGCGCGGGATAGTGCGCGCCTGGCTCGGCAGTCTGGCTCTGCAACGCATCGAAATCGAGCACTTCGCTATCCGCGTAAATCGGCGGAATGCCATATTCGTACGTTTCAATTTGCAAATTCGAGAGAGTGTTGAATCGTTCCTGCACGCTGATCAGCGAATCGCCCAGCGCGGGACGCCCGCTCGATCCATCGCCGGGCAGCGCGTGCATCACACGCCAGTGATCGTCCATGTTCTCGTTGCGCGATTCGCAGTAGACGTCGCCCGCAAACGCCACGTACGCGCCATCGGGGAAAAGTTGCAGCAGTTCGTCGCGCAGTGCCTTGTCGTCCAGTGCGAAAAATGACCAGGGACGCAGCCACGTGCGTTGGAATGTGATCAGGTTGATATTGAAATCGCCGCCTTCGGTTAGCGGGCCGCCTTGCGACTGCGCTAGCCGCGCCAGGCGTTCGTATTCCTGCATGCTGGCGGCAACCGGCACTCCGATTTTATCCGCGGCGTGCGGATACGCGGCGCGCAGCCGCGCCAAATGGACTTCCATGTTCCATTGCAGGTACGGATACTCGGCCATGTCATTGGCCCACGGCGGAGTTTTCAGTTCCAGCGCGCCAACGATGGTGATTACTTCTTGTCCGTTCGGCACACGCAAACGGGTCTGAGCCGCGGGCACGGTGATGGTTTCCGCTGCGACGAAATCCTCCTCGGTAAGCAGCGCGCCGCATTCCGGGCACGCCACGGCCGTTGTGGAGTGCGGGAGATCGCTCCCGCTGTCTGAAGCGGAAGCTTGCTTCGGCTTCTCGGTACGGCCACCGACGGTTTCTTGCGCCTGCGTAGTCTCCGCGCCGCATTCCGGGCAGACGTACACATCCCCGCCCACGCGCACTTCGCGCATGCCAATTTCGGTCTCGGGGTGAAATCCGAAGCGCTGCCCATCGACTACAAAGCGCACGTACGCGCCAGCCTTGCCGTCGGTCCAAAGATTGAACGCTTCGTCGACCAGCAGATTGCCAATGCGATTGTTGCGCTCCACCAGGGACGACACTTCCGTAGCAGCTTTGGCGGCGGCGACATCCTCTTCTGCCTGCGCGGACGTGGGGAAAAAACGCACGCGCGGCACGTCCTGCGAAAGCACGGCGATCAGCGATAAGCCGAACGCCTGATAGATGTTCGTGACGAATTCGTAGCGCGGCAGATCTTCGAGCGAGCTGTTGTCCACGATCTTCTGCTCGAATGGCAAATGCCAGTTTTGATCGCGCTCGTCCCACCAGAGATATTGGAGCCCGCGCCAGAATTGATGCGCCTGCTTGATGCGCCTAATTTCCTGGCGGCGCGAAAGCTCTGATTCAGTGCCGAATTGAAAAACGAGCCTGCGCAACGCTTCCTGCAAACGCTCAGGAAGCTGCTCGTTGTTGGGGCCATAAGGCGCGCCTGCGCCCGGAGCAGTGTCGTCTTGAGCGAAGTGAAGGTTCCCTGTCTGATCCGCGCGCGGCCCTTCCACAGGCACAATCGCCGGGTCCGCGGGACGCGCACTTTGCGGCTGCGAGTTCGATTCGGCAGGTGAATGCGCCCTCGCCTGCGTGAACTTTTGCGTAGGCATTCGTTTCTCTCTTGAAAGGAGTTGCACCGAGGATGAATCCACGCGGGAATTTCTACTGCGGAGCGAAACGATTCGGCAGCGGTTCTGTTGAACTGTGCAGATGCATGGCGCCTACTGAATTTTCAGCGTGGTCTGGCCCAGCACGATGGCGTTCGCGATCTCCGCTCCGCGCGCGTCCGAGGGAAAGCCAAACGTGCAGCGCACGAACCGGACGTTCTGTAAATCGAGGGGACCATCTTCGTAACGCAGCCGCGCGTCGATAAACGTCACGTTGTGCCAATGGATGCCGTCCAGCGTTTGCGAGCCACCGGCGATGGTTAAATTCTGCACGCGCACGTTGTCAGAAAATTGGCGCGTTTCGGGCGGCAATAGAATTTCAGACATTTCCGGTAGCAGCGTCGCATCCAGGAAATTTCCACCGAGCCTCGCAGGATCGAGCAAATTATTTGCATCGAGCGTGCGCGGGTCGTGTATGGCGATGTGCCCGGCCGGCAGGTTGAGCTCAAGATTTACTCGCGAATCAGCCGGCAGGTCCACCGGCGACGCGATGGCATTGGCCGAACCGCCCGCAGCAGACGATCTTGCGACCGTGCTTTCGGCGCGCGCCTCGGCGTCGGAGGCAAAATCGGTGCCAGGTGGCAGCGGTTCCTGCGCCGAGCGCATAATGGCGATCTCGATGCGCGCCTGCGTCACATGTTCGAAAAGACGTCCGGTGCCGGCGTCGGGCGGCAATCCTTGCTCCGCGCTTTTGGCCTCGTCGCTATTGCTTGATGTTTCAGAACCTTTCTTCGCGTTCAAAATATGATCGAGCTCGGCGGATGCGCGGCTAAAAAAACCGTTCTGGGCGATTTGCGATCGAACGCGCGCGTCTTCCATCTCGGCAGCCGCTTCGTCCACCTGTACCTCGGCGGCAATGGGATCTCCGGATTTCGACAGTTGCGCTGCTTGGTCGAACTTGCTCAGGACGTCCCGTTGCCACGCCGCGGCCTGGGTTGAAAGCAACGTGTTCGCGCCAGAGGGCGCGTTCCCTGGCGTCGGGCCAGTCGAGAAACCGTGCAGGAAAAAGTCCGCGCCCTTCCACGCCATCACCCCGCCGATCGCGATCATAAGGAGTGCGATGATTGCCAGCGCGTAGCGCGTCGCCGCCGAACGAAAGCGCGAGCGTGATCGCCGCCTTCGCCTGCGGGCGTATCGCCTGTTCGATCTGCCGGCCGGGTGACTTGTCGAACTTCCCAATTTCGAAGCCTCTGCGCCGTATTCTAGACCAGACTCCACCACCGCGAAACCAGTCCGCGCAAACCGCTCCGACGTTGTGACCGGCGATTCCCTTTCAACTTCGCGAGTGCGCGTCCTTCGCCAATTCGTCGCGAAGAAAACTCACCAAATCGCGATGATCGGCAAAGACGTGCGTCTCCGCGGCTCTGGGAATCTTTGCGGTTCGCCGTGCCGAACCGGACGCGTTCTGCCGATGAACGCGCGCCACATATTCGCGAGCCGCGCGCCCTGAACTCGCAGGCGCCAGCTCGGCCGTTTCGATTTCAACGCGGTGGATCGGGCCCTCGCCCGTTGCAGATTGCGAATCCGGCCGGTCACCAAACTCGTTACCCGCTGCGCCGTCTGGACCCGGCAAATTTTGACCTGCTCGGTTTTCGAGCGCCTCGAGCGCCGCTTCGGCTTCCCGTGCCGCCTCCAGTGCTTCGCCCATGACCGGATTCAAATAATAACGACCGTTGATGAACGGCATGTTTCCTCCTGACAAATTGCGAGCAGAACGGCTGCTACCTTAGGTCTCCGTCTCGGATGGTTTCTTCCGCGCCGCTTCGATTTCCAGCGCGCGATTGATTTGCGGCCATGAACGCCGCCGCACCGGCGCAATCTGTGACAAATTATTCACGCGCGCCGCGCCAAGGTTATTTGCTGACGCCTTTGCGCCAGTGAAACGAAAGGAAGGTGAGGCCGGCCCCGAATTGCCCGAGTTTCCTTGCGGTCGGGTTGTGTCCGCAGGGGTGTTGGTAGCGGGCGCCTCAGGGCCGGACTGTGGTGAAGGGTGACTTCGAGGTACCTCCGGGGAGCTTACGGAGACCGGCGGAATTCCGGCTATGCCTAAAATCGAATTCAATAGCGCGCGATTCTCGTCGCGCAAGCGTGCAATTTCTGCGCTTGCCCGGCTGGCTTCTGCATGTAGCCGGGCGAGTTCGGATTCCAGTTCGCGCTTGTAGCGCGTGGACATAATTCGCCGCCACATTGCCTCAAGTTTTGTCATTTTCGTTGGACGCGTACCGCTCGAAGCGCCGAAAGCAACTGCAGGTCGGAACTGCGTTTAGCGCGGGCCGCTTGGTCCAGGTCGCCAGCGGCGGAAGAAAGACACCGGCCGCGCGCCGTGAGTTTCGTCGATTTGAGCCTTGCGCGCCTGGATGGCGCGAATCGTAGGATCGGGAGAGAGCACACGCGCTGCGAGCCGATCGTCGAGCGGCGGTCTGCGCTGCCCGGCGTGGCGATTGGCATATCGCGACTTCAATCCGTAGCGAGCGGCGTCCGCCGGATCATCGCCATCCATTTTCTCCACGTCTTCAATGCGCGCAGTGTCTCGCACCAGGTTCGGTAACGTGCGGATCAGCTCAATACAATTTTCGGTCAGCAGCCACTCACCCGCGTCCAGCATTTGGTACATCAGCATCCATCCACCCACGCGGTCGTCATCGGCGGGAATCGGACGCGGGAAACCGGCAGCCGCGAACACGTCACCCATCTGCTCGGCGATCGACGCTTCGTCGGTGCGCCGTGCAAACGCGTCTGGCGAGAGGTATATTGCGTCAATCTTCTCCCTGGGGTTGTCGCCACTAGGGTCGCTCGAAATGCTCCGTGCAATAATTTCGCGTGCCAGCTCGCGCGGCGCGGTGTGGCGCGTCACAAACTCGCGATATGTGGCAACTTGACGGCCGTGGTCACTCTGAGGAGATCTGGTGGGGATGGCCGAAGAATCTCTCTGGAAGGTTGCCGCAACTATCGCCGCATTCGACGAGAGATTCTTCGTCGCTTCGCTCCTCACAATGACAGGCGAGTGTGCCGAGGCTGCCGGCAAAGCGGCATGCCAATACGCAGCGGCGGGATGCTCGAATCCCCAGTCGATTGAAATCCAGCGCGGCCACCACGGCTTCCAGTCGATCTCTTCAGGGCGCAGCACGTGACGCGCGAAATCGAAGCGATCGAAATACTGCCCGGCAAAAACTTCCCAATCGCCATCGAGAAACGCGCGCTTCAGATGCGAAGGCAGTGCGCGCAGCGTCTTCAGGTAATTTTCATCGCCCGCGTAAATCGGATTGTCGGAGACGCGCGCAGGAATAAATTCGTAGTCCGCGGAATCGTATTCGGCCGGATTTTCCATTCCCGGCGCGGGCTGCCGATCGATCCATAGCGACTTCACCCACGCGTGGCCGATGTTGCCGGGATTCGTCGCGCCGGCCATGCACGGGAACGCGCCCGGTATGGGGCAGCGATTGCGGCTGGTGAGAAACTGCCATTGGCGCAGCGTGAAAAGCGTCAGCTCGTCGATCCCGATGAAAACGAACTCCGCGCCCTGATATTGATAAACGTCGTTCTCGCGCTGGCAGTAGCCAAAGCGTGTAGTCGAGCCGTTACGCCAGGTGATCACGTGCTTTGATTCGTTGAAGCTTGCGTACAGCTCGCGCGGCACGTCGCGACGAAAATAGAGCAGCAGCGATTGCTCAAGCTCAGGAAACGTGCGGCGGAGGACCAACGTGTTCGCGCCGGGATATTCGTTAGCCTGGAGAATCGCCTCCATCAGAAGTGCTTTCGACTTGCCCGGGCCAGCTGCGCCGCCGAACAGGCGGTATTTTGCCGTTGACGCGTGAAATTCCTCCTGCTTCGGAAATGGCGTGTAAGGTAAAACAACCTCGCGATCGGCGCTTTTTGCGCGCGAGTCGCTTATCCATCGTTCGATGCCGGATGTGACAGTGACCATAGTTGTATTCATTGCCAGCGCGCACGCTCCGACTCCGCACATTATTCCGCTACGCGTCGTCCACTTTCTCGCCCGACTCATACGTCTCGCGGGTTCCGAGCGGTTGCGGTGTTTTAGACCGCGATGGGCGCGCCACGTTATGGACCAACTGCACGATCATCGGCGCATCATCGTCGGCTGCAGACGCGGAGCGCGTTGGCTCCAGATGGCGTACTAATTCCTTCAAGCCGTCGAGCATTAACTTCAGTTTCGGGACGCTGGGCTTAGCCTTCAGTTCCTGAAAGAAGTCGCCCAGGCCCTCGGCGTATCCGACCTCGTCCAATCCCTTCCGCCGGAGCGCTTCGTCCAGAGACCGGCGCTTGCGCCGACGCGGCCTTCGTTTTGTTTTGGGTTTGTCTGTGGCCATGGTTGAAGCGGGCCGTGCATATCGCCCGCATCGCGTTGATAGATAAGCTTTCGTCGGAGCAAGACGCAAAGGCCCGAGCCAGCCCCGCTCGGCTGCATCTGCGCTGCGCGGAGGAATCCCCGAGACTGCAAGTTAGTCAGGAGATGGCACGACGATCATTCCAGAGTGGTGTTCGAGTTAGAACCTTCATTCCAAGTTACCGGCTCAGAACGCTACGCAGCGCACCGAGAACACTTTTACCGTTACGGCACAAGAGTTAGTCCAAATAAGTAATGGACAGATTTAGGATAGTACTATTAAGTGCCTCTCATGAATGGGTGCGGTGTTGGGTTTGATTCGGCGCTTTTAGGAAAAGTGCCCATTACTTCAAGTTAAGAGTTTTTCTTTCGCGCGGAGTGGGTAAAGAGCGCGCGATTGGCCTTAAAACATATTGTTCATTGCAGCGGTTTTTAGGCTCCGCGGGGCGGGCGCGGCCTAAAGGGAGAATGAGATGAGATTGCTCCGCCTGTTGTTGGTAACTTTCCTCGCATCGACGGTATTCGCAATTGGCGCGCAGAGTCTGCTAGCGCAGACGGCGAGCACCGGCGCTCTTACCGGAACGGTCACAGACCCATCCGGTGGCGTGATTGCTGGCGCTACGGTCAAGGTAACCAACCTAGCCACAGGACAGACGCGTACGGCTACCACGGACGCGAATGGATCGTATCAGCTCTCTCTATTGCCCCCTGGCAACTATTCCGTTCATTTCGAAGCTACGGGATTCACGTCCACCGACGTGCCCTCGATCACGATTAACGTCACCGAGACGCCCACGTTGAACCGCAAGCTCGAGATCGGAACTTCGACCCAGCAAGTCACGGTCGAGGCAAACACGCAGTCCATTCAGACAGAGAACGCGACGAACGGCACGGTCGTCGGCACCGAGGAAATCAACAACCTGCCCTTGGTCACACGCAACTATACCCAGATCGTGGACCTCTCGCCCGGCGTCGGCGGCAACGTCGCCAACGCCACCGCTTTGGGCAACGGCACGCAAGACGTGAACGCCGCCGGCCAGTCAGGCCTTTCTAACAGCTATTCGATGGACGGCGCTAACATCACCCAGTACACCAGCGGCGGCGCCGCGCAAATTGGCAGCATGCCAGGCATCCCGATTCCCAACCCGGATACCATTCAGGAATTTAAGGTGCAGACCTCGCAATACGACGCGGGGTACGGACGCAATTCTGGCGCCAACGTGGAAGTGATCACCAAGACCGGCCAGAACAACTTCCACGGCGACCTGTGGGAGTTCAACCGCAACAACTTTTTTAACGCCAATGATTTCTTTTACAAGAATTCGGAGCTGGCGCAGGGCCAGGCAAATACGCCCCAAACTTTGAAAGAGAACACCTTTGGATTTACGCTGGGCGGCCCCATCAAAAAGAACAAGATCTTGTTCTTCGGCTCCTACCAGGGTTTCCGGCAAATCGACGGAATCGCCACCAACGGGTTTGCCGGCGGCTATGAGCCGGCTGTTTACTTGATGCCCTGGAACGACTACGCGGACCAAGCTAGCGGCGCGTGCGCCGATCTCCGGTGCTCGAATAACATTCCAGCGTACCGCACGTATCTGGGCAGCGTATTCGGCCCGGGATCGACCGTCTGCGCGCCCTATCCCACCGGATTTGGCGTTCCCAGCTCACCTACCGGCACGCCGATCAACTGCAATACAGGCTATACGGACGGGGTAACCGTGGCGAACGACGGATCGAACATCACCAACACGGCCATCGCCCTGCTTCAGGCCAAGGGCCCCACCAAGGGCGGGCGCTACAACCAAGGCGGTTACTTGATCGCCGCCGCCCCTCAGAACTGCCCCTTGGCGATAGCCGGCTTGCCGTCTTCGGGCTGCAAGTCGGCCCTTTCGGTACCCCTAATCGCCAACGAAAACCAGTACATGATGAACTCTCAGTATAATCTCACCCCGAAAAACACGCTGTACGAGAATTACTTCTACTCGTCCGATCCTGAAATCGACAGCTTTGATTGCCTATTCAGTGGCAGCTGCAATCCAGGCTCGCCCGCGCACGACATCTACACCAGCCACACGGGCACTCTGCGGCTGCAATCGGTTCTCACACCGAACCTGATCAACGAAGCGCGCTTCACGTTTTACCGGGACGGGGAGGTCGCTACGGATCCGACCACTTTGTCGGCTTGCGATCTTCCGAATGGTGCGTCGATCATTCCGCAAAATAACAACGGAGAGCCGTGTTCCTCGAATGTGAAGTATGCGAACGCGTACATGGGGATTGTGCCGACCATCGACGTTCTCGATCTCTATTCGCCGGATGCGGGCGATTGGAGTCAGGGCATAAATTTTGCTGGCGTCGGCGAGAATATCGACAACGACTTTCAGGCGGGAGATCAGGTTTCCTGGAACCACGGCATCCACACCTTGCGTTTCGGATTTGAGTGGGATCACCAACAGTACAATAACAACACGGTTGCCAGCGCTAAAGGCGAAGTGTTGTTTGACAATAACGGAGACTTCCTGACCAGTAGCTCTGGGACAACGATCGATGGCACGCCGCAAACCGGACTCGGGCCGGGCGGCACCGGCACTCAGACGCTCGGTTGCGGCTTCTTCGGTTCCGCCATTTGCGCGGGAGGCGCCGCTCCGATCGCGTTGAGAGGATTGCTGACCCATTACAACCGTATCGGCGACTACGACGCGTTTGTCCAGGACGACATCAAGGTGAGCAGCAGGCTCACCGTCAATGCTGGCGTACGCTGGGAATACCAGGGTTGGCCGTCGGACGCTCTTGGGCAGTTCGCGAACCTCTGGCAGAGCCAAATGGCGAAGGTCAATACCGGTTCATTTTTCTTGGCCGACGCCGCAGCCCCTGGGTGTGCAAACGGACCTGACGCGCCCGTCCTGCCCGTCGGGACGCTCGCCGGATTCGTCGTCCCGAGCAATTTTGACAAGACCGCGGGATTGACTAACCCCTGCGGAGCGGCGGGAGTTTTGCAGCTCCAAAATAAGACGCTGCTTTCTGGATCGCCGCTTGATAACTTCATGCCGCGGTTGGGTGTGGCTTGGCAACCATTCGGAAACAAGTTGGTGGTCCGTGCGGGGTACGGATGGTTCTACGACGAGGCCGGCAGCATCTATCTCATCGATAATCTCCTGCAAGAGCCTCCTTACAGCGGACCGATTGCTGGAACGGCGGTCACCGATTTGGAGAATACGCTCCACACTCCGTTCCAGTCGATTGTAGGAATTCCGCTTACTTGGACGCCGCGGTACTTTGCGCCCGGTTCGTTTAACCTGAACGGTTACAACACTGGCACTCTGAGCTACTCGGCCCTCGCCAATGCGAACGACTCCAACACAATGTCGCAGCACCTCCCGCTCACCCAGCAATACAATTTGGATTTCCAGTATGCGCTCCGCGGGTCATGGGTAATCGATGTCGGTTATCTTGGCTCGCACAGCATCCATCTGCTGAACCAAGGCACGCCCTACAACGTTGCCCATCTAGTGGGATCCCCGTCCACTCTGCTCTGTGGTGGAGTCACCGGTGATTGCAAGCCGCAGGATTTGGCGATGTTCAACAATCCCACCTTCCCCGGCGGGAATCCGATTCCTTTCAACGATCCGGCAAACACGACGCCGGTGACGGTCAACACGACGCAGAACACCCCGGCTCGCGTGTCTTATATCGGATTTACCCCGGGCGATACCTACACCACTACCTTGGGAGACGATCTTTACGATGCGTTGCTGGTTAACCTGCGGCACAACTTCAGCAATGGCATGCTGCTGCAAGCCTCCTACACATGGAGCCACAACAAGACGAACGTCAATGCGTCTGAGGCTGGGGAGTTGGACACCGGACAAACCGACTTCGGCACGTCCGGCAGCAACAACCCTCTTGATCTGGCGCAGCAGTATGGGCCAGACTCCGCCGAACGTACGCAGAGGCTCATCGTTAGCTACAGCTATGATCTGCCCTGGAAATCCACGCAGGGGTTCAGCGGCAAACTCTTGGGCGGCTGGACGGTGTCCGGCGTGACTACACTCCAAAACGGTCAACCCCTGACGGTTACGGACGCCGGCGGCGGTTCGATCTACGGCACGGGCAGCAGGGCTCTGCTGACCGATCCCGTTGATTGCGGAGCGAACGGTGTTTGCAAGTCGGGGATCGCCGTCGCAACCCCCGGCAGCACCGTCTCGCGCGTTATCAGCGGGATGCAAACGGGCGGTGCGGGCTGGATCAATACAGCTGCTTTCACCAGCCTTGCCAACATTTCCCCTACTTCTCCGTACTGCATCGGCGGAGTACCGAATCCTGTTGACCCTGGGGTAACCACTACCACCTGCGGTGCGGCTCCTGTTTTCGCTCCGGGTGCGCCACTCGTGGCCGCCGGCACTGGTTGGGGCGATTCGGCTGTCGCGATCGTAAACGGCCCTGGGCAGTGGAACTGGGATATGTCCGTGCAGAAGAATACGAAGGTAACGGAGTGGGGGACCTTGCAGTTCCGCGCGGAGTTCTACAACATTTGGAACCACGCGCAGTTTAGCAATCCGGTTTCAACCGGGTACCCATCATCGCTCCTAGGATCGACCTTCGGCGATATCCAATCGACCTCGGTCGAGCCGCGAGTGATTCAGTTCGGATTGAAGTTCCTCTTCTAGGCGCGACCCGGGACCACCCTCCCCAGCGCCCTGAAAGAGTGCGCTGGGGACCCCGGACAGGCGACAGTCGGCCCCATTTTTCCGGAACATCGGAAGAGTGGGGCCGTTTTCATTCTCGGTCACTCTGATCCGCGAATCTTATCCAAGCACTTGCACGATCACGCCTGAACCACCGGTAATCGACGTCACCTTAGCGCGCACGAAATTCGCGCGCACTCCGGTGACTGTGCGCGCTTCCCCACCCGTAGCGGTGGACGAATCGACCGACGCGTACTGTGAGTCCGAGTCGATCATGGCAGTTTGCAGCGCCACGTTTACCGCTGAAGGCGACGTGCCGTAAATCGTTTGCCAGCGAATGGTGCGCCCGTTCTCCGGGAATCCAGCGTAGCTTGGCAGCGCGAATTGCTGGCTGGCTTGCCCTGCGGACGGCGATTCGCTGTTGAATGCCAGCGCCACGTCTCCCGGAAATATCGAATACGGAGGTACTTGTGCGTTGTAGTTCGGCATGGATCTCTCCCGAAATTTGCGCTTGGGCCAGAATGCGAGGTCGGTCCGGGCGCGGCGTTGGCGTGAATGATTAAGTCAGGTGCGAAGCTTAAATGGAGGAGCTACGTCGGCCGGCAAAAGCGAGAGGGTGCGAATCCGACGTGAACGCTGCGAGAAAAAGCAAAACGACAGAAACCAAAGGAGATTTGCGAATCAGAAAGTGACAGAGCGCCTTGCCGACGCACAATTCGAGGATAACTAAAAAGAATCTACCACGTTAATGATTTTGTGTCAAGAGCTTTTTTATGTAGGTGAAAGAATCCAAGGCAAGCGCTCTGCGGCAGAGCGTTTTTGCGGTATTTCGAGACCGTCCAGTTGACGACCAGACCGGTCGAAAACGCCCGCGTTGCTGATTCCGAAGGATTTCCCAAGATGGCGCGCGCTACGTGGCGAAGCCCAAACAACGGACGGAAGATCGCTCTATTGCGAGCCGCCCGATCCCGGCCGGGGCGTTGGGCGGAGCGTGAACTGCACTCCATGGGCTGCGTTCGCGTCCACAGTGCGTTGCAAGTCGATCTGCCCGATCGGTATGGCATCTTCCGCGCCGTAGCTGGTGATGTAGTGCAAATCGCCGCCGGCAAGCCAGTAGTTCGCCACCGCATAATTCGTACCGTCAGCAAGATAGATTAGTGTGTCGGGACCGTGAGAAGCAGAGGCGTCCGCGTCCGCAGACTTGTAGCCTAGGCTTTCGCTTTCGATATCATCGCGAACGCTTTGACCGTCGCTTTCCGCTGGGGCGCCATAGGCATACGCGCCGTAGATCTGCTGCGTATCGGCTTGCGGAACGCCGTAGCTCTCGTCCGCGCCGTACGCCGCGATGGAGCCGTCCGAGGTTTCGCCGAGCTCGGTGTGAACGTCACAGTCGCCGGCGTAATCCTCGTCCCAGTCCCAATTTGGAGCGAGCCAATTCGGGCAATCGGAAAAGAGCCCCAGCCCGTAGCCACCGTATCCGTAAAATCCAAATCCGGAACCGAAAAAGAAGCGGCGGCGGAATCTCTGCCGAAAACGCTCGCGGTCGATTTCATCATGTCTGCCAGATCGCACCGGCTGGATGCGCCATTGCCCCACTTGGCGCGAAGGTGAGCTCTGTGGCAACCCAGCGCGTGTTGAGCCGCCAGCTACGCGATCTGGAGACGCCTGCCAGATGGAATGCCCTTGCCCCGCGAATCTCAGAGGCGCCTGGGAGCGCGTCTTGGCGCGACTCCAGCTATTTGCGCCAGCGGGTGGGAATCCGACGGTGATGTGCCTTGGCGCCGCGGGAGCGGCGAACTCGTCGGACCCAGCAAATCCGCGCAGGCCAGCCGGCAATTCGCTAGAGCCGCCCGCGTAGCTCCACGATTCGGCGCCGCCGCTGTTATACGAACGCACCTCTCCTGATCGGCCGCGCGCCTGTGCGCCCGAAACAACTACGATTCGGTTGCGTGGTGCTGATTGCGTCCAATTGCGACTGGAGCGCCCACCGCCCGATGAGTGCGCGCTGCCAAAATGTCCTCCGCCGCTGAAGTGGCCGCCTCCTCCACCCCAATGCCCGCCTCCGCGCTGCGCAAAGGCAGGCCGCGCGACGAAAACGATCGCTGCGCAAGCGGCTGCGATCGCAAGCTTATTGCAAACTTGTGAGTGCGATTTGTTCCACGCGAATCGCCGGTTTCCAGCGCAACCCTGCATCGAAAGCTCCTGCCGCCATGCCCCAGAGCAGAAGAGTGCTTTGGGGACCCCGAGGGACGGTCAGGGCCACTCTCCGCAGATTGTACGCCGATTCGACCTCGGTAGAACGCGAAACGCTCGCAGAGCAGCCGCGCAGTTTGACATGGCGCGCGAACCGGACGAAACTTGAAGCGTTCCCCGACGATGATTCCATTTCTACATTTAGGGCCACTGGAAATCCCTACCTTCGGACTGATGGTCGCGCTCGCCATGCTCGGCGCGTATTTCGTGCTGCGCGCGGATTTGGCGCGGCGGGGGATCGCCGCAAAAGATTCGGGCGTCGCCGAAGCCTTCATCGCTCTTCCCTGCCTCGCCGGAATAATCGGCGCCAAGCTCTATCACGTGTTGGAGTCGCCTCGGCAGCTTTTCGCCGATCCGATGGGCGAGCTTTTCAGCCGCTACGGCCTCGCGTGGTTCGGCGGACTAATCGCGGGATTTGCTGCGTTCGCCTGGCTGGCGCGGCACCGCAAGATACCACTGCTGACGATGCTCGATGTCGGATCTCCGGCCGCCGCTCTAGGCTACGGCATCGGGCGCATCGGCTGCTTTCTGTCGGGCGACGGAGATTACGGCAAGCCCACAAATCTGCCGTGGGGCATGAGCTTTCCGCATGGACTGGTGCCCACGACGCAGACCTGCGTGGAATGGGGCTGGCCGGCCAGTTGCCGCGTACAGCCCACGCCAATCTACGAGTTCATCGCCGCTGGCGCGATAGCCTGGGTGCTGTGGCGGCTGGGCGCGCGGCAGATCGCCGCGATGCGCGCCAATGCGGACGTGAAAGCGGCGAAGAAATCTCCGAAGGCTAGCACGCCATCGGCCGCAACGGCCACTCCCGCCGGAGAGATTTTTGCGGCGTACCTGGTGCTCACTGGAATCGAACGATTTCTCGTGGAGTTCATTCGCATCAATCCGCGCTCGTTCTTCGGCATGACCAATGCGCAGACCGCGGGCCTCGCCTCGCTTGTCGTTGGCGCGCTGCTGTGGTGGAAGTTGCGGAAGGCGCGGCAGGTCGCCGTAGGCGCTCCGACTACGTCATCGCGCCAAGTCTAGCGGCAGCGCGAAGGGTAATTCGAATATTCAGGCTGCTTCCGTATGGCGGCGTCTTGGCATTGCCACGCGGCGACTCATTCCCGCGCGCGGTTCGGCATCGCTTCCGCGAGGCTTGATTTCCGTCCGCGCTTCGCCGAGCGCAATCTCCACTTCATTTTCAAAAACGCTGGCGTTCAGCGCGCGCTGCCCCAAGACGATCGAGCCGCGGGCGACGACGGGTAGCCAAAGCGTTTCCGAAAGCGGCACGCCGACGAATAGATATCCGGAAACGCGCGCCACCAGGCTGGCGAGATCGTATCCACGGCCGTCCGGAAGCTTCTCGGTGGCCAGCACCACGGAATATCGAAACGTTTCCAGTAACGACTTCGCTTCTGCCACCGTGTCAACGTGCTGCGCGCCGAAGCCTCTTGTCGTCAGGCGGAAGATCAGCCGTCCAGTGCTAGGAGTGGGATTACCAACCATCAAAATCTGAACGGAGAGAACTGCCATCGCGCCCCCTTATGCAAGTGGCGCACGGCTGGCAAAAAGCTTGTACCGAAGAAGCTTTACTGGGGATGATGCGATGCCAGCAAAGGGTCCGCAGAACTAAAAAAGGCCGCCACGCGCTCCCATAAGTCTTATCGGGCAGCGCGTGACGAAACATTAAGACGGCCTTCCCTTCCAGCGTCTTCAGAGTAGGCGCGCAGGCTGTCTCGGTCAATTCGGAACAATACGCATTTTGATGGCGGAAAGTGCGGAATTCTCCGCAGTATTTGTTTCACTGTGACGCACAAACTGCTTGACAGAATAACGAACGAGAAGTAACTTCCCCGCATCTAGCCCCTGATCTTTTGTCGACGTTTCGCCTGCCTTTTGGACACATGGTTAGGGATGCGCTCTAACACCTGGGGCGCGTGGGAGCTACCTAGTAGCGATGGGCTCTGGGCCTCGGATGCTGAAGGGCGTAAGGACAAAGAGAGTCGCTAGTAGACCACCAGCTATTCCCAAAATGGAACTGGATTGCCGCTCATCACAGGCGGCTACCCCCCCTAAAGCACGGCGTTTTGCAACTTTTGAATCCCTGATAAAGACGTTCGGCGAATTTACGTTGGTCACCGATTTTTCGCTTACAGTGGCCGCGGTATGGAGTTCGCTGCGTTCCGGAAAGCAAGGCGGTCCGCACCGTCTACTGGGTCGCCGCCTAAGTGCGGTAATCCATCCTCGCCTTTTGAAGCAAATCAAGGCCCTCGCCAGCCAGACCGCAGGGCTGGATCGTCGGGAAGAGCTGCACGTGCAATTGAAAGATTTGGGTGAATCGCGATGGTTCTCCATATGCGTTATGCCCCTAAAACGATTGGGCGAGGAAGGATTCGCGGCATGCCTGATGGCGCGGGACTTCACGCAGCGGATTGAGGCACAGGATGCCCTTACGAAGCGAGAGGCTTTACTGGCGCGTGCGGAACAGGTTGCGCATTTCGGCAGTTGGGAAATGGATTTGAAAACGAAAGAAGTGAAGCTCTCACCGCAGCTAATGAAAATGTACGAAATCGCTCCAGACCAGGAATGGTCGGAAGATACCTATTGGAACCGAATGCACCCGGGCGATCGCGCGAGAGTTCATATGCTTGCGGAGAAATCGATGGCCGCTGGCAAACCGTACGATTTCGTGGCTCGCTACTGCGCGCCCGATGGGCGAGTGCGCGTTCACCTGGCGCACACAGTCCCGCTAGTTGACGCAAGAGGGAAGGTCGCCAAGGCGATGGGAGTGATTCAAGACGTGACCGAGCACGCCGTCTCGCACCGGGAGCTTCGCCGCCTCTCACAGCAGCTGATGTGCGAGCAAGATAACCAGCGTCGCCATCTGGCGCGCGAACTGCATGAATCGGCTGGGCAAAGCCTTGCCGCGCTGAAAATGACTCTAGGGCGGGTGCGCGAGGCTTTGCCGGAACGCGCGGAGCTAGCCGCTTCCCTGCTCGAATCCGCTGCGTTACTCGCGGACGGCGCGGTCCGCGAAGTGCGAACAGTTTCGTATTTGTTGCATCCGCCGATGCTTGACGACGCTGGGCTGGGCCCCGCACTGCACTGGTACGCTACGGGATTCACGGAGCGCAGCGGTATTCGCGCCACACTCGAAATTCAGGAACCATTCCCGCGTTACACCCAGGAAATTGAGACCACGGTCTTCCGCGTGGTACAGGAAGCGCTGACCAACGTACATCGTTATTCCGGCAGCGCCACAGCCGAGATCCGTGTATTGCAGGAAAACTCGCATTTGCGTGTGGAAATTCGCGATCGCGGCTGCGGCATCCCTCCTTCGGCGGATCCATTGCACCGGCGCACGGAACTCGGCGTGGGAATCTCTGGCATGCGCGAGCGCGTAGAGCAGCTCGACGGAATTTTCGAATTCGATAGCGCTCCTGGTGATGGAAGCACGGTTCGTGTGTTGCTGCCGGTGTTGCCGTCCAAACCGGCGCGACCCAAGTTCACGCCGCCCGGCTCGCATGAGGGAGTTCCGATTAGGAGGAATTATGCGTCGCAAACAAGGTCCCGCCGATAAGCTACCGGCCCATCCGGCTCTGGACGCGCTGGCGGCGGAAGCTGCGCAGCGGTTCGACCGTCCCTACCGGATACTCGTGGCGGACGATCATCCAGTTGTTCGGCGCGGGCTCCGAAATTTGCTGGAGGCTCAGCCGGGCATGGAAGTGTCTTGGGAGGCTTCCACAGGCGGCGAGGCGATCAACATGATCAAGACCGGGAAGCCCGATCTTGTGATCCTCGATCTGACAATGCCGGAAATTGGCGGACTCGACGTGCTCGCCGCCGGCAAACAGGCGTCCCCATCCACGGAATTTTTGGTGCTCTCGATGCACTTCTCGGAGGAGCTGGCGCGCGAGGTATTGCGCTGCGGCGCGATGGGTTACGTGCTGAAATCAGATGCCGATTCCGAGTTGCTCGCAGCCGTGGATCATATCCGGCATCATCAGCCGTTTTTCACTACCACACTTGCCATCTCCATGGCGCGCAATTTCGTCGATGGCCGCGGAGGTGCCCTCGCGGAGGAAGGCATCCGCCTTACCCAGCGCGAGCTGGAAGTGGTCCAACTAATCGCCTCTGGCAAGAGCAACAAAGAAGCGGCGGCAGATTTGGGCGTGTCGCCACGAACGGTGGAAAGTCACCGCAACCGCATCATGAAGCGGCTGAACTTTCACAGTTTCAGTGATCTGGTTCGCTTTGCGGTCCGCGAAAGATTGGTGGAGGCCTGAATTGTTAGGCCGGAGCCGTCAGCGACGCTATTGGCGAGTCATCGCTCCGCCCCGAAAATGGATCGCGAAGTTCTACCTGCGGACGGTCTTGCGGCACCCACGCTTGCGGGACGGGAAGTCGGCGGGCGGTTCCCCAAACAGCTCAGCGCTCCAAATGGATGTGACAAAGTACGCAGACGTGGTTTCGGTTGGCTACGCTACGGGGCCGACCGGCGCTCGACGGGCCACAACGTCTAACGCCAGCACTTACAGCGGGCTGATTTCGGGGTACAGGGGGCGGCGTCGTTGCCGAATCCGCCCCCAAATATCAGATTGCCTAACTTGAGGCTGTCTCTAGGAAACTTAGAGGCTTACCACATGTTCGGCTTGCAGACCCTTGGGACCCTGCTTGACTTCGAACTCCACGGCCTGGCCCTCATTGAGGCTCTTGTATCCTTCTGCCTGAATCGCCGAAAAGTGAACGAAAACATCCTCACCGGACTGGCGCTGGATGAATCCATAGCCCTTAGCGGCATTAAACCACTTCACTGTACCTTGCTCTTTGGCCACTTCTTCTGCTCCTGATCAATCAAAAAGCGGCTAATCGCCGCCCTGAAAGCTACTTGTCACACCGAGTTTCCCTGCCGCGCCACAAAAAAAGGCCGTCGGGCGCTTGCCCGGCAGCCTCATCGAGACTCGTCAAAAGGAACACAAGAGCAACAAACGCACCAGCACGATAGCACAGTTTAGCCCCAAAACACAATACCTAACCGTAGGGCTTTCTGAGGTAGTTGCTGCCCCCAAAACCTACTGTCTAAACCGGCCGTGTCAGGCCAAATGCCTGCGCCAACAGCTCGTAGGAGCGCCGGCGGTCGGCGTGGTCGTGCATCATCGTGGTGACCATGATTTCCTCTACGCCCGCCTGCCCTGCCAGCTCGCTTAGCCGCGCCCGGACCGTCTCCGGCGAGCCGACAAACGTCCGCTGGCGGTTGTATCGAATGACCTCGCGCTCTTCGGGAGTATAGGGGTAGTTGGAGGCTTCTTCTACACTTGGGAACCGCGCGCTTCTGCCTTGCCGGAAGCGCAGCAAGGTGAGCTCCAGCGGCCGCGCAAGCACTTCGGCACTTTCGTCCGTCTCGTCGCAAACCACGGATACGCCGAGGATTGCCTCCGGCCTCGCAAGGCGCCCTGACGGTCGAAACTGCTCTTGGTACTCTCGCAGCGCTCTTACCGCCGGCAGCGGATTGATGTGGTGGGCGAACGCGAAGCCCAGCCCCAGATGAGCTGCCAATTGCGAGCTGAAATCGCTTGAGCCGAGCAGCCAGACCTCCGGAGGCTCCACGTCGTCCGGCATGGCCCGAATCGCCTCAAATGGGTGGTTCGCCGGGAATCCGCCGTCGAGGAACGAAAGCAACTCGTCAAGTCGCTGCGGAAAATCATCGGCATTGAGAGCCTCGCGAGAACGACGCAAGGCCAGCGCCGTCAGCGAATCTGTGCCCGGCGCACGCCCCAAACCCAGATCAATGCGGCCGGGATGTAGCGCCTCCAGAACCCGGAACGCCTCCGCCACGTGAAGCGGCGCGTGATTTGGTAACATCACACCGCCCGATCCCACGCGAATCCGCTTCGTCACCGAAGCAACGTGCCCGATCATCACTTCCGGCGTGGAGCTGGCGATTAACTGCGTATTGTGGTGCTCGGCCAGCCAATAGCGCGTGTACCCGAGGTCGTCGGCTAACTGCGCCAGATCGAGCGTATTGCGCAGCGCGTCTGCGCTCGTTGATCCGGACGCAACCGGCGAAAGATCCAGCACCGAAAGGCGAAAGGATTGGCTTGCGGTCAAAGGCGCCCCATTCGTGCCGGAGAAGCAGATTCAACCGCCGGCCTCGCAAGGTAGAGCTGATGGTCGGGTGGCCGCTGCTTTTCGACAGTACGAGGGTACCAAAGGTTTGCCCTACCGAACGTACCGTTTGAATGTGCCTTCCCTTCTACAGCGTTGGAATCTTCCGGCTTGGTACATTAGCGTTTCGGTGAGATGGTTCATAAGGGAGCAGGTCTCAATGAGCGATGCACAGAATTTTCCATCACTCGCTGGCGATGCGGGAGAATCGCGGAACGCAGCGCCGTCCGGCAATGGCGAGAAGCCTCAGGAACGCCGCAGACGCCGTCGCGCGCTGATTTCCGCGCCGATTCGCGTGCGTGGCGCGTATGCGCAATCGAATGGTCCAGACGAAATTTCCACGACGGTCGACGTCTCGCGCAACGGCTTTCTTTTTCTGAGCGCGCGCGCCGATTTTTCCCAAGGAATGACGGTAGCGGTCACGTTTCCCTACAGCAAATCGTCCGTCGCGATCCAAGTGGAGCAGCCTGGCCGGGTGGTCCGGGTCTCCCGGCTGGCGGACGGTCGTTTCGCAATTGCCATCGCTCTCCCATCCGTCAATCGCAACGAGCGCGGCGATGCGGCGGGTAGCGGGGCTGCGAATCCCGCTTCTGACTCCGGCAGCTCATCGCAAACGCCCGGCGAGCCACCTCTAGTGATCGTGGTGGACGCTGACCCCTCTGTGCGCAAGGCACTGCGAAGCTTCCTTACAACGCAGGGTTATGAAGTAATGGCTTTGCCGGGCGCGCGCCAGGCACACGCATTGCTGAATCAAATGCTGCCAGCGCTTTTGATCGCCGAAATCGAAGGTGACGACTTGCCCGGTTACGACCTGTGTGCGCGAATCAAATCGACGCCGCGGCTGGCGCAGGTCCCGGTGGTTTTGACCACGCGTTCCGCCTATCCCAGCGATTATTCCAACGCACACTCGCTGGGCGCCGTGGTATGCCTGGCGAAACCGTTTCGCATCGAACGCATAGGACACGTGGTGCGGTTGCTCGTCCCGATCGGCGGCACGCGAAAACTCGCGGCGGCTGCCGCCAGTGCGGATGGACCTTCGTGGAACGAACGCAACGGTTCGGGCGATCCCAGCTTCCGCCTGAGCTGAGACCCGCATCCGCAAATCGCGCTCCGGGCCTGTCCTTTCGGCCAGTTTACTGTGAGGGCGCATCCGGCGACGCTATCGGCTTCCGCTGCGCGCGCGCGCAGTAAGATTGAAGCATGAAGTGCCCTAAGTGCAGCTCCGAGGCGCGCGACGTGGCGCGATTTTGTCCGCGCTGCCATGCTACCCTGCGCTTTGAGTGCCCGGCCTGCCATCACGAGCAGCGAGAGGGCGGAAAGTGCGAGAAGTGCGGCGTCGATTTCATGAAGTACCTCTCGGCGATCATCGTGGTGAAGAAAGGGGAGTCCGAGGTAGCCCACGACAAGCTCCAGCAACGATCGAGCCTGCTCAAGAATCTGCTACTGCTCCCTTTCGACATGGGCTGGTCGTTCATTCGAGACATGCGCGGATCACGCAAAAGCTCGCGCTTCTAACTCCCGCGCTGCTGCCCTCAGCTGACCATTGCTATCGGCTGGCCTGAATCTCCAACCCCTGATGCGCATCTCGTAGTCGGGGCGGCGCCGGGAACCGCGTTTCCACGTATGCAGACGCCAACCCCCAAACGTACATCGCGCCCATGGCCCCAAAGCAAACTTTCGCGAGTTCGAGGTAGCGATCAACCATTTGGGTAACGGACCACCCGTACATTTCGGTGAGCAGGCTCGGATCCGAGAGGTTCACTCCCTCGATTTCTCCGAAGGGAATATTTCCCCACGGTCCTGACCACGACCGGTAAACGTGCATGAAGGCCAGCGACCCGAGCACCAGCAATCCCCAACGCAGTCCCCAACTCTTGTAAAGAGCGCTCTCGCGGGAAGCGTAAAACGTCGCCATCAGCATTGTGGCGAGGACCATCGCGCCGCCCTCGCCGCCAAATACGATCAGCGCTTCCTGCTTAAAAGCAGACAAGCTCAGGATGTCCAGTTGCAAAAGGAGCACGAGGCCGGCGGCGCAAACCCATCCCCATCGTCTCGCTCTCCACGCCAGAAATCCCCAGCAAACGATGGCTGCGCTCACGACCAGAACGATGAACCAAGAGCGGCTTTGTCCGTGCATAGTGACCCAAGGCATGGGCACGGCCCAGCGGCCGGTAAGCCATGCAGTGATGGCATGCCCGCTCTCGTGCACCACCATCGAGAGCATGCCTGCCACCATGTTGAAGCCCGTGCCCGTCAACCAGTACGCCGCAAGCAATGCCAACGGCAGCGCGAGCGCCCGGCATTTTAACTCCCTCACGGAATCATCCCGGGTCCAAACGGGCGATTTATCTGCTTCCGATGAGAGAGCGGTAGTTAGCGATGCAGCCAGGGACGATACTAACGACGCTGCCGCTGCGTTATCGGGCTGCTTCGCAGACGCCTCGACCGCGTCGGGCGCCGGCGCAAATGCGAGATCAAGCTGTTTCGCGGGCCCGTCAATTGGGCTGGGCGGCGGCTGATATTTCGAGAAGACGATTCCGCACTTCAGACACTCGGTCGTCTGCAACGGATGATCGAATTGGCATTTTGGGCAGCGCATTGTTGTGTTTGGGAGCGCATCGTGCCGTATCGCATCTAACCGCGGCTTCCACTCTGCCCCTGCAAAGTCCGGAATGCACACTGTCCCGCGGGCACACGATTAGTATGGTTAAGACCAGGCAGTCGAGTATCAAGATAAAGCCCCTGAGTTGCCTAATAATCATCATGCGGGTGGCACCAGCGCGCGAAAGCGAATGCCTGCACGCGGCTCGACAAGAGAGGCGCGCCAGTCCGGACTTCCAACAGTGCCTTCACGAATGTTTAAAATATTGCGCCGGGGGGAAAAGCCCGGTGCGCGAAAACTCGGCGCCGAGTGCGCGTTTCACTTCCTGATACCAATAGTCAAAAGTGCCTTCCGCGACTCCCACCATCCCGATCGCGCGCCGGTAATCGGTCCCCTGAAGAAAATACGCCTCGAAAAGTTTCAAGCGCCCTTTCCACTCGGGACGGCGCAGCGCTCGGCGCCCTATGCGTTCGAAATCAGCGACGTACTCGCACGCGCGCGCGCGGCTCGGCCGCCACTGATAGCCTTCAGAGGGCGTATCGAGATGTACGGACCGAACCGCTCCGCGCGTATCCGTGAGCCACTCGCGCAGTCCGCGATAGCGGCCATGGCAAACGTCAAAAACCTCGGTGGCTTTCATCGTTTCACCATCCTCTATCTCGGCGCACGAAATACGGCGCGCCCGAGACTCGGTTCTGTGCGAGTGGCTTTAGGAACTCATGCCGCAATTACTCTGAAACTCCAGCGCAGCCTTCTGCATTCATCAAACGACAATCAATTCTTTCGCTGCGGCCTCGGCGTATCCGTAAGTAGCTCGCAGGTGTCCCAAACTTCTCCCGCGCGTGAAATCTCTTCTTCCACCGCGTCCAGACACGCGTCGTAGCATTCGCGCCAACCGCACATGTAGCCGCGCGCGTATTCGTCAGCCAGCCGCTGCCGGTCGCGATGCACGCGATTCATTTCGAACGCCTGTGCGCGTTCGATTCGCGGCGCGCGCAAAGCCACACGCAGCCGGTATGAAAAGTCACGCAGCCCGCGCAAGATCCAATGCAGCGGCGCCGGGTAATAAATGCCAACGCGCCGCGGAGGCTCGTACCACGCCATGCGCCAGCCTCCGGGGACAGCCCCTCCGTGCCCCGCTTCTCTACGCAGTTGAAATCGCGTTTTCATTGGCCTTTCACCTCCGTCGCTTTTGCGCTCTGCTTCGATGCAGCGGGAATCTCCGGACCTGCACCCACTCGAAGCTCGCGGCGCACGGTTTCGTCTCGCTCGGCTCGCAAGATCTGTTGACGTGAGCGCGCCTCTTCGATCACTCGCCACGGCTGCTGCGGCGGCAGTTCCCGCACTCGCGGAGTCCGCCCCGGCTCTGAAAATAAATTCCTCGTTAGACGGCTCTGTTCGCCCGGTTTGTTGCTTTGGTTTTCACCTGAATAGAAAGGGTTCAGGGTGTGTACTTGATGTTGTGTAATATGTTGATCCACGCGTAAACGTTGCCGTGCCGTCTCTTGAACAGGTAGATCCGATGCTTGACGTTGGTGCGGATTGATGTCGGGGTGTTCTTCTAGGGATTCTTCTATGGATGAACTACTTATCGGCGATGGAACTGGCGTATTCTCCGCAACTTCGCGGCGATCTGCTACGCAATTCTGCGTATCGCTTTCCGCAGATTCGCGTACCCCGCCCGCAAGTTTGCGGAGGGCGTTCGCAGCTCTGCGGAGGGTCTCAGCCTTCCCGAGAGTGACAGAATTCCGCGCCGCAGCGTGTTTCTTCGCCTTGGTGATGCGTACAATCACCCCTCCCATGGCTGGTTCCGTCTTCACGTACCCGTGGCGGCGCAGCGCGCTCATCCAGCGTTCCAGAGTGCGAATGTTGAAACCAGTCTCCTCTTCGATTTCCCTGTAGCTGATCGGTGCCCCACCGAGCACCCAACCGGTTGTGCCGGTCTGATGGGTCTGCCGCAACACCAGCCACGCGTATAGCCACAACGCCGAACCCATCCGTTCGTAGTGCCGCGCTTCGAAAAGCACGCCGCGCAATCCGGTGTTGAAATCTTTTCCGCGCATTCCTAGTGTTGCTCTCCGGCTGAATGCCGGCCGTCGCCGAAATTCTCAAACTGCGATTTCGTCGCGCAGCGTATTGCATCCATCTCACGGCTGTTTGACGAAGCTAAGTGTTGCTGTGTTCGCGAATTGACCAGCTGCCTGACATCCGCTCTATCCGCTTGCTCGGTAAACATCGCAAATGCTTTTTCTCGCGCCACGCCTGCTTCCGGTGGGCATAGCATCCGCGCCATTGCCTCATCGCCATTCGTCTGCCGAATGCGCACGCCTTTCGCGATGAGGCCGATCATCAGGGGAGGTAGGGGCCATGAGCAGTAGACGGTTGCCGGACGGGTATCTCGAATTGTGTTCTCTCGATGCGCTTGAATCCCTAGTGCTCGCACGCATGAACCAAGCCGCGAATTTGCGCGCGCAAGCGCAGCAGTTGCTTCAGCGATGGGTCGAAGTCGAAGCGGAGGTGAAAGTTGCGCAATGGATGCTGGATCAGCGAAGGTCAGATCAGTTGCGCGCCGGAGCCGCCGCTCAGATGCAAACCGCTCAGTCGTGTCTGGACCCGCTTCGGCCGGCGGCGCTGCCTGCTTTCGCCGCATCGCCCCACGCGGAAGCGCCGTTTGCCTTTTGGTCGAATTCTTTAAGTCGGCAATATGCACCCAGCCAGAAAGAGCAAAGCGGGATTCCGATCGCGGACGGCGCAAATCGTTTGTGCCTGCGGAATCCTGCCCTGGCCATTCGTGCCTTACGCGGTGGACCAACCACGCAAGGTGGCGTTGTGAAATGGCGGGGCCTAAATCGATCGCCCGGTTGTGTCCGCGCGGAATGTTCGCTTGTCCACGGTCCATCGAAGGCACAGATCGGAGCAGGGGCCAGGCATTTGCCGGCGGCGTCGTGAAGCACACAGTGCGTACGAAAATTCCGCATTTGCTATGCGCTGCTGACGCATCCGTTAGCACGGAACTCTTGCCAGCGCGCGTTCCAGTTCGGGCGTCAATCAACAAACGCCGCGAGCGCCCTAAAAAACAAGTTGCGTCCGCCGCGCGCGGGCTTGAACGCCAGGGAACGCTTCCAATCGCTTGAAGCCAGTCCACGTGCCAGTTCGGAGTTCTTCGCGTAGCGGCAAGAGCCAGCGGCAACCGTGCTACAGTCGCGAAATGGCCAAGTACATCGGCGTCGGCTCCAACAGCAACCTGGGCCGGGGTAATTTTAAAACTGTCAACGTGTCCGCGAATCGCCACATGGTCAGAACGAAATTGTTTTCCGCGGCTAACTCGGATTGTCTGTACCAGCGACGTCTGAACAACGCAACTTGCGGAAACGGTACTACCTGCGGCGCCCGTTCGATAGGATCTGTAGCATCGATGGCGACTTTTGCCTTTGGCTGAGGGCCGCGAACCGACCTGTCTTCTGGCCTCAATCCACAATCCCGCCGTCGGTGCCGCAGTTTTAGAGGCGTGATTCTCGCCCACGGTTCCTCTTCCGTCTTGCGTTCGACAAAGTGCCTTGCTTCGGGTGTGGATTGCGAATTTCTGTGCGGAGCCCGGGACGATATGTCTTGTACCGTGGGCCCGAACTCGCTGGGTCGCCGCAAACGCTTGGCATCGGCAATCTACCGATGTCGCCCGATTGGCACCCCCCGCCTGATAGAACCGGTCGCAACGAAGGCGAGTTTTGCAGCAGTATTCCCGCCCCGACATTATTTGTTTCCTAGCGCAAGCCCGAAATCGCCGATCCGCCGCTACCGCCTGAGCGGCGTGATTTCCGGACGCGCGGCGTCTACGAATGGCGCTCGAGCAGAAGTGTTTTGATTGTAAAAGGGCTTCCGCGTTCGCGCCGCGGAATCGCTGATAAGAGAAATTGATTGCGCGACTCCAAGCAATCTGCGGTCTATCGCTAATCGGAAAACTCAGAGTCGGCGCTTTGGCTCGGCAAACACAATCTCCAGGTCTGGCCCGTCGGCCGCAGCCCATTGAATCGAAGTTGCATAATCGTAGTTGTCCTTTCGCGCTCGTGCCGCCACAACCCCGACTAACGGACGTAGCCGATCGCACCAGACCGCGCGCTAGCGAACCCTCTCTCGACGTCGCCATGAAACCTCGAATCGTCTCGTATAATCTCGCAAGCGAATGTCCGCACCCTCAGACCACGAATCAGATGCACTCACTTGTTATCGCTTCACGGTTCAAACGGCAGTCGATCTCGGTCGCGCGCTACTCGCAGCAAACGCAGCGATTCTTCTTCTCATTCGCCACTCCCACGCTGCCCCGATCCATCGTCTCCATTCGCCTCTCCGCCGCCACCCTTAACGTAAGTATTCATTCGCTGGAAATGCGCGAGACACCTACCGTGAAGTGCGACGCGAAGTGTATTGGCATGCAAACATCAGGCGACAAGTAATCACGATATCTCGGCAAGGCACTGCTGAGGTCGCTCGTTGCCACGTCACGAGGAGCAGTTCACAAGAGGGCGAGCACGCCGAGAATACGGGTTGTATGTTGGTGCGACTTCACCCATTGAAATTGCAGCAACCAAAAGGCAACAGCGATGCCTCGGGTGCTGGACGCTGCATGGTGGCCGAATGTACGATCGTTTACGGGGGAACCCACGAGCCGCCAGCCGGTAGCAGTAAAGAACAAGATGCTGGAGGTAACTTGGCACTGAGGTTACAGACAAGTATACGTATAAGCTATCTAGTTCAGTTGACATCCTAACCACAGCTTGAGAATTCGAGATCGCCGACTTTTTGAAATAGTTGTTTGTTATCAAGGCAGGAGGCACGATGACCGAAGTCGGACTCGTGCCCTTCCCTCGGATCGCTCTACAAGTCTCCTAGGCGGTATTTCCTCGCTACCCCAGCCGTTTCAGCGAACAACAATTCACGCCGCCCGAGTTACTGGCCACCCTCTGTCTGATGCGCCACGAGGACTGGAACTTTCGCGAAGCCGAGGTGCGGCTGAGCGAACATCGCGGCCTGCGCCGAGTGCTGGGGCTGACCGCCGTGCGCAATTTCACGGCCTTGTACCGCTTCTTGCAGCGTTTGGACAACCAGATCATCGACCGCGGTAGGCGAAACAGTGCGTCGTTTGCATGGCGTTCGCAGAAAAGGCGGCCGGCGGTCTCGCGTCGCCGTGGACGCTACTGGCCTGGCGCAGGGAGCGTAAGCGCCAGATCGCAACCCGTCACGGGTCCGTGATACACCCGCAAGGTCTCAGGCCAAAAGCGAATACACTACGAATTGTCCGCGCTCTACTAAGAGAGCTTGTAGCGTCCGTTTACCGCAGGAATGCGCTGTTCTGCGCAAACGTAATTGATCTAACGCGAGGGCCGCTCTTCACGCTTCGTAGGCGCAACGGCGAACCTGTGCTTTCGTCGGGCGACTTCGGTTCAACGAGTCGACATAGCTGCACGGCAATGGCATCTCTAGCAGACTAGAATCAAAAAGCGGTGAGAAAAAAACCTAAGTGCGCGGACCGCGTGGCGGCCACGTTTCGAGGAGTTGCTCCTTGCGGTAGATCATGGCGTTGATGTCATACGGCGCGAGTTCGATACTGTGGCCGTGGGTAATTGCGTCGGTCGGGCAAGCCTCGACGCAATAGCCGCAAAAAATGCAGCGCGAGTAATCGATGTTATAGGTCTTGGCGTAGCGTTCACCCGCCGAGATGCGCTGCGCCTCAATGTTTTCGGCGGCTTCGATGTAGATGCAATTTGCCGGACACGCCGCCGAGCACAGAAAACACGCCACGCATTTTTCCAGGCCGTTTTCGTCGCGCTGCAAGACGTGAATGCCTCGATAGCGCGGCTGGACGCTCGGCGCGGTCTCCGGAAAATTTTCCGTCGTCGTTTTGCGGAACATAGTCCGCAATGTGACGCTGAACCCTTTGATCAGCGCCGAAAAAGTCTCTCCAACTTCACCTATGACTGATGGCATTTGCGTTCACTCTATCAGAAATATCTCTCGACGACAATTTGCCCATCGGCAGGAGCAACTAAAGCAACGCTCCTGGTTGCGGTCTACTCGCCAGGAGGCGCCACCGGTGCAGGTTCATTGATGCGCTCTTTGCCGGCCATGGCGGCCACGATCTGCCTGCCGTGGAAGCGTCCATTTTCTATAAAAATGTCTGACGTTTGCTTGCCACCGACCACTACCCCCGCCACGTAGATCCCACGAATATTCGTTTCCAGGGTGTCCGGGTTGCACTCTGGGCGTCGCGTCACTGGATCGAGCCGAATTCCCTGCCCTTCGAGGAAACTGAAATCGGGATGATACCCGGTCATAGCGAACACTTGGACGGCGGGAATTGCTTCTTCGTGATGCGAATTATGCACCCAGACGCGATGCGGCTCGATTTTAGTAACACGCGTTGAGAACAGCGCACGAATTTCCCCTGCGCGAATGCGGTTCTCGATGTCGGGCTTAACCCAATATTTTAGCGTCTTCCCCATCTCGGAGCCGCGATGCACTAACGTCACGCGCGCACCAGCACGGAATAGATCGAGTGCCGTCTCCGCGGCTGAATTTCGCGCACCGATAACCACGACATCTTGGTTCCAGTAAGGATGCGGATCGGTGAAATAGTGAGATACGTTCGGAAGCTCCTCGCCCGGTATGCCCATGTAGTTCGGTAGATCGTAGTATCCGGTTGCAATGATAATCTTCGACGAATGGTATTCGTGCTTTTCGCCGCCCGCTCCATCCGCATGAACACGAAACTCCCCACCGTGTGTTTCGCCGCGTTCAATCCGCGTGACTTTCTCATACAAACGCGTTTCGATGCCGTAGTGATCGACGGCGCGCCTGTAGTATTTCAAAGCCTCCGGCCGAGTAGGCTTGTCGCCGGAGGTGGTCATCGGCAGGTCGCCGATCTCCATACGCTCGGCGGTAGTGAAAAAGTTCATGTTCACGGGGTAGTAGAAGAGCGAGTTGCACAGGCACCCCTTGTCAATCACCATAGGCTGCATCCCGGCACGCTTGGCCTCGATCGCGCACGCAAGACCTGTTGGACCTGCACCGATGCAGGTCACGTCGTGATGAGTGTTGGAGATCATTTGCAGAGCTTTTTCCGGTGCACAATGCGCACTTTCGGAGCGCCGGGACGTTCCGGGTCGACGGGTACGCGGTCGTTTTTTTTCAACGAGTTAGGTGCGATTCTACTCGATTGACTGTCTCGGGTGACTGCCCCAACGTGCGGCGCGCGTCGGGGACCCTGGCTAGAGGCGACTTGGGCGCGAGACATCGGCCGACGACGCTGGACACGTCTGCGCAAGCTACCCGTGCCTGCAAGACTATGGACGACCGAGCTGGCCGGATTAGCGGCTGGGCGTGTGGACATCGTTTCGAGATTCCCTTCCCTTCGGCTCCGAGTCAACCGCAAGGACTCTCCTAGGCTACGATAACATACGCGACGGCCAAACGTGGATTCGCGGGCCTTTTTCAGTGGAGCAAATTTCTCCGGTCACGTGGAGCAAACCGCGGCGCGGGGCGAGAAAGTCGAAATTGAGATGCACCGGGACGTCCCGCCCTTTGTAGTGGTCGGACGTTTGTTTTCAGTGCGTTACACATGTCAAACGTTGATTGAGCGTTCCGCCCTTTAAAGGCGAGCGAAAGCGAAACGAAAGCGAAGAGATCGCGGACTTCGCACTGGGCACGTGACGCCATTGCTGCGGCGCTCATCGCCAAATTCATCGCGTTCCCCTTCCCGTTTCTGTTCACCTTCGTCGCTGCATGCTCTGCCGCTTCACGGAAGCAACGAAAAACAACCAAGGGTAGCACTGGCACGGGGCGGCGTCGAGATTCAATTTGGCGGCAGTACCAACTTTCCCGTTTTGGTACTTTAGCGGCTGAATGCGTGTGGAAAAAACCATCAAGAAACGAAAATCCGCGCGCTTAGGACATCGGGGGCACCCAAGGGCACCCTCCAGATGAAAAGCGCCGCATCTGTGGGCCGCTTCCAAGACTGCCCCTAGACTCATGCCAGTTCTGTGCATGCGATTTGAAACTCGGTAGTCGAATCACCCTTTCGTTACATTTTCTCCCCGGCGAGGCGAATACGGATGGGCCGCGTTGCGGCATATGAGACTAACTTATTTTTTATCTGCACCTTACCGACGATCAGCGGTTGGTCTATAGCGTGCCTTTCATAACTCCGAACCTTGTGCCTTGTGCACGATTTCAGGGAGAGACGGTTTGAAACTCAGTGAACCACGCAATGGTCTCAGCCTCCGGTCGCGACGTTTCCGTCCGCTCGCCGGGTTTACGCTTATCGAGATGGTTACGGTTGTCGCGATAGGACTCATTCTGACCGCAGTCGCCATTCCGGTGTTTAGCACCGCCATGGCGAATATGCGGATCAATTCAGCGGTCAGCGCCTTTTCCGGAGCGATTTCCAGCGCGCGTTACCACGCCATCAAAGACAGCCAAACTTATACCTTTGTGCTCACCACGCCCGCCAATAGCTTCGTGCTTACCAATACCTCGACGGGCGTGGCCGCCAACGCTGTCCCCCTGCCGTCGTACGTTTCCATCAGCGGCGGGTCCGGCAGCCCTTACACCTATACCCTTTGCCCGAATGGCATGGTCTACGGAGCAGGCGGCTGTCCGGGCGCTGATCCACCCGCTCTCTCGTTCCTTTATCAGGGACGGCAAATCAATCTTGCTGTATCGGAAGTGGGAAATGTCACAAAGACTGTCGTCAATTAATCGCGTCTGTATGCAAGCCGCTGGCGCGCCTAAAGAGAAGGGCTTCACGCTGATCGAGGTCCTTGTATCCATGGCCATTCTCGCCGTAGGTCTACTGGCTGTCGCCGGCCTGGTGACCACCACAGTCGCCATGGGAACCCGTGCGCGTTATATGAACATGGCCAGCGTGCTGGCTTCGGAGAAGCTGGATGGCTTGAACAAACTGCCGTCGACGGATCCCAACGTCGCGTGCGCCGGTACCTGCGGAACTCTTGCCGGCGGACCGGACTGCGCCGGAAGCATTTACTGCGACGAAGTTGCCGTAAACGAAGCCGGAGGCGCCGACTACGAAACGGAGACACAAGTGGTTGGTGGAGTTGCGGTCACCACCACAATCGTGCACACAGCGGCCGGATGCGTCGGCACTCCAGTAGCTTGCGGCGTAGCCACTCCAGCGGGGACCGGGTCAACCTTCACTCGCCGCTGGCTAATCACCGCTAACCCACTGATTAATTCGGCGGGGGGCGGGTCCACTGCTGCAACCGGAACAAAGCGCGTCACGGTGCTCGTCACTTTGAACAACGTAAACGCCGCCAACGCGGTGTCATTTCAATTAAGCATGGTGCGACCGTGAGCAACAGAGCCCAGCGCGGATTCACCCTGATCGAGCTGCTGATCGGCGTCGCCATCTTCCTGATTGTGGCAAGCGCGGCCTTTAGCCTCTTTGGACAGCACGTAGCGCTTATCGCCAAGCAGCAAAACATGTCTGCCGTCAACATCGGCCTGCGCAACGCCATGTCGCAGTTGCAGATGGATTTGGCCGATTCCGGCCAGAACCTAGTTAACAGCGTGCCCAGCGCAGGCCAGTACTTCTCCCTTGGTGACGTCATTCAAAATAACGTGCCCGGCGCCGCTGGCATCTCGGATTGCACCCCCGACCCCGCTACGTGGGCTTACCCTGTCGCGGCCGGCGGCACTGAGAGCGCCTGCTTCGATTCCCTCGAAATCATCAATCCGAAGCTTTGTGCAGGATGCCTGCCGAAATCGCCCTTCGCCCCCTACGTCCCTGTCTTGCAGATCACCGATGCCGGAGATCTCACGAGCGCAGGTAGCGCCATCCAGGCGAGCGACGCCAACGCAGATGATAGCCTTATCACTACACCCGCAACGCTTGCCGCCAATTTCACCGCAGGCGATGAATTGCTCTTGCTGATTCCGAAGAACCCAAACCTTGTAGGGGGCGTACCTCACTGCAGCGGAAATACCGCGCCGCCGTACCCTGGATCTGCCTTTCCGGTCTCGCAATCTACCTTCTGCATGGCGGTCGTCACCCTCACCGCAAATGCTACCGTAAGCGGGACCGGCATCCAGCTTCCGTCCTACACCGTCACAGGAGCTTCGGGACAACCATCGGGATGCCCGGGTGCAGGCTGTTCCGATCCCCTAGGGATTGTCTCTGACCCTTCCGCGCCCGGGACCGTAAATTACGCCGCGGCTCTCTCGCCCGGCCCTTACGGAACATCCTCCGGAGCTTTCATTATTAACTTGGGCATCGGTTCAAACGACATTTGGTATTCCGTTCTGCAGAATGCCTCCGACCCAACCGATGCGCAATTGATGCGTTGCCTCGGCGCGCCCTGCACGGCAGCCAACGCGCAGGCCTTAGCCGACCAGGTGGTCGGATTCAAAGTGGGCGCCGCCCTCTGGGACCAGGGCGCGAGCACGGACCTCGGTTCCTACTTCTATAGCGCGGCTAATTATTGCAGCGGATATATCCTTACCGCTGTCACGCCCTCCGTTTACTATGATTGCACCGCGGCGTCGCCGTATAGCCCGCCAGGCACTCCGAACAACGACCCGGACGATTTCTCACTGCTCCGTTCTGTCCGAATCTCCCTCATCGCGCGGACCGCGCCGAAGGTCGATCCGACGCTCCAAGGACTCCAGAACGGTTTTGACGGCGGACCCTATCTCGTTCAGCAATCCTCGGAAGTCGTCGACCTTCGCAATATGAGTGACCAAGATTCTAACAACTGATAGCGCAGACCTATTCGAGGTGATCCCGTGAAATCACTCCACAACCAAGCCACAGCGTTACGCAGCTTACTTTCGCGGCCTTCTCGGCACGCATCCTCAAAAGGAGCGGCCCTCGTAATCACGCTGATCCTGCTCATGCTGCTGAGCGCCGGCGCGATCGCCATCGTTACGCTCGTGTCCTCCGACTCCTTGATCAACGGTTACTACCGGAACTATCGCGGCTCGTTCTATGCCGGAGATTCCGGCATTAATGTCGTCGTGGAACAAATGAAGAACTCGGTCCTTGCCGCGGGTGTCCCTGCCGGCGTCGCTGGAGCCCCTCCGCTCTCCACCGGTGGCGTCGCCTCACCGGCTGTCGCCAATGTATTCACACTAGCGGGCCCCAGCGCGGCAAGCTTTCTATCCACCTCCTATGGGCAGTTTTCGGGCGGCTACTTCTCGGTCGGCGACACCGGCTCATGGAATAGCCAGTTCGAGGTGGTTCCGAACCCCGACGGAAATAATGTGATTGGCCAAGTGCAGTTTGAGGTCAGTCCCGCGGCGGGTGATGGCAGCTCGTGCTGGCCTCCGACCCTGGCGACCTGCTTTAACGGCAAGACAACTGCGCCGAACGATTACAACTATACGTGGGAGTACAAATATCCCTACGAAATCACTGTTAAAGGCCAATCTTCCGGCTCAGAAGCGGAAGAGATTACCGAGCGGGGCACCATCACCTACACAAGCACGTCCGGCACGCCGGGCGCCAATCTTCCTCCAGGTTTCGCAACATGGGCCGCTTTCATTACCAATTTCCCCCCGTGCTTAGGCGCGCTCGTTCCCGGTTACAACACCGGACCTTTCTTCACGGATGGCCAGTGGGGCTTCGGCAATTTCTCAACTCCCGGCTACACGTTTACAGGCACTGTGGGCCAGGTCGGTGCGAACGCCAGTTGGTTCCCGAGTAGCGGCGGCTGCGAAAACTCGCCCACTCCGCCTGCCGGAATGAAGGCGCCCACCTTCGATGCGGGATTTAACCTTGGTCAGCCTGCGATCAACGCGCCCGCAAACAGTTATAGCCAGGCGCAGGCTGTTATGGATGGGAAGGGCGCGCCTCCCTGCACGGCAACGCCCTGTGCACCCGATCCGGCGCCAAGCTCGGACGAAATGTCGAAAGTGTTGAAAACCGTGGCTGGCACTGCGTACCCGACTTCGGGTACCCCGTCCACCGGAGTATATTTCCCCTCCTACACATGCGGCACCAATGTGTGCTTCGGCAGCAACCCGTCAGCCAGTTTCGTCGACGGTTCCGGTAATACTTCGAATGGCGACGGTGCTGGCGGAGGATTCTTAGTCAGCGGCAACGCTTCCGTGACCCTGGCCGCCAGCACTACCGGCGGACATGCCACTCAAACTTACACCATTACCCAGGGCACGACGAACACGACCATTGTGGTGGACAACGTAGCAGGGACTACCACTGTCATATCCGGCGGAAATTCGATCACCATGCAAGGTGTTCCGGAGCAACTGGATCCTAACACCGGTGCGCAGATCACGCAGAATAATCCCTCAGGCGTAGGCAACCCCATAGATCCGACCCTCGTTTACGTGAGCGGCAACATCACAGGAATGCAGGGGACGGTTCAGAACAACACGGGCATCGACATCACCGCCGGCGGCAACGTGAACATCAACGGCAACGTGACCTATGTTTCCGGCAACGAACCGGTATCGGTTCCGGCGGACGTTCTGAACACATCCACCACGGCTGGCGTGCTTGGGATCTATACGGCGACGGGCAATATCAACTTGAGCAGCCCGTATTCGAATAACAATCTCGAAGTCGACGGCAGCCTGGCCGCCATCGGTGGTAGTTGCGCCAGCGGCTCCTGCGGCTTCACGGTATCTGGCTACATCAACACTTTCAACAACGTCGGTGGCCAGATTCAAACCAACATCTTCAGCGCCAACATGTCGGCCGAAAACACCTACTACGACCAGCGATTCGCCAGCGTCGCTCCCCCGTGGTTTCCGACAGCGCTGCCGAGCGCGGCAGCACCGCCGATTCTGCCATCTCAGGGTATCTTGGTATCCCGATCCGCCTGGAATGAGAACCGCGACTAGATCCCGTCCAGTTGGCGGCGTTAACCCTCAGCAAAGCGTAGCCGCACTTCAGCGGCTACGCTTTTTCCTCAGCCCCACAGCCCCAGTGGCGCCCACGATCGCATCGCTTCAAGGTGTCAGCGGTCAGCGAATGTGGTGGGAGCAGACTAGCCGGCTCTAACCAAAGCGCGCTATGCCTGCACCAAAAAAAAATACCACCGGCCGCTCGATAGCGCGACTCTCTCGCGCGGCCGGATCCGTTTTCGAGTTTGGCTGAGAAATACTTCGCAAGTACAGGTACACCGGACCTGTACCGGATATGCCCTTCCGGCCAGTAGCCTCTTGCCAGGGATCTGTTATGGTCGATCTGTGCTTATTTGCATCGACGGGCGGACGGTCGCCGAATCTGCTGGAAGCAGTGGGATAGAGAAACTCGTCTCTACGTCGCGTCGAATCCCCGTCTGCGAGGTTTCGGAGCCAGTTTTCACGCTTCGTTTCCCTTCGCGCAGATCGGTACACGGTCGAGTAGGAAGCCTCGTAAGTTGTTGCAAACACGAGGCCGAGCACTCGCCAGATCAGTACACACTCACTGCGTTTCCACCCCCGCCAAATAGCCTCAGCCAGCAATCGCAAAGTATCGGCTCTGGGTTTCGAATCACCACGGGAGCGCGCCCTAATCACTCTCGCACATCGAGTTGCCGAGTTGGTGAAACACGCCGCGAATCTTCTTGCGCCGCCAACGGTCCGCTTTGCTATAGTGATGCCGTTCCTCCGAGAGGGATACGCGCGTTAGCGCCCGCGCCTCCCTCGCAGAAGTGGAGGCCTTCCCCTGCTTAATTTTCTCCGTTCCGCGTCTGCCTCTCGATAGGCGGTCGGAACGCAACCGGGAGATTTTCGTGCGCGTTTTGACGCCAACTGAAAACAAGCGATTCAACGAGATGGCCGGCTTCATCGGGCTCAGCCTGGCGATTCTGCTGGCGCTCAGCCTTCTGTCCTATTCGCCGCTCGACCCGTCGTTTGATGTTTCTGCTCCAGCGCTTGCTGCCGGCACGGTGCGCAACTGGATTGGGCCGGTGGGCGCGCACATTTCCGATCTCCTCTTCCAGCTCGCGGGTTACGCCGCGTTTTTGATTCCCATCGGAATGTTCGTCATGGCCATGCGCTGGTTTCGCAGCCACCTGATCGCCAGCCCGATTTCCAAACTGATCGGCTTTGCCATGCTCTTTGTTTTTCTGGCGGCTGAACTCAGTCTGGTTCATATGCCAGCGGTGCGGGGCGCGCTGCCGCCAGGCGGTTTGCTGGGCGCGATTCTGGCGGGAGGGCTGCGAGAGGCGTTCAACCCCATCGGTGCCAATCTCGTTTCTGCGGCCACTCTGCTGGCCGCGCTCTACCTGACCACTGCGTTTTCGCTCACTTCGGCGGCCTCGTGGGCCAAAAAGCCGCTTGCCGAAGGCGGCTTCGTCGGCAAATGGACGGCGCGCGTAAAGGAATGGCGCGAAGAGCGCGAAGCTGCTGCGCTGCGAAAAAAAGTAGAGGAGATTAAGATCTCCGGGCGCCCGCCGGTCGCCCAGCAGCGCGTTTCTACAAAGGAATTAGCGGAAGACGAGGAGCAGGAAGGCAAGAAAGAGGAGCGGCCCACACTTGCGGCCCGCATTCCGTCAATTATCAAATTCCGCGACGAGGACGATCCTCCTCCACCGAAAAAGTCGGCGGCCGATCCAAAAATCGCCCGCGGCAAGACGAGTTATCGCCTGCCTCCCAGTAACCTGCTTCGTGCCGCCGAGCGTGGCGAGAAAATGGACGAAGCCGAGCTCAAAGATTGCGCTCGCGCCATTGAGCAAAAGTGTTCTGAATTCGACGTCGGCGGCCACATCACCCAGATCAACCCCGGCCCCGTGGTCACCACATTCGAATTCAAGCCCGAGGCCGGAATCAAATACACGCGTATTACCAGTCTCGCCGAAGATCTTTGCCTCGCGCTCCGGGCCGAATCCCTCCTGATCGAACGCATCCCGGGAAAATCCACCGTTGGCATCGAAGTGCCCAATGTGCGGCGCGAAACCATCGCGCTCCGCGACGTGATCGAATCGCCGGAGTTTTCGCATTCGCCCTCGAAGCTATCCATACCGTTGGGCAAGGATTTGATCGGCCGCATCCGCTCGGCGGACCTCAACCAAATGCCGCACTTGCTGATCGCGGGCGCCACCGGCACGGGCAAGAGCGTATTCATCAATTCCCTACTGATGGGATTGCTCTACAAATCCACGCCCGACGATTTGAAACTGGTGCTGATCGATCCCAAGCGCCTCGAACTCGGCCTTTATGCCGATATTCCGCATCTTTTTACCCCTGTGGTCACGGATCCGAAAGTTGCCGCCAACGTGCTGCGCAATGCCACGCGCGAAATGGAGCGCCGCTTGAAGGTGCTGGCGCAGCGCGGCGTCCGCAACATCGAGCAGTACAACCACACGTTTGAGAAGGGCCAGTCGCTTTCGCTGTTCGAAAATTCCGAAGGCGAAGAGCACCGCCCACTGCCCTACATCGTGATCGTCATCGACGAGTTAGCAGACCTGATGATGGTCGATACCAACGGCGTCGAAGAATCGATCACCCGCCTGGCGCAGATGGCGCGCGCCGTGGGCATCCATTTGATTCTCGCCACACAGCGGCCTTCCGTGGACGTGATTACCGGCTTGATCAAGGCCAATTTCCCGGCGCGAATTTCCTTCCGGGTAGCCAGCAAGGTCGATTCGCGCACAATTCTCGATAGCAACGGCTCGGAATCGCTGCTGGGGAAGGGCGATATGCTCTACCTGCCGGCCGGTTCGTCGCGCCTGCATCGCTTGCATGGTCCATACGTTGGCGAAAAAGAAGTCGAGGACGTTTGCGAATTCTGGCGCCAGCAAGCCAAGGCGATTTACAACGAAGAACTGCTCAAACCGCCGCGCGATGAAAACGCCATGGGCGGCTCGGGATCTGGGGGCGAAGGCGGCGAAGGCGAAGACGGAGTGGACGACGAGCTCTATCACGACGCCGTCCGCGTCGTGTGCGAAATGGGCCGGGCCTCAACTTCGACCCTGCAGCGGCGTCTGCGCGTCGGCTATGGCCGTGCCGCGCGCTTGATCGACTTGATGGAAAAAGATGGCATCGTAGGCCCACCAGACGGTTCCAAGCCCCGCGAAGTGCTCAAGAAAAAAGACTGGATGCGCGAATTCGACGAATCTATGAAGTGACCGTTTCCACAGAACGGTCATCTGAGAGCGAACCGCGTAAGTCAGCCGAAGGTTCTCTCTGAACTAAGGGCGTCGACGAAATTCTACGAATGTCATTGGTTTACTCTTCCCACTTCGACGCCTTTTCTCGTAAACTCTAGTTCTCCCCCGTGCCGAGGTAGCTCATTGGTAGAGCGCGGCCCTGAAAAGGCCGGCGTAGGGAGTTCAATTCTCCCCCTCGGCACCACTTCAATGCCCCCAACTCAGAGCGAGCGGTGATCGGTGGCTGTAGCGGCCGGAATCTGCCGCGATTTGAAGCTAATTGGATTTCGGGGCGGGGTGGTCTTTCAAGAAGGCGTCCACATCCGGAATGGACGGCGCGGCTTGCGTGGAATTGACGCCGGGGTGTGCGGCGGCGGAGGGCGGCAATTGCGTATTGCCGTCCGCAGGCTGCCCGTTGGTGACCACCCATCCACTTCCGCTGCGTTGCAAAAAATACTGCATGGTCATGCCGGTGGCGCCACCATTCTTCACGTGAAACGACGCGTGGGCCTGCGCCTGATCTCCTTTGATGGCCACCGAATCGACGACCATCTGCATCGCGTCCATGTTGAGGCTCTGATTGCCGCGAAGGTGATCTTCGATGGCCGCGCGAATCGCGTCCGTATCGCTGACCGAGGGCTGAGCCGCTGCCCCAGCTTGCCGCCCGACTCCGGCCGAGCTATCCGCCGCGCTGGACGACGGAGCCAGGCTTTTCATAGGCGCAGCGGATTGATTGCCCTTCCCGCAGCCCCCCGCGAGGAAAAGTAGCGCGACGAACGCGAGACTGGTGAAACGTGATGTCATCGGAGGCGTCCTTTCCCTTCCCCGGCAGCGCATCAATGTGGAACCGCTATGAAGCCGTTACTTTGCACGCGCGAGCACTTATTTTTACGCTGGCCGCTGCGAAATTTAAGAATTTCCGCTGGGGAGCACGCGCGTAACCGAAATTGTACGCCGGTTTTCAAAAAAAACGGAGAGTCGACGCTCGAAAACAGCGGAGCGGCGCGCACTGCGAAGCGTCAAGAAAGAAGAAGCGCAGGGTGAGTTGTGGCTACTCCGGCTTTGTTGGGCTTTCCTGAGTGTCGTGCCAGATAGCGTAACCGGCGCCGCCAGCGACGGCTGCACCGATAATATAAAATCCAATTTTGCGCGAGCTCGTGGTGCTGCGGACGTAGCCGGGATTGTGGCAGGAAGCGTCTGCAGCTTGGTCGAAGGTAATGCGCGCGGACTTTCCCGCCGGGATTGTGTGGAGAGCGCCGCCGTTATTCAACGCGATATTCCCGCGCACCGCTGAGACGACTAATTCCTTCGGGCCAGTGATCGTGACGGTCCCGGTATAGGCTTGGCCCGATGCTTCGCGCAGAGTGCCTGCTGGGGTATCGACTATGAGTTCCGCAGACGACGGCGCAGAAAAGCTGACGCTTCCGTTGACCACGATCACGCGCACGGCGTCGGGCGATCCATCAAGCACCACTTCGCTGGACGTGCCGAGGGCAATCTGTGAGCCATGGAACTGCACTCGCAGGTCGCCGTAGTTATCCGTATCCAGGACGTCGCACGCGTACACGTTGGCGCCGGCCATGGCTGTGTCGTTGTCAATGAGGGCATTATTGGTCTGGGCCACTGAGCCGAGCGCCTTGCTGCGCCCTGCCCAAGCCGGACCGCTGATGCATGCAAACGCACAGACCGCCAGCGCCAGACAAACGCTTCTGCTGCTCATGTAGTTTCTCCCCTGCTTTCACTTTGTTCTCTATAAGGGGGATGGTCAATTCCGATGAGGCAGGTACGTCGTCAAAAAAGCAACAGAATGGGCCAGAAAGGCACGCGGCATAGGCATTCGCGTTTTGGCGCAAATTAGCGGCGTAGGCGCAGAGAACCGCTAACGAAGGGGCTTCCGCGCTCGTAAAAGCGCAGCTTGCGGTTGGCCGCGCGAGAGATGCCGATGCGAACGCTAACGCCTATCATACCGACTGGTTTGACAGCGGCGCCGAGCCATAGCTGAGTTCCCGATACGCAGAGGTCGATACCGTCGAACCGTTTGTCGATATCCATGGCTTGTGCCAGACGACCGGGGCCGCGCGCAAGGTCCTGCAATCGATTGACGCCGCGGCGGCGCATCATGGACTCTATGCCTTCGAGAGGTTCAAGGGCGCGAATCAAAACTCCTGCGCCAATCCCGGGTGCATCGCCGCTGACGTTCATCAACCAGCACGAGCCATAAGTGAAATGGACGTAGGCATGGCCCCGGCGGAGAAAAAGCGATCTGTTCGCGGGCGTCAGTCCGCGAAAGGCATGTCCGGCGGGATCGCCCACCGGGTAGGATTCGGTTTCCACGATCCGCCCGCTCAAACGCACGCGTGGAAGACTTCGCACTAGAGTCTTCCCTATCAAAAAACGCGCGAGTTCGATGGAATCGAGAGGAAGTTCCAAGCGCCGAAGCCGGCGGATGCGAAGCGGAGACTCGATGATCGTGAGCGCGTTCATGACGGGCACAGAGTATTCAATCGAATTGCGGTCGAAATGTTTTACCATAATCGAAAGGAGATCCAGCCCATGGCTTCCGCCTGCCAACATCTAAGCAGCATTCGAAAAGTGAAACCGAGTTCCAAGGGATGCGAGGACTGCCTGAAAATGGGCGACACTTGGGTCCATCTGCGAATGTGCCTGACCTGCGGACACGTGGGCTGCTGCGACAGCTCCAAGAACAAGCACGCAACCAAACATTTTCACGCGACGCAACATCCGATTATTCAATCGGTCGAGCCGGGAGAGGACTGGAAGTGGTGTTACATTGATGGCACCGAGGTCGGCTGAGGGCGAGCTTATTCACTTCCAGCGGCACGCGAATCTGCCGCCGGGTTCTAGCATTGCATTGGTTTGACCTTCGATCGTTCCCTCCGGAAGGAGAACAAGATGCAGCCCACACGCGCTATGGCATTGGCAAAAGAAGCGGCTTGGCCGGAATTGCCGCTTGCCGAATGGCAAGCGACGCGGGACACGCTGCACATGTGGACGCAGATCGCCGGGAAGGTGCGGCTGGCGCTCGCGCCGCGCGTCAATCACTGGTGGCAAGCGACCCTCTATATAAGCACGCGAGGGCTGACCACCTCGCCGATTCCGGCGGAGAGCGGTATATTCGAGATCGAATTTGACTTCATCGCCCACGTTCTGCGAATCGAAACCAGCTGGGGTCAATCGCGCATGATGCCTCTGGCGCCGCAGAGCGTGGCCGACTTCTACGAAAACCTTATGGCCATGCTCGAATCGCTGGGCATCGAGGTGAACATCTGGCCCATGCCGGTGGAAGTGCCCAATCCAATCCGCTTTGATGCAGACACCGTCCACAAATCCTACGACCGTGATTACGCGAACCGCTTCTGGCGGGTGCTGACGAGCGTTGATGCTATTTTTAAGGAGTTTCGTGGCCGGTTCATTGGCAAAGCGAGCCCCGTTCATTTCTTTTGGGGAAGCTTCGATTTGGCGGTGACGCGCTTCTCCGGCCGGCGCGCGCCGGAACGGCCGGGTGCGGATCGCGTGACGAAGGAAGCGTACTCGCACGAGGTGATCAGCGGCGGCTGGTGGCCGGGCGGCGGCGACATGAAGGAGCCGATGTTCTATACCTACGCGGCGCCGCAGCCCGACGGATTTGGCAAAGCTCCGGTGCGCCCCGCGCAAGCCTTTTACGATGGGCAGTTGGGCGAGTTCCTGCTCCCCTACGAGGCTGTGCGTACGGCGGCGAATCCTCGCGAAACTTTGCTGGACTTTTTGCAGAGTACGTACGAGGCAGGGGCGAATCTTGGCGAATGGGATCGCGGGGCGCTGGAAAAATCTGAGTAGAGTGCGTTTGCAGTTCGCTACGACTACCGGTTTTAAGGTTGCGCGCCGTAGAGACCGACGGATTGCGAGGGCACTGGCACTCTGGGAGCTTCGAGGCGCTCTCGAATTGCGCGGTGCCGCTTGGCGAAGTGCGCCTGCGCGCGTCGTCCCCAGGAACGCACGAAATAGTAGTTGATCGCCGCGCCCGCGCCCATGCCCACCACTGGAATCAAGCGGCCCGTCCACTTTTCGGCTACGTCCGCGCCCACGCGGACGGCCATGCGATCGATAATTCGAGGAACCACCTGCTCCATCGCTTGCTTGCCGAGAAAGTCGCGGCCCAGATCGACGCCCGCCGCAGTGGCAGCGGCAATCCAGAGTTGAATGTTTTCCCCCTCCGTGGCGTATTCGAATCCGTGCAACAAGCTGAGCTTCTGCAGCATGCGAAGCGTGATCGTAGCGAGGATGCCCATATCCGGCACAACCGTCAGGAACGCTCCGACACCGAAACCCGCGCCTTCCAAAGCCGCAATTTTGGAAGAGCCGGCGATGGTACTTTCGGCAATCGGGGCGATTACGTCCTGGGGCAATTGAAGCATCTGCGGCCAGGAATCGACGGACAGCTTGTGCGAGCGGCGCACGTGTTTCAGAAATTTGTGCTCGTCCACGCGAACTTGCGTGTAGGCCCGGCGGAAAGCGGCACTGGCAAACGCGGTTAGCGGACCAAGTTGGCTCAATTTTGTGTTCTCAGCCATAGCTCGGTATTAGATGCCGGCGCGCAGCAAAAGGCATCTGGGAAGCCCCAGCGGAGAGCGTAACACTGACCGCTCGAAAGCCTTGCGCGGCACCGAGCCGCATCATCGCGTCATGTAGTAATAGATCGTCGGCGTGACGAACAGCGAAAGCACCATGGCGATAAGCAATCCGCCGATGACGGCAACCGCCAGAGGCTGCAACATCTGCGAGCCGGAGCCAATGCCCAGCGCCAAAGGCAGCATGCCGACAACCGCGGCAATAGCCGTCATAACGATTGGGCGCAACCGGCGCCGGCCTGCCTGGAAGATAGCTTCTTCGCTCGGGAAGCCCGCGCCGCGAAATTTTTCGTTGGCGTCCAGCAGCAAGATACCGTTTTTGGCTACGATGCCGATCACCATGATCAGGCCCATGAACGATGAAAGGTTGAATGTGATTCCAGCAGCGAGCAGCGCGACGAACACTCCAGCCGTCGATAAGAGCGCCGCCACAAGGATCGAAATCGGTGCGGAGAAATTGCGAAATTCGAACAGCAACACCAAGAAAACGAGCACCACGGCGAGCACCAGCACGAGGCTGAGATCGCGAAAAGATTGCTGCTGCGTTTTGTAGAGTCCGCCGTATTCGATGCGGATCGAGTCGGGCATCTTCAATTTGGCAAGCGCGGATTGGACGCTGGCGATGGCGTGGCCCATGTCGAGCCCTTCCAGCCGCGCGGTGACGGCCACGTAGCGCTGCTGATCGTCCTGGAGAATTTCTGTCTGGCCTGGCAACTCGGACATAGAGGCCATCGCCCCCAGATTGGCTGTTTGGCCAGTAGGGCTGACGATGACGGTGTTGTTCATCGCGGAAACCGATGAGCGAACGTCTTCTGGATATCGGATGCGCACGACGTAAGGCCGGTCATTTACGACCATCGGCTGCTGCGCGGTGACGCCATCCAACATGGCCGTCGCCTGATTGGCTATCTCCTGCGGCGCGAATCCGGCGTTCGCGGCTTTGGCCATATCCACGCGATAGGAAATTGCAGGTCCGCTGGTGGTTGAATCGATACCGTTGTCGATATCGACGATGGGATGACCGCCACCGGCGGTGATGTTGCCGATCGCGTCCGCAACGCGCGGCGCCCATTCATCGAGTAATTGCGCGTTGGGATTAAACATCATGATGTCGATCGGCTGCGGCGCGCTGGTTAGGTCTCCAATCATGTCTTGCAGCTTCTGCGTAAACTCCACATCCACGGCCGGCTCGGCGGCTCCGACCTTGGCGCGAATTTCATCCATGATTTGCCAGACGCCACGGCTGCGATTCGTCCTCAAATCAACGGAAATATCGCCGGTGTTGGCCTCAGTGACGGCGGCAAGCCCGAGTTGCAGTCCGGTACGCCGGGAGGTGCTGGCGACTTCCGGAACCGAATCGACGATCTTTAGAATGCCGCGGACCATGCGGTCCGTTTCTTGAAGCGAACTGCCGGGCGGAGTGACGTAGTCGATGATGAAGCTGCCTTCGTCCATTTTTGGCAGCAGGTCGGATCCGATGTGCTGATAGCAAAGATAGGCGACGCCAACCAAACAAAGCGCCAGCACCGGCACCCACAGCGGATATTTCAGGCTGCGCCGGAACCAATGCTCGTAAAAACGGATCACTCGACCGAAAGTTCCCTTCATGAGGTGTGCTTCTTCGGCCTGCAAGATGTGCGTGATTTCAGTGTCGCCGCGCTGCCCAACTTCCGCGTCAGCGAGCCCCGCTGAGGCCGTCTGCGGTGGCGGCTTGGGAACTTCCTCATGGATTCCAGAATTAACGGCGGCTTTTCCGCGAAGCAGGTAGAGGCAAAGAGTGGGCGTCCAGGTAAGCGCGAGGGCGAGAGAAGTCAGCAAAGCGGCGCCGATGGTCACCGCCATAGCGCGGAAAAACACTCCGGTGACGCCGGTGATAGCCACCAATGGAACGAAAACTACGATCGGCGTGAGCGTCGAGCCTACCAACGCGGTTGAAAGTTCCTTCAGCGTTAGCGAAACGGCCTGAAATCGTCCTTCTCCCGCTTCGCGATGCAGGACCACATTTTCCACAACGACGATGGCATCGTCGATGATCAGCCCAACCGCGGCCGCCATGCCTCCCAGGGTCATCAAATCGAAACTCTGGTCCAGCAGCTTCATCACGATGAAGGTGATCAACAAGCTGATGGGGATCACCATGCCGGCAATGAACGACGTTCCCCAGTCACGTAAAAACAAGACTAAAACGGCGGAGGCCAGAATCAGGCCAATTAGAATCGCATCGCGCACGCTTTTGATCGACTGACCTACGATCCAAGACTGATCGTAGAACGTGCTCACATGGATACCGACCGGCAGGGTCGCTTCGATCTGCTGCATTTGACTTTTCACGGCAGATGCCACTTGCATCGTGTTGCTGCCGCGTTGCCGGTTTATGTTGATCAGCACCGCAGGTTTCCCGTTGGCAGTGACAATGGTGAAATGTGGCGCGAACCCGGATCGGACGATGGCGACATCGCCCACCGTGATCGGCGTTCCACTCGACGTGTTTTTGATGAACGTGCTGGCCAGCTCTTGAGCGTCTTGGGCTTGGCCGGTGATCAGCCCTAGGTAGAGCTGATGGTTCTGCGGAAGTAGACCCATCGACTCGATAATATTTGAGCGATCGACGGCGTTAACGATTTCGGAGATGCTGGTACTCGTGATGCGCAGCTTCGCCGGGTCTGGCACGATATGGTATTCGGGTACATTTCCGCCCTGAATCACGATATTCGAGACGCCCGCAAGCCCCGCGAGGCGCGGCTTCATGTCGTATGTAGCCATCTCCCACAGTTGCTGCTGGGAGACGGTATCTGACGTGAGCCCGTAACCGAGAATCGGGAAGCTGGAAAACTCAAGGCGCTCGGCGCTGACCCGCGCGGTTGCGGGAAGAGTGGTTTCCATGCTTGCGATAGCAGCGTTCACTCGCTGGAGGGTCTGAAACATGTCTACCTTCCAGCTGAAATAGAGGTCGATTTCGGCTGAGCCGCGGCTGGTGATGGACTGCACGTTTTGAATCCCTTGCACTCCGCTGACCGCCTCCTCCAGAGGACGGGTGATTGTCACAAGCATTTGGTCGATAGGCATGACGCCATTGTCGACGGCTACGATGACCCGTGGGAAATCGGTGGTGGGAAATACGCCTATGGGGATGCTGAACGCCCAATACGCCCCGACAAGCGCCAGTGTGATAATCAAAAAGATGATCGATTTGTGCCCTCGCGCGAACCAATAGTTTTCGGACTCGGGTTTTCCCTGGCCGGACTTCTTCTCGACGTTTGAATTGGATTTGCCCATGATCGGCGGATCTCGTTAGTCGACTACGGACGCCGGAGTTGTGACTGTTTTGGATATTCGAACTTTTGCGCCGTCGGGCAGGCCGTACGCACCTTCGGTTACTACTTGCTCTCCCGCACGGAGGCCGCTGGTGATCTGCACCTGGCCGTCCTGATAAATTCCCGTCCGGACCATCACCTGGTGGGCATGCTGGTCCGCGCCGATGAGCATTACGGATGTCGCTCCGCCATCGCCGCTAAGCACGGCGGCTGAGGGAACTACAAGCGCGTCCTTCACGCTGCGCGCGATGACCTTCACGTTGACGGTGGAACCCGGACGCAGTTGCCCGCCGGGATTGGCCGCTTCGACCCAGACCTGCACCGTCGTGCTATTGGGATCGACCGCCGGGCTGACCACCCTGACCTTCGCCGGAATTTCAGGCTGTCCATTCCCAGGCACGATGGTCGCGGCGTCGCCGACGCGAAGCTGCGATGCCTGCTCGGGCGAGACATAAGCACGCCCAATCACGTGCGACAGATCCATAATGGTCATCAGGGGCGTGCCCGCAGTAGCCATTTGTCCCTCGAACAGCGGACGATCCGTGACCACGCCGGTAATCGGACTGCGAATCTCCGAATATTGGAACTGGGCAAGCGCCGCTTCGTATTGACCTTTGGCTGCCGCCAATTGCCCTTCGGCCGTTTTTTCGCCTGCGCTCCGGCCCACTTTCTGCAGACCCTCCAAGTGCGCCTCCGCCATCTGATATTGGTTGTTGGCCTGAACGTAGGCCAGGCGCGCTTGTTCCATCAGATTGCGTGCGATCGCGCCGGCCTTGTAAAGCTTTTCGCGGCTCTGGTATACCATGCGGGCCGATTGCATCGCCTGGCGAGTCTCTTTGGCGTTCAACTGCGCGTCCTGAACGTCAGCGGGCAAGTTGACTTGCGTATTAGTGGCGTACGCGGCCTGTGCCTGCTCGTATGCGCCCTTCGCTTGGTTCAGCGCCGCTTGCAAATCTTTATTTTCAAGCTGCGCCACAAGCTGACCGGCGTGTACCTGGCTACCGCGGTTAACGTAGAATCCCTCGACGGGAGCGCTGATCTTCGGCACGATCGAGGCTTCGCTCTTTGCATAGAGCACAGCTTCGCTGGAGACGATCTGGCGAATCGTTTTCTGCTGCACAGTGGCCGCTTGGACGCTTACTGCGGGTTCTGGCTCCGCTTTGTGCCCAGAGCAGCCGCACCAGGCGACGGTGACGCACGCCATTACTGCGAATGCTGCGTACACCTCCGCCTTGTGTCGCCGTAACGTGCGTCCACTCACGCTCAGAAGCTCCCTGTAATGGTCTGCAAAGTTGCCAGTGCATTGCGATAACGCGCTTCGCCGGTGGCATAGCTATCGCGCGTGCCCGCCAGGGCGGTTTCGGCGTCGAGCACTTCCAGCACCGTGGACTCGCCAGCTTGATATTGCAGCGTGACCAGTTGCAAGTTTTGTTGCGCCAAATCCACCGAATGCCTCAAATTGCTCAACTGGGTCCACGCGGTCTGCGACTCATCGTAGTAGGAATGCAGCAAGCTCACGATCCTTCGTTGCGCAAACAGCAGATCGAGTTTAGCCGTCTTTTGCTGTTCCTGAGCCTGATGAAGCTTGCTCAGCCGCATGCCCCAGTCCCACACCGGAATGTTCATCGAGTAAGTGACGAAATATCCGAGATTGGGTTCCACTCTGTCCGGCGACGTCGTGTTGCGGCTTTCCAGCGCGAAGCGATTCGCTTCGATGCCGTAGTCGAAATCGATCGAAAACGACGGCAAGAAATCGGTCTTGGCAGAAGCCACGTCTACTCGCGCCGAGTTATAGGAAGCCAGCGCGGCAGCTACCTCCGGGTTGTGATCTTTGGCCAACGCTTCCACCTGCTGAAAGCCCGGCAGAACTGGAGGCGTGTCCAAATCATCCACGACCGTGAAGTCTTCGTTGAAAGTCGGGAATAGTAGCACGGCCAAATTCAACCGCGCTTGCGACATGGCCAAGCTCGATTCGTTCAAATCGCGCTGCGACTGGCTGACTTGCAGCTCGAAGCGGATCACATCTTGATGCGCTACTTCCCCGCCCTGTTCTAACTGCTGGCTGATGTTCAGAAAATGCTGGGCGTTCGCGAGTGTTTTCTGCGCGGTTGCGTAGGCGCGCTGCGACACAAGGAGCGCGTAGTAATCTTGTGTGACGGTCACGACCAAGCTGCGCTTTGCGATTTGCACGCCGGCATCCGCCACCGCCTTTTGGTACGCGGCCTTTCGCGGGCCAGCATCGACCAACAAGCTCGCGGGCAGGTCCTGGTGCACCACGCCCCACGCGCGGTACACATGGACGCCGTCATTGGTGACGAATCGTCCGACCGGCGAAATCCCGTTACCTTGAGTGTTGAGATATTGTGCCAGGCCGCTCACGTTGGGAAGTAGCGCGGCGCGCGCTTGCACCTGGTTCGCCCGTGCATACTCTACAGCTCCGAGCGCGCGGTGAAAATCGGCGCTGTTTTTCTGTGCGCGCGCCAGCGCATCGGCTAAGGTCAATGTCACAGGGCCGCCGCCATCCACCGCACCTTGCGGCGCGGTCTGCGAGGTCTCTGCGACGGTGGCGCCGAGCGAATCGTCTTGAGCCAGGGCCGGCCGGGCGCATAAGCAAAACAGCGCTAACGTCGCGCCCGCAATCCAGCCACACTTCCTCGCTGCGACGATTGGGCGTCGCCTAGCGCGGCGCGGAAACGCTCTGGCATGAGCGCTGAAACTGCCCCGCTGTTTCACCAGAATTTCACCCGCGGTCATATTCGCCTCCAAGGTGTTGCGCTGGGCGGCGCGCCGCAGTGGCGCTTCAACTCGTCCAGTTATCCCTCTGTGGGACTAAGTTAGTTGCTGGCCGCCCGTAGCATACAAGACTCTCACTTCTAGTTACGCTCCAACGTTCGGCGCTGTTACTCCGCCGCCGAATTTTCAATGAGCGTACCTTTCGCTTCCAATTTCGCTTTCAAATTGCAAAACCCACGGCGATGCCGCATGATACTTATCTTTGTTTAGCGAGGTTGCGTCGTCCGGGTGCAGACGGGACTCGAACTCGCGTGCAGAGAACCGGCATTTCGCTGACGACTAACCGCTTTTTTCCGCGGACACAATAGGGGGAATTGCATGCGCAGGCCCGCAAGTCTTACTCCGCCAAAAGGCAAACTCGGCGTGTTGACTCCTGGCATGGGAGCGGTAAGCACCACGCTAATGGCCGGCGTTGAGTTGGTTCGCCAGGGCCAATCGGCTCCGGTCGGCTCACTGACGCAAATGGGAACGATCCGGCTCGGCAAGCGAACGGAAAATCGCGTTCCCGCGATTAAGGATTTCGTGCCACTCGCCAAATTGACCGACATCGTTTTCGGCGGCTGGGATATTTTTCCTGACACCGCGTACCAATCGGCGGCGAAAGCGGGCGTGCTGGACGCCAAAGATTTGGCGAAGGCCGAAAGGTTCCTGAAGACCATCCGGCCGATGAAGGCCGCCTTCGATCAGAATTACGTAAAGAATCTCCAGGGCACCAACGTCAAAAAAGCCAAAACGAAATTCGATCTCGCCGAGCAGATTCGCGAAGACATCCGCGGATTCAAGAAAAAGAACAAGCTCGACCGCATGGTCATGCTCTGGTGCGGCTCGACCGAAGTGTTTCTCAAGGCTGAGGACGTTCACCGCGATTTCGGCGCATTTGAAAAAGCGATGAAATCGAACCACCCAGCCATTGCGCCGTCGATGCTCTATGCCTACGCCGCGATTAGCGAGGGCATCCCGTACGCGAACGGCGCGCCGAACCTGAGCGTCGACTTCCCCGCCCTCGAGGATTACGCCAAATCGAAAAATGTGCCCATCGCGGGGAAAGATTTCAAGACCGGCCAGACGCTAATGAAAACTGTGCTCGCGCCGGCCTTCAAAGCGCGCATGATCGGCCTCAACGGATGGTTTTCGACCAACATTCTCGGCAATCGCGACGGCGAAGTTCTCGACGATCCGGGATCGTTCAAGACCAAAGAAGAATCCAAGCTCGGCGCGCTGGAATATATTTTGCAGCCGAAGGTGTATCCCGATCTATACGGAAAGTTCACCCACAAGGTGCGGATTAACTACTACCCTCCGCGCGGCGACAACAAAGAAGGCTGGGACAACATCGATATCTTCGGCTGGCTCGGCTACCCTATGCAGATCAAAGTCGACTTTTTGTGCCGCGATTCGATTTTAGCCGCACCGATCGCGCTCGATCTGGTTCTGTTCCTCGACTTAGCGAAGCGCGCTGGAATGCGCGGCATCCAGGAGTGGCTCAGCTTCTACTTCAAGTCGCCCATGTGCGCGGCGCAGCTCTATCCCGAGCACGACCTGTTCATTCAGTCGATGAAGTTGAAGAACACGCTTCGCTGGATGATGGGCGAGGATCTGATCACGCATCTCGGCGCGGAATATTACGACTAGACCGAATCTGGGCCGAGACTCTCGCGAAGCATCCTTGGAACCGTGGTTCTGTCGCAAGCCACGTCTCACTCCGACTCACCTCTGACGACCACACCCTGCGCCCTTGACGCGCTTGCTAGCGCGTCCGGGTGTACGATCGAATCATGAAAGCTGTGCGCTTCGACAAATACGGCGGGATCGACGTCCTATATGTGGCGGACGTGCCAACGCCCGAGCCAGCTGCTGGCGAAGTTCTTGTCAGAGTGAAAGCTGCGGCGATTAACCCCGGCGAGTCGAAAATCCGCGAGGGCATGTTCAAGGTGATGTGGCCAGCCACTTTTCCGTCAGGCGAAGGCAGCGACTTTGCGGGAATCGTGACGAGCGTAGGTCCAGATGTCGTGGAACTTGCGGCGGGCGACGAGGTATTCGGCTTCACCGACCGGCGCGCCAGCCACGCTGAGTACGTAACCGCGGAAGCGCAGAACCTAACTCGCAAGCCCGCGAACGTATCGTGGGAGGTGGCCGGGTCGCTCGCCGTCGCCGGAAGTACGGCTTTTGCATGCGTGCGAGCGGTCGCGCTGAAATCAGGTGACACAGTCGCGGTGTCCGGCGCTGCGGGCGGCGTTGGGTCGATCGCCGTCGAGCTTGCTAAACGCGCTGGCGCTGAAGTGATCGGCATCGCCAGCCTGTCTAAACACGACTGGCTCGTCGTTCACGGAGTTGAGCCGGTGGTGCACGGCGCCGGCCTAGCGGAGGCGCTGCGCAAGTATCGGATCAACGCGTTTATCGACACGCATGGAGCTGGCTACGTCAAGCTTGCGATCGAGCTGGGCGTCGCCCCACAGCGCATCAACACGATCATCGATTTCGCCGCGGCAAAAGAATATGGAGTGAAATCTGAAGGCGGTCAGACGGCGAAAAACGTTTCGGTCCTAGCTGAACTCGCCAGGCTTGTCGCCTCCGGTGCTCTGGAAGTGCCAATCGCCGCTACGTTTCCGTTAAGCGAAGTTCGCGCAGCTTTTTCGCTGCTTGAGCAGGGCCACACCCACGGAAAGATCGTCTTGCTGCCCTGAACGTTTGCTGGACTCCCGGAATATCTGTCGATTCACTACTTGGTTGGACCGGCCGCTCAGTCCAAATTTCCTACGGCAGCAGATTTATGCCGGTTGCGACTGACCATCTCAAGGAAATGCAGATGCACGGTGGGATCGTTGGTCAGCTCGGGATGGAACGTAGCAGCGAGAATCCGTCCCTGCTGCACCAGCACGGGATGTGCTGCATCCTTCGCAAGCACCTCGACGCCCTCGCCGATCGATTCGATAATCGGCGCGCGGATGAACACCATCTCGATCGGCTCATCGCTCAGTTTCGTTTTTCCTTCATGTACGTCGCTCGCGAGCTGCCGCCCGTAGCCGTTGCGTAGGATCGTGACGTCCAACAGCCCAAGTGACGCCTGCGCCGGGTTGTGCACCTCGCGCGCCAGCAAAATTGCCCCCGCACAGGTGCCGAACAGCGCGCCCCCGCGCGAACCAAACTGCTCGATCGCGTCCCACAGCCCCTCTTCTCGCATTACCTTGACGTGCGTGGTGCTTTCCCCGCCGGGCAGAATGAGGCCCGCAATCCCGTCGATATCTTCGGGGCGCCGGACGTAGGCCCATTCCACGCTCAGATGGTCAAGCATCTTCGCGTGAGCTTCGTAATCGCCCTGGATCGCGAGAATCCCGATTTTCACGTCATCAGTCATTGGTCACCGAACGCCAACGGCTCGCTTACCAGCCGCGCGTCTGCATCAAGTCCTTCTCCTCAAGCTGGCGAACGTCGATTCCCTTCATCGCTTCACCAAGTTCTTCGGAGGCCTCCAGCACAATTTTCGCATCTTTGTAGTGCGTGGTGGCTTTCACAATCGCCCGCGCGCGTTGGGCCGGATCGCTCGATTTGAAAATTCCCGAGCCTACGAACACGGCCTCGGCGCCAAGTTGCATCACCAGCGCCGCGTCTGCGGGAGTAGCAACGCCGCCCGCCGAAAAATTCGGTACCGGCAGCTTGCCGTGCTTCGCCACCGACGTGACCAAATCAAGCGGTGCACCCAGTTCCTTCGACTCGTGCACCAATTCCTCCTGGCCCAGCGTGGTGAGCTTCTTCATGTGCCCGACGATGGCGCGCATGTGCCGAACCGCTTCCACGATGTTTCCCGACCCAGCCTCCCCTTTGGTGCGAATCATGGCCGCGCCTTCCGCGATTCGCCGCAGCGCCTCGCCCAAATTGCGGGCGCCGCAAACGAACGGTACCTTGAATCCGTGCTTCCACACGTGATGCTCTTCATCAGCCGGCGTCAGCACCTCGCTTTCGTCGATGTAGTCCACTTCCAGCGCTTCCAGCACCTGCGCTTCAGCGAAGTGCCCGATGCGCACTTTGGCCATCACCGGAATCGAAACGGCCTCCATGATTTCCCGAATCACGCGGGGTGCGGCCATGCGCGCCACTCCGCCTTCTTTTCGAATGTCTGAGGGTACGCGCTCCAACGCCATCACCGCGCACGCTCCAGCGTCCTCGGCTATCTTAGCCTGCTCGGCGGTGGTGACGTCCATAATCACGCCGCCCTTCAACATTTCCGCCAGACCGACTTTCACGCGCCACAAATTGTCGTTGATCGATTCCATGACCCGCTCCTCGTAATTTGAATTTCTCTCTAAAACTTTCCGTGATCGCTGTCCGCAGGCGCAGTATTCACGCTGCGAATGCTCTCCTGAAACCGTTCGCGTCCAATCTCGACGAAATGTCCGCGCCCGCGCGCCAGCACCACCCCCGCAGCGTTCCGAATCTCGCCCTGCCGGAAGCGGTCGCGTCCGTTGCGCTCTAGCTCCCATCCCTCAACGATCAGGTCGGCGTCCACTGGCACCGGTCTCAAATACTCGATGTTCAGCTTCGCCGTCACCGCATGGTCCTGCGCAAAACGGCTCACCTTAGCCATCACTTCGTCGAGCAGCGTTGCCACGATTCCGCCGTGGACAAAACCTGCCCCGCCCTGATACTCGCCCGGCAAGCGAAACGCTCCCCGAATCCGCTTCGCGTCGTCGTCCTGCTCAAACGTAAGACGCATCCCGTGCGCATTCGCTCCGCCGCACGCGAAGCAAGAATTATCCGCCTTGGGTTCGAGCAGCATTGTTCTCCCCATCGGCTAAGCCAGCTAAATCAGCGCCACCCGCGCCTGATATTCCTCGCGCGCGCCGCGCTGCCGTTTGCGAAGCTCCTGTCTCAACAAGTCGCCAAACATTTCGAGCCCCCTCGCGATGCGCTTTTCATCCACGCTGGCGAAAGCGAGCCTTAGCGTATTCGGCTGCGGATGCTGCGCGTAAAAATATCGTCCCGGCAGAAACATGATGCCGCGTTCGCGCGCGTGGATCAGTAATTCCCCGGCATCGAATCCCGCCGGCAATGTGACCCACAGCGTCATGCCCCCCTCGGCGCGAGTCCACGTCACCCCTTCCGGCATGTTTCGTTCCAACGCCTTTTCCATCGCTTCGAGGCGCATCCGGTACACGTCTTTCATTTTTGCGACGTGCCGGGCCAAATACCCGCGCCGCACGAATTCTGCCATGGCCGCTTGGGAAAGCTGGTCGCTGTGCAAGTCCGTCGATTGCTTCACCAGACGCAATCGTTCGATCGCGCTTTCCGCGCCAATGCACCAACCGATGCGCAAGCCCGGAAATGCGATCTTCGAAAAGCTATCGATCTGTATCACGTTCCCTGTCACATCCAGTGATTTGAGCGAAGGAATCGGCTTGCCGTGCAAGCGTAGCCGCGCGTAGATCGCGTCTTCCACCACGGGTACTTGGTAACGCGTCGCCAGCTCCAGCAATCGTCGCCGCTCTTGCACAGGCAAAGCCGTGCCGGTCGGATTGTGAAAATCAGGCGTGATGAAAATCAGTTTGATGCGGTTCTGCAGCAGCACCGCTTCGAGCGCGCCAATGTCCAATCCCGGATGCCCAGTTCGCTCCGAGTCCGTTTCCACATTCACCGCCAAAGTCCGAATGCGAGCCCCCGCGAAGATCGCAATCGCGCCGGGATATGCGGGATTTTCGAGCGCCACTGAGTCGCCCGGGCGCAAAAACGCTTTGCAAACCAAATCGATCGCCTGCTGGCAGCCGTCCGTGATGAGCAACTGCCCCGGACGCACGTTCATTCCTTCGGCGCGCAGCAGTTCCGTCACCGCTTCTTTCAACGGCCCGTATCCATCCGTCGAACCCAGCTGCAGGATCTTGCGCCCTTCCCTGCGCAGCACAGTGTTGACACATCGCCGAAATTCTTCGAGCGGGAATAATTCGTCGGAAGGCCGCGCCGCCGTGAACGCAATTGCGCCCGGCGGAATTTCCGGCATAACGCGGCTCAAGCCTTCCACGCCGCGCTCGTCCGCGAACAGCGATTCCCAGCGCATCACCCCGCCGTGCCCGTTCGATCGCGGCGGCGGCGAAAATTGCTTCGCCTCCGGCGCGCAGATATACGTGCCCCGGCCCACGTGCCCCTCGATTAAACCCTCGGATTCCAATTCCGCGTAAGCATTCGCCACCGTAGTGCGGTGCACGCCAAGCTGGCTGGCCAGCTCGCGGCTCGCCGGAATGCGGTCTCCGGAACGTAATTCGCCGGAATACACCAACGCTTTCACCTGATCGCGCAGTTGTACGTACAGCGGAATGTGGCTTTCGGGTTGTAAATGCACCTGCAACATTGTCTTTTCCTGCAGTCCAATATAGCGCGAAAAAAAGGCTCGTGAAGCGCCAAATTGTCTCTTTTGGAAATCTTTTTCAGCGGTTGCTTATTGTGTCCGGACGCGGCAAAAAGCGCGAATCCTACTCGCGGAACAGTTTGGGCTGTTCGGGAACTTCCGCGCCACGTCCGGGCGCCTTTTGCGGCGTTCGTCGTGCCCCTCCGACCACGCCCAGAACTTTCATCTCAACCAGCGCGGAGCGGGGAATGAACATCCGCACCACATTTCCGTGCAGATCGGGAGGCGTTAGCTGGACACCGGAGCCGAGCAGGGATAGCAAGTCGTTGGCGACCACGCCTTCCATCTCGTCCTCATCCTGGAACCGTAGCCGCACCCAAAGCCCGTCGAGCTTTGGCCGGCTGAGAAAAGTCTTTCGTTCCGGTTCGTATGGTCCGGTGAAGTCCCGCACGAAGCAAACCGCCTTTAGATCCTTCAACGGGATCGACCGATGTTCGCCGCCCGGAGTCAGTAAATCGATGCTTTCCGGGAGATCGAGGGTGGCGGGGTTCAGGTATCCGGGTTCCGAGCTGCCATCCAGCAGAAAGACGGCCACTTTTTTGTGCGTGGAGGCTGGTGCTAGGTTTTTTACGTGTGCATTCCGCCCGAAGAGGCCGCGGGCCTTCAAAAGCGCTCGCCGAGGCGAGCGTTTTGGGGTACTTGTTGCTAAGCCCGCGCAGGTTATGTTATCGTGCAGTCGGTTGCTGATGTCAACTTATTGGTGCTTAAAGGGTTAGCATCGGAGCGCAAGCCGATTGACCACCAAGAGACAGCTCTTGAAATCGGCCTCGGTGGTAGCCCTTGTTACGGTTATCAGCCGCATTTGCGGATACTTACGAGATCAGCGGATAGCTCTCCTTCTCGGCACGTCACCGGCCGCCGACTCGTTCATTCTCGCCTTTCGAATTCCAGGCTTGATCCGGCGAATGGCAGGAGAAGGCTCTCTCGGCGCGTCGTTCATCCCCGTCTTCGCCGGATATCTGCATGGCGAATCCCAACCGAAGGCTTGGGCATTCGCGCAGAAGGTTTTTTGGGATGTAGCGCTCGCGCTTGCAGCGGTCGCGCTCCTCGGCTCTCTGTTTTCCCGTCAGGTAATTGGCCTTCTCACGATTTTCGGCGCATACCACGGCCATTGGGAACTGGCTTCCTATTTGACTCGTCTTATCTTCCCTGCGGTTCTGTTCATCGGACTCGCGGCTGTGGCTGCTTCGATTCTGAACAGCTTTCACGTCTTCGCGTTGCCCGCCGCTACGCCGATCTTTTTCAATCTGTCGCTGATTGGATGCTCCTTCGCGATCGTCTACCGCCCCATTTTACGCTGGGCGCCCGCGGCGTATCGCTCGCCGGCCGTAGCTCTGGCCGTCGGCATTTTAATCGGCGGTGCGCTGCAGCTCGCAATTCAAATCCCCGCCCTGATGCGCCGAGGCATGAATTTCTGGCCGCGTTTTTCGGTGTCCGATCCAGGCGTGCGCAAAGTGGGCCGATTGGCCGCTCCGGCGTTCTTCGGCATGGGCATCTATCAGATCAACATGTTCGTGGACACCATCTTCGCCGCATCCTCGCGCATGCCCGAAGGCAGTATCACTTCTCTCTACGTAGCGGATCGCGTGATGCAGTTGGTGCTTGGCAGCTACGCGATCGCCATGTCCACCGCGCTTTTGCCGGCCATGTCTCACCAATGGGCCGCTGGCAAGTGGTCCGAAATGAAGCGCACGTTTGGATTTGCGTTGCGCATCGTGTCGTTCATCACCATCCCAGCCGCGCTGGGGCTGATTTTGCTGCGCCAGCCGATCATTCAGGTGCTGTTTCAGCACGGACGCTTTACCGCCACGTCTACGGCGCTCACTACCCGGGCGCTTTTTTACTATTCGCTCGGGTTGCCCGCGTTCGCGGGAGTGAAGTTGATTGCTCCGATGTACTACTCAACGCAGGACACCGCCACCCCGGCACGCACCGGCGCCTATTCGCTGGGGCTGAATATCGCCCTCAACGCTTTCTTTCTGTTGTTTTTTTATCGAACGCTATCGAATGGCAGTCCGGCTCTGGCCAGCTCCATCGCAGCCTATTTCAATTTTGGGGCGCTGTTTTTTTTGTTTCGCAGGCGCTACGGACGGCTGGGGGCGCGCAGTCTGGTGCGATCGTTCCTGAAAATCGCGGTCTGCGCTGCCGGCATGTGCCTAGCCGCATACGGCGCGTTTCGATTTTCGCATTTCGCCAACGCGCGGCTAGTGATCACACAAGTGGGGCTGCTTGCGGCGATCGTGGCTGCGGCAGTTATCGCCTATTTTGCTCTGGCCTGGCTGCTCCGCTGCGAGGAGTTGGGCGAATTCTTTCTGTTGCTTCGGAGGTCGGAGTCGGCAACGGCTCCCGCGGTTGAAAGCGGAGTTTAGTTTAGCTGCGTCTCGGCTGCGAATTGGTACGCTGGCCGAGCCGCATGAATTGAGAGATGCTCTTTTGGAAGCGGATATTCGGACATTTCTGAACTGTTTGCGCGTCGAAAAAGGTCTTTCCCAGAACACCATCGAGGCCTACGGCCGCGACATTCAAAAATTTTGCGTCTTCGCTAACAAGCGCGGCATAACCACCAAGGACGTCCGGCGCAGCGACATCGTCGATTTTCTGGCGTCGCTTTACAACCAGCGGCTTGATAGCCGCTCCGTGGCTCGCCATCTGGTCACGCTCCGCAACTTCTTCCGCTTCGCGCTGATGGAGGGCTACATCGAGGAAGATCCAGCGGCCACAGTCGAATCTCCCAAATTCCGCCGCAGCTTGCCGCAGTTTCTAAGCCTCGACGAAGTGGAGCGCGTACTCCGCCAGCCGGACGCCTCCACCGTGATCGGTCGCCGCGACAAAGCTATGATCGAGCTAATGTATTCGTGCGGGCTGCGCGTTTCGGAGCTTTGCGGCGTGCGCGTGGGTGATCTTCACTTAGGCGAAGGAAGTCTGCGCTGCGTGGGAAAGGGCGACAAGGAGCGCATCGTCCCCGTCGGACGGCGCGCGCTCGAAGCAGTGCAGGTGTATTACCGCGATGGCCGCGCGGCGCTTTTGCGCGGCGGCGCGTCTCCGTATCTGTTCCTGAACCTGCGCGGCAGAAAGATGGATCGTGTCGGTTTTTGGAAGGCTTTGGCGCATTATGGCCGTATGGCCGGAATCCGCAAACACGTGAAACCGCACATGCTGCGGCACAGTTTCGCAACCCATTTGCTCGATCGCGGCGCGGACCTTCGCGCCGTGCAGATGATGCTGGGCCACTCGGATATTTCCACGACGCAGATTTACACGCATGTCGTCGAGGAACGTTTGAAGCAAGTGTATAAGGCGCATCACCCGCGCGCCTGAAGGGCCGCGGATAGCAAGACGGAGGCGTTGGACCTCATGCCCGATTACATGTACTTGCTGGAAAGCAGGCTTTCTCCCGAACAGCGGGCCACCCTTGAGCGCGTCCAGGAACTGGCTCGGTCGCAGGAGATGAACATCTACCTGACCGGCGGCGCCGTGCGCGACTTGATTTCCGGGCAGCCCATCCGCGATCTCGATTTCACCGTCGAAGGCAATCCGGTTCGCATGGTGCGCGAGCTCGAAAAGGGCGGAGCGCGCACGCTTTCGGAAAACGAGAAGACTCGCCACTACGAAATGATCTTCTCGGGCGATGCCGACGGATCCCTTTCCGCCGCGCGCGACGATGTGTACGAGCGCCCCGGCGCCAAGCCCGAATACCGCTTCGCCGGGATTATGGAAGATCTCCGCCGCCGCGATTTTTCCATAAATGCGATCGCCATCTCGCTGAACGTCCAATCGCGCGGCTTGCTCCTCGACCCCACCAACGGCCTAGCTGACTTGGAGCGCCAAGAAGTGCGTGCGCTTTCGATTCACGCCTTCACCAACCAGCCGGTTCGCCTGCTTCGCATACTGCGTTACTGTGCGCGCATGGGCTTCAACATGGAGTCGCGCACCCAGGAGTGGTTCGACCTGGCCATGGAACGCGGCCAACAGGAAAACATCGATTCCGCCGACGCGGGCCAGGAACTGCGCGCTATGTCCCGCGAGGATAATGCCGTTCCAGCTCTGAAGCAGTGGGAAGCTCGCGAATTGCTCAATGCCATTCACCCACAGTTGCAGCGTCGCAAACCCGATTACGACGCGCTCAATAAATTGTCGCGCGTGCGAATGAATTTCCTGGAGGTCGGGATTCGCCCGCGCCTTCGCGACGCCACTGCGCTGTACACTCTGCGCCGCCTAAAACCCCGGGAAGCGACGTCGATCCTCCGCAACCTCAACTATAGCCAGGCGGAAATAAACGCCATCGTCGACCTGCCCGACCGCGCGCACGACATCGTAAAAGTGTTGAAGAGCCGCAAAACGGAAACGCCGCGGGACGCCTACTTCTATCTCGCATCCCTGCCCTCGGAGATGCTGGCGTTCATCGAAGCGGAGGTTCCGGATGCACGCGCGGTTTCGAAAATCCGGAATTATTTGCAAAAGTGGCGCCCCCTGCGTCTGGCGCTTCCGGTGGCGGAGCTGGACGCGCTGGGGGTTCCGCGCGGGCCGAAGTTCGACGAAGTCCTCGAACAGATGTTCGAAAAGCAGCTCCGCGGAAAAGGCAAAACTCCCGAGGAGCGCACGAAACTGCTGCGCGATCTGGCGGGGATCAAGGACGAGCCTCCGAAAAAGCTGGAGAAAAAGCGAAAAGGGAGGGATCTCGCGCCCGCGTCTTCGCCGGAAGTTGCCGCGAAACCCGGCGGCAAAGCGAGCAAAACGTCCGAGCCGCCTCACAATGCCGGAAAGCCTGCTAAAACTGCAGTGGCTGCGGCGCAAAATAAGCCTGCCGCACCGCATACGGGCACCGCGCCTGCCGCGCTGAAGAAACCCGCAGCGGTGAAAAAACCGCGCGGCAAGTGAGCGATCCCGCGCGAGGAACACGCACGAGGCGGAGCATCAGAACGCGAAACTTTCGGCAGCCGGACACGATCGTGAATCGCCAGCGCACGCTCCGCGTTCCAATCAAGAGACTCGAGGACTTTACGGCCCGCGCACGCCGGGCACTTCGGTTGCCGCCCGGATCGTTTACGGTTTGTCTGGTGACCAACACCGAAATCGCCAAGTGGAATCGCGCCTACCGGCACAAAAGCGGCCCCACCGACGTGCTGTCGTTCCCCGCTGAGGCTGAAGGCGCGCCGCGCGAGAAACTCAACCGGCCGCGCCGCAAACCTGCCCGAACCAATCCCGAAATCTCCGCTGACTATCTCGGGGACATCGCTATCGCGCCCGCCGTGGCGCGGCGCAACGCGCGCCGTGTCGGACGCGCCTTCTCGCGCGAGATGCGCATTCTGATTCTTCATGGCATGTTGCACCTGATGGGCTACGACCACGAGACCGATACAGGTCAAATGGAACGCCGCGAGCAGCGCCTGCGGCGCCAACTGGGGCTCGGCTGACCGATGAGGATTTTGCTCTACACCCTCGGGATCCTGGTGCTGACGGCGGGGCTCGCCATCATGTCCTATCTCGACCGCGTCTATCGCGAGCTCGGGCGCGTATCGGCCGGCCGAATTCACCGGCATCTAACCAATTTCGAATCGGAAATCGAGCCGCTGTTCAGAATGGACCGGCGGCGCGCGGCCATCGCTTTCAATCTGCTGGCGCGCTTGTGGCTGGTGCTGGTGGCGGTGCTTACGGCTGGTGGCGTAGTGCTCTTCGTCCCGGCCGTGTGGGAAGAAACCGTCGAAGGGATCTTATTCCTTGGCGCGGAAGTGGTGGTCGCGATGCAGTTGATCCCCGCGCTGCTGGTGGCTGGAACGCGCGGCAATTGGATCAAGCCTGTTGTTCCGCTGGTGCGTCTGCTGGTCTGGATCACTTGGCCGATCCATGCGGGCATTGACATGCTGTCGTCCGTGCTGCGGCTTTCCGACGAAGAACCCAGCGCGCCCGCTGCCGAGCAGCAAGGAATTGAAGCGCTGATGGACGCGGCTACCGAAGAAGGCCTGATCGAGCAGGACGACGCCCGGCTGATCGAGCAGGTCATCGAATTTGGCGATAAGCGCGTTCGCGACGTGATGACGCCGCGCCCGGATGTGGTCGCCATTCCAGCAAAAGCCACGCTTGAGGAATTGCGCGAGCGCATCGTGGAAACCAAATTCTCGCGCCTTCCGGTCTACGAAAAATCGCTCGACGAAATCGTTGGCATCGCTATTGCCCGCGACATGCTGGGAATTTCTGAACGAGATGCGGCGCGCCGCACGGTGCGGGAGACGATGCGCCCGGCGCTGTTCGTCCCGGAAACGAAGTTTGGTTCGGAGTTGCTGAAAGAAATGCAGCGCAAGAATCAGCAAATGGCTGTGGTCATCGACGAATACGGGCTGGTCGCCGGCGTCGTCACCGTCGAAGATCTGGTCGAGGAAATCGTCGGCGAAATTGGAGAAGAGGACCGACATCCCGCGCCGGACGTGGTGCGCGAAAGCGGCGGCGCGATGGTGCTGCGCGGCAGCGTGCCGGTAGATAAGCTCGCCGAGCTTTTTGGCGTGCAAGTCGATGCGATTGCCGAGCACGCTGGCGCCACCACTGTCGCCGGGCTGCTGAATGGCATCGCCGGTCACGTGCCGCGCGTCGGCGAAGTCATCGAATTCGACGACCTGCGCTTCGACGTGCTGGAGGCCAACCAGCGCAAAGTGCTGCGTGTCCGCGCGCGCCGTTTCGCCGCCAGCGCCGCCTCCTCGGGTCGCACCGTCTAGCTGGCCTTTCAGCAGCACTGAAGCTCTGCCGGCGCGCTTGGATACCGTAGCGAGGCCAAATTCTCTGAAGCATCATGCACCGGGACGTTCCGCTTGGTCTGTGCCGCCGCCTTTGTTTTCAGCAACTTAGGAGCGCTCAGGACCGAATGACCGTTCCGCCTTAAGGCGATACTTGAGCGGGAAGAAAAGGCGAATGGCGGGCAGCATCGGGCAGGCGAAGAGTTGGCTCCGTTTGACTGAGCTCGGGCCGCCGACCGCCAGTTCATTTTCGTTTGGATCCTTTCACGTCCTGCCAAGAGACACCACGTGCGTTGGACTCTAGGCTGCCTGCTCCGGCTGCGCCAGAGCGGGTAATAAAAACGACTCACGGTAGCATGAACTGCTGAATGCGCGGAAACGATCCTGATTCTGCTTCGGATGCGCAGCAGCGAAGGCTCGAAGCGGGCGAGGGCGGCGCTACAGAAGCTCTCGAAATTTAGGCGTTCGGCAAAACACTGCGCAGCCGCGCGACTTCCGTGCGCAATTCGCGCAGTTCCTTTTGCAATTCGGGCAGGCGGTTGAACACGGCGACGGACTTGCGCCATGCGAGATTGTCCATGGCGGGATAGCCGGAATAAACCGCGCCGGGCGGCACATCGGACGGCACGCCACTTTGTGATGAAACGGTGGCGCCATCGCCGATGGTCAGATGGCCCGCCGCGCCGACCTGTCCCGCCAAGATGCAATGGTTCCCTACCGCCGTGGACCCCGCGAGGCCGACCTGCCCGCACAGCAGCGTATCTTCGCCCACTTTGCAGGCGTGGCCGACGAGGACAAGGTCGTCGATTTTCGCGCCGCGGGCGATGCGCGTCTCGCCGACGGTGGCGCGGTTGATGGCGCTGTGCGCCTGAATTTCGACGTCGTCTTCGAGGACCGCGACGCCCGCCTGCCGCATTTTGTACCAGGCGCCGTCTGCTTGGGGCGCGAAGCCGAAGCCGTCGCTGCCGACCACCACTCCATTCTGCAAAATCACCCGGTCGCCGACGCGGCAGTTTTCGCGTACGCACGCGTGCGAATGCGCGAAAAAGTGGCTGCCGATGCGTGCGCCGGAATAGATGGTGACGAAGCTGTGCAGTACGGCGTGGTCGCCAATTTGGACGTCATCGGCAATATAACAATGCGGCCCGATGTGCGCGCCCACTCCGATCTGCGCGGAATCCGCTATGACCGCCGTGGGATGTACTCCGGGAGCGAATTGCGGCGCAGGATGAAACAGCTCGATGGCGCGGGCGAAATCGAGATACGGATTTTGCGACCGCAGCCCGGCGAGACTTTTGGGGCAAGCTTCTCCCGGCGCAAGCAGGACGGCCGAGGCACGCGACGTCGTAAGCGCGTGCAGGTATTTGCGATTCGAGAGAAACGTCAGCTCGCCGGGACGCGCGTCGTCCAGCCCCGCCACGCCGGTGATTTCGAGAGAGGCGTCGCCTTCGAGTGTGCAGCCGAGCTTTGCGGCGATTTGTTGCAGATTCATTGTTGCTCCTTGGCTTCCAGTGCCAAGGCAATGTCGCTGCGGCGGTTGCCTGCGCGACGGCCTGCGGCAGCAAGGAAGGCGCTTCGCGCCGAGTATTGTATGTCGGAGCTAAAGCTCCGACCCCCTAAAATGCGCTAGCCGAGGCGTGCGTCGTAGCCAGCGAGAGCAGATATTTGCGATTCGAGAGAAACCTCAGATCGCCGGGCCCCGGTTCGTCCAGCCCCGCCACGCCGTAATTTCGAGAGAGGCGTCGCCTTCGAGTGTGCAGCCGAGGTTTGCGGCGATCTGCGCAACGTTCATGTGAATCTCCTCCGTACCCGAAACCTTTGGTCCGTGGTAGCCGGAAATTTACAGAACACCAGTAGGCGGTTTATCTGAATCCAATAATGAGTCCAATAGGTCGGTAATTTCAGTCAGCGCCGTCGGTTCGTTTGCGACTAGCCACTCCGTAATCGCTCGTCCGTGCTCAAGCACGTTGTAGGCAACGCGGGTCTCCGAAAGCTTAGCAAAGGTTCGCCGCAGGACCACCTTCGCGTGGACGGAAGCTACCTTTGACGCGAGCTCCCCTGGCACCGACCTGTCGCAATATAAGTCCGGGTCAGACAGCGCCTCGTCGAGCAACTTTGAGACCTCGTCGGCGGTTACTGCATTTGTCCGGAAGTTTTCAATCGCAGTTGCGATGCTCGAGATTGCGGCGGGGCTGAGGAGATAGTTCTCGTACATCCTTCGCGGCAAAAAGTGCAGCAGGCTCTTGCTCTTTGTAACGAGCTCTTTTTTCTTTTGGGCAGACCTACACTCGGAATCAAAAACGAAAGCCATCGCGGGCGGAATTACGCCCCCGCTCGACGAAATCTTGTTGTATATCTCTATAGTTCGCTCCGCAGCATCTCCTTCAAAATCACCCGTGTGACGTACGCCCAGGATCTGTGTGCCCATCAGATGCTTACGTCCCAGGTTCTCGATAATGTTCTTGAAACAGAATTCCTCTGTTTGGCCCTCGACCCACAGAACGTTATCCGACCCGAAAACGTCCGAGAGACGTACCCCCAGTTCAGCAAGCAGCGTCTCCTGCCACCTTGCGTCCGTCGTACTGGCTTGTTCGATCACGGTCTCGCCTGCGGCCAAGCGAGCCATAGTTACAGTTTTTGCGCCTGCCGCCGAGATCGTCTCGGGCGAGTGGGTTGCGACGATGTACTGGTGCTCAGGGTGCCTTTTTAGGACCTCGATAAGTTTCCGCGCGGCACCGGGGTGGAGAAAGCTCTGCGGTTCGTCGATCACGATCACCTTGGGTTGCGTCGAGGTAAGTACGACGTAAAGTATGGAGAGAACCTGGCCAAGCCCAGTGCCACTGTCCTTGAGCGGAATTGCCAGGTCCTCCCGGTCAGGGTGCGACGAAAAAGGCCATGTCAGAATTTCGAGATTGTTTTGATTCTTCTTCGTTGGGCGGACCGAGACCCAAGGGACTTGCGGGAGAACGGTGCACACAGCGGCGTTGAAGCGCTCGTACCGGACCCTATTGTTTTGCAGCAGATTTAGGACCGCAGGTAAATTGGCGGCATTCGTCATCAGGTCCGGGTTGTTTCCTATGTTGCACTCGCCCACGTTGAGCCGCTCCGCTTGAAATACGTACAAGCGAGAGCGCAAGCTGGGTAGAATTTGAACGCCGATGTCGTGGCTAGCCACGCGCTGTCCGCGCGCCACGAGCCTCCGCCCCACCGGATCGAAATGCAACACAGCGCATTGCGCTCCATTGGGTCCTGGGTTTGCGACGGGGTAGCAGCCGAATGACGGAACAGCGGTGGCGGCCCACCCGTCGCTCTGTAGGGAACGCACGTGTGTCAAATTGAAAGTGTAGCTCTCGCGGTTCATGAACCAGTCCGCGAGTCTTTGATGGCTGGCCGCCGAGTCGTCAGCACATGCGATGCTTCTCGCGAAATCGGAACCGCGCACAGGGTCGGGCAGAAAATAGTTTTGTGGAGCGGCGGTCATGATTTCCAGGAGTTCGTCGCGGGAAAGCGAGAAGGATACCTCAGTTAGCGATTGGCCTAACGGAGGCGCACCTTCGAAGGGCATCGTGCGGGGGCTCCGATGCGGGTTGAGTGGCGGATTCATACCAAATGCTTGGAGCAGGGCGGTTTTACCGGCGTTGTTTTGCCCGACGACGACGTTCAGACCAGGCGTGAGCTCAATAGGCGCAGGGTCTCTGTAGCTCTTAAAGTTAGCTATTTTAAAGCGACTTATATACATTTCGTTAATTCTAACAGAGAAATCTTTCCCGATACTTGTCGGATCGTTCGCCTCGCGAGTCCAGGCGGCGACGCCTGCGTATCACTCGCGCTTTCGCTGGACCACTTCCAGGCGGCAGAGACGGCCTCAAGTTCGCGCGAGAGGGCGAGTGAAACTTCGATTTGGCCGCGAACGAAGCGTTCGTGATTCTCTTCCAGGTCGTCGGGGACGTAGCGGTAGTGGACGGTGACGCCGAAGGATTCCTCGATCCCGTAGGGCTACACGCTGCCGTAGGGATTGATGCGTCCGACGAGCGCCGCCGCGGTTGCCTCGTTTCGGCTCGATCGCTTGCAGCGTGCATCAGATTTTAAACTGCGTCACGACCGCGCGGGCACCGCTTCCGCCTCTGGCCACGCCGCGGTAATCGCCAGCGCCACCGCGATTCCCAGCGCAATCTCGACAAGCCGATGCACGGCCACCAGCCAATACGGGTCCGATGTCGTCACCAGAACGATGATCGCGACCGTAATCCCTGAGTAACGATATGCGTTTCGGCCCACAGCCAGCACGGCACAAATCACGCCCGCCACTAGTACCCCACCGCCAAACACGGCCCAACTCGCTCCTAAGTACGTCGCCAGCAGCGCTGCCAGTCCAGTCCCGATTGCGGTACCCGCCAGGCGCTGCTTCGAAATCGTCCACGCCGCGCCGAGCGTTGACTGCATCACGATCATCGTCGTTATCGCGGCCCAGTACGCCTCCGGCAAGCGCAAGAGCCGCGCAATCAGCAGAGCACCTGTTGCAGCTACGGTGGTTCGGACGGCATGCATCAACTCCCGCTTGTCCGCCCGTGGCCAACTGCGGCTCACAGTATTGGTCATCGCTTCTCCAGGGGCCGGCTGGCTACGTTCTCGACCCGGCCAGCCGTGGCCGCGCGGCTAATACCAATCACCGATCATGTCGCCGCGTATTCCGAAACTTGAAGGGGGATACTTTAGTCGCTGCGCTCCTTCAGCCTGACGAACTTAATCGGATCGTCAGCTATTGCCAAGCGGCGGAGACGGCTTCGAGTTCGCGGTGAAGGGCGCGGGAGACTTGGATTTGGCCGCGGACGAAGCGCTCGTGATTTTCTTCGAGGTCGTCTGGAACGTAGCGGTAATTGACGGTGACGCCGAAGGATTCCTCGATGCCATAGTCGCGCAGGTTGCCGTACGGGTTGATGCGCTCCAGGCGCGCGCCATTGGAAAGATGGAAAGTGGCGACGGGATCATACAGTTTGCCATCGCGGCGGGCATGGGTGAGGTAAGCGAGCGCGAGACGTTGCAGCGGCGCGGCCAGCGCGCGGCGTCCGGCCAGCGAAGGCAAACGCTCGCGAGAGCGATCGAGCAGCCGCAAAAACGCATCGACCGGATCTTTCTTCGCGCCGGCCAATTCCAGGCTAGGAGCGAAATCCTCCAGAAGGCGGATGATACGCTCGTGCGTGAAACCGTCCTTATTTTCGTTGTCTCGCAGGGCCTGGGCAAAGCGGGGCATCGGAGAGAGGGTACTGTAGATCCTGATGTTGGGAAGTTCGGCGGCAAGCTCGGTCACCACCTGCTTGATCAGGAAATTCCCGAATGGCACATTGCGCAGCCCGTTGAGACAGTTGTTGATGGAATAAAAAATCGCCGTGTCCGCGCGCGCGGGATCGCCAACGGGCGCGTTGACGTCCAGCAGCGGTTCGAGTTCGCCAAGGATGCCATCCGAGAGCGCCACTTCCACGAAAATGATCGGCTCGCTGGCGAGCGCGGGATGGAAAAACGCGAAGCAGCGGCGATCCGCGGCCAGGCGGCGACGGAGGTCCGCCCAGCCATTGATTTCATGCACCGATTCGTAGCGAATCAGCTTTTCCAGAATCAGCGCGGACGTTTGCCAGCTGATGCGTTCCAGGTGCAAAAATCCGCGGTTGAACCAGGAGCGGAAGAGATGCCGAAGATCGGCGTCGAGCGGCTCAAAACTAACGGAGTGGCCGTTGCGGGAAGAATCGAGCAGGTCGCCGCGAAGTTTGACTAGTGTTTCCGTGCCGCCAGGAGCCGTGTTGATGCGGCGAATCAGTTCCTGCCGCGGGGCTTCGACGGCGGCGGAAAGAACCGCGAGAGTCTTCGTGCCGGGAGATTTCTCGTATTCCGATGCGGCGCGGCGAATGGCCGCGGCGTCCGGCGCAAACTCGCTGCAGAGCATCTCGAAGAAACCAGCGCGCTGCGCGGAGTTCATGGCGCGGTAGTTCGTAATGATTTCCTGTGCGACAGCGGTTTGCGAGGCTTCGCCGCGTTCGGAAAGCAGCCGGTGGCACAGGAACTGCATGTCGCCGCCGCGCCGGGATTGCATAGCGCGCAATAGGTTGGAGAGGAACCCGGGCATGAGCGGGGAAATTATAGCCTCATTTGCCCAGAAGCTGGCGCGCGATAACGAGGCGCTGAATTTCGCTGGTGCCTTCGCCGATCGTGCAAAGCTTCACGTCGCGATAAAACTTCTCGGCGGGGTAATCCTTGATGAAGCCGTAGCCGCCGTGAATCTGGACAGCTTCGTTGGCCACGCGCACGGCAACTTCCCCGGCATATAGCTTTGCCATGCTGGCTTCGCGAGTAATGCGAGCGCCATTTGCGGTCGCAGCGGCGCGGTCCGCGAGCCACGCGGCGCGATAGGTGAGCAGGCGCGCGGCTTCGATCTGCGTAGCCATGTCCGCGAGCTTGAATTGAATGGCCTGAAACTCGGCGATGGGTTTGCCGAACTGCTTGCGTTCCTTGGCGTAGCGCAACGCCGATTCGTAGGCGCCCTGCGCCATGCCAAGTCCCAGCGACGCGATGGAGATGCGTCCGCCATCCAGAATTTGCAGGCAGTTGACGAAGCCTTCGCCTTCCCGTCCAAGCAAATTGTCCGCGGGCACTCGGCAATCGGTGAACACTACTTCACTGGTGTCGCTGGCGCGCAGGCCAAGCTTGTTTTCCTTTTTGCCGGGGCGAAAGCCCGCAGTTCCCTTCTCCACGATAAAAGCCGATATGCCGTGATGTTTCTTGGCGGCGTCCGTGACAGCCATGACCACGCACACGTCCGCGTGGTGCCCATTGGTGGTGAATGTTTTCGAGCCATTTATCACCCACGCGCCGACTTTTTCGACTGCAACCGTACGCGTGCCGCCGGCGTCCGATCCGGCTTCCGGCTCCGTGAGCGACCAGCAGCCGAGCTTCTTCCCCTGCGCGAGCGGCACTAGATACTTCTGCTTCTGCTCCTCGCTGCCAAATTTGAAGATATGATTGCAACACAGCGAATTGTGCGCCGCGACGATGATTCCAATCGAGCCATCAACGCGCGAAAGCTCTTCGATGATCAGCGCATACTCGACGTACCCCATCCCCGCGCCGCCATAGCTTTCGGGAAAAATCACGCCGAGGAAACCCATTTCGGCCAGCTTGGGAATCAGCTCCGACGGAAAACGCGAGGCTTCGTCCCACTCCATCACGTGCGGAGCAATTTCCGCCTCCGCGAATTCGCGGACGGTTCGCCGAAGCTGCTGCTGCTCGTCAGTAAGCGAAAATTCCAAAGCGCCTCGCAGGCGCGCCAGAACGGTCCGCAGCCTGCACGATTACTTATAGCATGCGGGAACGCGCCGGCCGGCAATCGGAAAGCTGATGGTTCGTGTCAGGCAAGTCGGGCAGAAGAACCTTAGGTTGGAGCGCGGGCGCCTGACAAGACTACAGTGCGAGAGTAGCAACGCCGGCGCGGTGGCCCACAGCGCGCAACACCAGATCAGCCATCGCGCGGATCAGTAGAGGAGAATCGTTCAGCCCCGGCGTCATATAAAAATCCTCAACGCCCAGCGAGTGCGCGTATTCGCGTGCCTCAAGGTTAATTTCGTGCAGCGTCTCAATGTGGTCGGTCAGGAACGCGATCGGAATCACCAGCATGCGCCGCATGCCTTCGCTCGTAAGCTTCGCAATCATGCTGGTCAGCGAAGGCTCCAGCCATTTCTGTGGGCCGACTTTGCTCTGGAAGCACGACACATGCGGATTGGGCCACGCGCCCAGTTCTCGGACCAGTTCCACCGTCGCCGCGATGTGCTTCGGATAAGGATCGCCTTTCTCGACAAGCGTCAGTGGCAATCCGTGCGCGCTGAAAACCAGGCAGACGTCATCCGGATCAGGCAAATTTTCCAGTACGCCGTTGATACGTTCCACAATCGCGGCGATGTAGTCCGGGTGATCGTAGAAATGGTCGATGTGCTGCACCGGAACTTTCGGCTTATAGAGCCGATGCCATTCCTTCAAGCTGCTCCCGGTGGTGGCAAATGAATAGTGCGGATACAGCGGCAGCAGCACGAGCTCGTCGTAAGGCGCGCTTTCCAGCGCGGCGATCGCTTCCTGGGTATCCGGATGCCAGTAACGCATGGCTACGATGCAGCGCGCCGGAATGTGCGGGCGCAGCGCGCGTTCCAAGCTGACGGACTGCTGCTCGGTCAGCCGGCGTATCGGCGAGCCTCCGCCGATTTCGGCGTAGTGATGGCGAACCTTTTTCGAGCGAGTGGTGGAAATCAGCTTGGCGAGCGGCTTGCGCGCCAAAAACGACCCGGGAAAATTGATGATGTCCGGGTCGCAAAAGAGATTGTAGAGGAAAGGCTCGACGGCTTCCTGCGTGTCCGGCCCGCCCAACTGAAATAGAACCACCGCAATTCGTTTATCCGCTGCCATGATTGTGCCGCCCCAGCGAACAAAAACCGTACGCTGGGATCCGGGAAATTCAGTCTACTTCTTCTAAGATGCCACAACTGGCGGACTCCGCAAGCGAAAAAGTCTCAGGAGGTCGGAGGATTCAGCGGCTGCAGGTTCCAGCTCGATCCATCCGGTGACGAGAGAAAATGGCAACTTGAATCTCGCTTCAGAGTGCCGCCCGGCGCTCAGCAGCGGCTCTCCTGCTCCGGACCTACTCGCGACGGTTCAGGCGCTACGGGCGCTTTGTGAAGCTTCACAGGGCCATTTGTCATTCGTTCGCGGCCGAAAACCCCGGATACTTTTATGGATCAGGCAAGCGAGTGGGGTTTTTGCTGGAAATCGGGCGTCGTCGGGCGTCTTGACGCTTCGGGAGAATCTCTTTACATTCATAACGTGCCCATACAAAAGATTCAAGTTGGCCAGGTGTGGAAAAAGGAAGACACCGGCGACACCTATCTCATCACCAAGGTCTACAACGAAGCGCTTACCAGCTTCGCCGTCCTGCGCAAGACCGGCTCCGAAGATCAGCCGCCGCTGCGCGTAAAGATTTCGCGCGTGGGCGCCACCCCAGACCTGCCCGGCTTTACCTTCACCCAAGAATCAGACGAGTTCTAAGAGCGAGGCGCCAAGCATCCTCGCTCGGCGCCACCATCCCGCGACTTTGGAGCGGAACTAAAACCGGAAAATCAGACCGCCGTTCAGCTGAATTTGCTCCGCGTAATTGTTCTGGTTGGCCGCGTAGCACCCATAGTACGGATCGCAATACTGGGCCAGTTGCGACGTGGTGCGCGTGGGCAACCAGCGAAAGTCAATGCGCGCCCCGAAATGCTTGACGAAATAATATTTCACGCCGCCGCCAATATTAAATCCGACCGTATTGTTAAAAGGGAGGCCGACGTTCGAAGCGTTCCCCCAATGTGTAAAACCAATGCCCCCAGCGATGTATGGCCGCAACTTGGATTGTGAATCATGAAGCTGGTAAAGCAAGCTGAACTGATAGTTGTCGAGCGTCGCGTTTCCCGCCGGAGACAAACTTCCATCGGTTATCAGATGAGCCTCAAGCGAAGTAGGCTGGCGACTCCACATGACCTCGGCCTGCAGCGGCCCGAATAAATCGACATCGCCCATTAGTCCGTAATCGTAGCTGTTGTCGATTTTCAGATAGTCAAAATCGGGATCGGTTGGTAAATCGACGTTCCCGAAGAACCGACCGCCTCCAAAGCCCGTGATCTCAATATTGCGAGGCGTCGAGTAGCCGAAGTGGTATTGCGCGCGCGCGCTGGGCGCGCAAGCGAACAGAGCACCGAAAACAATTAAAGCCGCAACGGGAAAGTACTTGTACAAGCGCATGTTTCCTCCGCGAAGATTCGGACGCTGCCGCAATACCCGACGGCGGTCCATTGGACGGCTCAGTCGATAATAAACACCTCAGATCACTTAGAGTACCGACCAAGCCAAGCGGTTGCACCAATTTCATGCCAATCCCCCCAGACTAAACTCCTTTCCCCGCGAAAAGTTGCGCCCGCCCACGCGGCATGATCGCGTATGTCACGCTCAGGTGCACATTCGGTATTCCGTCGCAGCAGGTTTGCGTTTCCGATTCCCCTGAGCTGGTTTAGAATAGGGATTCGCATGGCAACCTCCGCGGGCGGAAATTTCGTTCACCTACATCTGCATACGGACTACTCTCTCCTCGATGGCGCGTGCGAAATCGGCGAATTGACTTCCGAAGCAGCGCGCCGGGGCATGCCTGCCGTAGCCGTCACCGACCACGGCAACCTCTTTGCCGCCGCGAAGTTTTACCACGAGGCCACCACCCACGGCGTGAAACCCATCATCGGCTGCGAAGTGTACGTTGCGCCGGATAACCACAAGAATCGCGGCGCCGATGCCGAGCGGTCGAACCATCTGGTTCTGCTGTGCGAGAACGAAGAAGGTTACAAAAACCTGATCAAGCTGGTTTCCACCGGATTTCTCGAAGGCTTCTATTACAAGCCGCGCATTGACCACGACCTTCTCGCCAAGCACAACGGCGGGCTGATCGCTCTGTCGGCCTGCCTGCGCGGCGAAGTGGCCGATGCGCTGCTCTCCGAAAAATACGATCAGGCGCGCACCAATGCCTATCGCCTGCGCGACATATTTGGCAAGGGCAATTTCTTTCTCGAAGTGCAGGACCAGGGCCTGGAAGTCGAGCCGCGCGTCAATCGCGACCTCGTGAAGTTGTCGAAGGAAACCGGAATTCCGCTAGTGGCCACCAACGACTGCCATTACTTGACGCAATCGGACGCCCACGCACAAGAAGTGCTGATGTGCATCCAGACCGGCAAGACCATGAGCGACACGCAGCGGATGAAGTTCGCCACCGATCAGTTCTATTTCAAGACCGCGGAGGAAATGTTTCAGGTATTTCGCGAACTACCCGATGCAGTATCGCGCACCGTGGAGATCGCTGCGCGCTGCAACGTGAAGATCAAGCGCGTGAACGACCCATTTCCTGAATTCAAGGTTCCAGAGGGTTCCACCGCTGATTCGTATTTCGAGCGCGTGGCGAATGAAGGGTTCGCCTCGCGCGTCCCGCAACTCGAACGCCTTGCCGCCGAAAACCGTCTGCGCTATCCGCTGGCGGAGTATCAAAAGCGCCTGACCGCCGAAATCCAGATGATTCAGAAGATGCGCTTCGCCGGATATTTCCTTATCGTCTGGGATTTCATTCGTTACGCGCGCTCGCAAGGCGTGCCGGTAGGCCCCGGACGCGGCTCGGCTGCGGGAAGCCTGGTCAGCTACGCGCTGCGCATTACAGACGTCGATCCGCTGCAATACGATTTGCTCTTCGAGCGCTTCTTGAATCCCGAGCGCGTGTCCATGCCCGATATCGATATCGACTTCTGCATGCGCCGTCGCGGCGAAGTGATCGAGTATGTCCGGCAGACCTACGGCAACGAGAGCGTAGCGCAAATCATCACCTTCGGCACCATGGCCGCAAAGGCCGTGCTCAAGGACGCCGGGCGCGCTCTCGACATGCCCTATGGCGAAGTGGACAAGATCGCCAAGATGATCCCAGCTACGCTTAACATCGAGCTGGAAGACGCGCTGAAGCAATCGCCGCAGCTCGATTCGCTGCGCAAATCGGACGAGCGCGTGAAGCAATTAGTCGAAGTGGCGCTGCGCCTGGAGGGGCTGGCGCGCCATGCCTCTACGCATGCCGCCGGAGTGGTGATCTCTCCGCGGCCGCTCACCGAGATCGTCCCGCTCTATAAGTCGAATAAGGATGAAATCACCACGCAGTACGACATGAACGCGCTCGAGCGCATCGGCCTGCTGAAGATGGATTTTCTGGGTCTGACCACGCTTACCGTGCTCGACGATGCCGTGCGGCTGATCGAGCAAAACCGCGGAGTGACGGTCGACCTTTCCGCGCTGCCACTCGATGATACGAAAACATACGAGCTATTTTCGCGCGGCGACACTACCGGCATATTCCAGTTCGAGTCGCACGGCATGCGCGACATTCTGAAGCGCTATCAACCCTCGCGGCTGGAAGACTTGACGGCGCTCAACGCTCTCTATCGTCCCGGCCCGATTCAGGGCGGCATGATCGACGATTTCATCGCCCGCAAGCACGGCAAGAAAAAAGTCGCCTACGACCTTCCTGCCCTCGAAGAAATTCTATCTGAGACCTGGGGCGTCATTCTGTACCAGGAACAGGTGATGCAGATCGCCAACCGCCTGGCGGGATTCTCTCTCGGCGACGCGGACCTGCTGCGCCGCGCCATGGGCAAGAAAAAGCCGGAGGAAATGGCCGCCCAGCGCGAAAAATTCCTTACCGGATGCGCGGCGCGAAAAGTCCCGGCCAAGAAGGCCGAAAAGATTTTCGATCTGATGGCCGAGTTCGCGGGTTATGGCTTCAACAAATCGCATTCCTGCGCCTACGCGCTGCTCGCGTACCAAACCGCATGGCTGAAGACGCACTACCCCGTCGAGTTCATGGCCGCCATGCTGACGTCGGAAACCGGGAATACCGAAAAAGTGGTGAAGTACATCAACGAAGCGCGCAGCATGAGCATCACCGTGCTGTCGCCGGACGTGAACTCCAGCGCCCTGAATTTCACTCCCGTTGGCGAAGCCATTCGTTTCGGCCTTTGCGCCATTAAAAACGTCGGCGAAAACACCGTGAAAGGCGTTCTCGCTGCGCGCGCCTCGCTCGGTCGTTTTTCCAATCTTTTTGAGTTCTGCGAGGCCATCGATACGCGGCTGCTCAATAAGCGCGTGCTCGAAAGCTTAGTCCGCTCGGGTGCCATGGATGGACTGGGCGGCCATCGCGCGCAGCTAATCGCCGCAATCGATCGTGCCATCGACCGCGCTCAGAAAATACAGCGCGCCAAGGAAAGCGGACAGCACGGATTGTTCGCCGGAGGTTCCGGGACCGCAGCGCCGCCGACCGAAATGCTTCCGGACGTTGAGGAGTGGAGCGAACACGAACTGCTCGCCTCTGAATACGGCACGCTCGGCTTCTATATTTCCGGTCATCCTCTCGATAAATTTGCGGGGCTGCTGCAAGAATTGAAAGCCGTGGAGCTTTCGTCGATCGAAGGACGCCGTAACGGAGACGACATCACCGTGGCGGGAATCATCGTGCAAATTCGCCCCATGCGTTCGCGGCGCGGCGCCCGCTGGTCAATTTTGACGCTGCAGGACCGCACCGGCGTGATCGAGGCGCTGGCGTTTCCGGAGGCGTTTCAGAAACTAGAGCCGATCCTCAAGCCCGCCACTCCGCTGCTGGTGAAGGCGCGTGTGGCTGTCGAAGACGTTGGCACCCGCCTGATCGTTGCCGATGCAAAGCTGCTCGACCAGGTTAGCTCGCCGGCCAAGAACGGATCGCCGAGCTTGCTTCGCGTTCGCGTTTTCCTGAATGCGATGGACCGCGGCGCGCTCGATCAGTTGCAAGAGCTCTTCGCCAGCCGTCCTGGGCGCTGCCGCGTGGAATTTGGCTTGGTGAAAGAGGACGGCTTGGAAGCCACGCTTGAATCTTCCAGCGCCGTGAGCGCTGATTCCGAACTCGTGGCGCGCGTTCGCGAAATCTGCGGCGCCGATTCCGTGGAGGTGGTTCCGTGACGACGCCAGCCGAGAAGCGCGAGCGCCGGAAGCTGGCCCGGGAACGGCTGCGCCGCCTGCAAGAACGCGCGCGCCAGCGCGAACTCGCCGCCGGCGCGTCGGCGTCCGCTTGGGCTTCGAGCGTTCCGCGTGCCGACGATGTCTCCGACACAGCGCCGGTGTCGCCCCGAGCTGCCATTCGCGATGCGGACGCAACCGGCGCCCAAAAACAAAAGCTGCGCCAAAGCGCCATCGACGCACTGGAACGCGATGTCGCCGAACTCGACCGTCTCGCCGAACCCTCCACCACCACAGCCGACGACATTTCGCGCATTCGTAAGGAAGTTGACGAACTCAAACGCGATTTCTACGCCAATCTCGCCTCCTGGAAAAAGGTTCAACTGGCGCGCCATCCCCAGCGGCCCTACACCGACGACTTTATCCGCCTGCTTTTCGAAAACTTCAGCGAAATTCACGGCGACCGCGGCTTTGCCGACGACGCCGCCATGATCGCCGGCATGGCCCTATTTCATGGCAAGCCCTGCCTCGTGGTCGGAACACAAAAAGGACGCGGCACCAAGCAGCGCGTGGCGCGCAATTTCGGTCAGTCAAAACCCGAAGGCTACCGCAAGGCTCTGCGCGCCATGCGCCTGGCGGCGAAATTTGGGCGGCCAATTTTTGTTTTTGTCGATACGCCGGGCGCGTATCCCGGAGTCGATGGCGAAGAACGTGGCCAAGCGGAAGCGATCGCCTACAACATCCGCGAAATGGCGCGGCTGCCTGTACCCATCATAGTCACCATCACCGGCGAAGGCGGATCGGGCGGCGCGCTGGCCATCGCAGTCGGCGACCGTGTGTACATGCTCGAAAATTCCATTTACTCGGTGATCTCTCCCGAGGGCTGCGCTTCTATCATGTGGCGCGACTCAACCAAAGCCGAACTTGCCGCCGAAGCGCTGAAAATCACCGCTCCCGATTTGCTCGCACTCAAGCTAATCGACGAAGTGGTTCCCGAGCCCGAAGGCGGCGCGCACAATGACCATGAGGCGGCCGTGAAGCTGCTCGACCCGGTTCTTGATCGCGCGCTCAACGATCTCGCCGCATTGCCGTCGCAGCAGTTGATCGACCGCCGCTACGAAAAATTTCGCTCCATGGGCCAGTTTTTCGCCTGAAACGCCCCGATTAGTTCTCGTCCTTAGTACCTCCCATTGGAGCATTAGGCACGTTCCTCCGCATTGCGGTTGCTCCGTACTTCGCGCTGATCTAGCTTCATCTCACGGGGTTATCCAATGGCAGAGGGCGAGGCGACGCTGATGTCAGACGTATTTCGGCCGTATGAAAAACTCGTGGAAATTAGCATCTTGGGAAAGATGTTTCTGGTTCCGGAGCGCAATTCCCTGCTCCGCGCGTTTCAATTCATCAGCCCGGAGACAATTCCCTACGGGCGCTTCTGCTGGAACCAGGAGTGCCAGTTCTGCCGCGTCGATTGCCATCTACCCGATGACGACCGCGCCCGCCCCATCCTGAGCTGCAAATTCATCGTCTCCGAAGGCATGGCCATCTCGAATCTCGCTCCGGAACTGGTCGGCTGCCTTCGCGCCAAACTCGGCGCCGCTGCGGATACCAATGGCGCCCCGGTCCCAACCGCGAAGTCGTTCCTTCCCACCGGCTTGGCAGCCGCTGAAAGCGAATAGATTCGATCTACTCCGCCGCCCAATCGATGATTTGAGCTTGGCCCTCGCGTCACGCCATCTTGCCCGTAGTCTGCCCGCATCGCTGTGCTACAATCCAGGGTTCCCGCCGAAGGGGAACGGATGGGAGCTCAGCTATGAAGGCCCGCGGAAAGTTTATAATTGGATCGACCATAATTATCGTCGCACTTTTAGCCTTGGCTTACGTCGGCTATACGCAAAGTAAGACTTACTACCACACCATTTCCGAGCTTTCCACGCTTCACGGACAGGCGCTGCACCAGCGCATGCGCGTTTCCGGAGACGTGCTCGCCGGCTCCATCGCCCACGTGGACGGTCACATCAATTTTGTCCTCGAAGAAAACGGCAAGCAGCTTCCCGTAAGCTACGTCGGCACCGCTCCCCTTCCAGACACGTTCAAAGGTGGCGCCCAGGCTCTCGTCGATGGCCGGCTGACGCCGCAAGGCAGCTTCGTTGCCGAGCAGGTACAGGCCAAGTGCGCTTCGAAATATCAGGCCGCGCCGCCGGGCGTCAGTGCGATGGCCACTGGCAAGAGTTAACGCCCGGTCTTCTTTCGATCGGGTGCCGCGAAATCGCCTAAGGGGGCTCCGTGGATATTTTTGGTTCATTTGCACTGCTGCTCGCGTTCCTCGCGGCGGTGTACGCCTTCGTAGGCGGCATCATTGGCATTTACACTCGCAAGCAGTTGCTCACCAAGAGTGCGCGCCATGCGGGCATGGCCGTCTTCGGCTTGGTCGCGCTCGCCGTCGCCTCTCTCGAATATTTCTTTTTTACCAACAATTTTTCGATGGCCTACGTGGCCGAGCACAGCAACCGCGCTCTGCCCGGCTTCTACAAATTCGCTGCGCTCTGGTCTGGACAAGAAGGCTCGCTGCTCTGGTGGTCTTTTCTGTTGTCGATGTTCGCCTTTCTCGCGCTGTTCCTCAATCGCAAGCGCCATCCGGAGCTGATGCCCTGGGTTGGCGTGATCCTTGCCGGCGTGCAGATTTTCTTTCTCACCCTGAATAATTTCGTCGCCAATCCTTTCCAGGTGATCGCCGGCGCCGATTCTTCCGGCGCCATGCATCTAGCCACGCTCACGTCGGGCAGCGGACTGAACCCGCTGCTGCAATATCCCGAAATGGTGATCCATCCGCCGATGCTCTATCTCGGCTACACCGGATTCACCGTACCGTTCGCCTTTGCGCTCGGCGCGCTGCTGAGCCGCTATCCCGGCGAAAAATGGATCCACATCACCCGCCGCTGGACCATGGTCGCCTGGTGCTTGCTGGGCGTCGGTATTTTGCTCGGAGCGCACTGGGCCTACGCCGTGCTCGGCTGGGGCGGCTATTGGGAATGGGATCCGGTGGAAAACGCCGCGCTGCTCCCGTGGATCACCGGCACGGCTTTTTTGCATTCCGTGATGATGCAGGAAAAACGCGGCATGATGCGCGTGTGGAACGTCTGGCTGGTCTTCTGCACCTTCATGCTCTGCATTCTTGGCACATTTCTCACGCGCGCCGGAATCGTCAATTCCGTTCACGCCTTTGCTGAATCGAACATCGGCGGCTGGTTCGTCGGTTTCCTGGCCATCGTTCTCACTGTTTGCCTGCTGGCCTGGTACAAGAATCGCGATTATCTCCGCAGCGACAATCAGCTCGATTCGCTCGTTTCGCGCGAGTCCAGCTTCCTCTTCAATAATTTGATTCTGCTCGCCGCGTGCTTCGCCGTGCTGTGGGGGACTCTCTTCCCTGTGTTCTCCGAATGGTTCACGGGCAACAAAATCAGTGTCGGCCCGCCGTTCTTCGACAAGGTAAATATCCCCATCGCGCTGTTTTTGCTGTTTCTCACCGGAGTCGGCCCGCTGCTCGCCTGGCGCAAAACTTCATTCGACGCGCTCAAGCGCAACTTCGCCTGGCCGCTGGGTCTCGCGCTCGTTGCCGGAGCTGTGGCCTTCGCTTTCGGCTTCCGCAACTTTTACGCGTTGATCTGCCTGATCCTCTCGGTGTTCGTCACGCTCACCATCGCCTCGGAATTTTATCGAGGCGCGCGCGTCATCTCCTCTCGCGATCACGTCAACATCATCAGCTCCCTCGGCGAGCTGACCATGCGCAATACGCGCCGTTACGGTGGCTACATCGTCCACTTCGGCATGGTGCTGATTTTCATCGGCATCGCCGGACGCGCCTTCAGCACTGACATTCAAAAGCAAGTCACCGTCGGCCAGAGCCTCAGCATTGGCCCCTACACGCTCGTCTGCCAAAATTTCGATTCGCCTTCGAACGCCAATTACTCTTCGCAGCGCGCTACCATCGAAGTGTTCCGCAACGGCAAATCCGAAATGATGCTCTATCCCGAGCGGCGCCTCTTCAGCGCCAGCCAGGTGACGGAAACCATCGTGGCCATCGAGTCTTCGCCGCTGCGCGATCTCTACGTCGTCTATTCCGGCATCGATCCCGATACCAATAAGCCGGTGATCCACGCGTTCATCAATCCGCTGGTGAAGTTCATCTGGTTTGGCGGAATTGTGGTCATCCTCGGCACCGGCCTGGCCATGTTCCCCGAACGCCGCACCGCGCTCGTCCTCCGCCCCGCCACCGAACGCTCCTGGGGCGGTGCGATTGCGTCCGGTGCATCCGGCTCGGCCGCGCCCGCGCTTGGTTCGCATTCCGCGCGCTCCGGCCAATCCTTCCTCCGCCGCACCGACGACGACCAGACTTGACGCGAAATCCCCCCGCGTTGATTTTGAATTTTCGGATATCGCATTCTTCGCGCTTGGTGCGAAGGGTGGGAATTTTGGCGTTCGCAGTTTCTTTTTCAGGCGCCCCATCCTTCGCGCACTTTGGCGAAGGGTGAGGATTTTGAATTTTCGGCTCCCTTAATGCAGGCGCCCCTTCTCTCCGGAAGGCACAATTGTGGCTTGGCGCGGAGCTTGTTAGACTTCCTGCAACACGGACGCCGGGAACGAGGAATGGTGCGGGATGATCGCTCGTTGGCGCTGTTCACCATTCCTTCACAACACTTCGGCGCTGGAGGATCACATGCGAAAGACTGTCATGATCCTGGCTCTTGTATACGTGGCTCTGGTTGTCCCGTCGGGAGCCATCCGAGGGGCGCAGGCGGATTCCTATCCGGCCATGTCTCCCCTGCAGGAGTATCTGATGCCAAAGGATGCCGAGATCGCGCTGGCCCGCAGCGCATCGCCGCCCTCCATCGCGGACAGCGCGACGGTGATGGTGCTGGGACGGCAGGGATACACGACCGCCGTGCGCGGCACGAACGGTTTTCTCTGTTATGTGGAGCGATCCTGGGCGAACGACACGGATGCTCCAGACTTCTGGAATCCGAAAATGCGCGCCCCCAATTGCTTCAATGCGGCGGCGGCCAGGAGCATTACACAAATCTATCTGATGAAGACCCGGCTTGCGCTGGCAGGCAAATCGAAGGCGGAGATCGCGCACGCGATCGCAGCGGCGCTCAATCGCAAGGGACCGGCCGCGCCGGCGCCGGGGGCCATGTGCTACATGATGTCGAAGCAACAGTACCTCAACGACCAGGGCCGGAACTGGCATCCGCACCTGATGTTCTACGCTGCGGGCGACGCGGCTAAGAGCTGGGGGGCGAATCAGCCAGGCTCACCCGTGATCGCGTTGTATGATCCGGAAGCGCGAGTAACGACTTTCATTGTCGTGGTGCGCCACTGGTCGGACGGGACACCGGGCCCGAAGTGAAAGGGCGGCCGGGCTGAGAAAATTATGAGTTCGTCCCTGCAGAGCAGCGCTGCACCCTGGCAATCTAGTTCGGTAACCGGGCATTCGTTTTTCGAAGGAAAGCAAGTTTCCGGTTTGCCCATTTACCAGGACTTAGCTTCCTATCCGCCCAATGTCTCGCTGGTAGGTGGCTACTCCGGCAAACACATTTCCCAGCCAAATCGACTGCCACACGCTTCCGCCTGTTCGCCGCGCGCCGCGAGAGCGTTAGAATGGCAGCGGACGTTAATGGGAGTTATGGAATGGAATCAGCGGCGGCAATCCTGGTACAGATACTTTTTGCCAATAGCGAAGAGTTGCGAAGGCAGCTCAATGCGACCATTGATACGACGAAGACGAACCCGCAAGCAGCAGTTGCATTTCTAAAGCCGTGGTATCAAGCCATGCTTATGATGGTCAAGAGCGCCGAGGCATTTGATCAGTCAGCCACTCCCCGCCCCGCCGGCGTCTAGCTTTCCGCCGCGAACGCAGCATCCTAGTGGTTGCGAGAATGCATTGATCCGAGGTTGTCGTTCTCTGAACGACAGAGCGTTCAATTTTGTGGTTTGTCCGTTTACGGTCTGCTCAGATTCATAGCCGTGCTGGGCGAACATCGGTGGTCCCTATTGGGCGGCCATTTGTGTTGACGACCAAACTTGCCGTGGCCACAGCCATAAAGTCAAAAGGAGACCAACAACGTAAAAAGGGCAAGCTTTGTGGTAACTTTCCAAACGAGCAAAGTGGGCCGCATCAACCCGCGCAGCAGGTGCATCTAAGCGGGGAGTTTAAGAAGCCTGTCTTTCGCCTAAAGGAGAACCTCATGAGCACCGCCGTCACATCGCCAAGTGCCGTTGCTTACACCATCGACCCGGCCCATTCAGGCGCTGGCTTCAAAATCAGGCACTTGATGATCGCCTACGTTCGGGGAGGATTCGGCGGCGTCACAGGCGATGTGATTCTCGATCCCACCAACCCAGCCAACACTAAGATTAAGGCCAGCATCGATACCACCACCCTGCATACACAGGACGAAAAGCGCGATGCGCACGTGAAAAGCGCTGCTTTTCTGGAGACCGACAAGTACCCCGCCATCACCTTCGTGTCCAAGAAGGTGACAGCAGATGGCAAAAACCGATGGAAGATCGTCGGTGATTTGACGTTGCACGGAGTCACGAAGGAGGCAACGCTCGATGTCGAAAGCGCAGGAGCTGAAGCGAAGGATCCTTGGGGCAATCTCCGCACCGGCGCTGAAGCCACTACCGTGATCAGCCGCAACGATTATGACCTGAAATTCAACGCTCCGCTCGAAACCGGCGGCGTGATGCTCGGCGACGACGTGCACGTCCATCTTGATATCGAACTGATCAAGAAGGCCTAATCAGACCAGCCATATCCGAATCGGCTTCACCACCAGTTCGGGTTCTCAAGTCCCGATTCGTCGGCTTACCGTCCATTTGAAGTGGCATTTGAATCGTACGATTTGCCCGTTTATCACGCGAGCGGATCGCTTTCGGGTCCGGCCAAGCAACGTGGCGTCCGGAAGGGGCCGAATACGTTGACAAGATGGCGCCGAAGGGCTAGGCTTTCGAATTAAGGGTATGCTCAGAACGTAAATTCCAGTCGACCCTAAAACGAATTCTTTAGCGGGGTGGGAGGAGGCGATTCTTATGACTTGTCCACACTGCGACGACTCGGTCCCCATGATGGCATTGTGGCAGGCAACGGGCCTTTCAGGTGTTGTCTGCCCCCATTGCGATTCCAGCCTTCAGCCTGTGTACTGGCGCTCGGTTGTTCTGTTGTTTCTGGCTGGCCTTGCGGGATATTTTGAGGGTTCGCTGCTTCGCGCCTCCGGCTACGCTACCGCTATCTGGCTGCTCGGCGTGACCGTAACCGTTTTCCTTGTTTATGCAGCCCTCGCGCCTTTCCTTCTCCGCCTTCGTGTGAAGGAAGATGGCACAGTGCTCCTTCCGCACAGCAACAGCTGACCAGACGAGCGTCACCGTCGCCGCACATACTACTCGCCAAGCAAGCCCGACCCGAGTTGCCGACCACGCGTACGGAATCTTGTCCGGGCATCTCACGGGCAGGTTTTGGGGACCGTAACCCATCTGTCTGGTCGCCTAACTGATCAGGACTTTGGCTACCCTTGTTGTGCTGTGAGTGCGCCTAGGACAACCAACGTGGCGAGCGTCACGATGTGAAGGATCGTATGCAGCGTATTCGGCCTGATGCCGTTGCGCTCGGGCAGGAAGGCGTGCGTGTTGCGAAACATCACCTGATAGCGCGCCGCACGCTCCGGCTCCGGACGAAAAAAGTACGGAATCCACCAGGCCCTCAATGCGCCGGCGAACAAAAGGCCGTAGCTGATCCAGAGCCACCAGAACAACCACATCGGAAAGGCCCTGCCAAAGTAGATGGCGCTGGCAGCGAGTCCGATCGCAAACGGGGCGACGCTGATGAGAGTGGTAGTAAGAAGTTTGTTCCCAGGGTTCGCCGCGCGAGCGCCTTTCACGTCATTGAGCGTTCCCAGAGGAATCCAATCGTGCAACGCCAGGAACAACACCTGGAAACACTGAAGCGCAAGCAATGCGCCCATCGTGATTGGATACATGAACTCCGCGATATACGGCACCCCCTCTTCAGTCTCCGTGAGGTTTCTCTTTCGGGCTCGGTCCCGATAACGCGGTCACCGGACAAGTAGAATCACCCCTAGCGCCCCAGGCTCGAAACGTCTTGTCTCTTTGAGGTGTCCGTCGTGCGGCCTTCAAAATGGCCTCCTAAGCCGTCTAGCGCGGCACAATCGGTGCAAATTTTGGCGCTTTAGGCGTCGCTAAAGGGCGCTTTTGTCAGGATGCACATCCATGTATTGCTGCAAGTTGTTTTCGCCCTCTCTTTGCCTTTTGTGGAGTGCGGGAGCTTGCTCCCGCTGTTCTCCGCCGAGCCTCCTTTGTCGCGCAAAGCGGCGGCAAGCCGCCGCACTCCACATAACCCTCGCCTGCGATGCTTCCTTATTGACCCGGGGTTAGGCGTTTGTTACGATTTTGGTGCTGCTGAACAGGCAGCGCTTATCCAGAGTGGCAGAGGGTACAGGCCCGAAGAAGCCACAGCAACCTGGTGCAAATGCCAAGGTGCTAATTCCTGCCCGTAAAAGGGCTTTCGATTAACGTGGCCGCTCAAGTCCTCGGCAAGAGGAGCTTGGGGGATCAGTCCCGGGAATTGAAAGAGTAGGGAGAGATAAGATCTCAACTGATCCGCCACAGCGGATTGATTGACGATTCAACTCCCAAAATGCGAACGAAGTGACGCACGAGTGCAAGCGTTTCACGCAGGCTGGTGCGCGGGCGGCTTCGTCGTAATTATTGAAGTTCAGAATGCACACGTGAGGGAGCACGAAGATGAAATTCGCAACCAAGACGATCCACGCGGGGCAGCCATCCGAGCCGGAAACCGGCGCGCTGATCGCTCCGATCTTTCAAACGTCCACCTACGAGCAGGAAGCGCCGGGGCAGGACAAGGGCTTCTCCTATTCGCGCACGAATAACCCCACTCGCGAGCGGCTGGAAACGGTGCTGGCGGAGCTGGAAGGAGCGAAGTACGCGGCGGCGTACGCTTCGGGGCTGGCGGCGGAGAATGCCATTTTGCAGGCGTATTTGCGGCCGGGTGACGAGATCATTATTCCGCTGGACGTCTACGGCGGCACGTATCGCATCCTCAACCGCGTGTTTCAGCCCATCGGCGTGGTGGTGCGGCAGATCGATACCGGCGACGTGAAGACAGTGGAGCTGGCGGCGAATGCGAAGACGCGCATCATCTGGATCGAGTCGCCCACGAATCCGCGGCTGCTGATCAACGACATCGAGGCGATGGCGAAAATCGCGCACGCGAATAGCTCGCTGCTGGTGGTCGATAATACGTTTGCCACGCCGGTGTTTCAGCAACCGTTCGAGCTGGGCGCAGATTTGGTGGTCCATAGCGTCACGAAATACCTGGCGGGACATTCAGACACGGTGCAGGGCGCGGTACTGGCGAACGATCCGGCGATCTTCGAGCCGGTGAAGTACTTGCAGAACGCCACGGGCGCGATACCTTCGCCAATGGACTGTTGGCTGACGCTTCGCGGGATCAAGACTCTAGAACTGAGAATGCAGCGGCACCAGGAAAACGCCGCGGCGATCGCCGATGCGCTGAACGGGCATCCGCTGGTGCGGCGCGTCTACTACCCGGGCCTGGCGACGCATCCGGGACACGAAATCGCGCGGCGGCAGATGGCTGGGTTTGGCGGCATGGTGTCGATCGAGCTGGAAGGAACGATGGATGAAGTGGTGGCGTTTGCGTCGTCGCGGCGATACTTCGCGCTCGCCGAAAGCCTCGGCGGCGTGAAGTCGCTGATCTGCCACCCGGCGTCGATGACGCACGCGTCGATTCCTGCGGAGGCGCGCGCAGAGCTGGGGCTTTCGGATATGCTGCTGCGGCTGTCGCCAGGATGCGAGAACCACGAGGACTTGGTCGAAGACTTGCTGGCTGGCCTTACGGAAATCGAACAGGGGCGCTCCGCGCGCAAGACGGTTGCGGCTGTTACGCGGTAACGGTCTGCAAAGCGGAAAGTGGGCGGAGCGTATATTTCGTTTTTCTAGAAACGGGCGGCGCCCATCACTTCATGTCAGACGAGCGGTTTGCGCGCGGTGATCACGCTGTGCTCGACGGCGGTGGGACGAAATTCCACGTTCGCGAAGCCGATCTCGGCGAGCATCGATTCCATTTCGCCGATCGAGTAGCACTTCCCTTCCGTGGATGCCATCAGGAAAACCGAATAGGCCGCGACGGCGAGCGGGCCGTTTTTCTCGCGATTGACGTGCGCGTCGTGAATCACGACCATGCCGCCGGGCGGAAGCGCCGCGAACGATTTCGCGAGCAGCGACTCTACCGTGGGAGCTTCCCAATCGTGGAGAGCGTTGGACCAGAGATGCACATCGCAGCCGGTGGGCAGCGGAGTGGCGAACATATCGCCGACGACGACATCGACGCGATCGGAATAGCCGCGGCGGGCGATGCACTGGCGCGTTACGCGATCGACGGGCGACTTTTCGAGTACCGTCGCGCGCAGATGCGGATGCGCGGCGACAAGGCAACAGGCGTAAATTCCCGAACCGCCACCGATATCGAGGACGCGTTCATGGGCGCTCAGATCCAGCTGGCGAGCCATGGCTGGGCCTAGATAGAGGCCGCGCGCGTCCATAATTCCGGTGAATTGCTGCGCGAAAGCATCGTCTTCCATTGCCTCCGCCCAGGGCTTGCGCGCTTGGTTGCTGGCCCACACGGACGGCTTGCCGGTGCGCAGCACTTCAAGCAGGCTGCGGGCGACGGGACGTTCGGCGAACGAGGCGTAGAACGGTCCGAGAAACCAAGGCGAATCGCTCGTGAGGAAGTCGCGCGCTTTTTCGGTAAGGTAAAATATGCCGCTGCGATTTTCCAGCAGGCCAAGAGCGCACAAGTAGGTTAGCATCACGTCGGCGGGACGATGAGCCAGGCCGAGCGAAGTGCATATCGTGGATGCGTTAGCCGGCGATTGCGCGACATGAGTGAACAAATCGAGGCCGATCACCGCGACGCCGACGAGTTCGGGCCCGTAGAGGCCGTCTCGCACGCGAAACAGGTCCGTGGGATCGGTGGCGGGCAGGCGAGTTAAGTCGTCCATTTTTTATTCCGAGCTATTTCCCATACTTAGCTGAACTGCGTCGCACATGCTAAACCAAACCGCGGGAAATTGTGCGCAAGTTTGTTGGTACTGTATTCGGTGGCGCGGCGGCAGATTTGGCGCATCGTTTGATTCGGATTTTGATATCTTTGAGGGCGCCGAATCGAGGACATTTTGTTGATCACTATTCGCCACGACTGGACGCGCGAGGAAATTCGAGGGGTTTACCGGCTGCCGCTGCCCGAGCTGATCTTCCGCGCGCAACTGGCGCATCGCGAATTTCACCGCGCCGATGAAGTGCAGATGTGCCGGCTACTTTCGATCAAGACCGGCGGATGTCCCGAGGACTGCGCGTACTGTTCGCAGAGCGCGCATTACAAGACGGAAGTGGCACGCGAGCCGCTGATGAATCCGAAAGATGTGCTGGCGGCGGCACGGCGCGCGAAAGACGAAGGCGCGACGCGGTTCTGCATGGGCGCGGCATGGCGGCAAGTAAACGACGGGAAAGAGTTCGACAGCGTGCTGGAAATGGTGCGCGGCGTGGCGGCACTCGATATGGAAGTGTGCTGCACGCTGGGTATGCTGACGGAAACGCAGGCGCAGCGGCTGAAGCAGGCGGGACTCACGGCATACAACCACAACCTCGATACTTCGCCGGAATTTTACGGCGACATCATCACCACGCGCGTTTACGACGACCGGCTGCGGACGATTGGGCACGTGCGCAAGGCAGGTATCACCGTCTGCAGCGGCGGAATTCTGGGGATGGGCGAAAGCGACGAGGACCGGGTTGGGCTGCTGGAACAGTTGGCACGGCTCGAACCGCATCCAGAAAGCGTCCCAATCAATATGCTGGTGCGCGGCGAAGGTACTCCGCTTGCAAACGCTGAGGAGCTCGATCCGCTGATCATGGTGCGTACGATCGCGACGGCGCGGATTTTGATGCCAGCGTCGATGGTGCGGCTGGCGGCGGGACGGCGGCAAATGTCTCCCGAAGCAGTGGCGCTGTGCTTTTTGGCGGGCGCGAATTCGATTTTCACCGGAGAAAAGCTGCTGACCACGCCGAATCCGGACGCGGATGAGGACGCCCGGCTGTTTGAAAACCTCGGGCTGAAGGCTTTGCAGCGTGCTTGAAATGCAAGGCGACGAAACAGCGAGCGAAGAGCGAATCGAGCGGCGAATCGCGCGGGAACTGGATTCGCTGCGCGCCATTTCACAATTCCGCGCGCTGGAAGTCAGCGACGGAATTAACCTCTCATCGAACGATTATCTCGGACTGGCGTACGATCCCCGGCTGAAGCAAGCGACCATGGAATCCATCGCGCGCGCCGCGCGCGTGGGCGGGACAGGCTCGCGTTTGCTTTCTGGAAATGCGCGCGAATGGGAAGAGCTAGAAGAGGAGTTCGCGGCGTTTGCAGGTACCAAGTCGGCTTTGTATTTTGGTTCAGGCTATGCGGCAAATTTGGGGCTGATGACTTCCCTGCTACGGCCGGGCGACGTGGTGTTTTCAGACGCGATGAACCACGCTAGCCTGATTGACGGGATGCGACTTTCCGGCGCGACGAAGGTAATTTACCGGCACGGCGATCTGGCCGATCTGGAGAATGCGTTGCGCGACACTGCTGGCGGCACGGGCGCGCGCGCGATCGTTACGGAGAGCGTGTTCAGCATGGAAGGCGACGTTGCTCCGCTCGACGAAATGCTAGGACTCGCGAAAAAGTACGGCGCGGGGCTGGTGGTCGATGAAGCGCACGCAACCGGAGTCCACGGACCGGAAGGGCGCGGGATGGTGGCCGAGCTGGGAATCGAGCGCGAGATGCTGGCCGTGGTGCATACATGTGGGAAGGCGCTGGCGAGCGCCGGGGCGTTTGTGTGCGGCGGGCATAAGTTGAAAGAGTTTTTGATCAATCGCGCGCGGACGTTTATTTTCAGCACGGCGATGCCGCCGTATTTTTCGGGGCAGATTCGCGCGGCGGTAGAGCTGGCACGCGCGGGCGACCGCGAGCGGGCGCATTTGCGCGAGATTGCTCACGAGCTGCGAACGCGCCTAACGGAAACAGGAATCAACTGCGGCGCGAGTTCAACGCACATCGTGCCGGTTATTCTGGGCAACAACGAGGCGGCTCTGCATGCCGCGAGCGAACTGCAGCGCGCGGGTTTCGCGGCGAAAGCGATTCGGCCGCCGACGGTACCCGCGGGCACAGCACGAATTCGAATTTCGTTGACGAGCAGGATCAGCATGGAGCAGACGCAACGCCTGGCGGAAGTGCTGCGCACGGCGTGCGCGTCGATGGCCGAGAGCGCCGGCGTCACACATGCTTGAGCGGTTTTTTGTGACCGGCACGGACACCGGCGTGGGAAAAACCGCGGTCTCGGCGCTTCTTTGCGCGGCTCTGGAAGCAATTTATTGGAAACCGATCCAGACGGGCTCGCGCGAGGGCACGGACCGAAACACGGTGATGCGCCTGGCGGAATTGCCGCGCAGCCGAACGCGTCCGGAAACGTATATTTTCACGCCGCCGGTTTCGCCACATTTGGCGGCGCGGATGGCGGGCACTCGAATCGAACTGCGGAAGATTAAATTGCCGGAATTGCCCGCGGGCGGTAATTTGATCGCGGAAGGCGCAGGCGGCGCGCTGGTGCCGATCAATCGAACTCAGCTGACGACCGACCTGATGCGGCACCTGGGACTTCCCGTGCTGCTGGTGTCGCGAACTTCACTTGGGACGATCAATCACACGCTGCTTTCGCTGGCAGCTCTGCGCGAGGCACGGCTAGATATTCGAGGCGTGATCCTGGTGGGCAAGAAGAGCTCGGAAAACCGCAAGGCCATTGAGCATTACGGAGAAATCGCGGTGATTGGATGGCTGCCAATTCGGAGGCGGCTGAACCGGGGCGCATTGCTCGCCGCCTACAGAAAGCATTTTGACCGAAAGGCGTTCGAGCGATGAGTGCCGCCTTGCAGATTTGGCACCCGTTCACGCAACAGGCCACCGATCCACCGCCGATTCGCGTGAAAAAGGCGAAGGGTGTTTACCTATATACAGACGACGGGCGGCACATCATCGATGGAATTTCTTCGTGGTGGGTGAACGTGCACGGGCACGGGCATCCGGCAATTGTAGAGGCGATTGCGGAGCAGGCGGCGCAAATTGATCATGTGATGCTAGCCGGATTCACGAACGAGGCGGTGGAAGAGCTAGCGGCCAGTCTCCGAAAGGTACTGCCCGCGCAGCTGGAACACATTTTTTTCTCGGATGATGGGTCGACGGCCGTGGAAGTGGCGATCAAGATGGCGGTTCAGTACTGGAAAAATGTCGGACGCCCGGAAAAGAATGCGATAGTGGCGCTGGAACACGCGTATCACGGCGACACGGTGGGCGCGATGTCCGTGGGCGACGATTCGGGATTCACGGAGTCGTTTCGCAGCTTATTGTTTCCAGTGCACCGGGTGCACTCGGCGTATTGCTACCGCTGCCCAGTGCGAAAGACACGCGCTACGTGCAAGATCGATTGCACAGAAAAATTACTGCGCTTACTGGAAGAGAAGTACGACGAAATCGCGGCGGTGATCGTAGAGCCGCTGCTGCAGGGCGCGGGTGGAATGATCGTCCATCCAGTGGAATTTCTGCAACGCGTGCGGCAGATGTGTACGGAATTTGGCGTGCTGCTGATTGACGACGAAGTGCTGACGGGATTCGGGCGCTGCGGGCGGATGTTCGCTGGCGAATTGGCGGGAGTAGTGCCCGACCTGATGTGCCTATCAAAAGGGCTGACTGGCGGAGCGCTGCCAATGGCGGCGACCGTGTGCACAGATGAGATTCACCAAGCGTTTATGAGCGCGGATTCTTCGCGAACGTTCTGGCATGGACATTCGTACACCGGGAATCCGATCGCAGCGGCGGCGGGAGTGGCGAGCCTGAAGATTTTCGAGAGCGAGCCAGTGTTCGAGCAGATCGCAATGATTGCGAAGATTCACTGCGAGCGGCTGGCGGCGATTCGCGAGCACCCGGCGGTCGGCGATGTGCGTTCCATCGGAACGATGGCGGCGGTGGAATTAAAAGCCGACGATCCGGGGTATTTTTCGAAGCTGCGTCCAAACCTGTACAAGTTTTTCATCGACGCGGGCGTGCTGCTGCGGCCGCTCGGAAATGTGATTTACATTTTGCCGCCGTATGTGATCTCCTCCGCGGAGCTGAATTTCATTCACGACCGGATCGCGGAAGCGCTGGACATGTGCTCTGAATCAACGGCTGTTGGAGTGGGCAGGTGACGCGTGGCGGAGACTGGAAGCCAACCCGATGACTGACTTTATAAACGGCAAATCGAGCAGACCACTAGTGGTGGGAATCGGTGGAACCACCCGCACGCCCTCGTCCACCGATCGGGCACTACGGCTGGCGCTGCGCGCCGCTGAGGACGCCGGGGCGATCGTTCATTGCTTCAATGGTCCGTTCCTTGTGCGGCTGCCTCACTTCGCGCCGGAACATCAGACGCGGAGCAGCGAACAGCGAGAGATGGTGGAGATGGTTCGTCGCGCCGACGGATTGATCGTGGCGAGTCCTGGGTATCACGGGGGAGTTTCGGGACTGGTGAAGAACGCGCTCGACCTGCTGGAAGATTTAAGCGCGGACGAGCGAAGTTATCTGGACGGGCGAGCAGTAGGGCTGGTGGCAACGGCTGCGGGATGGCAGGCTGCAGTGACCACGCTCCATGCTTTGCGCGCCATCGTTCACGCATTGCGAGGGTGGCCAACGCCAATGGGCGCGCCTCTGAACACAGCCGAGGCCCTTTTCGACGCGAACGGAAATTGCAGCGATTCAAAGGCAGCCAGCGCGCTCAACGCCGTTGGCAGCCAAGTTGTGGAGTTCGCCGTAAGGCATGGCGCGGCGATAAAGCGGAGTTCGCAAGGCAGCTAGTCGATCGCACTCTAGCCCCAGTTCATCGCCCGATTGCAAGCCAGCCCTTAAAAATGAATCGTCGGGCCGAACTGCACGACCAGATTGTTGTGAGCTCCGCCGGCGAAGTACATATCGTCGCCTACGTCGAGGCGCAACCCGATCGGACCCCACTGGGCTTCCAAACCGCCACCCGGGTAAAACATTCCATGCACGTTGTTGGTGCGCAGATTTTGAATGGTGCTCACCAATCCCGGGCCACTTGCCGTAGCTGGGTTGAAACTGAAATTAATAAATCCACCCTTTGCGGTGACAAAGAGATGGATCGGACCAGGAGTTTGAAATTTCGGACCAATTAGCCCGCGGAGAACCTTCAAGCCGGAATTCGAGAAGGTAAGTGATCCGCCGCTAGTGTTGGTGAAGCCTTCCGAGAAAGTCTGTTCGAAGTCATAGGTCATTTGCGCCTCGAGGCTCGTCATTGGGAAGATATGCACGCCAAGGCGCGCACCGAGCCCATCCAGATTGGTGCCGGTTTGAGAGAGACGCATATAATCGCCGTAGACTCCTACTGAAACCTGGGCTGAAGCCGCTGGAGCCAAGCAGGCCACGAACAGCAATATCGGCGTTATGAACAGCATCCGCTTCATTCGATTTCTCCTTGTGGTTGCGATTAGCGTGAAAGTGCGTGGCTGGGCGGCCTGGGGATCGCTTCCTTTAGAAGGATGCGCATTCCAACCGTTCTGTTACCAGAAAGCCAGCGAAGGGGTTATAGACCTGAGGAAAAGGGTACGGGGAAAATCCTCATTGAAGACAGCGGATGCCGAGCGCCGCAAGTTGACGTCTGTTTGTGAAACAACTCCGGCAAGCTGAGACTTTCGAGAAAGGAATATCCAACAAGTGGTATGTCTGTTCTGCTGCCCTACAGACGGGGCGCCTGACTTGACCGGAGTCGCAGGTAAGTGTCACATTGTGTGAACTTTAGCTGCAGGGACGCATCTAATTCTTTGGCAAATGGAGTGCGAAGAACGTATATATCCGAGCAAAGGAGAGATAAGTTCCCTTACGTAACGGTGAGGGAACTAAAAACTTGTTGGCGCCCAAGCTATTAATTGCAACGACCGTCCGCTGGTTTCCGACTGCTCGGCTAGCGATGGCGCTTGCGAGAGCAGGCTTTTCCGTTGAGGCTGTCTGCCCCCGTAAGCATCCGGTACAAAAGACCTCAGTTATTCAAAAGATACACGCCTATGACGGCTTCGTCCCGGCGCTATCATTCTCGAACGCAATCGCAGCCAGCGCACCGGATTTAGTTGTTCCTGGGGATGAATACGCAGTCCAGTGCCTTCGTTACCTGCACGATCGGGCTCACGGTAAAACCGCGGAGCCGATTCGCATGCTGATAGAGAAATCGCTCGGTCCCGCCGAAAGCTTACGCATCCTCGCATCCCGGACGGCCGTAATGCAAGTGGCGCGAGAGGAATCGATTCGCAGCCCGAAGAGCGAAATAGTAGCAGACCTTACCCATGTCAAAACGTGTTCCGAGGAGTTTCATTTTCCGCTGGTTCTTAAAGCGGACGGTACGTCGGGTGGTGAAGGCGTAAGAATTGTACGAACCATCGAGGAAGCAAAACGCGGGCTTCGAGCGTTACGAGCTCCGCTTTCGGTCCTTCGAGTCGTCAAGCGAGTCGTGGTTGACCGGGAGTTGGAGTGGGTCGTGCCGACGTTGCTGCGGCAGCGTCACCAGGTTAATGCGCAAGAATTCGTCGATGGCACTGACACAACGAGCTTGGCTGCATGCTGGAAAGGCAATGTTTTGGCAAGTATCCACTTTGAAGTTGTCAAGAAGCAGTACAAGAACGGCCCGGCAAGCGTGATGCGTCGGATGGAACTTCCCGAAATGGACTTGGCCATTTCCAAGCTCGTCAAGCATCTCAACTTGTCGGGGTTTCATGGCTTTGATTTCCTAATCGAAAAAGGATCCGGAAAACCCTTCTTAATCGAAGTGAATCCCCGCCCAACGCAAGTTGGACACCTCACTTTTGGCGCCGGGCGCGATCTTCCAGCCGCCCTGTACGCCGCGATCACCAGCACAGCCATCGATGAGGCAACCCCGATTACACAGAACGATACTATCGCGTTGTTTCCGCAAGAGTGGGTCAGGAATCCTTCCAGCGTGTTTTTGCGTTCGGCCCATCATGACATCCCTTGGGAAGAACCCGAGTTGATCCGCGCCGGGACGCGTCAAAGCCGCGGTTGGGGTTCTTGGTTTCGGGGAACGAAACGCGCCACGCAGTTATTAGCGGACCGACATTCGAGCGATTCATGATGCGGATCGGCCGGTCGGCAGGGGCTCGTATCGTGACGACCATTTACTACTGCGGTTTCCGTACCGACCAAGGATGAGACCTGCTACGCCCATCCCAGCTGCAAGATCCCATTCCTGAACCGAAGCAGTAACGGTTGGCCGAGCGCCGAAGGTCTGAACTCACATTACTCCAAAAACATGGTTCATTCGAACCGAAGACGATCATCAAGTCGTCAGGAATGCAAACCGGGCATGTGACGTTTCATGATTTTATGCCCGCAGAGCGACTGGGAGTTAAGCTTGCAAACCAAGGCATCGCGACCTCGCTGGGCGGTTGTCGCCCGTTGCGAGATGGAAGATTTTCGACCAAATGGCGGATCGCCTCCCGAAGCTCTCTGGAACCGCAGATATCAGGAGCTAGGCTTTTACTAGGGTGGGATCGAGGTTGTATTGGCAGGTGAGGCGCCGGACGCAATCGCGGCGGCGCGGCTGGCCATTGCGTGTGGTCCGCCTAATAAGTAACGCGACCATCTTGCAACCATGTGCCGCCTCAAGGGGCGTTGGAAAGCGTGCGAGGTACGTTGAGGACTATAGGTATCATTCATAGGAACGAAGGTTCCATAACGTTGACTGGCAAACGCACGGCTATCATCCAAACCCTTTGATTTCATCGCTTGGTAGGTTGATCACTAGCGATGTTTTGGTCCCCATAATGCCGGATGGATCCGAAGGGATACACCCCAAGGCTAGTTTTAGTACCAACCGACTAAGCGGCAGAGCCGACGTGCTCAGTTTCGACCGGACTGCTCATGTGACACTTCTGGCCAAGCTAGGGGAAAGTTATGAAAGTGATGGACACCACGCTGCGAGATGGGGAGCAGACGCCCGGCGTCAACTATACGCCGGACGAGAAGCTACTGATTGCCCAAGCTCTTTTGCAGTCGGGTGTTGACGCAGTTGAGATTGCTTCGGCCCGAATTTCGGATGGTGAAGCACAAGCGGTTCGAGCCATTACGCAATGGGCACGATCCAACGGGTTCTCGGAACGGGTCGAAATTCTCGGTTTTGTCGATGGAACTAAGTCCGTCGATTGGATCTCGCAAAACGGCGGCCGCGTACTAAATCTACTTGCAAAAGGGTCAGAGAACCATTGCCGCCTGCAGCTGAACAAATCTCCGCAGGAACACTTCGAAGATATTGCCCAGACTGTTTACTATGCTGTCGATCGCGGTTTGACCGTGAACGTGTACCCAGAGGATTGGTCGCAAGGAATGCGCAATTCGCGAGAGTACATGATGGCCCTGGCGACCTGCGTGACTAAGCTTCCGGTCAAGCGGATTATGCTCGCGGATACTCTGGGAGTGCTAACCCCCGAGGAGGCTGAAACGTATGTACATGTGATGGCCAGCCAGTTTCCAGTACTTTTCGATTTTCACGGGCACAATGATTATGGCTTGGCCGTTGCGAACTCGTTGGCCGCGCTGCGCGCTGGCGCTGATCGCGTCCATGTGACGGTTAATGGGCTCGGCGAGCGTGCAGGTAACACGAATTTCGCCACACTCGTCGTTGCTGCTGGAGACCTGTACGGTATCACTTGCAATGTAAATGAGCAGGCACTGGGCATGCTCAGTGATATGGTTGCGCAAATCAGCGGCGTAAAACTTGCTGCCAACGCGCCAATGGTTGGTCCCTTGAGCGCAATCCAAGGTTGCGGTGTGCATGCCGACGGCGACAAAAAGGGGCGCCTGTATCAGAACAAGCTGGACCCTCAACGTTTCGGGCGCAGGCGCGGTTACGATTTGAGCAAAACCTCTGGGCTGGCTTCGATCGAACAAAACTGTCTAGAGTTGGGCATCCACGTGACGCCGGAGCAGCAGCGCGCTCTTCTCGAAAAGGTCAAGCAGTTGGGCGACCAGAAGGTCGCCGTGAAGCAGGCGGACGTAATTCCTTTACTCAACGATATCATCGCCACCACGGGCATCGTCGCGGACGATTAATGAGCGAGAAGGCAACAGATGTCGACCTTTGATGTCCACGACCTCACTGCCAGGCCTTCAAAGGACAGCGAGTTCGAAACCGTTCGCAATGTCATTGATGCGGCGGCAGACACGCGTGCGGAGGACATTTTTCTTGTCAGCCCGCATAAGGGGCTGACTCTCACGTTTGGCGGCTTACAGCAAGCAGCCCGGAAGCTGGGCGTCGAGCTCCAAAAGCTAGGGTTGGGGCGCGGCGACAAAGTTGCATTTCTGATAGATAACGGATTGTTTACGGCCCAGCTGTTCCTCGGACTGATGTACGGGGGGTTTGTGGCCGTTCCGTTGAATGTTGGTGCAGGTGAGTCCCAACTCTCCTTTACGCTCGACCATAGCGACGCGAAGATTGTTTATGTAAATCACGACTATACGCCCCTGCTTCGGACTGTGATGGCCAACGTCTCGCGAAAAATCCACGTTATCTTCGCTGATGTGGACGGCGGACCTGAGTCCTTTGACGAGGAATCGGATTCGATAGACCTGGCGGTTCCGCAGCCGGAGGATCCGGCCCTCTTAATGTATACGTCCGGCAGCACCGGGCAGCCGAAGGCAGCGGTCCACTCCCAGCGAACAATCCTTGCGCACGGACGAAACTCAATTTGCTCTCATCAACTCACCGCGTCAGATCGCTCCCTGCTGGCGCTTCCCCTTTATCACATCAATGCGGAATGCGTGACACTCGTTCCCACTCTTATGAGCGGGGGAGCAGTTGTTATTCCTCATCGCTTCAAGGTGAGCCAGTTTTGGGATTGGCTGGACGAATACGCCTGCACATGGTCGGCTTTGGTTCCGACAATCGTATCTCAGCTGCTGGATTGGAAAGATCCTCGCGCGGGACAGCGCGAAGCTGCCTTCAGTCGGATTCGATTCTTGCGCAGCTCTTCAGCCCCGCTGGCGCCTTCGCTCCATCGAGAGTTCCTCGAAAAATTCAAGTTACTGTTGATCCAAGCCATGGGTTCCAGCGAGGCAGGCAACGTCTTTTCGAACCCCCTGGCGCCGCGAGCGAACAAGATTGGTTCTCCGGGGCTGCCCTGGGGGTTCGAAACCAAAATTATCGATCGGCAAGGCAGCGAACTGTCCGCCGGAGAACCTGGGGAAGTTCTTCTTCGGGGCGAGGGTTTGGCGCAGGGGTATTACAAGGACCCGGAGGCGACAGCAGCGGCTTTCGATCATGATGGGTGGTTCCACACGGGCGATCTCGCTTACTGTGACGAAGAGGGTTACTTCTTCGTGGTGGGCCGCTCGAAGGAGCTGATCATCAAGGGCGGCGTCAACATTGCGCCGCGTCAAATCGACGACGTGCTTGAATCCCATCCAGCAGTGCTCGAGGCTGCTGCAGTTGGCGTACCCGACCACTACCTGGGTGAAGATGTTGTCGCGTTCGTAGTGCTGCGAACGGGGCTTTCGTGCGACGAGAGAGAGTTGCTGAGTTTTTGCGAAAGTCGCCTAGGCCTTTTTAAGACGCCGACGCGAATCCATTTTGTATCGGATCTGCCGAAGGGACCTTCAGGGAAAGTGCAACGCCTGCGCCTGCGCGAGGACGCCGCACAGCTTTCGACAGGAAACGCTGCGGCATCGGCAACCGAGTTCGAGAAAGTCGGGGAAAACGAATTCACTCCGGCTAGCGCTGCTTTATCGGTGTCGGCGACCGAAGAAATTATTGCCGAGGTTTGGCAGGAAGTCCTTTCGCAACCCAAGCTAGACCGCGACAGCAACTTCTTTGAATTGGGCGGGCACTCCCTGCTGGCAGTCAAATGCGTATCGCTCCTGCGCGAAAGGATCGCGACCCCGCTTTCGCTCTCGGATTTCTTCGAGAACGCCACGATCGCTCAGCAAGCCGCGCTGATAAAGCGCCGGCTGGACTCGGGCCCTGAAAACGGTGCTGCGCCGGAAAGCACGCCGTTCCCCGATTCCGCACTTGCATTCCAGAACGTGTCGTCGTCGGTCAGTCCGGCAGCCATCCCTCCACGGGATCGTAAACTGTCGTGCCCACTGACCTCTGCGCAGCGGCGCGTTTGGTTCTTCGAGGAACTGGACCCGGGTCAGCCTCTGTACAACGAGGCGGAAGCCGTGCGGCTCATCGGCGAACTGAACGTTGACGTGCTGGAACACGCAGTGAACGTGGTGGTCGAGCGGCACGAAGTGCTGCGATCGACCATCGAGACTCAGGGCAACGAGCCCGTCGTGGTTGTTCATGATAGCTGGCCCCTCCGAATCAAGAGAATCGACCTGAGTGACCTGCCTGCTGTGCGGCGTCAAACGGAAGTGGATCGCCTGCTCGTCGATGAACCTCGCGAACCGTACCATCTCGAGTCTCGGCCCGGAATCCGCGTGACGCTAATTCGTCTCGCGCCGAAGGAACACGTGCTCATTCTGATGATGCACCACATCATCTGCGATTGGTCATCGGAAGGCGTGTTGTGGCGAGAACTGTCCGCTCTGTACAGCTCGCTATTGCGCGGAGAAACGCCTGCGCTCCCTCCGTTGCCCATCCAGCACGGTGATTACGCAGTCTGGCAGTTACAGCACGATACGGAACCAGCTTTTTCCAAGGATCTCGCTTTCTGGGAGGAAACGCTTCGCAGCGCCCAACAGTTGCTAGACCTGCCTGCGGACCGCGTGCGTCCGCCGGCGCTGTCGTACCGCGGCAAGAGGCAGCGTTTCGTTCTGAATGCTGAGCTTACTCAAGCACTGCGCAAGCTCAGCCAAGGGGCGCAAACGACTTTATTCACCGTGTTCGCGGCCGCGTTCAACACGCTTTTATACCGCTACACTGGACAATCAGACATTTTGCTGGGAATTCCGATCGCGGATAGAGATCGGACGGAACTGCAATCCATGATGGGGTTCTTACTGCACACACAGGTGCTCAGAACGCAGATTTCGGATGACATCACTTTCCGAGAATTGCTCAGTCGTGTGCAGAGGGCCGCTTTGGACCTCTATCTCCACCGCGCCGTGCCCTTCGATCAGGTCGTGCGCAGGCTGCAGCCCGAGCGTAATCCAGCATACGCCACGCTGTTTCAAGTAATGCTCAACTGGCGGGACCGCGACCAACTCCTCTCGTTCATCGGTCTGGAAGGGCTCACCGTAGAATCCTTGATCGCGGACGCGAGGACTGCGAAATTCGATCTGACCCTGTTTGCGACCGACTGCGGCGACAACATCTGGCTGGAAGCAGAGTACAACACAGACCTTTTCGATGATGACCGTATCGCACGGATGTTCGGACATTACCAGACGTTGCTGCAGTCGGTTGCGGCCGACGTGGAAACACGAGTAAGCGAATTGCCATTGTTAACGGATGGCGAAAAGGAGCAGCTTCAGAACTGGAACGGTACAGCAGCAGACTATCCTCGGGACAACTGTTTGCACCGGCTATTCGAGGAGCAGGTCGAGCGGACGCCGGAGGAAATCGCCGTCGAGTTCAGTGATCAGCGGTTGACCTACCGCGAGCTGGATGAACGGGCCAACCAGCTCGCCCATTATCTGCGCCGCTGCGGTGTGGCCGCCGATGTCCTGGTTGGGATTTACATGGAGCGATCCGTCGAAATGGTGGTGAGTCTGTACGCAGTGCTAAAGGCTGGAGGTGCTTACGTTCCGATCGACCCGGAGTACCCGCGCGAGCGCGTCGAGTTTATGCTCCGAGATACCGACGCGCCCGTGCTGCTGACACAGGAGCGATTAAAAGACTCCCTGCCGAAGTCCAGCGCTAAGCTGGTGAGCGTGGATGGTGACTGGGAGCTAATCGCAAAAGAAGAGGTCAGCAAGCCTGCTGCGGAAATCGCTCCACGGAACTTGGCATACATGATTTACACGTCGGGCTCGACCGGCAGGCCGAAAGGGGCGATGAACACGCACGGCGGCATCTGTAACCGGCTCCTATGGATGCAAGACCGCTACGGTTTGAAACGGTCGGACAAGGTGGTGCAGAAAACACCCTTCAGCTTTGACGTTTCTGTGTGGGAGTTCTTCTGGCCATTGATTTCCGGAGCGCGCCTGGTTGTTGCTGAACCCGGTGGACACCGGGATCCGACGTACCTGGTGAAGCTGATCACGGAACAAGGCGTCACGGTCGCGCATTTTGTGCCCTCGATGTTGGCTCTGTTCCTCGAACAGCCGAACGTTGCTGAGTGCCGAACCTTGCTCCATGTCATTTGCAGCGGTGAGGCGCTGCCCTACGAGGTCCAAGAGCGCTTTTTTGAACGGCTAAGTTCGGAATTGCATAATCTTTATGGCCCGACCGAAGCTGCTGTCGACGTGACGCATTGGACCTGCCGCCGTCATGATGAACGCAAAATAGTTCCGATCGGGCGGCCCGTGGCGAACACGCAGATCTACATTCTGGACCGCGAGCTTCAGCCGGCGCCGATCGGCGTTGCGGGTGAATTATATCTGGGCGGAGTACAAGTCGGCCGCGGATACCATAAGCGGCCGGAGCTAACGACAGAGAGATTCATCCCCGACCCGTTCAGCTCAGACCCAGAGGCGCGGCTGTACAAGACCGGAGATTTAGGACGTTGGCTCCCGGATGGAGCTGTGGAGTATCTGGGGCGAACGGATTTTCAAGTGAAGATTCGAGGACTGCGGATTGAGCTGGGTGAAATCGAAAGCGTGCTGCGCAACCATCCTGGGGTGCGCGAGGCAGTAATAACTGTACGTGAGGGCCGCGGCAAGGAATTGGTGGCGTACGTCGTGGCTGCGGAAGGGGCGGAGTGCACGACCTCCGAGCTCCGGGACTATCTGAAGGAGAAATTGCCCGAATACATGGTTCCGGCAGCCTGGGTTCAACTCGAAACCTTGCCTCTCAGTCCGAACGGAAAGCTCGACCGAAAAGCCCTGCCCGCTCCAGAATCTGCCCTCTCGTCCAATGAAAGCGAGTATATGCCGCCTGAAGACGATTTTGAGCGGCTCATCTGCGAGGCGTGGGCCGAGGTTTTAGGACTAACGCGCGTCGGAGTACGAGACAACTTCTTCGACCTTGGAGGCCATTCGCTGCTAGCGGTTCAACTTCTGTTGCGTTTGCAAGAAATCATTCCCGGTGAGCCGTTGCCGCTCCGGGCAGTTCTGGAAGCGCCCACGGTCGAGCAGTTTGCTGTTTGGCTGCGCAGCCACAGAGATGATGAGTACAAAACGTTGGTGCGTATGAGAACGGGCAGCGCGGAGCGCGCCCCGTTCTTCTGTGTACACGGTGCTGGTGGAAGTGTGCTAAGCATACGGTCCCTCGCAACGGCTTTACCCGCAGACCTGCCCTTTTATGGTTTTCAGGACCCAGCGCTGGAGGGTACAGCACCTTTCGATACCATCGAAGAGAAGGCCCAATGTTTTGTCGATGAACTTCTCCGAGTGCAACCAAGAGGCCCCTACTACATCGGAGGAAAGTGTTATGGGGGCGCCGTATCATTAGAAATGGCACGTATCCTCACGAAAATCGGTAAGCGCGTCGCACTTGTCGTTTTGATTGACAGCTTCAACCATTCCTTCGCTTTATCTTTGTCGAAGATGGAACGGCTCTTCCGCAATTTGAGATACTTTTGTAGGCGCGTTGGCTTCCATGTTAAAAGGCTGCGGTCGGAGAGGCCGGATGACGTGCTCGGATACGTTCGCCGACGTTTCTGGGCACTGCTAACACATTTGCGCAACTTCAATGCGCCGAGGCCTATCTTGCCTGACTTTGGCCTTCCTCGGAATTCGCGTCTCGGAGACCGTCTGAGGCGAATTATGGAAGCCAATGTCCGTGCGCTCGGTAACTTTAGGCCACGACCGTACAGTGGGGACGTCTTGATCTTCAAGCCTAGCGTGAGAAGGCTGTATGATGATTATTACTTGGGGTGGCGATCAGTCGTACACGGTAAGATTGACTGTTTCGAAATCGAAGGCGACCACTCGACTATATTCGAACAGCCGCGTGTGCAGGAGATCGCTGATAGTCTGCACAAGAAGCTTATGGCGTTGTCCTCGACGCAGGAATCCGTTGTTCAGGACGTATCCAGCGGTTCCGAATCCTTCGCGCCGAGCTCGGCGGTAGTTGGGGAATCCGGTGCATGATGATCAGATATTCCCGGGAGTAGCGATCACGATTCCAGGGTGACCGTGATTGGCGTTCCTGGCTGAAGATGATCATGATAGTCAGGATGATCCGGAAATGTTTTTTTACAGTGGGCGAAACAACGCTGGGGAAGCTGGGGCGTTGTATTTCGACGAACAAACTATTCGGATCTTCTCAAGCTGAAAGTCGAAACCCTGCCTGAAGAAAGCACGCACTCGAGGCAATCATCAACACCTGATCGTTTGCAGTTCCGGAATCCGCATCTCCCCGGTACAAGACGTCCAGGAGGTTGAGAACTTTTTTGCGATCGAAGAACGGGATCGATCCTAGCAACGGGCCCCGCAGTGTCTCTTGGATCAGGACACTTAGTTTGCCCTTTGAATTCGAAATTACCGAAGGAGTCTGGAATGCGTGCTTTGGCCTGGGGTAGACGGCCGGAGTAACGAGTTCACGAACCGACTCTCTGAGGACGTACTTCTGTACGGTCCCTCGAATTTTCTGGCTGGCAGGCTGTCGAGTAACGAGCTTTACTAGCTGGTGATCGAGAAACGGTACGCGACCCTCAACAGAGTGAGCCATTTCCATGCGATCACCGAGGATCGTAAGGATATAGTTTGGCAATCGCGTCTTCGCCCATAAATACAGTGACTGATTCAGCCGATCACGGCCGACGAGCTGGCCACCTACATCGATATCGTTGAAGAAGCTGCGAAAACCCTGGACCTCTTTGAAAGATTCCAAAAAATCATCTGCAAATACGGCAAAGACACTCGCCGATTGAGCGGCCGACGTCTGGATCCAAGCGGGAATGAAGCCGAGCAGACTCTGTATTGCTTCGAGGCCGTGCGCGTGCACTCGGTCGCCAGCGGCATTACTGCGTTGCGGACGGGTAGTTAACGGATCATTGGGTAACCGCGTGTCTCCGTTTCGACGGATGTTATCGCGACCAAAGTGCATATAACCGCCAAGAATCTCGTCCGACCCTTCTCCTGTTAGGACCACTTTATAGCCGGATTTGCTAACGGCCCGACTGAGGAGATATTTGGCTGCGCCATGTGCGTTGACACACAGGTTTTCAGACTGTAGTACCGCGTCGGCAAAATGGTCTGCAATGTCGTCCTGACGCACGGGAATAGGGACAAATTCAGCACCTACCTTGGCCGCCATCTCCCGGGCGATGTGACCCTCGTTGTATTCGGGCAAATCAAATGTCAGGGTAAAAGCTCGAATCGGTCTGGAGTGATGCCGCGCTGCGAGGCCAAGAATTGCACAAGAATCGATCCCACCGCTGAGATAGCAACCCACTGGAACATCGGCACGAAGACGAATTCGAACGGCTTCGTCGAGGGCGCAGCGAAATTCCTCTGCGTACTCGGAATCGTTTCGTGCTGGATTTTCCGAGAGTAACGGATAATCGAAATCCCAGTATCTGCTCAACTGCATTCGCGACTCCGTCGCGATCAGGAAATGGCCGGGCGGAACCTGAAAGACCCCTCCGAATAGGGTGGAATTCTGGTATCCACCAAGTTCCAGGCAATGATAGAGAGAGCCCTTGTTCCAGCGGGCCGGTACTCCCATCGCGAACAGCGCTTTCACTTCTGAGGCTAGGTACAGTGTTTGGTCATGAAAAGCATAGAAGAGAGGTTTGATCCCGAACCTGTCGCGCGCAGCGAAGATCGTCCGGTTTCTAGCGTCCCATAGTACAAACGCAAATTCTCCGCGCAGACGATGCAGACAATGGACTCCAAGATCCTCGTACAGATGCAAAGCGATCTCGCTATCGCTCTGAGTCCGAAAGGCGTGGCCGCTTCCTTGTAGTTCCTTTTGAATTGATTCATATTCGTAGAATTCGCCGTTCACGACAATTCGGAGGCGCTCATCCTCGTTAGCAATGGGCTGGTCACCGGTTGCAAGGTCAATTATGCTTAGCCTGGCGTGTCCAAGCCCCACCCATTTGTCAGCCGCGACCCATCGACGTTGACCGTCGGGCCCGCGATGGCGCAGCGTTTTTAGCCCCTTGTCCAATGCCTCGGCATCAACTGGCCGTTGGCTCGAGAACATGGCTACGATACCGCACATTATTCGCTTGCTCCCTGGGTGGATTTTCTGAACTTGGCGAAATGCATTCGATCTGGCACGAAATGAAGAACGTGTGCTATTTTGCAACAAATGATGAGCAGTTGGTAGACCACCCTTTCGGTCACGGCTGACGATCTACGTCAGCAATCACAGCTTGAGCGTTCCTCCGAGCCAATGTGAGCCAACTTCAAGCCCGTTACCACGATCTGGCAATAACCGGGCGAGAGCGCACTGAGGCACTATTAAATTCCATAAGTCTTGCAACTTCAATGCAAGGCGCTCGATTCTGCGTCTAATGCGTCAAGGTCAGTAATGGACCTGTCCTTCAGACCAGTAGACTGGGCCGTATTAAGGTGGGTAGGCTTGCTAGCGACGTTCGGATTCTAGAAGCCAACCTTCACCCAAGGTGGAACGATGCGATCGATGCGCGCCCTGCTCAAGTGGACGGGTTCTGCTGCAACGACACTTATTTGCACTGCCACGTTAACCTGGTCGCTTTGCGGTTGCGCCGGAGTGACGCAATTGCCAAACTCGGTGGTCGCTAGTCCGTTGTCGGTTTCAACTACATCCCTGCCGGGTGGGACAGTAGGGCAAACTTTCACGGCCACATTAGCGGCTAGCGGCGGAAGCGCTCCATACACCTGGAGCGTCAGTAGCGGTTCCCTGCCGCCGGGCCTGAGCCTAGCTTCCGGATCGGGGGCTATTACCGGGACTCCTAGTTCCGCTGGCACTTTTGCGTTCACTGCTACTGCATCAGATACGAAGAATGCAACCGCGACGAAGTCGCTGAATATTTTAGTTGGATCAGCCGGCCAGACGCTCTCGATCTCGACCTCTAGCCTGCCAAACGGAACAGAGGGGCAAGCTTACACGGCCACGTTAGCGGCAAGCGGCGGGAGCGCTCCGTACACCTGGAGCGTCAGTAGCGGTTCCCTACCGCCGGGCCTGAGCCTAGCTTCCGGATCGGGGGCTATTACCGGGACTCCTAGTTCCGCTGGCACTTTTGCGTTCACTGCTACTGCATCAGATACGAAAAGTGCAACCGCGACGAAGTCGCTAAATATTTTGATTGGAACAACCGGCCAGACGCTTTCGATCTCGACCTCTAGCCTCCCTGCCGGAACGGATGGGACGGCCTACTCGGCGACGGTTCAGGCGAGCGGCGGAAAGACCCCATACGGGTGGTCAATAGCGTCAGGAGCCCTGCCAACGGGCCTTAGCTTAAACGGATCGAGCGGCGCGATTAGCGGGACTCCCACTCAGTCCGGGTCCTTTTCGGTTACAATACAGGCACAGGATTCGAGCTCACCGGTGCAAACAACCAGCAAGATCTTCGCCGTGGCAATTGCCGCAGCCGTGATACAGCTGTCAATTTCAACTAGCACGCTTCCGTCAGGAACCGTGAATCAGTCTTATAGCGCCAGCTTGCAGGCTGCCGGGGGAACATCGCCCTACACGTGGAGTCTGAGTTCTGGCCAACTGCCGAGCGGGCTTGCGCTTTCGTCCAACGGACAAATCAGCGGAACGCCGACAGGCGGCGGCCAATCCAATTTCGGAGTGACCGCGAAAGACTCTTCGTCAACACCCGAAACGGCGACTAAAAGCCTCTCCATATCGGTTTCAACTTCGAATCTCGACCAATACGGCGGGCGAACGGACATTAAGTGCGCGAACGCGACGGGCTGGTTCCACGCCGAGGAGATCAACAGCCACTGGTGGTTTTGCACGCCCCTGGGGAACGCGTTTTACTCGTTGGGAGTGACGTATTCACCTGGATACATTCACGGTACTTTTGGGCCAGCGGATGTGAATCGACGTTTGGAGTCGTGGGGATTCAACACCGTACAAGTCGGCGCGCACAAATATCAGTTGGCAGTGGCCGCCGATTGTTCCGAGTTTCCGACGGATTCAAATGGGGTATGTTCTCAGCCAGTGAAAATGCCGTTTGTGGTTAGCGTCAATGCGGCTTATTACGCGATGGCCAACCCGGTTATAAGCGGCCCCAACGCTCCTTTATTGACAAATCCTGTGAAGAATATGATGTCGCTCGTAAGCCCGTACTACACGGGTTATCTTCCGGGCGTTGGAGTAGCCGACTACTACGACTCGGGAGTTGGAACTTGGCTGCAAAAGGACATCCAGGAAGACACCGACGCTGCCTGGAGTTGGATGGAAAATTCGATCTACGCTAATTACGTCCTTGGAATCACTTCTGACGATTCAGATGAGATGGGCGGTTTCGGAGCGGGTCCGGATTTCAGTACCGTGCCGGCCGGACAAAATACCTTCGATCTCCCGATGATAGTTTCGTCGATTTCGCCATTGCAGACAGCTAACACAAACGTAGCAGGCGGATCGGGATCGAACTTCGTCTATACAGATACGCTGGTCCATTCGAAACTAGCTTTGCGGAATATGCTCGCAACGCAGTATGGAACGATCGCAGCACTCAATTCCGCATGGGGCTCAAACTATACGACGTTCGATTCGAGCGGGACGTGTGTGGGCACTCAGCCGATCACGTGCGCTTCGAATGCTTCGGCCGATACGATTGGGACTGGAAATGGATCGGCTTTGAGCTTCCTGACTACCTTAACTCACACGACTATTTCGAAGTACAGCTTGCAGATCCTTGTTGGCGGCGTTCCGGTAGCGGGAGACCTAGGCAACGGTACGCTTTATGGCCCAAATCTTTCCGCCGGGACAATTAACTACTCGACAGGAGCCCTCTCGCTAACATTTGCATCTGGCAAGGCACCAGCGAGCGGCGCGGCGATCACTGCCACCTACGTGGCGAATGGCTGGGGCACCGGCACCGGCTTTCTCGATGAAGATGACCGGCCTTCGCACCAGTCGTGGATGGGAACCGACTGGACGGCAATGAGCAATGCCAATGCGACGACGAAAACCGACATGAATTCGTTCCTTGAGCAGATTGCCGGTCAGTATTTTTCCTCTATGCGTACGCAGATCAAGGCGGCCTTCCCTAACGTGATGTATCTTGGGCCGAATACGCTCGGCACCTGGGACGCCCCGCCATCCGCCCCTGTGCTGAAAGCCGCGGCGCAGTACATAGACGCGTTTATCGCCGGGGGCGGAACGACCTTGTACACGCAGGCGGAGATGGACTACGTCGAGGCGAACTATGGTAACAAGCCCTATTTTAATGCCTGGTATTCGTCGGCCAATGCTGACTCGGCCGTCGGCGGGACCTACTCTGGAACGGCTGGCGACTACCCGACGCAGGTCGCGCGCGGGCAGGCGTACTATAACGCAATGACGGCAATGCTACAGACCGAACACACGACCGCCGGCGACTATCCGTATGTCGGAGTTTACTGGTGGGAGTATACCGATCAACCGAGCCAGAGCTATGCCGATGGCCTGGTGACTCCCTCTGACAATGCGTACGATGGCCACGAAGCATCTGCGACAGCTGTGCCGTGCTCGGCTCCGATCTCGTCCTACACGTGCGGAAGCGAGCCGACGCCCGGCGGCACTGCCGTGCGTCCGTTTGGCAACCTGATTGGCGGATCCACCGGCGTGGCGGCAGCGGATGCGCTCTGGCTAGTGGTTCCGTGATCGTCGCGGCTCGCAGACCATAAGCGCCTGTCTGGACGAATCAGTTTAGTTGCGACACAGGGCGACCGGTTCCCCTGGAATCAGTTGGCGGGTACAGGCATTATAGTCGTATGCTGAGCCTTCCGGGGCTTTCCATTTCCGTAGTCATACCCACCAAGAGCCGAGCGGCCGACTTGGAGAAGGCTGTCGAAAGCTTGCTTGCGCAAACGCGGCTCCCGGACGAACTGGTTCTCGTTGATCAAAGCCCGGAGCGGTCGTTCACCAATCCCACCAGCCTACCACTCCGCTATATTCACGATCCGTCCCTCACCGGGCTTACAGCCGCGAGGAATGCAGGGATGAAGATGGCGAAGGGCGACGTCTGGCTGTTCCTGGACGATGATGTAATCCTGGAGCCGGCGTTCATCGAGAAGATACTCGCGGCCTATCGGCCCGGCGTGACGGGGGTGTCGGGCATAATCACTAACTATGAGCGGCCGCGCGCTGCTCACTTGCTGTGGGAATCCATCTTCGCGAGGGGCCCTTTCGCCGACGACCGGCAGAGTGTCTACTGGAATGCCGAGGCCCTTAAATCGAGTGCTCCGATCCGTGTCCGCTACTTGGGAGGTGGCCTGATGAGCTTTCGCGCCGAAGTGGTCCGTCACCTGCGTTTCGATACGGGGCTAACAGGTGCCTGTCCGGGCGAGGATATCGAATTCTGTGCGCAACTCCCTCGAGAGCACATTTTGCTTATTACGCCATCCGCGCGGCTCGTCCACAAGCGCAGTCCGCATGGCCGAGCCGACAAACACTGGCTGTCGCTACACGCCCAGGTGAGTAGCTACATGCGCGAACGTCACTGGAAGCGCGGGCTGTTCAACAATGTGTGCTATCTGTGGCTGAATATCGGTTACCTCGCAGCTGCGACCCTGTCGGCCTTCAGACGCATGTCCTCGGAACCGTGGCACGCTTGGCGTCAAGGCATTGAAACAGGTGCGGCGATCGGGAATGGTACTTACATCAAATAGATGCAATTCCGGGTTAATTCAGTCGGGCAGGGCCGCAACTCGCCGCGGAAATCTCCCATACCGGTCAATCGAAATAACGTGATAGCCGACCGGCGAAAGTGCCGCCGCGAATTGTTCCTCCTCCGAGCGGTTATGCAACTCGCAGATAATCCTTGTACGCCGCAATCGCAAGACTCGCTGCATTCCTTCTACTGCTGGCCCGGCGTGACCTTCGACATCCAGTTTGATGAAGCCCGGGGGAGGATGCGAGTCCCGGTAAACGAAGTCGTCAACTCTGATAGTCCGAACCTTCAAGCTCTCATTGTTGTTCGCATGAGCGTCCAGGACCACCGTGCTCATGGATCCGCCTTCCTCAAAAGTCGCGTTACCCTCCCGGCAAGATACCGCGGCGTTAATGGGAGTAACGTTTAGTCTCGCGTTCGCATTCAGGTTGGCCGTCAGGCGAGGAAAATTCGTAGGAGAGGGTTCGAAGGTGAACACGCGCCCTTCCGGCCCCGCCATAACCGAGAAGATCAGGCACATGTAGCCGATGTGTCCACCAATGTCGTACACCACATCACCTGGCCTGATGAACTCACGCAACCGCCGCTGAAAATCGCTTTCAACGTGACTACCTAAAAAAAAGTACTTCTCTGCTGTCAGGCAGCTAAAGCTTAGGCCTGACATCGGCCCGTCTGTGAACTTCGTTACCGCGGTGAAGCTGCCTCCCAGAGCCGAGACCAGCGCTTTCTGCAGAGGGATAGATATGATTGAGGTGCCGAAAAATAAAGCCTCGCGCACTCGCGGTGGCATCATGAACGCCGCTTTCAAGGCAAGCGCGCCAACACCACGGAATTCAGGTTCGATTATCTCCATACCAGCTCTGTTCCGAAGCACTTTATTCACCACCTCCGCAATCAGTATCGAGTTGTTCACGCGAGCCGCCCGGTAGAAACAATCGAATTAGCTGCTTACATTCCGTGGGGCTGTACCGTGCGATCGCTAGGTATGCCAGCACAGATAACGCCCAGGTGAGCACGCCAGCGCCGAACCCGGGAGACGTTAACTGGGCGATGAAACCAGCACCAATAGCAACAATCGCAAGTGCAGCATACTCCGAAACCGCCGAAAAACGGAAAGGCGAATTGAATCTAGCGACGATCAGAAGAGCCGTGTTAGAAAATACCCAGCCTATCCCGTATGCAAGCACAGCTCCAGTCAGCCGGTATCGGGGCCAGAGAAGAGCGAACATCAACACATAGATTGCGATCTGCCCGACGCCTACCCACACGGCTAGCTGCTGCCTGCCAATACTCGAAAGGAGGGCTCCCCCCAGCCCGCCCGGTGTGCAAATTCCGACGAGCAGTGCAGCTAATACGACCAGAGTAGAAAGGCCGTGGTACTTCAGACCGAGGAGTGCCGTGATGGGTCGTGCCAGCAAAATCAGCCCGCAGGTGCTCGCTGTACTGACGAGAAACAGGATTCTCATGTGCACGTGGAAGGCGGAGCCAGCGCCAGCAACGTTTCCGTCGGCGAGAGTGTTGGTCAGCGAAGGAAGCAGGGTTCCCGCGAAATAGGCGCTGATCAAGCGGATTGCCTCGGCCAGGGTGATCACCGCCACGTATTTTCCGAGAAGGTCCAGACCGGCAATATTCAAAATCAGAACCACGTCGAGGCGGCCGCTAATGAAACTGAGAGCGCTGACTTGCTGAAGCGAAAGTGTGTAAGGCCAAAATCCCCGCGGCAGAAAGAACCGGATCCCGCGCCAATAGCGATTCCAGCCCGCCACGCGCCACAGGCGATAAAATCCGCCCGCTGCTCCACCCAAGCAGACCGTCAGATACGTGCCCCAGATCACGAGCGGGTAGTGCCGGGAGAGCGTGGAGCGCAAAAAAAAGTAAAGGCTGCCAAAGACGAGAAACGAACTGATCGTTGCCAGCCGGCGGATCAGTTGCGCCCAGCCGATATCCAGCACCGATTTCAGGGCCGCGCTCACCAGCGAGCCCAGTATTGGAATTGGCGAAAGAACCAGAAGGAGCAATTCAAACGAAGGGCTCGCTTCTTTGCCGAAGAGGTGCTGTAACCCTTGCGGCCAGATCGTGGCCGCAACGATCCAAGGCAATACCGCGAGACAGATCACGAGAAAATAAGAAACTAGAAAGGAGGGCCGCTTCTCGGGTTCCAATTCCGGGATGAATTTGATCGCGACCGCATCGCCGCCCAGATAAAAAATGCCAAGATTAAGCCCGATGTAGACGCCGAGCAGGCCGTACGTTCCGACCGCTTCCGGACTCGTTCGGGCCAAAATGATCGTGGTGCCATAGCTGAAAGGTACAGCCAGGACGGAAAGCCACACGGTCCAACGCATTCCGGAAATGATCCGATCACGCTGTGCGCCGGGCACTTCAGAGAGAATCTCGATCGCTTTTGCGTTATCTGCCATTTACAGTCGTGAACAAGTCAAAATCCCAGACGCCGAGAAAAATTTGGTCGAGCTCTGCCGACGGGCGTGCTATTTATGTGTGTGCGCACATACGGCCCCGTGGTGCTGCCTTCATTCAGTTCAACAGAATGTGCCAAGCGCAGATCGGCAGCTGGATTCACGACGCGGGCCTGCCTGGGAGCGGTGGAAGCTTCGATGGCGGGAATAGACATGGACAGGAATACTGCGAACCAAAATACCTGCTGCCACTGCGTCGACAAGAAAAAAGCGCAGACCATGTATCCGATCAATCCTGCCTGTATCCCAAGCGCGACCTGATGCAGCAGGCGTTGCTCAGGGGTATTCGCAGCGCGTGTCCGGCGAGCGACAGTGTTCGACCTCCTTATCGAGCCGAGCAGCACCAGAATGAACGGAACAAAACCGGCCAGCCCTAGGTCGGTGACGATGCCGATGTAGGTGTTGTGCGCGACGTGAAACGGCAAATTCACGAGTTGGCCATTCTTCTCGATCTGGGGATGGAAATGCCCCATTCCAATGCCGAATAGCGGATGTTCGAGAAACGCCCGCTCACTTGCCTGCCAAAGTTCTAAGCGGAACTCCGTGGATTGCTGGTCGCTGCTGTCGGGACGCATGAGTCGGCTCACGGCAGACTGGCCTGGCACCAGCAGGATTGGAAGCAGGAATAGCCCGACGAGAGCGAAGGTCCTTAGGCGTCTGCGCGTGTGCCAGATCAGAAAGAGCAAAGCGGCCGAAAGTCCGAGAAACCCGCCGCGCGAAGCGGCAAAAATGAACCCTAGGAGGATTACCGAGAGGCAACTGAGGCAGAACCATTTCTCCCACCGGGGACGTTTGGTCATCAGCCAGAAAATCATCAGGGGCGCCCAAAGGACCACTGTTACCGCGTAGTAATTAGGGTCGCCAGCCAGACCGCCCCAGGTTCGAAATCCTGGAATGACGTTATGGAAGTGAACCCACTGTCCGATTACGTACAGTGAACCCCATGCAACCGACCCAAGCGCAACAAGAACTGCCCACCTAAGACGCCTCAACGATCGAATCATGGTGGTAGCCATGAGGAACAGGGAGAATGTGGAAATGGTATAAAGGAACGAATTGGAGTGGAGCGCGCTCAGTCCGTCGTGAGCAAGGCAGGATATGAAAGCGACTAAGAAGTAGGCCAGAAACCAACCGTAACTTAGACGCTTTGAGAACGGGGGACAACTGTCAGTCCGCACCATTTCGACGATGGCCAACAGCAGGCAAACAATCCCGAGGCACTTTAGAATTGTAAGCGGGCCGACATGATAGGCAAGGATAGGGTGGTTTGGAATCGGCAGAGTGAACACAAGGACGTAAAAGAAAAAGGCGATCATTGTGACGTGTGTCGCGACCGCTCGTCCCGCCTGGCGAGCAATAGAAGGCTATGATTGATTAGAGGCCCACCAGCGGGCAAAAGATCGAAGCTGCGACCACCTAGCCACATCGGGAACGAGAGTTGAGCCCAAGCGGAGTGAATACACACTTTAAATTGCTCGATCTTCTGTGACTGCTGGAAGGCCCAGGTCTGATGGTAAGCTAGCTCCTTCATACCGCGTCGCTTCTCTCTTCTGGGAGACCGCCGAGAATTCATTGATACCTCGCATGGCTGCTGACGCTGTGGCAACGCCCACAGTTCTACGACTCTAATCGGCGTCGCCCTTAATCCAAGCTGTTGTGCTCGGGCCATCAATAAATTACAAAGCGTGCCTTGAATGCTTTCAATGCGCTCTAAAGTCATGCTTGAGCGTTCCTATACTTTTCAGCGCCTGGGCTAGGGACTGTTTCATGCAACGATAGCTGTACTGCTCTTCGACTTTACGACGTGCCGCTTGCCCCATTGATCTCCGTCGGTCTGGATTCCTTAGGAGTGAATTCAGGGCGGCAGCGAATTCACGCGGCTCGTCAGCGAGCAATATTTCGGTGCCTTCTCGAAAGTTCAAACCTTCGGCCCCGACCCGAGTAGAAACAATCGGCTTGCCGGCCGCTCCCGCTTCCAGAATTTTCAATCGTGTTCCACTCCCAATTCGCAGAGGAACAATGCATACCGCCGCGGCAGCGATCTCGGCAGCCATGTCGGCTACCGGCCCACGAAACTCCACATTTGGAATTCCGGCGAGGCCGCGATGGAATTCCTTGGGTCCGGGCCTCCCGGCGACCACGAATTTCGCGTTCGGGTAACCGCTCCGCAACTCCGGTAAAATCGCCTTAACAAAGAAGTCGACGGCGTCACGGTTTGGGAACCAATCCATCCCTCCCGTGTAGAGTACTGTCCGACCATCACCATCTGCCGATGCGGCGTATCGGTCTATGTCGACGGTATTCGGCACAACGGAAACAGGAACTGCTGGACAAAGCTTTTGCATAACGGCTTTATCGTATTCCGAACACGCCAGCAGCAAACTAGCGCGCGAGCAGAACTTTTCTTCGAAGCTTTCTAGTTTTTGGCATTCCATCCAGGCATAAGCTCGTCGCACCAGGCTCCGTTCATATTTTAGATAGCGCTGAAGAATCAAATGCTCCGCATTATGGCAGTTGACAATGACCGGCACAGGGCATTCTGCAGGCATGTTTACGAGGGGGTAAATGGTGTCCGAGATGATGACGTCAACTGCGTTGGAGTTTAGCCAACGATCGATGCTGGCCCTCATCGCAGCAGATCGGAATCGAGCGACAGAATAAGGACGCTCGGAAAAAAGCGCCTGCAAACGTTTGCCATAGTCTTGGCTTTGGCTAGAGTTCCTCCAAGACTGAGAGATCACCTCGACGGTGTGGCAAACATGGGGGAGATCGGGAGCGTGGATTATAGGATCTGCCGATTGGTCAAAACTCACGAGGTGTATTTCACATCCGAATTCCGCGAGAGATAACAAGGTCTGCCACGTCCTAATTTGGATACCGTTTGTCGGAGGATAGGGAAATATCGTCGTGAGCACCAGAATTCGGGTCGGCAGACTCGAACACGAGGCTTGTCGAACATCGGTGGTTCTGGAAGTATTAATCTGTCCGTTTTCTGTCATCGACGTGAGACGATCTTTCACCGACCCTGTATCCGATATTGCAGCAACGCTTCTGAACAACTTAGGCGCCCCAAAAGCCTTCACTGCGCCATATCCGTCTCCAGGCGCGCACTACTAATTGGTGATCGAGAGGCTCACGAGGCGCAGGGCAGCAACGATACGGATCGCCGGCTAATCGAAACGTCATCGAAAGCAGTAAACAATAGATGTGCAAGATCGCACGCGCACGAGTCAGCCTCTGACGGTTTTGAAAAGCCCAAGTCATTTCGTAGGTTTGAGGCCGACTCGACCCCGAGGTTCGTCTCCACGCGCGATAAATGTTTAACGGCCACTCGTGCATCAGGGTGTATATCGTCTTCGCGTATGTGCTAAGTGAGACGGATAGAGTTTCCCAGCGAGAGAAACCCGCGCGTTCGAGTAAAATCTCAAGGTGCTCCAGTCGTGAAAAATACGTCACGCCGTCGCCAATTCCCGGCCTCTGGTTTGGAAAAGTGAGAAACGCGACGCCCTCCGGATTCAAGAGCTCATTGAAATTCCGTAAACAGCAGGCAGGATCTCGAACGTACTCAAAGACGTCCAAGCCGAAGACCAAATCGTATCGTTCTTGAAGTCTCGTAAAGAGATTCGGCTCGGACAAATCAGCTGTTACGCACCGCACGGTTCCACGGCCACGCAGCTTCTGCTTCAACTCATTCGTGGCGACATCGGCACAGTCAACCAATGTCATGCGGTCAACCAGTGGCGCCAGCCCATACGCGGTAAACCCACTGCCCGGGCCTACCTCAAGGATGCGGAGCCCACGGATAGCCGGAGCGTATTGGTGAAATATAAAATCCCGAATTGGGAAGTCATGAATGGGAGAGCGAAACAAATCCGCCGGGCTGAACGACGGCCGGGGAAGGGTTTGGAACCAGGCCTTTTCGCCAACTTCAGACGCTTCGGAAATCATTTTGGCCGCATTTTGAGAGGTCATCCGCGCGTTCCCTCTACAAATTCGTGATAATTCCAGGCTAGCGCACTCAAAAGCGCGGTTACGGAATTGGGAGTTCCATTAAAAGAGCGAGGAAGGCAAGGTAGCATCTTCCATGGACCTGTTAGACGTGATCCCCGGTTTTCGCCCAAGGATCGTGTTAGGAGCAAATCGCGCCGTAGAAGAATCTCCCCGATTGCCGCGTAGACCCAATATCTCGGTGAGGAGCGCGCGAACAATCTGACCCATCTAGGCAAATTTCTGCTCGAACACGCCCACCCCTGACGTCGTGCTACGAAGCACCAGCCGCGAACTCGTTTTGCTATAGGCTGAAGTCTCGCCAAACGGAGGCATAGCTCCTTGGGCGAGCGGCTACCACTGCCTGTCATTCGCTGCAATTCCCAGATCCATAGTTCGAATGCTCTGTCGCACGCAGCGCGGACGGATTCCCAGCTTTCCTGGATGTCGCGCGACCGACAACTGAGCTTTTTAGCAGTGTACGTCTCGACGGTCCTGGCGAACTCTAGCAAATCGAATGGCAGTGATTCGACTCTGCGCTCGGTGCTGATGTTCCGAAGGCTGCGGGAACGCTCGACATAAGAGGCCGTGAATCCACCCAAAAACAGTAGGAGCGAGGTGCCCATATCTAGGTGCAGTTTCATCGTGCGGTAAGCGACTTCCTCCGATGGCGCGGGTCCTCGGCATTTCGAAACTGCCTCGATTAGCTCGATCAGGCGATTCGAAAGCATCTGCCAGCCATCTTGCACCGCAATGTCTTCAGGCGCGAACCGTGGAATAGACGAAAGAATTTGCCGATCGCCCGTTAGGACCTTGCCGCAGGCGTTTAATTCGTACCCGAAAATGTGAGGAGCCATGTTCCGAAGGAATTTCTGATGAGCAAAACTGAGCGAAATATGGCAATACGATTTCTCGGCTTCGAGCCTTTTTTCAGCAGCGGTCGCAAGTCGGCGGGTCTCCGCCAGTGACGGAAGCAAAGCGGAGTCTTCCAGAATGCCAACAAGCTCTGCATCGCTCAAAAACTGTACGCCGGAGGCATCCGTCGTGAGACTGAACTCCCCTCTTGCTAAGCTGCCCGTCAATATTAGGGCGCGGAGCTGCCCGCCGAGGTATTGTCGGCAGACGTCTGCCAGCACTCGCTCCACGACACCTCGAGCAAGTTCATGCTCGTTAGTCAGCGGCAATCCAGCCCTTCCCAATATAGCTGTAGCCATGGCGGAGAAATTTTCCAAATCCTCTTAAGGCTCAGATCGACCCCGAACCGTGCTTGAGCGCAGCTCGGTTCTGCACGGCCGCACTCTCAGTCGGGGCCGCCTGCTCCATGAGTTCCAAATATAGCTGCTGCGTCTTCTGAATCTGGCGTTCCTCGGTAAAGTGGGTCGCCACCCACTCGCGTCCGAAAGCACCCATTGAGTTGCGCATATTCGGATTGCAAAGCATTTTGCAAATTGCCTGTGCCAAAGCTTCGGGCTTGCCAGGCGGGACCGTAAGCCCTGTTTTGCCGTTCAGTATAACCTCGGGAGTTCCGTCGACTTCCGTAGCAACCATTGCCTTTCCCGCGGCAAGAGATTCGACCGCAACAAGCGGCAATCCCTCGTAGAATGATGGCAATATGCTGAAGTCACAAAGTTCGAACCAACTCTCCATATCCGATTGCCTGCCGACGAACCGAACGCTACCCGAGAGCTCCTTCTGTTGAACCTCGGCTTGTAATTCGTCACGGAGGGCGCCCTCGCCGACCAAGACCACCTTCAGTGCAGGAAATTCTTTCAGGACGCTGGGAAGCGCCTGCAAAAGCACACCGTGTCCTTTTTGCGGTTCCAACCGCGCCGGAACCAAAGCAACCGGGTCAGATTCCGCGAAACCAAGCGTGAGCCTCTTCTTCTGCGACATAGATGGCAGATCCTGAAATCGCTTAACGTTGGTCCCGTTGTGAATGAGGTGAACCTTCGACGCAGGCAGCTTTTTTACCTGGCTAAGGTACAAAGCGTTAGCTCGTGAAACGGCAATATAAGCGTCGACAAAACGGCCAATGATTCGGTCTACCAGAAAACTGCCCTTCACAATTCCATGCCTCCAGAGTTCCCGTAGATGAGGCGTTTCAACGATTACCGGAACTCGTGTCAGCCATCCAAGTGGAGAAGCGAAAAGGCTGCTGTAAAAGAGGTGAGAATGAAGGATTTTGATTCGGTTCTGTCGGAGAAGGTGAGCCAATTGAATGCCACCTTTGCTATCACCGAGGCCCCGATAGGCGATGGGAACGATTCGAACATCCGAAGGCACGTCAGCCGCGAATTCACGGGCCGCTTCATGCGAACAGATGAGCATGGGCCGAAATTGTTTGCGGTCAAGGCCCCGCAAAAGCGCCGACATGTGCTCTTCCACGCCACCCCGAGCCTGGCTGTTCGAGAAGTAAGCGAGCGGGATAGGGTTGCTGGTCACGCCGGAACTCCAAAGGCAGGATCGAGTGGTACTGCCGAGAAATCGGAAACATATCGAATCGCTTCCGAGATATGCCCGTGGACTGCCGCAATTGTTCGTACTTTCTCGGGCTTGGGGACGTGATTCGTTAAGAGGATCGCATCCGAATGCCTGTCGTCTGGATGATAGCCGTGCATACCCTTCGGCATCCAACCAGCCCCGTTAAAATCGCTGCGAGAAAGCATCCAGCCCGGCTTCAACAGGAAGATAGCTTCGCCGAAACGTCGATCTGGAAAAAAAACGCCTTCTCGTGCCAATTCGTCATCTGACAGCCAGCTCCCACACGGAAGGCTGGATAACTTCTCAACGACAGCACGACGTGCATCTTCGTTAAAGAACCAGAACCGAGCCATTGTGGAGTCGAACACAGCGAGATAATCTTCCGGCATGCGGAGGCGCAGGGGTTCTAATGGGCCAAGCAGATCATAATGGTTCCGGACAGGAGCCATGCCATGATCGGAGATTACCGAGAGGCGCGCGTCGGCGTCAATTGAACGCGCGACCCGGAAAAGCTTCGATAGTTCACTCTCATACCATCGCAGTTTATTTGCTATATCTTCCGGTTCGTGGCAATGGAGATGTAGGAACATGTCCATCTCCGAAAGATACACGAACAGGAACCTTGCGTTCGTGCCTTTCAGATCTGCTTCGGCGCGACGTAGAACATCGGCGTCCGAGAAGTCATGATAAGAGTAAGAGCGATAGGGAATACGCTGCCTGGCAAGATCGTCGAATAGGGAAGGAGCGCCCGAGACTCCGCCTTCGGCGTAGATATTCTTCTTCTCAACCCAATCGAAGCATGGCAACAGACGAGGACTTACGCAACATTCGAAAGACGGTCCCATGCTGAGGAATTTTCGACCTATTTCAGTAATGATTCGCCGCGTCACTCGATGCTCTAAGACCGATTCCGGAAGAAAGCCAAAGTAACGAGCCCAGCGAAACGACGAGTTCTTGGGATCGTAGTAGAGGAGGTTCCAGTGGCCGGTGACGACTGGTAACTGTCCCGTCAGGATGGTCGGTATCGCGCCGGAGCTGAAGCCGAGGATCGTTCTCACCGGATCGCGGTACGGCAAGAAATGATCCAAGAACGGTCGGCCTTCCACATACTCCCAACCGAGCGCGTCGACTAGCACAACGATACTGATCGGGCGTTTAAAGCTCATAGAGCTTGCCTCGAAACAGTCACATCCAAAAGGCTCGGATGGACGCGGAGGAGAATGTGCCTGGGTAGGTATTTCGCGGCAGCTGCTAAATTCCGCCTCCAGTAAATCAGGCGCTTTCTGAGGACGAGCGCACGAAATTCGTCAATCGAAGTCTGTCGACAAACTGCAACGCGCGGAACAGTGGACTCACTCGCGCTAGCCGGCCAACATCGCGAGGTACAAATTCCGCTGTAGCCCGACTCTCGAGCGACCCGCAAAACCCGCGCAGTTACTAAGCCGTATGGAGCGGAGAACCAACGGACGCTGCTCTGCAGTTCGTTCTCGAGAATTTCTCGAGAACGCGCTAGCTCGGCCGCCACGATCGTCTCGCCGGCTTCAGTCAGGCAAATGTGCCGATGGCTGTGCGACCCGACCTGCATTCCCGCCCGATGTAATTCCCGAATCTGCTGCCAGTTCATGTAGCCTGGGAGGCCGATGTTTGCTGTATTAATAAAAAAGTGAGCCACCATCCGGTTTTTTTGTAACAGAGGAAACGCCACTCTAAAGTCGGATTCCAAGCCGTCGTCAAATGTCAAAGCGACCTTTTCTTGTGCGACGGCGGCATCACACCGTAGTTGATCCAGTTTCACCGCAGAGGCAATTTCCGACAGCACGCACAGCTGGCGGCGAAACTGATCCACACTTACACTGAAGCGGTCAGCGCGAGAGCGAGTGCTCGCTCGGCCGACACCGTGATAAAGAAGTACTGGTACTCCGGGGATGCCGCCGAACATAAAGCGGCCGGGATGTCTGGCATGGTCCATTTTTATAGGAAACACTACCCCGATAGAGGGCGCAAAAGGACTGCCAAAATCAGAACAATATAATTCCACTAAACGCTTTCTTTTTAGCCAGATATTAGTTCCAGTCCCGACGATGTTTCTACAGTTGGCCAAACACGGAACTATGCTTCCGCTAAGTGAGAGTCAGTGTGTGCCAACTCATTTGATTGAGTTCGCACTTAGAATCAGGTTTTGGCGTCGCATGGGGAGCTCCTTCACAAGCGCTCGGATTCCATCCAGAGCGCTCTTCACCAATTCGTGGCGGTCGAGGTCATCGTTGACCAATACGACGTCAGCAAACTTACGGACCGGCGCTATATAGGTATCGTGCATCGGCCGGACGCAGCTGAGATACTGGTCCATTACGGATTTAATCGTGCGTCCTCGCTCCGAAATGTCTCGCTTCGCTCGTCGGATAAAACGAAGATCCGAGGGCGTGTCAATGTAGATCTTGATATCGATGAGTTCCCGCAACGAGCGATGCCAAAAGATGAACAGGCCCTCGACCAAGATGAATGGCGCTGAATTAACGGTTGTCGTGGCTCCAGTCCGAGCGTGAGCCTCGAATGAATACACAGGTTTCCTGATCGGCTTGCCTCTTGCTAGAGCATGCAAGTCTCGCGACATGAGTACGTGATCCACGGCATTCGGCTCATCGAAATTTATTCGGCATCTATCACTTTCGCACAGATGACTCCGGTCCAAGTAATACGAATCCTGATCAAGAATACAAGCGTCGCAATGGCTAAAAAACTGCGATAATCCGTATGCTAGTGCGGTCTTTCCAGAACCGCTACCACCGCTTATTCCGACCGTAAGAGCACGTTGGCCTTGCATCATTCGCCTTAGCGGCAAGATTCATCGGTTGCGATGGCGCGGCTGTTCGCGTGCGTCAACCCCCTCGGCTCCTGCTGTTGCGTGGGTTGAGGAAGTTTTTCAATGGGCCCTTTAGCAGTACGCGCTCTCTTGATGCTCTCGTCCAGCTTTTGCGCCAGGAAGCGAGCGTTAGGATCCTTCAGCACGGTGTGATGAGTTCCGGGGACATCGTAGACTTCGAATCTGCCTCGGATTAGGTCACCCCAGCCCAAAAGGCGCTCGTAACCTTGAAAACTGTCTCGCTCTGCAGCCCGCAATATTGTAACGGTTCCAGGGTACGCATTCGGCCTATACAATGACTGTACGAATAGATTATTATCATCGATTGAGCCAATGGCCTTGGGTATCGTCCTACCAAGCTCATGGAAAAATCGAAATGATTTCGCTGCGAAGCGACTTCGTAAGTACGAGAGCCGGTTTTTACCGAATAAAATAAACTTAAGGCGTTCTTTGTACCGTGCTACCGCGCCGACATCGCGAATAGCTCGGTCGATCTGTGTGAGATAGTTAGGTTCAGCGGCATCGATTAGTCCAAGAAATTCTACATCATCACCGCTCGAGAGCATTTGCAGCGCCATCTCGTATGCAACAATTCCCCCGAAACAGTATCCTGTTAAGTAATACGGTCCTTGAGGTTGAATTCGCTGCAATGCTGCGATATAACTCTTTGCGGTTACTTCTATTTCAGAAACGTTATAACGGTCCGTTGCCGTGCGCGGCTCTATCCCATAGACTGAATATTCGCCCCTTAGATGCACGGCTACGTCCCGGAAATACAGAACGCTGTTCGATATCCCGGCGATTACAAAGAGGGCCGGCGCCGAACCATTTTCTCTAATTGGAACAATTGTAGCGAGGCACTGTGCCACAGCGTTCGCTTGCTGGATTAAGCTTGCTAGTCCACGGATCGTGCGGGTTTCGAAGAGGGTCGAGGCCGCAAGGTTGGTTCCGAACCTCTTGTTGATGCTGCTGAAAAGCCGAACGGCAATAATAGAGTCGCCGCCAAGATCGAAGAAATCCTCGTCCAGTCCAACCGTAGGCACGTTTAGCAGCTCTTCCCACAACGCGACTAAGCTCGCTTCGAGCTCTGCTGGGTGCGTGGATATTTGCATTTTGCCTTCCCTTGCCACGTGCATTGAATTCGGTATTTCCCTCTGACGTGCGACAGTGTTCCTTACCTCAATCAACGCGCTCCCATTCGATGGCTTGGCGATTTTTCAGATAATGAAAAAATCCGACGAGAAACGCTGTATTCATGGCCAAAACAAAATGGCCCAGCAGCGCGTATCGCACCGGTTTGAAGCGTTCATAGCAAGCCGCGCCTAAAATGGCCCACAAGTAGAACACAGCCTGCATTACCAAGAATGCGGTATAGAACCCTTTGTCTATCAGTAGACCGTTGCTCACCAGCAGAGCAATCAGGAATACTGGCACTAACCAGCGCAAGAGTTTATGGGAGAAGAAGCACAACGCCGTTGCACCATCAAGCTTGATCCGCAAGACTTCTGGAAGCGCCTGAAAACTGCCCGCCGCTATGCGAACACGTCGCGCGAACTCGCCGCGGATGCCTTCAGGAGCATCGTCAGTTGCAATCGCCTCCGGATCGTAAATGACGCGATACCCTAATCTTCGCGCGTTCATCGGAACGAGCAGATCGTCCAGAACAGCCCCATGCGGCAGCGGCTTGTAGGCATCCCGCCTCAAAGCGTACACCGCGCCGCTGGCGTTCAAGCTGGCTCCTAGGCGGCTCTCCATTAGCCGAAGGGCACTCTCATATTTCCAGTAAACGCCTTCGGTCTGCTGCGATTCCGCGGTCGCCTGAAAGCGCAAAGCGCCGCAAGCCGCTCCGACTTTCGGATCACCAAAATGCCGAACAAGCTTTCGGACGGTGTCTACCTCGAAAATTGTGCTAGCGTCGGAGAAGACAAGTAAGTCGTGGCGAGCTTGCGCTACCGCGCAGTTCAAAGCATTAGCTTTTCCGCCTCGTTCGGGCAGAATGACCCGCTCAATAAACGTATCGCTCATGCCGCACAGAATATGATTGGTCTCGTCCGCCGATCCGTCGGAGACAATGACCACCTGCAGTTTTTTGCGCGGATAGTTGAGCGCGCGAAGGTTGGCCAGCTTTGCCAAAAGACATTTCGCCTCATTGTGCGCAGGTATTACGAACGTAACTCCAGGCAAGTCGTTTTCCGGGATTCGATCAACCCGCCGATCAATGCGGTTGAAGAGGTAGTGAACGTCTGTGCGTAGCTGTGAAACGGCAAAACAGACGAGAAGTACGATCGGATAGACAAAGTACGTATATAGGACGACCGATAGTGAGGTCCAGAAAATGACCTCCGCAATCAAGGAAACGGTACTCATTGGCCGCCGATCCGAACACGTAAAGTTTCGCAAACGGAAAGGAACGCTGTGCCGTTGGGAAAGTATGTGCTGAACAATCGAATCATCGTGTTATTAACGGAACCGGGAGTCAGCCGGTCTTCTCGGCAGCTTCGCCCTCGCCGCCGCCCACGAACCAGCATGAGTCAGGCCTGCTTCATAACCTGGCGACCTACGACGACCTTCTGGACCAGACCTCCCGGGAGCATCGCATTTACAGAACCGAAATGGACGGGTGACAGTGGAAGCTTGAAATGGGCTAAATGACTGAAATTAAAGGCGCTTGTTTTACACTGAGGTGTGCAGTAGCCTGCGCGTCTTCGGCACGCCACCATACGAACTGGCGTAAGGTGAAAAACTATGCCGTATTAGGGTATTCCCCTTCACATACTAAACAGGGCAAAGTTCTGGGTACATGATGATGTCTTGCTTCGTGCGCAGGTTAACGCCTGCATCGATTTCAGGAGGATTGGGCTCGGTATACCGAAGCCGAAGGCGCCCGGCGATCGTCAAGAAGTGAATCTGCATTTCCGCACGTGCGAAATGTACCCCGATGCAGTTTCTCGGACCCGCTGAGAACGGGATCGTTGCGAGTGAGTGTCTTGGCGTCGAACTGCTAGCTCCAAAACGATCCGGATCAAAGCGGTCCGGGTCCTTCCATAGGCTGGGATGTCTTTGAATGAAGTACGGGGAAACGTAGATTTCCGTCCCAGCCGGTACGAAATATTGGCCTAATTGGTCGTCGTTGAGAGATCGACGGGTTAACAACCATCCAGATGGGTATAGGCGCATCACCTCCTCGAGCACCTGCCGCGTGTAAGTGAATTTCGGCAGATCGTCGAAACTCAAAAAGCTGATGGCTCTAACCTCGTTCGAGAGCTTTTCTTCGACATCGGGATGTCGGGAGAGCAGATACCAAGCCCAACCGATCGTGCTCGCGGTCGTCTCGTGGCCGGCTACGACCAATGTGAGAATCTGATCAACTAATTCTTCATCTTGCGTTGGAGTTCCGCTCTGGTCGTCGTGTGCACGCATAAGCGCACTCAAAACGTCAGGGCACAGAACGCGCTCCTTTCGTCTTCGATTGATAAGTTGAAAGACTACCTTGCGTAAGTCGCGGAATGAGCGCGCGAATGCCATGTCGCGGGCCTTCTGATCGGTAAGTAGGTCGAAATGCGGTCCAATGTGATCGTAATCGCTACCCACAAGGAATCGAACCACGACCTCCAGGGCCATCGCGCTCGCGTCGCGAGTGACGTTGACAGAATCGCGTTGTCGAGCCGCGGCTTCCCATTTTTGACATAATCGCATGTTGACCATCGCCATCATTCCAGTCCATGCACTAATCGATTCGCGATTGAAACTTGGCTGAGTCGTTCTTCGCTGGCGTTTCCAAACGTCCCCTTCACTCACCATGAGCCCGTTGCCAAGAAGCAGACCAACTCGTCCGATGAGGAGGCCCTTAACATAATTCTGCCAATTCTCAACGAGGACGTGGTAGGCAAAGTCGACGTCTCTAGTCGCGTATATGTTAGCCCCGTATGCGGAAGCCTTGAAGATGTCCCCGAACGCGCTGAAGTGATGATTCATCCATTTCAATAAATCGTCTGCGGCACGGTATTCCTCTTGGGGTCCCGGCGGAATTCGCGTGGCTCTAACGTCCATTGGTCAACTCAGATCGATAAACGTTCGAGGTTTGGTCAAGTTGAGTTGCGTCAGAGAACAAAGTTCGATAATAGGCAATCGCGAGGATACGCGAATCGTGGTTGATCGTGGTCGAAACGGTGAACATCGTTAAGAAAAAACGGGCTAGTCAGCAAAAGCGATATACTATTTTACTAGTATTGAATAGGTGCTTTAAATCAGATGCTTTCTTGCCCTGCCCTGAGTTCGTTCGCGCTGTCATGATTGCCACCAACGCTGCCTGCCACACAGCAAACGTGCCGGGCGATTCCCCCTAAAATGTATATTCGCTTTCATCGCCCGCCGATTCCGGCAAGCACGATTTTGAACGTTTTCAGCAAGATCAGCAGGTCGAGTCCAATCGACATGTTCTTGATGTAGAAAAGATCGTATGCGAGCTTTTCCACATTGTCTTCGAGTGTCGCGCAATACCCTCTCTGGACTTGTGCCCAGCCTGTCGCGCCGGGCCTCACCGACCAACGCTGTTTGTAAAGCGGAATTTGTTCTAGCAGTTCGAACTCCTGGTTCGGTACGAACGGCCGAGGCCCTACCAGAGACATATGACCTGATAGGATGTTAAACAACTGAGGAAACTCATCGAATCGGAATTGACGGAGCCATCGCCCGACTCGTGTGATTCGTAGGTCATTCGCCTGTACCGGCAGCGGAGCTTTTCCCTGATCCGCCTCGTGGTACATGGTTCGGAATTTGTACACAGTGAAGGGCAAGCCATGCATTCCGATACGCACTTGCCGAAAGATAATTGGCCCAGGCGAGTCTAGCCCAATGGCTACTGCGGTCACCAGCATGAGGGGAGAAAGCACGATGATGCCGATGAGAGAAACACTCAAAGACACCAAGCGCTTATAAAACGACTGTACTTTCGAAATGCGGAAGCCTGTCCCAAAAATGAGCCAGCTGGGGCGAATCTCGTCGACAGGTATCCTACCGGTGGCCGATTCATAGAATTCGGCGCCTTCCTGCACTGCAACACCAGCTGTTTTCAAATCGAGGAGACCATCTACCGGGAGCATGGCGCGTCGGTCCGACATTGCGACGATCACGCGCTCGACCGCTTTCTGTTTGACCACTTCGGCCAGGTCTTCTACCGGGCCGAGACACGGTAACCCGATTTCACGCTCACGCGATGATTGGCCCAGGTAACCTATCAGACTCAGCCCGAGTTCTAATCGATTATGGATTAACTTCATCAGTTCCACGGCCAGCGGGCCGTCACCGATCACAATCGTAGGCGTAGACCAGCGACGCGATTTGCTCAGGGTGAGGAAGACGTAATGGCTAACCGCCCAAACGGTTCCGATTAGCCATATGGCGATAATCGTACCGTTCAATTCGGCTTTCGGAAATGCGGTATACAGAATAGCAAGTAGGATGGACGCGACACCGAGCGCCTGAATCAATCTGATCAACATCGGTCCCGACTCAGCGATAGAGCGGAAAACGAATACGTCCCTGTAATAGAGGCAACTCAAGCAGATCGATGCGACGATGAGCATACGAAGGATGTCGTGGGTGTCGCCGAGAGCCGGTACCAAGTCCCTTCCGCGTTGTACTAGGACTATAGCTGGCAGGAGGCCGAGAACGAGTACGGTTTGGCAAAGGACTAGGAATAGGGTGCGCTTCGGAAAGTATGTGCTGAACAACCAAATCATCGTGTCGTTACCGGGACCGCGAGTCACCGGACCTGGCCTGATTGAGAACCATAGCGGGCCAGAGCTACCGGAGCTACAACAAATCGAAAATATAACCGAGCGATAATCAGCTCTGCCCGGGCAACCGAGCCAACTATGGGCGGTACACTGCATTTACACAGCCGAGTTAAAGGTATAACGATCAAGGAGTCGGAGGCATGGAAGCGACTGACACTAAATGGTTTATCGTTAAGAAAGCTTGCTGAAATTGAGGCATCTGCCCATTTCATTCAATTCTCAGAGCCGAATAAGGTGAAAACCGTGCAACATTATGGTCTATACCTTCCCGTGGACCTCGGTATATCGCCCGATTCCAAGCAGATTACTAACCCAGAGATAAACGCGGAGACGCCGTCGGCGCTGCCCTGCCATCCCGAGATGAGCGTAACGCGTTATCGGTCGTTGTTGTGATGCGCACCCGCTCGGCCTTTTCGGCGAGTGACACAGAGCATGGCTGCGGACAAGGATCTGGTAGGATCCTTCAACCTTGGAGCACCTACGATTGAAGACGCATCGCGAACCGACGCCCGAAGCCGGCGATAATGCAAAGACGAATAGGTTCTCTTTTCTTCGAAACCACCAGGCTACGCGGCGATTCCCATAGGCAGGTTGTTCCGCGCACGCCACGACGATCTGCTCATCACAGGTTCGGCCCGGCCGGCTACCTGGTGGCTATCGGTGGTAGAGACTCGATCGGCTAATGGCCAACGTCGCCGCTACCAACGTCGCCGTGTGGCCTTCGGTCATCTCTCGCGCCTGGGAATGACCTGCAACGCAGCCCACTCCCCCACGACGTTTCTTGTCTTGGGATCTCGATCTCCAGCGATTTCCGCCCCAGTGTCCGTTCCAACTGCCGGATGCGATGTTCCCTTTCGGTTTCGGCCGCGGCAGCGCTTGGGAGATGAACGAAACTGCCAGTTTTGTGAAAAATGATTGCAGATTGGCAAGATCACGAGACCGCCTCGCGTTGCAAGATTACCCTTTTGGTTACTTAAATTGGCATCCTGCATGCTCTACTAGGATCCCATAATCGTTGAAAAAGGGGGAGGCCCGGCCGTTGAAATCGCTACTAGTACCGCTGGTGTTGTTTGTATCCTTGCTCATCTGTGGCCAGGGGCTCGCGGCCAAGTTGCAAGGATCTACGCCAGCTCGTAGGCGTTGGATGCCGATTGCAGAAGCTGGAGTCCAGATCCCTTCTTCGTCCGCTCCAGGTGATCGAGCTTTGGCCGTATCTGCTGGTTTAGCATTGCAAGGAACTGTTTTCCTGACTTGCGCGTTTCTATGGTCGAGCCGGCGTCGTCGCTCCTCTTCGAATGCGAAGGCCGAGGAGCTGCGTGCGGAGCCGATACCAACGGCTAGCGGAGAGCGGACGAGCGCCACCATGCCGCCTATTTCGCGTTGAAAAAATCGCGCTGTGATGCAATCGATGAGCTGACTGAGTGCAGCCAGATCGGCAAGAGAGTGTAGTTACCTGTCATGACTCGCGTGATCCCTCCCGTTTCCTCCGCAGTTTCTCATCTCAGGAGAAAAATGCCAATCGGTCAAAGGCGCAAAATAATTGCACTAGCACGATTCATTTTTGCGCTGGTTCTGTTCCAAATGTTTGCTGGGTGTTCCGGGGGAGACCCTCAACTAAAGACCGTGAATTTGCGCCCGTCGCCTGTACTCGGCGCGCGCACCTGGGATGTAAGGGCAGCGGCAGCTTATCTCGATCGACGGGAGGAATGGTGGATGAGTTGGTCTCAGGCTGCTCGTGGTCAGTCGACGTTTTGCGTTTCATGTCACACGGTATTGCCCTTCGCGTTGGCGGGACCGCAGATCGACAAGATACTGGGCGGGCCTCGGCCATCTCTCGATGAGCAAAGACTGGTCGATAATGTGACGGCCAGGGTGCGGGATTGGACGACGGAAGAAGCATATTATCAGGATTCGCGGGAACAACCGCATCAGGGCGAGGCTTCGCGGGGAACTGAATCTGTGCTGAACGCCCTCATTCTGTCGAGCCGCGATGCGAACACAGGGCACCTCAGCGAAGACACGAGACTCGCGTTTCAGGAGATGTGGAGTGAACAACGCAAGAGTGGAGATCTCAAAGGATCTTGGCCCTGGCAGCAATTTGGTTTAGAGCCTTGGGAGTCTGAAAACGCGGTCTATTATGGAGCCACGTTGGCGGCCGCCGCGGTGGGCATCGCGCCGGAAAATTATCGCATGTCTCCAGATATTCAAGGACGCCTGGCGTTACTGCGTGCCTACCTTCGCACTCGGTACCAGGATCAGTGCATCTTCGATCGTATCGAACTCTTGTGGGCCGCGACAAAATTTCCGGGGCTCCTCGAGCCAAAAACTCAAGAGCAAATCATCAGCGAAATTTTTCAGAAGCAGCGTGCGGATGGAGGCTGGAGTCTTTCGTCACTTGTGGTCGTACATGACTGGAATATATCGAGATTGCTTGCCGTCGTGAATCGGAGGCGAGACGGCACGCCGCAGGAAACTGAAAGTGATGGACTCGCAACGGGCATGATTGTATCCGCACTTTTGCAAGCTGGCATTCCGCAAAGTGATCCCAACGTGAGTAGGGGCCTTAATTGGCTTCGAGAACATCAGAATCGTTCCGACGGTTCCTGGACAGCGTATTCGCTCAATGCGCAACGTGATCCGCAGTCGAATGTGGGGCATTTCATGGACGACGCTGCAACGGGATATGCTGTGTTGGCCCTCGGCGAAGCACAGAGCACACAAACAACGCGAGGCCAACATTGATGTGTTCTGCGCCGAGCGATCCGCTCCCACAAAGGGGCTCAGTGAGAAGCCTCGACTATGATGAACGCGCTCAGATCGCCAAGAAGCTGACATCGATTTGGCTGCGCGTTCTGGCCCGACCTTCGATCCGAACTGACGAGGATTTTTTCGAGGCAGGAGGAGATCCGAACTCCGCAATCCGCATCTTCGATGAGATTCGCGTCGAGTTCGGACGAACCATCCCGCCCCTCGCCATCTACGCGTTCCGTACGATCAGCAGCCTCACGGATCTGTTGTCGCAAAGGGCCCCCGCACGATTTTCGAATCTTCTTCTTCTGAGGAACGAGGCTAAGTTGCCACCCGTCTTTCTTTTTCCGGGGCTGGGCGGAAACGTGATGGAATTTTTTGCTCTTTCGAAGTGTATGGGTTCGACGTATCCAATCTACGGTTTGCAACCCAGCGGAAGTGATGGCTTGGAACCACCACTCGATCGAATTGAGGAGATGGCAACATATCATCTCGATGCCATTCGAGGGCTCCAGGCCGGCGGGCCATACCTGCTGTGTGGCTATTCTCTTGGAGGGCTCGTCGCTCTCGAAGTCGCCAGGCAAATGCGTGAGTCCGGAGAGAGAGTAGGCCTGTGCATGATTGATTCCTACCCGCATGAAAGCGTGCTTGCGGCAAGACGGCGTTTCCGGTCATATTTCGACCGAATCCATCATCGAGCTGCTTGCGCCATGGACAGGTCGAAACGTAGCACCGACGGCGGTCGAAAAGGAGAAGCTCTCAATGAAAAAATCGGTGGACCTACGATCCGCAAGGTGCGTGAAAAGGCTTATCTGGCGTTAGTCACATACCGTCCTAGACCGTATTGCGGAAAGGTGTTGTTCTTGAGGGCCGCAATTGCGAGTGGTTTCCCAGATGTAGCCGCCTGGAAAAATTTGATTGGCGAAATGGAAGTTGAGACCGTGCCCGGCGATCACCACAGCATGCTTCGCGTTGGAGCTCCAAATCTATCAGCCGCGATTTCCAGTTCCCTCCGCAAAGCCCTAGGTTATCGACCCCCGCCCGTCCGGTGAATCGCCTCCTTGTCGCGTTATTGAAACGAAAAAACCGAGCATTCGCCCGGTCCCTCCAATGCTTTTTTGCGCGGAGGATACCTCCCTGGGAAAAAGGGCGACTCCTCAGTTCGGAGTGCTAAGCAGCGTTAATCAGTCGCACCTCCGCTCTCGATCATCTCGGCGAGCCTTGCTTTTGAGACCTTTCCGGTTGACGTGACTGGCAGTTCTCGTATCAGTTTAATTTCGTTGGGGACTTTGTACGATGCGAGATGCTCTGCGGCGTGCCTGGACAATTCGGCTACGGTGACCGCAGACTGCGGCGCCAACTCCACGAACGCGATGATTTGTTCATCCTCCGCACTCTGGCTTGGCCTGCCGATCACCGCGCAACGAGCAACCGCTGGATGAGCCGCCAGGGCAGCCTCCACTTCAGCTGGATACACATTGTAGCCGAAGCGAATAATCAGATCTTTGGAGCGGCCGATGATAAAAACATAGCCGCTCTCGACTCTCGCAATGTCGCGCGTATTGAACCAACCGTTCGGATCGACGGCAGACGCGGTTTCGGCCTGCGCTCGATAGTAGCCCTTCATCAAGTTCGGCCCGCGTACCCATAGTTCACCCTCTCCATTTCCTTCGATCGTCTTCTGATCGGCTCCGATAATGCGCATCTCTACTCCCGGAAAGAGTCGGCCCACGGAGGTATCGGCACGCGGCTCGTCGAGTCTCGATTGAGTGATTGTCGGCGAGCATTCAGTAATCCCGTAGTTGTTGTATAGCGTCAAGCCGAAGAGCCTCTCGACGTCCGCCTTCAGGCCGGCGTAAAGAGGCGAGCCAGCACAAGAAATGATTCGAAGATCAGGAAAATTGAACGACGATAGCCCCTTCAGTTTCGCATACTCAACCAGAAGGGCGAACGTTGCGGGCACCCCAAGGAATATCGTGATGTGCTCCTGCTCGAACACCTTACAGGTTTCAACAGGATCGAAGCGGGGCGACAAGTAAACCGTTGCGCCGTTGAATAGTCCCGCCAGCAAGATGCATGACAGACCCGTGGCATGACACATCGGCAGCACGGCATAAAGTCGGTCGTCTGGAGTAATCCTGCGTATTTTCGCCGAACCTGCAGCCACAAACACGAGACTGCGGTGCGCGAGCATCACACCTTTGGGAGCGCCAGTTGTGCCAGAAGTGTAGATCAGAGCAGCAACATTGTCAGCCGGATCGGCGGTGATCGGTTCCGCCCAGGTCGCATCATTCCGCGGCCCAATGGCAATCAATCCCAGCCCCGGTAGGCTCTCGATCGTCGCTCCGTGTTGTTTAGCGTGATCCGCAGCGCGCTTGGAGGCAGTCGTGGTGTAGATGATCCGACGAGGCGCGCAATGCTCGCGAATTCGATCTACTTCAGCTGATGAAAGACGTGCATTGACAAGGACGGGCCACGCGCCAATTTTCACGACGGCAAAATAGGCCGCAACGAATGTGCGGCAGTTTTCGGACACAATCATCACGCGATCCCCGGGGCACACGCCGCGCTCGGCGAGCCAAGTGCATGTCTCATCGACCGCGGCAGCCAATTGTGCGTAAGTCCACTTTCCGCCCGGTTCCGCGACGCAGAGCCGGTTGGGCGCTACTTCGATCCAGCGGGAGATTACATCGCTTATGTGTTTGGGAAGAAAGTTCAGATTTTCTGAAGCGTTTTCGTCAGTCACGGGCGTGCCGTGTCGGTTCTGCGCCGGGCCGGCGGCGGTGAATTCTTGGCGGGCACCGGAAGGTGACCTGCTCTTGGCGTGGATGCGTAGGTCGATCGGTCAGCAAGGGTCGCCACAGTTTCAGTTTTGGCCGCTTTGCATTTCGAGTCGCCATCGTATCCGGCGTGAGTCGCGATTGTTTCTCTATTCATCCTCTTACTGTCCCTGCGACAATGTCGCGGTGCCGGTATTACGGACCGGCGTCGGCGCGCACCTTCCGGATTTCGCGAGCGCCAAAGACAGTTGCCGCGCGGCAAACTGAGCGCCGTAAGCGAAGCGCAGTAACGGCCCAAAAGTGTTGGCGGCTGCAAGGCCTATGAAATATAAGCCTGGCACGGAAGACTCGAACTTCGATGTGAGCACCGGAGCCCGATCGACGATCCGAAGATCGGAGCGGACATCCGAACTCAGAAATCTCAACCGGCCGACATCTACTTTGTAGCCGGTCGCCGCGATCACATGTCCTGTCTCGATCAGCTGAGTTGCTCCATCTGCCCCGCGAAGCTCAAGTTTCACTCCCCGCCCCAGGGCATCCGCCCGCTCGACTGTATAGCCAAGCAGCAGCGGAATATGACCCATGACTTTGTCTCTGGCAAACCAACCGCCGGATGGCCCGAGATGAGTTCGTACGATATGGAGCCGTAGCCGTTCAGGAAAATAACGAAACAACTGGGGTGCATCTGAGAATAAACGCGAGCGGATTCCAGGACCGAGGCCGGAACTGGGATATCGGATCCGCTGCCACAAAGAACGGCGTTTCCCAGTTTCCGTTTTGGTATGGAAAACAAGCGATGTGCGCCGCGCGATGAGCCGGACATTAGAGCCGTTCTCGTGAAGAAGGCCAGCGAGGTCCGTCGCAGAGGCTCCTCCGCCGATCACGGTAACGTCCTGGCCGCGAAATCGGTCGAGATCATGGTGGTGGAAACTGTGTGTGACCAGTTCCTGCGGGAGATGCGACAGGCTTGAGGGCACGTATTCGAAATGTGTGATGCCGACTGCGAGGACCACCTTGCGGGCGGCTACCGTCTCTCCTGTGTCCAGCCGCAGAATGAATCCAGCAGCAACGCGCTCAATGGACTCGACCAGCTTGTTTTCGACGTCGGGAACAAAGTGTTCTTTGAAAGCTAGCCCGTAGGCGGCGAACGTCTCGAGCCGTATCGGCGCCCCTGCCTCTGCGTACTCAATCCCGCGATCCGCACAGAAGCGCTTGAGAGTGAAAGAGCCTTCAGGGTCGTAAAGATTCGATGCGAAGCCATCGGACTTGAGCATCATGCCCTTGGGCATGTGATTCAGCCAGCTGTCCATCGGGCGGCCGAAGATCCGAAACGCAATCCCTTGGGAACGAAGATGTGCCGCTAAAGATAAGCCGTGCGGGCCAGCGCCAACGATTACGGTTATGTCGTCCAACGTGGGTCCCTTAGAGAGTTATTTCCACTTTTGCCTGGCGGCTGTTTACCGTTAGACTGAGAAATCTTTTCTTGCTCGACAGGATCGCCTGAACGATGGCTGCGAGGCACTCAAAAGTGCCGCACGAAATAGTGATACGACACTGTCCTCAATACATCGGTTTTCGTACCCTGCGGCCAGGTTGTTAGATAGCCCTACACTCTCGAAACCGATCGAGTGCAATCTAGAAGCCGACTGCTCTGCAGCTAAGTCAAGCAGTGGCAATCGCTTACGCGAGAAATGGCATAACCGTGGGAAACTCTGTATCCTTCTTCGGCAGACAGTTCTCCTAGAAGCCGCCCTCTGTGAGGAGAGGGCGCGCAAACGTAATATCTCGTTCAGCATGATTTCTACGGGCTTTTCCCGTAACACCAAGTCTAGAGCGGAACCTCTACAAGCGTCGAGCCCTCACCCTCGAACCCGTCACGCAGCGCCGACCTCGGGCGCGGAATGTTGGCTGCGACGCGCTGATGCGCGCCGCACGGCTGGCTAGCTGCAAAAGGGGATGATCGGGCGCTTGAATCCGCGAACCCCTTCCCGGTCTAGCGATCCAGTGTTCCGTCGAAACCGCTGTTTCGGGAAAGGCTTGCCGACGGATTCGTTCACGCGCGCACAATGGAGATCCAGATCGGGGATTACACGTCAAATTCCAAGGAGCAAAACACGGCGGCATGGGTGCCCGACCCCATGACCGGGACATCTCCTTCGTACCACTCCGTCTTTAAATGTCAAAGATTCCGACCACGGCTTCGTCCCGATCATTCGGTCCTCCTAAAGTCGCCCCCCAGTGCCATCGGATCGGGACAAAGCATTCCTCCCCGCAGGCTCCGTTGCGAATATCGTCGATGCGCTCAGCTCGCCTTTCCGCAACGGGCCCTCTCTTCGGCGGACGAATAAGTATGATTCTCGACATGAGATGAAGCCCTCCACATCGATATGTGCTTGTGGAAATCGGGTCGCTCAACATCGATTTGATGATCCGGTGCGGCAGTACACTTCCCTCTTGGGAGCCTGACGCTTCCTACCAGGGAAATCGCCAAGCTCGGGGACTCGGTTTATCCGCGCTACTCGTTGCTGGAACGATAAAATGCGAAGCTCCATAAGCTGGCAACCCGCCCCGGCGCCTGTGGCGCTCGGACACGAAGAGGTTCACGTCTGGAAGGCCTCACTCGAGCAACCTGTTGCAGCGGTCGAATCATTGGCCAGCTCTCTTTCGATGGACGAACGGGAACGAGCGGCACGATTCAAGTTCGAACGAGACAGGACGAACTACATTGCGGGGCGCGGAATTCTCAGAAAGCTCCTCGGGGCCTATGTCGGTTTGCCGGCGAGCAGACTCGAGTTTGACTACGCGGCGCGTGAAAAGCCAGCTCTGCGGACGGAACCAGAGATTCACTTCAATCTCGCCCATACCCGTCGCGTGGCTCTGTATGCGTTTGCCAGAAACAGAGAGGTGGGAGCAGACCTCGAACAAATTCAACCGGCGTTGGCGGCTGACGAGATTGCTAACGCCCATTTTTCGCCGCGCGAACTGGCGGCGTGGCGATCCATGCCGGACTCGGTGAAGGCAGAGGAATTTTTCTCTTACTGGACCTGCAAGGAAGCCTACGCCAAAGCGACTGGCTTGGGCCTGGGGATGCCACTCGAAAGCTTCGAGGTGTCCCTGAATGAAAGCGGGGCGGGAAGGATTGTCTCGGGAGAAGTTGATACGGGCTGGCAGGTACTCACCTTTCTCGCTGCGGAATCGCATCCGGCGGCACTCGTGTACCGAGGAGCGCCATGCACGATTTGTTTCTTTTCGTATGATGCGATAGCTGCAAATACCAGTGGCACTCTTCGCTAAGGCTGTGGAGTCAACCGAACCATGCGCTGTTGGGCCGCCCGCTTAATCTTTTTTGCCTTTCGGATTCGGGTGTTCGCGGCGAGGCAAAACACAGATCCAGCCGCAACTCGAGGATGAAAAGAGACTTGCTTCCGCCTGATCACACAGAGCCCGCAAAACACGCGCCCGGCCGAGACACGGCACCCCGATTGCACCCCAATCTACAGGGAAGGGAGCTATATTCGGCTAGCGCTACTGCCAAATGTACCCAGAGTTTTGAACTTATTTAAAACACGGTACTTAGTGCTATCAGATCCGGCGTGCCAGCGACTGGCCGATGATTACGAAGAAGCATCTGGGAAACGAACGGAAGGAAATTAGCCTCGGAATCCGTTTCGCTACCCACGCCATCCGGCCATTTTGAGGGACTCGTAGCACTGCGATCCGCCGTTCGCGAGAGTAAAACCGTGTTGATTCGGCGGCTCAGAGGTCAGAATGCCAGTCGATGAATACCATGAAGAACCTGCACGCAGCCTGCAGGAATACTGGGAGGAGTACTCGGCGATCGCGCTCCGGCGGCGATGGTGGATCTTGGTTCCTCTGTTCTCGTGCTGGGCCGTCATTTGGATGTGTGGATGGCTCCTGCCCTCGACCTACCGCTCCGACGCGCTGATCCTCGTAGAACAGCAAAAAGTGCCCGAACAGTACGTAGTCCCGAATGTAACGGTAAACCTGCAGGATCGTTTGCAAAGCATTACCGAACAGGTACTGAGCCGCACCCGTCTTCAAGGAATCATCAACGAGTTCCATCTCTATTCTTCCCGTGGTCGTTTAGCGAAACTCTTCGAGCCAAGGGATGCGGTTGATCGGATGCGAAAAGACATTAATATCCAGCTGGTGCAAGCTCCTGCCCAATCGCAAGGGCCCACGGCATTTAAGATTGAATTCTCGGGATCCTCGCCCCAGATCACACAGCAAGTCAACAGACAGCTTACATCGCTTTTCATCAACGAGGACCTCGAAACCCAACAGCAGCTCTCGGAGAGCACAACGTCCTTTTTAGAGAGCCAGCTGGCGGACGCGCGGGCTCAGCTTGAACAACAGGAGGGGCGCGTTCGGGCATTCAAGACGGGCCATATGGGTGACCTTCCAAGCGAACTGCAGAGCAACGTACAGATTCTCTCGGGGCTTCAGTCTGAACTGCAACACGATCAGCAGGCATTAGATGGAGCGAGGCAACAAAGACTGTATCTCCAGTCGCTGACCCAGCAATACGAAACCGCGGACAGTAATACCGATACCGGCGCTTCCACACCGAGTACTGTGCAATCAGCTGACCAGGAATTGCCTCAGCTACGCGCGCAACTTGCGGATGAGCAATCGCGCTACACGGACGACTATCCGGACGTGATTGCCCTCAAGGACAGAATCGCCAGGGCAGAGGCTCTTCGGAAGAAGAAGATTCTTAGTACTCTTGCTCTCGGCCAAAACTCTGCTCAAGCGAAGAGTGCCGATCCGGTCGGCGTTACTGGAATAGATTCTGGAGCTCCAACTCCGATTATGCAGGCCGAAAGCCAGTTGAAGGCCAATCGACTTGAAATTCAGAATTACGAAAAACGGGAAAAGCAGCTTGAGGCCGAGGTCACCGCGTATCAGGCGCGCTTGAATCAGACTCCCGAGATAGAGGCGGAACTCGCCGACATTTCTCGCGGCTATGACGAATCCAAAGCGAATTACGATTCTCTTCTCCAGAAACAAAACCAGTCGCAGCTGGCGACAAGTCTCGAGCAGCGCCAGCAAGGCGAGCAGTTCCAAGTACTCGATCCACCGAGCCTTCCGCGAAAGCCTATCGCCCCCAACCACCTGCTGGTGAGTTTGGGCGGGCTCTTCCTGGGGGCCGTTGTCGGGTGCGGTTTAGCCGCGCTCCCGGAACTGATGAACACGCCCGTGCGGGGAAGAGACCTGCAGGACCTCGTGCCCGCCCGCGTTTTGGTTGGCATCCCGCACTTGACGGCTCCGAAGGAATACCAGTCACTTCGCCGGGTGAGGCGGTTGGAGGCTGGGCTTGTGACGGCAATGTTGATGGTGATCGCTCTCGGGAACCTGTATGCCTTTTACAAGGGATAAGGGGATCCTAAGCAGATGTACAAGAAATTTTACGACCTAATACGGAACCCGTTCGAGGTCAGCCCCGACCCTCGTTTCTATTTTCAAACGCCACGCCACAATGAAGCGATGGCCACTATCAGCTATGGCGTGCTTCACCGAAAAGGCTTTGCCGTAGTCACCGGAGAGGTAGGCACCGGCAAAACACTCCTGGTTCGGTGCCTGCTGGAGGCTTTGACGAAGTATAAAGTTGCGTTCGCGTACGTTTATAACCCAATGCTCTCGGTACCGGAGTTTCTCGCCCACGTTCTCAACGACTTGGGACTTCTATCTACGGTACGGCCGAAAGGCGAGATGTTGTCACGCCTGAACAATTTCCTTCTGGCTTCCTCTTTGACTGACAGGACCACGGCGCTTATTGTCGACGAGGCTCACCTGCTGAGTTGGGAGCTTTTCGAAGAAATCCGCCTGCTCACAAACTTGGAAACATCACAGCACAAGCTTCTCCAAATTGTTTTGGTCGGCCAGCCGGAACTTGATCGCAAGCTCGATTCGCAGGGATTGCGGCAGCTGAAGCAACGCGTGAGCCTGCGGTGCCAGCTCGAGCCGCTGGGCCTTCAGCAGCTGCAGGGCTACATTCTCTGGCGGTTGCAACAGGCTGGGGCGAACTCCCACGCTTCTGCCATCTTCACGGAAGAGGCGATCGAGGCAATTCATGATTTCTCGCTTGGCATCCCTCGGTTAATAAACACGATCTGCGAAAACTGCCTGGTCTCGGGATATAGCAGACAAGAGAAGCAAATCACGAAAGAAACGGTTCGAGAGGTCGCGGCGGAACTACGCCTTGACGTGGTCCCGACTTCGCTCGCATCGCAAGGCGACGAAACCGTCGAAGACCGCAGGAATGCTTTGAAAGTGTTACTCGCTCAATTAATTAAAGAGCTGAGTGATTCTGATCCTCCTAGAAAGTCAGCCTACGATCTACGGCTTGAGCCATACGCGAAAACAGAATGAGTAGATTATTCGAAGCCATTAAGAGAATGGAGATGGAGCGGCATCCGCCCGCGGAAACTGCGGCCGAACCGGGTCCACCCATTGAGTTTCTGGCGGGCGCGCTGACTGGGACAGCCAAAGCCACAGCCACAACGGAAGAATTCAACTCTTCCGAAGTCGTGAGCTCGCCGACGCCGAAGTTAGTAGCGCTGAGCGATCGCCAAAGTCTCGGAGCGGAGAAGTTTCGAGCTCTGGCGACCCGCATTGAAAACCTTCGGCGCGAGAAAGAATTCAAATCTTTGCAAGTAACAAGCAGTAGCGTTGCGGAGGGGAAAACGTTGGTCGCCGGCAACTTAGCGGCTACCCTTGCCATTCAGGCCAACTCAAGCGTGCTTTTAATTGAAGGCGATCTGCACAGGCCGGCTTTGGTCCCGCTTTTTGGCGTTCCGCAACTAGAGGGCTTGAGCCATTGGTGGTCCCGACCGAATGAGGAGATTGCGCGGTACGTCCATAGGGTCGAAGGGACGTCGCTTTCACTTCTTGGCGGAGGCAAAGGTTGCGGGGAGCCCTCGCAATTGCTGCAATCGCCCAGATTCGCCACAGCTTTCAGCCGATTGGTCGAGAGATTCGACTGGATCATCGTGGACTCGGCGCCCATGCTCCCGACGGTGAGCGCTAATCTGTGGTCGCGTTTGGTCGACGGCACTCTATTGGTGGTGCGGGAAGGTGTGGCGCGTGTAAGGGATCTAAGGAACGGCCTAGAGGCTCTGGACAGTCCTAAGCTCATAGGCATTGTGATGAACGACGCATCCGATGCCTCACGAGCCAATTACCGAAGCTACGTCGATGCTGCCGGTCAATCACCTGAGAGCGGGCAGCAATGACCCGAAAGCTTCCTGGGCTTGGATTTCTCGTCCGTGTCACTCGACTTTCCGAAAACTCGCAACAATCCCACTGCGCTCTTCCATCAGAACGGCGAGACGTACGGCGGGGATGCCAAGAGATGAAGGGTGATCGCTAATTCATTCGTCAAACGTATTGGTACCACCCGTTTCTGAGCCTGCCAGCCGTGCCGCGGCTGGTCCAACTCCATTACTGAAGATCTGGATTCCAGTGATGGCAGCGCTGGTGATTCTGCTTTACGGCGACATTCTCAAGGCATTGGTACAGAATTGGTGGACCGATCCCGATTATGGGCATGGGTTTTTTGTCGTGCCATTCTCGGCGTTCGTTCTTTGGCGCTCGCGTCGGCGATGGATGAAGACTGAGATCAAGCCCAACAACTTCGGATTAATAGTAATGCTCGGAGCAATAGCGCTGCTGTTTCTCGGCTCCCTCGGGGCCGAGCTTTTTACGAGCCGCTTTTCAATGCTGGTGCTGCTCGCGGGAATGGTTATATTTCTGGCAGGATGGAAATTCGTGCGTGCCATTTGGTTCCCCCTGGGGTTTCTCGTATTTATGATTCCCCTGCCAGTGATCATCTACAACGAGGTCGCTTTCCCGCTGCAGTTAATTACCTCCCGTTTTGCGGCCTTTCTCCTGGGATTAGCGCAAGTGCCCGTTTTGCGCGACGGGAACATCTTGCGGTTTTCGAACTATTCGCTCGGGGTAGTGCAAGCCTGCAGCGGAATCAGGTCGCTCATCAGTCTGATAGTGCTGGCCGTTATCTACTTGCACTTTACGGAGCCACGGCGCTGGGCGCGATACTTTCTGATCGCCCTCGCTGTGCCAATCGCAATTATTAGCAATGCGGTCCGCATCATGGTGGCAGGCATGATGGCACATCGCTTCGGCCCCGCTGCAGCTGAAGGTTTTCTGCACGGATTTTCTGGCGTAGTTATTTTCTCCGCCTCTTTGACGCTGATCCTCACCTGTCATTTGGTCCTCAATCGCCTCGGAAGTGCTCTGCGTGGAGCGGCACATGCGTAGAAGACCCTCGACCGCCCGCTTTTGCCTCACTGCGATTGTACTGCTTTGTGCATTTGCGCTGTTGCATACAATGAGCCATGGCGAAGCGATCGTTCTTCGCCAGCCGCTCCGCGACGTCCCTTACATCGTGGGCCGATGGAACGGTCAAGATCAGCCTTTGGAACCACAAGTTGTGCAGGCGGTGGGCGTCACAGATTACGTGAACCGCTTCTATTTCCGTTCCTCAAGCGACCCTGTCCAACTGTACGTTGGCTATTACAGGAGCCAGCGTACTGGAGACACGATCCATTCTCCCAAAAATTGCCTGCCCGGAGCCGGCTGGGATCCGATCCGTTCGGCCTACACCACCATTCAACTGTCGAGTGGGCGCAATATTATCGTGAACGAATACGTCATACAGCGAGATCAGAACAAGCAACTGGTATTTTACTGGTATCAGGGGCGCGGGCGGGTCATAGCCAGCGAATATAAAGCTAAATTCTGGATGATAGCGGATGCGATCGAGCGCAATCGGACGGATGCGGCATTGGTCCGGCTAGTCACGCCGATGGATGACGGCGAAGCTAGGGCACGCGCTCGCCTGGTGACTTTCACCCAGACATTATTTCCATCGCTGGACAGACTGATTCCCAAATGATTGGGAAGCGATTTGTGGAACGACGCATGAAAGTCCTGGCAAGAGCATCGCCGATCACGGCGATTTTGGCGTGCGCCACCTTGTTCTTGCGTTCAGGTACGAGAAAGACTGCAGCAAGAGCGTATGGCGCAGGGACTGAAATCGATTGAGCCGGACGGAAGCGCTGGCTAGAGGCAGCCGCAGATGAGTCGGATTTGGGATTACCTCAAGCTCGTCGAACAACACCAACTTCTCCGGCCAACGAGCCGTATTACGCTGCAGGAGTCGGTGTCTCCTGAACGTCGTTCCGGCGAGCGTCGCCGGATTTGCCTGCCCATCTTCGTCTATGGTCACTCGGCAGACCGGGAACCATTCTACGAGTCCACCGAGGTACTCTATGCAAACGATTCAGGCGGCCTAATTACTCTGCAAGCAGCGGTCACAGCCGGAGAAAAACTTTTGCTCACGATCAAAAGCAACTCAGAGGATCAGGAATGCCGCATAATCGGCGTAAGATCCGCCTATCTGACCAGATTCGCGATAGCCATCGCGTTCGGTAAGCCTCTTCGCGGGTTTTCAACCTCGATGTGATTGTACTTGGGACTCAGCGAATCGGGCGTTTCGTTGGACGACCGTTGATACGGACTTGCCTCTTTATCACTTGCCTCATAGTTACGGGCCCCGGTGGTAGTTTCGGATTCCGGCAGGATCCGGCGTCGAGACCGCAGGATCTCGACGCGACTGACTTCGAGGAAGGCGCCGCCGCGCTGATCGTCCGAATCTCGACGGAGCAAGCCGTGAGCGCCGCCCATATCCTCCGTGACAACAAAGCAAATACTTCGGAGAAGGAAAAATACCGCGTGCCATCCGCCGGGTCGAATAGCGCGATGTGGGTGCTCTAAGTCGCTAATTAGGTATGCAGGCCAAGCGCTTCCTCAAGACTTCTCTCGGTTGGGGCGCTGGGGCCCAGCACAATTGCCGCGATGGCGGCGCGGGAACGTATGGCTTAACAAATTCTTCGAAGAAACTTAATGAGGCGTCGAGTTCGGCACGGACGGCATTTTGGCGAACCACAGGGTGGCCAAATTTGCATGAAAGCATACCTTGAGCTTTTCTGTAACGTGCTACCTAGGATCGAAATGATTCTTGCTAATTTCGCCTTGCGAGCTGTGCTGCACCATGTATACTTCTGGCCTTAAGTTGGCCTAAGCAGGGGAAGAGTGTATGAAAAGGTTTGCGCGCTGCGGCGTGCTCTTGGGTATCGTCTTGGCATTCCCATGGCAGTTGCGGGGGCAGAGCCCCGAGACTTCAACGGTCCAGGAATTAGAGAAGCGCATCGAGAAGCTCGAAAAGCAAGTGAAGGAGCTGGAGAAAAATCAAAAACTCTCCGGCAAGTCGGCACCGGCACACAAGAAATCCGCAGCAGTTCCCGCGAAAGCTAACAGCCAGCCGGCCGCGGCGTCAGCGCCCGCTCTCAATCCCCAGTCAGGTGCGGTGGCTCCACAAACTGCAACGCCAACTCCGACATCGGCTAGCGGCTCGGCGGGGACATCGACTGTCCCAGAAGCGACAAATACCCAGAACGTCTCCGGTAAAACAACGGCGGTCGAAGCGACTACTGAGGCGCCGCAATCAACGAAGAAGCCGCAAACGACGCAAATGCCGGATATGCCGGGAATGCCGTCCCCCAATCCTTCGGCTTCACCTACTGAACCTGGTGGGCCTGAAATCAAATATCCGAACCTTATAATCCAAGGATTCGCCGACGTCGATTTTTCTGCTCAGGATCATCAGGCTGATCGAGTCGGTTTGGCCACGGGCTTTACGCCGCCGGGCACTTCGAGCGGATTCGACCTCGGTCAATTTGTGCTGCATTTCTCAGGCGGGCTTTCTCCTAGGGTCAGCTATTTCGCTGAGATTAGCTGGACAGCGGGTCCTACCGGTTACACCACCACGGTCGAACGTTCAATCATCCGTTATACCTATAACGACTACTTTAGCGTCTCCTTCGGCCGATACCACACGCCCATCATTTATTGGAACACCGCGTATCACCATGGTCTGTGGCTACAAACCACGATCACCCGTCCAGAGTTGATTCAGTTCGGCGGGCGATTAATTCCCGTCCATTTCGTCGGCGCGTTGGCACAGGGTGTGATCCCGCGTACCGGATCGCTGAATTTGCATTATGATGTTGGGATTGGCAACAGCCGTGGCGCGGACATATCACTACCGTCTGATGCGGGACCGGTGAACAATAACCGCGCCTGGCTCGCGACCGTCTATGCGGAGCCCAACTGGGCATACAAATGGCAGTTCGGTGGAAGCGTCTACCACGATAAGATCGGTCCGGCAAACGATATTCCGGGGTACTACGGGGAATGGATTGAGAGTGCCCGCCTGATAGACACCAGTGAGACCCCCGAAATCCTCGCCGAGGCCGCCAACATTCACCATTCTCTTGTGGGCGGCACCGCGACCTGGAACAGCCAGGCGTGGTACGCACAAGTAGCCTATCGCATTCACGAGGGAAGGTGGAAACCGTATTACCGCTTCGAGTATATTCACGTTCCTAAGGGGGATCCCGTGTTCAATCCTCCTTCCGATCCAGTGCCGTCTCTTGCGGGTTCGGTGATCGGAACACGTTTCGACTTCTCGTCTTATGCCGCACTGAAAATGGAGTACCGCATTTCAAGGCGGGCGGCGAATGAGCCGCATATTCAGGGTCTGTTTTCGCAGATTGCATTAGTGTTCTAAAGGCATACTGTGGCAAACATAGGTTTCGTCAGATGGGCGGGGAGATGGAGCGGCCGATGCGCAATAATGATAGCGCTCGCCGCCGCTCTGGCTTCGGCGAATTCCATTCGCGGTCGCACGTCAAGGATTCCGGTGGCGATTCTGGTTAATCCCTTGACGCCGGTGAACGACCTAAAGCTGACCGAACTCCGCAACATCATGCTTGGCAATCGCCAGTATTGGCCCAACAACCAGCCCATCGTACTGCTCGTGCGGGCTCCCGTCGCTCCCGCAAGAACCATCGTGCTTCACGTGATCTTTCAGATGTCCGAGGCAGAGTTCCGGCAATACTGGATCGCCAAGATTTTCCGGGACGAGACAGCTACGGGACCAAAAATCGTTTACAGCTCGACGATGACCGCCGAACTCGTAATGGCCATCCCTGGCTCGATCGGTTTTCTCGAAGCCGATAAGGTTCCGCCCGGTCCGAAAGTCTTGACCATCGACGGAAAACGGCCGGGTGAGAAGGGCTATCCGCTCGATTAGTAAACGCTCCAGTGACCATCCGACGCAAACTAAGCCTGTCCTTCGGCATCATCCTTGTCCTGTTTGGCGTCAATCTGGCCATCTATTTTTGGGGCGCTACCGAGCGGAACCACTCCGTGAATAGCCTGAGCCGTGCTATGACCCGCCTCACGCTGATTGCTGGAATCAATCGCAAGCTTGATGACCTGCATAAACAAATCACTTTGTTCAGCAGTATCAGCGTGGAACCCGGCCAAGCTGCGGCCAGTCCTCAGGAAATTCAACAGTTTAAGGCCCAGTTGGCAGCCATTTCGCAGCAGCTCAAACAGTTGCGCGAACTGGCCGACCCTGGGCAAATACTCGACGTCGCGGGACTCGATGACACCTTCGATAAGCTGTCTAAGTCTTGGACCGTCTATTACCAAAATTTCGGCGTTCATCAGGATGTGGCTGTGATGGAACTGGCGTTGCACGGCGACCCTCTCACTGATGAGCTTTTCCAACGCCGCCTTCCCGAAGCAGTGAACGCCGAAGACCTCCGGGTTCGGCAAGCGAAGGCTACTTTCGCCCGAGTTTCGCATATCACGGATCGGGTCAGCGTTGGCATTTTTCTCTTCACGTTGTTGATCGCATTCTTCATCGCTTTCCGCATGTGGCGTGACGTGACTTCAGCCGTCGGAGAACTGATGGCGGGAGCAAATGAGTGGGGTCGCGGTATGCTCGACCACCGCATGGCGGTTCGCAAGGATGAGTTCGGACAGCTGGGGCAGAGTTTAAACCACATGGCAGAATCGCTGTTAGCGGCACAGGAGAAGGTCAAGCAGCGGACGAGAGAGATAGAAGAAGCGAACCGTGAGCTCGCCGACAAGAACCAGGAGATCGAGAAACAAAAGAAAGTTTCCGAGGACTTGCTCCTGAACATCCTGCCAGCCACGGTTGCCGCCGAACTGCAATCAAAAGGCTTCGTTTCACCGAAGTACTTCGAGGATGTGACGATTCTCTTCACGGACTTCGTCGGTTTCACGCGTGCTTCCGAGGATCTCCCGGTCGAGGAACTCGTTCGACTGCTGAACGGCTTGTTTACCGCTTTCGACGAAGTCGTGAAAAAGAATGGCCTCGAAAAGCTGAAAACCATCGGCGACGCTTACATGTGCGCGGGTGGAATTCCGATCAAGAATTCCTCTCATCCGGTTGACGCCGTACTCGCCGCCTTCGAAATCTTGGAAACCGTTGAGCGCTCGAACCGCGAGCTTAATTGTCCGTGGTCGGTTCGCATCGGCATCCACACCGGTCCGATCGCAGCAGGAGTTGTGGGCATCAATAAATTTGCTTTTGACATCTGGGGCGATACCGTGAACTTTACCTCCCGTCTCGAGTCTACCAGCGTCCCGAATCGCATCAACGTGTCCTCTGCCACGTACAGTCGCATTAAGGACTTTTTCGAGTGTGAATTTCGCGGGCAGATTGAAACGAAGGAAAAGAAAGCATTCGACATGTATTTCGTCAAGGGACTTCGAGCCGACCTGAAAACCGCGGAGTTGACATCATTGTCGAATGGGTTTGCGCACCGCTATGAGATCTATTTTTCCAAGCTTCCTCCACCTGTCCCCGCGACGCTGCTCAGCACCACGCTCAGGGACCAATCCGTCGCACCGCCGTACCCGCTGAAGGCCTGAATAACTTCCTCTCCCCTATTTTCCTCGGGAAGTTTCGCGAGAATCCCGCCGCGCTGACAAGAAACCGCTTCATTGACGGATTTCTCGTCGCAGCATAGGATTGCGGCGGGGGTACGTGTCATGGATCGCAAACAGGCGCTTGCGGTGGCTCCGGCCCAGGAGACGTCGGATGAGCGCCGCAAGCTGGAAATTTTGCTGAGGATCTCGAAATCACTTGGCCAGGAGATTCAGCTCGACCCCCTGCTGAAGCTGATCGTCGCGGAAGTTACCGCGGCGATGCAGGCGGAGCGAACCACGCTGTTTTTAGTGAATCGCGAAAAGCCCAATGAGCTTCTGAGCAGGGTCGCGGAGGAGCTGGATTCCCAGAAAATTCGTGTCCCCTTCGGATTCGGGATCGCCGGCACAACCGCCCAAACGCGCGAGATTATCAATATCGCTGACGCTTACAACGATACCAGGTTCAATTCAGCGTTCGACAAGAGTTCCGGATTTCGGACGCGCTCCGTCCTGTCGATGCCCATTCTGAATCAGACGAATCAACTCGTTGGCGTGGTGCAGGTGTTGAACAAAAAAAGCGGCGGGGCGTTCACCGGCGAAGACGAGCGCTTCCTCGACGCCATTTCCGTCCATCTCGGCATCGCTCTTGACCGCGCCGAAATGGTCGAGGCTTACCTGCAGTCGGAGATCGTCAGAAAATCCCTCGAACTCGCGAAGGAAATACAAATGGGGTTGATCCCGAAGGACTTTTCAGTCCTTCCGGAGTTCGGAGAGTTTGAGATTTTCGCCAGAATCGTTCCGGCGTTCGAAGTCGGAGGCGATTTTTACGATTTCTTTCCGCTCGACGCTGAGCGAGTCTGTTTCATCATCGGCGACGTTTCTGGCAAAGGAGTTCCAGCGGCGCTCTTCATGGCCATGGTACGCACTGCGTTCAAGATGTCCGCGATTGCTTCGCCACAGTCGGTGTCCGTCGCAATGTCTCGCGTCAATCAATTCCTCTGCGAGAGCAATCCGCGACAAATGTTTGTCACAGCTTTCGCGGGAATTCTTGATCGGCACACGGGGCGGGTCGTTTATACGGACGCGGGGCACGAGCCTCCGTGCGTCCTGGGCGCTTCGGGAAAAGTGGCCAGACTCGTCGACAAGGTCGGAGGTACCGTCTTGGGACTTCTGCCGGACGAGACGTATCCGGGCGGCACGATCGATCTCGATCCCGGCGACGCGCTGGTGCTTTATACGGATGGTGTGTCGGAGGCCATGAACTCTAGCCTCGAGCTTTTCGGGGCGGAGGCAATTCAAGTCGCGCTGGGGCGCGTTAGACAACCCGCTCGGAGCGAGACAATCATCCAGATGTTGCTCGATGACGTGTCCCTGTTTGTAGGGAATGCCAAGCAGAGCGACGACATCACGACACTGGTCATCAAGTATCTGGGCGGAGGACAGTGAGGCGACCGCAATCGGTCGGCCGCTGGTTCGCCGGGAAGTCCCTACTCGCACAGAGAAGCAGTTCTGGTGCGGTACGCGGATTCGCGTCGCCGTCGAGTGCCGGGCCGTTGAGCCGACATTCATCTGTCCTGTTTATGCGAGTCGCCGCTCACATCGCCAGCCGACTGAGATTGTAGTGAAGGCGCTGGCCATCGGCGTCCTTTTGGCTCTCACGGTTACAGTCGCCGGACCGTCCCCCCGCTGTGTCATCTTTATATCTCTCGCGGGAAAAGTTTGCCGCGCTAAGCGAGAAACGCTTCAAGTCAGCCAAGCTCACGTTTGTATTTGTCGATGACAAGCCGGCTCACTCCCTGGCCCTGCTTGGAACGGTACGCGAGAATACGCCAGTTTCATTGGGCATTTGTATGGCGGAGAGGGTGGGATTCGAACCCACGGTAGAGTTTCCCCTACACTCGCTTTCGAGGCGAGCTCTTTCAACCGCTCAGACACCTCTCCACCGCGGTTTTTCGTAGCTTAGCAGACGCCCACATCTCCGACAACTGCGGAGGCGCGAAAACCAGTCAGCTACGTATTGACACACGTTTAGTGCCCGCGTACATTTGCGAAGTAGTCGCCTGGAGGCAACCGTGCGGTCAACAGTTTTAGCGAGCGCCCGTTCCTTCCTGATCGGATCCTTTGCGCTTTGCCTATTGAGCTTGCCGGCGCTGGGCACAGGTGTGCCGTCGCTCGGCATCGTGGTGTCCACGGATGACGCGCTCATCAGCAACGCGGTTGCCGCGCAAGGAGTAGATGTCTATCCAGGTGACACGCTTTCCACGCAAGGCGGTGGTTCGCTGCGACTGGCGGCAGGATCGAGCCAGCTTTTCCTGATGTCATCAACCGAGGCGACCATGCTCCGGGAGGGCAGCGCCGTCCGCGCGAACATGGAGCGCGGCACGATCGATTTCTCGGGCGCGCCCGGCCAGTTAGAGGTGGAGACGCCGCTCGGCGTGATTCGCGGAAGCGGCAACAGCAGAGCCTATGGTCAAGTGGCGTTGCTGAGCCCCACGAAGATCCAAGTGAGCGCGTACGAAGGCGAACTACTTGTAGCGGGCGCGGACGGTGTGCCAAAGAGCATAGCGGCCGGCGAAACGTATATCGCGAACCTGGATCCCGCCGGCGGGCCAACCGGTCCTGGAATTCAGGGCGTAGGCAGGCCTCGAAAGATCAACTGGCACCGAGTTGCGGCAGCCGCCATCATCGTGGGCGGCGCTGGCCTAGCCACGTACTTCATCTATCACGAAACAACCGAGAGCTGCTCTAGGATTGATTGCCGCTCAAAGTAGCGGTTCGGACCTGCTGAGCTGGCGCGGTCTCACGTTGCCTCGATTGATTCACATTTCGTGAAGCTTCTTTGTTCCCGCGTTCTCGGGCCACGTCGGCGGTAGTGCGGGTAGACTGAGTAGTAGTCGGAGCCGCCGCTGTGGATTGCGCGCGCAAATTCAACGCGATCACCGCCAGGGGCGGCAGACAAATAGCCAGCGCAAGTGGAAGTGCGAGCGCTGCAGCGCGGTGCCAAATCTTGCGAAGCATTTGCGTCTCCGAAGGTCCGATTGTCCCACCAGGAACAGCACGGTCAACAGAGCACCACGCATACTGCTGCGAACAAGTAACGCTTTCCGGTTCGCAAACTGTCCGGAGGGACAACAGCGAAAAGAATGGCCGCGCGCTGCGAACGGAATCTCAGGACTGCAACTGTGGCCTGAAAGACGTCACGGTCGCACCGGCTGCTAGGATCTCTTGACTTCGCTCAGTGCCGTCCACAGAACTCGTTCGAGCTCGCCGAGAGTGGGCGGGAAAGCCACCGAATCGAACGCTCCCATGCGGACCGTGGAAAGATAAAAATCCCAATCATCGCGGCGGGAGACGACGACTACCGGTGAATGCGCGGAATGGCGGCGCATTTCGTTGATGACGGCACGAAAATCGCCGTCGGGCAACTGATCTTCAGAAAGCGCCGCGGAGAACGGCTGGCTCTCCGCCAAGGCGCGCGCATCGGCCACCGTCTCGCAGCAAACCGGGCGCAAACCGAACTTGAACACGTGGTCGGCAAGCCGCGCGCGGTGTTCTCGTTCACCGCTGATGATCAGAATCGGAGAAGGTTCGAGCATGTTGGCTCCCATGAACTGGATGAAGCTGACTTCCAGAGATTGCGGGCCGGCTGCCAGTCGGCTCGTGGACCCGCGCCGACGGAAGAACGCTTTCGCTGTGCGAACTGTTGGGCGCTAAATGTCATGGCCGACGTGTTAGCTCGCAAGTAACACCTTCGCGAGCGATGGGATGATCGCACCTCCGGGAAACGGCATCGATCAGGTGTCCTCCTGAATTTGCGCGAGTTTTATTCCTGCATCCGTCGGATCGCCGTGGATTTCAACCCAGCTAAATACCTGCGAGCGGTCGCACTAAGACGCCGCGGCGCGCTGTTGGCACATCCTCAAATATTCAAGAAAGATTCAAGCATCGGGCGGGGAGTGCGGTGCAGGTGTTTGCAACCGAATGAATGTATAGATCACAACGTACACAATTTATGTAACGTCACCAGCAGCCGGTAAAAGCAATCTGCGACGCTGTCACACTCCCTCCGGGAGAAACTTTCAGAGGCTGACTGCCGGCTGCAGCGTCGGCGGACTGAAACGATGGGATGCAGACGCTCGCGCCTTCTCCAAAAGGCATATAGGAGTTGGCGCGCACCGAATAAAGCGCTGGACCAGGCGCTGGCGGACTATAGGAAATCTTGCCCTGCTCGAACCGACCCACGCTTGGATTGTTGCCAGGAACGACGATCACGTAATGGCCGCAATTGACATTTTTCGGGGCCGACGCAGGACACTCCGAAGCCGACCGCACGAAAATATCCGCCGAAGTTCCGGCCCCCCCCGGAATGGTGACCGGGCGGAGATCGGAGCCGCTGATCGTAACGGTCTGCGGCACAGCCTCAGGAAACGTAAAACCTCCGCGCAACTTGATGGTCTGGATTGCGGAGATCGTGGCACGAATGGAGGACGGTGCGGAACCGGAGGTTGCCGTGACGATGCCTTCAATCGTCGCCGGGCGGCTGGAATCATCGCTCTCCGCAATCAAGGGAATTGTGCCAAGGCTGGTGCCAGTGGATATATTTAGGATCACCGTGGCATCATACGTCACTCCGCTACCCTTGTTGGCCACCGCGACGAGATCGAACATAGAAGCAAGCGGCAGCAGATTGAACGAAAAGTGCCCCGAGCTGTCCGGTTTTGTCTGCGTGAAAACCACGTCCGTTCCGGTTCCGTCCGGCTGTTCGAGCGCGACGGTCACTTGCCCGCCGGAGATTGCCGCTCCTGTTATTGAATCTACGATTCGCCCGGAAATGCCGGCGTTGACGGATACAGGCAGAGGCGTGGCCGCGCCGCCAGCCTGAATCGCGGCGAGCGATCCGCGAACAATACT